>NZ_JBHULL010000009.1:0-481270 GCF_042684385.1 Pedobacter vanadiisoli | reverse complement strand
AAACCAAAGATTTCTCTCTACTTAAGACCTGACCGATGATAGCCAGTTTAAATTCCAGACTATACTTAATTTTTCTGCTCATAAAATGCTCCTATTAAAGTGTCCAACTTTTTGGGGGCAGTCCACACAGCGAGGACTTGAACGGAAAGCGGGACTAAAAACCGCCAAGAGCACAGAATCCTTCATTTCCAAAACAATACCAATTTAACAATAATGCTAAGCGGATTGATAAGTTAACCCACAGCCGTAGCGTCAATTTCGATCAGCATGCCATTTAAAGCCAATTTTTGTACCGGGATAAGCGTATTTACCGGAAATTTTTGGTCAGGCCATATTTTGTTGGATTCTTCGATCAGGATCTTATGCTTGGCTTCATCATAATCTACCACCAAAGTAGTGAGTTTAGCAATGTTGGCCATGGTTAAATTTTTGCTTTTTAACGCCAAGGCAATATTTTCGAAAACAATGCTTACCTGTGTACCAAAGTCATCACTTAAAATGCCATCTGTTCTGCTACCGCCCTGGCCGGCAACAAATACCAGTTGACTTTGGGCCGAAACTGAAGCCACGTGAGAATAGCCATGTGCACGAGGGTCATATATACCATCAGGATTAGTAATTTCTAAAACCGGTTTTTCCATATCTGTAAATTTTGAGCGCTAAATTATCTTATAGCCTACAATAAAGCGTCGGTAGTTTGCAATAAAAAACCTCCTGATCTTTTAAAATCAGGAGGCTTCTAATTATTAATCCGAACTTAGCTACCTGTAGCTGTCCAGGTATCGTTATCAGGGTTCGAATCCGGCAATACTTTACCCGGATCTAAAGTAACTGATTCAATTTCTTCTGTTGTTGGGTAACGCACCAGCCAGCTGGTGTTTTTCATCCAAACATCAACCGGAACCTTTACAACATCGGTTTTTCCGCTTTTGGTTTTGATCTGGAGGATAATCGGCATCGGCATTCTTTCCAGGTTAACTACTCTAATGGTGTAACCTACCAGTTTATCGTCTTTCTTTACCTGGTCAACTGCAGCAATACCCTGGTCCATTTTCCAGTTATTTAACCACCAGCTTCTCCAAAACCAGGCTAAATCTTCGCCAGCCCCGTTTTCCATCGAACGAAAGAAATCAAACGGTGTTGGGTGTTTAAATGCCCAGTTTTTAATGTACTGACGAAAAGCATAATCAAAACGGTCTTCACCTAAAATCTGGTTTCTTAAAATATCCAGCCCCCAGCCTGGTTTGCTGTATAAATTATTACCGATGTTTCTTTCAGTCATACCATCAGGCATCAGCATGATGTTTTCGTAAACCGGATTGCCAATAATATTTTTACCGATTCTATGTAAATCGGCCGGCTGACCAGCATATTCGCCATTATTAAAGTTTTTCTTCGAGATTCCATTAATGAAAGTATTAAAACCTTCATCCATCCAACCATATTTACGTTCGTTGGAGCCCACAATCATAGGGAACCAGGTGTGACCAAATTCATGATCGATTACTCCCCACGCGCCGGCTTTTTTAGCCTTCCAGCCACAGAAAACAATACCGGGATATTCCATACCTCCAATATTGGTTGCCACATTTACAGCCATCGGGTAAGGATACTCGAACCATTTTGATGAATAATGCTCGATGGTAGATTTTACATATTCTACACCACGGCCGTAAGAATCAAGCCCGTTACTTTCTACCGGCTGAGCAGAAACGGCTAACCCTGTTTTACCACTTGGAAGCTTATACCGCGCTGCATCCAATACAAATGCTTTGGATGAAGCCCAGGCGGCATCGCGGGCATTGGTAATTTTAAATCTCCACGTTAATTTATCTTTTGCCGGACGTGATTTTGGATCGGTTACTTCTGCCTCTGTACGAATATGTACGGTAGCATCGCTCTGTTTAGCCTCGTTCCATCTTTTTAACTGCTCTGCGGTAAATACTTCTGTAGGGTTTAATAATTCGCCTGAGCCCATTACAATATGGCTTGCAGGTGCAGTAATGGCATAATTGATGTCGCCATATTCGCAATAAAACTCTCCACCACCCCAATAAGGCAGTGTATTCCAACCAATTACATCATCGTAAACGCACATACGAGGGAACCACTGTGCAATGGCAAAGATTTCGCCGTTTTTAGTGGTCAAATGCCCTGTTCTGTCCGATCCTTCTTTTGGCACAATGTACGAGTAATCCATTTTAATGGTTATTATATCTCCATTAGCCGCCAATGGTTGATCTAAGCGAATCTGCATACGGGTATCTTCTACCAAAGAAGTAAACTTTACAGCACCTGCTTTTTGCGCGACACTAATGTTCTGGATTTTATATCCACCATCAAATTTTTCACCCTGCGCACCATAACGACTGCGTGAAGGGGTAATGGCATAACCTCTTGAAGTTTCTTTAAAGGTATTCTGATCCAGTTGTAACCATAAGTAGGGTAACTTATCGGGACTATTGTTTTTGTAGGTAATGGTAACTGTTCCCGAAACCATATTCCTGGCATCGTCAAGGGTGGCAGTAATATTATAATCTACACGGTTTTGCCAGTATTTTGGCCCGGGTGCGCCAATTGCCGAACGGAATTCGTTTCCGTTCTGGGTGTAAAATAACGGACCAAATGCTTCAGCAGGGTTATAATTGGTCGCTGGTGTAGGGGATGTAGCCTGTTGAGCAGATGCCGAAAAAGCAACAACACAACAAACCAAACCAAAATTAATCAGTTTAGTCAATTTCATGATAATAATAAGGTTGTTATATTGCGGTAAATATAGAAAATAACCACATACAGTTTTATTTGTGGTTATAATGTTACCAATAGTGGCTACAATTTTAGTTAAGTGAGAATTTTATCCGCTTAATTAACCTTTAATTTTGGCAGATCCTGAAGCTTTCTTTCCTGCGGACTTAATTTTTTCCATGCCACAAAGGCACGCGAGATGTAAAAAGCATAACGGAAAGGCCTTTCTCCTTTTACAGCTTCTATGGATGGCCTGTAAATAATCATAAAGTTTTTAAGTTCTTCGCCTTCCAGTTTGGTCAGATCGGTAATGGCTTTGGGCGTAAAATTTTCATCGATTTCCTGCTGGTACATTTCCTTTTCTTCCAAATCAGCCTCTTTACGCTGTTGCCTTTTGTATTTGCCATAACCCAGGTTCAGGCCCAAGCCCCCAACTTTGTCGGTCATACGCTTACGGTTTAAATTACCGCCTGTACTGAGTAACGTATACTTTTCTGCCAAAGGATCTTTTGCATCGGTAATCTTACTGTTCATCCTTATCGCACTTACCTCAACATCATTTAAATTGTTTGTTTTAACCGGAAGGTATATGGTACGGTTTAAGAGGTTCGTCAAATATAAAGTATCGGTATGATAACCTACCGCCGAAAACTCAATAAGGTCGCCAATATTTGCAGCAATGGTATATTTACCATCTTTGTTTGTAGTGGTCGACTTTTTACTGTTCAGGTTCCTCACCGAAACACCCGGAATGGAAAGTGTTTTTTTCGTAAAATCGAAAACCGTACCTGTAGTTACCGTTTGAGCAAAGACGCCTATAGGCAGGACAAGCAATAGAAAAATGATCAGTCTGTACATACTCAAAAGTAAATTAGTTCGACGTTTAAAATCTGCTTTTAACAAACTTTAACATTAGAACAAATGAATTAGGTTAGTGTTTTTAAATAATTTTCATCATCAAATCCAATTAATATTGCTTTGTTATTTTGCTCAATAACCGGTCGTTTGATGGCGCTTGTATTCTCTTTTAAGTAAGCCACAGCCAGGGCTTGATTATCAATTTTGGACTGTTCCTCTTTAGTCAGTTTTTTCCACGTTAATCCCTTTCTGTTCAGCACGGTTTCCCAGCCAAAAGTATTGCACCATTCGTTCAGCTTCTCTTCAGTTACGCCCTTTTTCTTAAAATCGTGAAATTCAAAATCAATATGATGGTCTTTTAACCAATCGAGCGATTTTTTAACTGTGTTGCAATTTGGAATTCCGTAAACGGTCATATTGATAAATGAATGTATGATAAATGGAAATTGTACAATAGATGATGGGAAATAACCCAACAATCCTTTTCAAAGATAGTAAAAAATGGAAAATGTAACGGAATATACCCAATGATCTATTCGTAATAACCAATGCCAAACAGCTTAAGAACTAATGTTAAACCTTAATGGTCAAATGAGGTTAATATAATACGGCTGATGGAATTATCATCTCATCTTAAAACCCTGTAATTCCTGTTCATTCGTCACATTTTTTGCCTTATCCATCACATTTTAAATATTACAGCCGATTCTCTTTGTAAAATTGTACTGTAAACTAAAAAAAATGGAAATTATTTCTGGTAAACCCTATACCACCAAAAACATCAATCAGCTTGAGTTTTGGATTTCAACTACCTTATTTATTTTTGCACTGATCAGTATCTGCACGCAGACAACTTACGGTGGTGGCAGCGCTTATCATTTTTCGCAACATTCGCTTGATTATAGCGTAATGCAAAATTTCTTTCTGCCCGAGATCTTCAAAATCAGTATCCTTTACTTTAGCTTTTTGCTTTTCAATTTTGTTTCGATGCCCCAATTGGCAAGAAAACAGCACATCGCCATGAACCTGATTATTACGGTTGCTGTTACCATCTTTTCTATTATTGCCTGGATGGTTACCAATACTTATTCGCAGGCTTACAGAATAGTTGAATATGATAATTTAGATAAAGCTTATGATATGTTTTTTGGCGAGGCTTTTACCTATATCTTTTTTCTTTACCTGCTTTTTAATACTTACGCTTATTTTAACGAGCGTGGAATTGAACTGCTCAAAAGAATTCCGCTGTTAAAGCAAAACAATAACAACATTATACCTGAAGTTTTTACCACCACAAAAATCTGGTTGATTTCCTTGATGGTATTTGCGGCAGTACTCTCCTTAAAGATCGATTATGAAATATTAATTATTTGGCTACTTGTACCTCCTGTAAATATTTTCTTTGCTTTTTGTGCCATTTATTACATCATTCCAAATCTGCGGAAGAATTTTAAAGGTTTTGGCAGGTATTTTTGGGGAAATGTAGGTTTAACCATTATCATTTCGCTGCTGCTTCTGATTATACTTATACCTTTTATGCATAACAGGGAAATTGTTCCCATTACACTGATTTTGAATGCCATATGTTTAATCTGCATCACCACGCCATTAGCTTGGTATATCTACAAACACAAGTTTGAAAAACTGAGCGAAATACAGATGCTGAAAACGGAGTTGGGCAAATCAGACGCCAACCTGAATTTCTTAAAATCGCAGATCAACCCGCACTTTTTATTCAATGCCTTAAACACCCTTTATGGAACAGCTTTACAGGAAAATGCAGAAAGAACCGGCGAGGGTATTCAAAAACTGGGCGATATGATGCGTTTTATGCTCCACGAAAATACACAGGATAAAATTTCGCTTACCCGCGAGGTAGAATACCTGAACAACTATATCGATCTACAAAAACTCCGCACCTCGCGTTCGGCAGATATCAGGATTGAAGCCCATATTGAAGAACAGCTGAACAATTTGCAGATTACACCAATGTTATTGATCCCGTTTATCGAAAATGCCTTTAAACATGGGATCAGTCTGCAACAGCCATCATACATTAAAATTACTTTACAGACCAAAGAAAAGACTTTATATTTTGATGTTAGCAACAGTATTTATATCAAAGCCGATAACGATCCTGAAAAATTAAAAAGTGGTATAGGTTTAGAAAATGTAAAACAACGGTTATCATTACTTTATTATGGAAAACATGAACTGATTATCCGTGAAAGTGCCAACGAATTTTTTGTTCACTTGACTTTACAGTTGGATTAAGGCAGTAAGTTTATCGGAAACAAAAATTGAAGTGAAAATTGGGTTAATCCCGAAATTTGTTTGTAAAAATCCCTATTATTGGCCCCAGGATGTCGTCATTTCGAGCGCAGTGCAACAAAGCCGAGAAATCTATATATCAGCAGATCTCTCCATTGCGTTTCACTTCAGTCGAGATGACGATTGAATGTTACCTTGGAAACGCTTCCTTCCTTAGCAAAACAAAAGAGATTAAAAACAGAAACAAATATGATTGCCATTGCTATAGATGATGAACCGATTGCGCTGGATATTATAAAATCGCATGCTTCGAAAGTTCCGTTTGTAGAATTGGTTCAAACCTTTACCGATGCCTTTGCCGCCATCAGTTATCTTCAACATAATAAGGTTGACCTGATTTTTTTGGACATTAAAATGCCCGACATCAGCGGCATTGATTTTTTAAAGAGTTTAAGTAAAGCACCGATGGTTATTTTCACCACGGCCTATACGGAACATGCGGTGCAAAGTTTTGAACTGGATGCTGTTGATTATTTGTTAAAACCTTTTTCACTTTCGCGTTTTTTAAAAGCCTGCAATAAGGCCCACGAGCTCTTCAACCTGCGTGGCCAGAAACAGGAAGCAAAAACGGAATACATTTTTATAAAAGATGGTTATGAACAGGTAAAGGTTGAATTAGATGATATCCTTTATGTGGAAGCCTCCGGAAATTATACAAAGATCCAATTAAAAGACAAATTGCTGAGTTCCCGTATTACCATCAACGACCTCGCCGAACTGCTGCCAAAGACAGATTTTATCCGCTGTCACCGGGCATTTATTGTCGCTAAAAACAAAGTATCCAAATTTGACCGCAGCCAAATTTGGATAGGTGATAAAATTATTCCCATCGGGGCCACTTATGGCGGCATTCAACTTACCTGATGCAATCTAAACTTTACAGGTTTTAAAAACCGGCGAGGTTTGCGAGCCAATTATTTTACATTCACCCTAATTCCTACAGAATGTGTGGTAAACTCAGGTGCATACATGCTCTGCAAACTGGTAATCCCGTTTGAAAAACTTCCTGCATGGGTTACCCTTAACGGATATTCGAACACATAGGTTCCTTTTGGCATATAACTGATGAAGAAATTGGTTGAAGCATCTTTTGTACTCTCATAATAACCCAATCCATCCTGATACTTATACCTGGAAATTACATTTACAGGTTCGAAACCTGATGAACGCATATCTTTTAAATGGAGGTATTCCATATCCCTGTCGCAATAAATTTCTATCCGTACTTTCAGTAAATCGCCTGGTGTTAAAACACTGCTACCAGTAAGCGGTGTTAGCACATCACCTTTATCACTGGTTTTTTGAATAAATAACTGTTTTTTGATTTTAATGCCAGTATTTGCAGGTGTGATTTTATCCAATTGCTCAAAATACTGCCAGTATAATGCGCCCCAGCCTATGGTTTTGTTATTGTTTTTAACTTCTACCCTCCCCATTCCGGGTTTAACATCTGCTCCAGCAATGCTTATTTTCTGATAACCGGTACCAGCCTCTTTTGCCGCATTGGGCTGTTGCAGCTCTGCTAATTTCCGGCCATCAATGGTAATTTCTGGTTCGTTACTTTCGGTTAATAAATCGGTACCCCTCATTAACAAAGCATAACAGGCTGCTGTAGTAGCTTTTGTAGTTTTCCAATCGTTGGTTTGTTTGTTTTTGAGCAACCAGATTTTCATTTCCTCAACCGCTCTGACATCGTTAGCCACTTCATCAAAGGCTTCAATCAATAAAGCCTGTGTTTCAACCGGACTTTGGTACCACCACCATCCTGCTTTGTTGGTAGCCCAGTACATTCCCAGTTCGTCATTTTGTTGGGCGGTTTGGCTTAACAGCGTAATGATTTTTTTTGCTTCTGCAGTATTGCCATTTCTATTGAGCACCAATGCCGTTTGCGCCAGCTGATAGGTATCGAAAGTTTTCCATCCGGATGCCAGCTTTTTAAGGTAAAAATCTTTGGCTTTAACGAAGTCAGCATTGGTATTTTTTTGATTGGTATAACTTCTGGCAAACAGGTAATGCAGTGGCAAATAAGCCATGCGTTTCCCTTTCATTTCATCTTTATAATCCCTTACCAATGCCGCATCAAGGTAAACAATTGCTTTATTGAGTATGGTATTAAATTTCGGATAGGCCTTTTCATCAACCATTTTCAGTTTTTTTAACTGGCCCATACCCAAAACAATGTGCTGGGTAATATACCGGTCTTCACGCATGCCACTAAACCATGGGAAAGCGCCGTTGTTAAACTGCATTTTTTCTAACTTCTCAAAATTGCTTTTTAATTCATAGGTCATTCTGTTTAAGTCGAAAAGTGTTGCCAAACGTTTTTTACGTTCGGTTTCATGATCTGCATTGCGTACCCAAGGCGTTTCTTCCAGTAAAATCGATTTTAGTTCCTGATTTTTCTCCAGGTTGGATAACAATGCTTCGCCATTATTGGTATTTTTCCATTGCTCAAAAACCGTTTTGATTTTTGGAGATGAATTCATGATTCCCGTTGCAAAGCTATTGGCATAAAAGCGGCTAAAAGTCTGCTCAGCGCACTCATAAGGATATTCCATCAGATAGGGCAAGGCCTGTACAGCATACCAAACGGGGTTTGAGGTAAACTCGAAAGTCAGGCCTTGGTTGCGCATGGTTTTAGAACTGCCGGATTTTTCGAGTTTTTCGAAATCGAAAGTTTTAGTGGTGTTGCCCCGAACATTTATCGGCATGCTTTCAGTTATCAACATGGCATTAGCTAACACCGGAACAGTATTTTCTTCGCCATCGCTAAATTTACCACTTTGAGCCAAAACTTTATAGGTAATGGCGCTAATGCCCGATGGGATAATTAAGGTCCATTTTATAACGGTATTGCCCGCATCATCCACTTCAAAAGTTTTTTCCGGCTGATCGTCTGCGCCAAAAATCCTGATTGATTTTCCTGTTAAGGCATCGGTAAGTGCTAAACTGGCGTTACCTGTAAGTTTTTTACCTGCCAGGTTATTGAGTTTGGCACTTAATAAAATGGTATCACCTTCGCGGAAAAAACGTGGTGCATTGATTGCAATGGCCAATTGCTTCTGCGTAACCAGTTCATTGGTTATGGATGCCGTTCTTAAATCTTTGGTATGCGCAAAGCCCATCATTTTATAGCGGGTTAAACTTTGCGGTATGGTAAATTCGATTATGATTTCACCTTTGGCATCCGTTAACAGTTGCGGGTAGAAAAACGCAAGTTCATTAAAGTTGGTACGGGTGGCGATATCTGTTTTTTTATATTGAAGCGGTCCTACTTCCTGGCGTAACGTTGGATCTGGCAGTCTATCAAGCAATGCTTCTCTACCTGAAACTGCACTTTTTAATTTCTCAACTGTTGGTGCCGCCAGGCTCTCTGCTGCTGGTAAAGCTACACCTCTAAGCTTTATTACTGCTCCGGTTAAATTTTCCTTTTTTCGCGCACCATAACCGGTCACAATTACTTCATTTAAAGTGCTCCCATCTTCTTTTAGTGTTACATCAACCCGTTTTTTGTTACCCCCCTTAACGGTGTATTGCTTAAAGCCAATAAAAGAAAAACGTAGTGTCTCCCCCGCTTTGGCATCAATGGTATAAATACCAAAAACATTGGTTGTGCTTACCTTTTTGCCTACACTCACCTGTACACCCGGCAGTATTGCACCCTGGCTATCGAACACCACCCCATAAATTAATTTACCTTTTTCTAACTCTGCCAGTTTTTTTACCACTTCCGGCGATAAATCTTTTCGTTTAGCCTGTTGTAAATTGCGGATGTAGTTCCGGTATCCGTAATTATATCCGCCATAATAGTTATAACCAAACAGATTAAGACTTTCGTAACCCCGGGTAATTACGCTGTAGTCCCTGTCTGGTCTTAAAAACCATAGGTAACTCGGGTTAGCAACATTGTTTGTATTGAAATTCCAGTTATAAAAACCATAATTAAAACTGGTTTGCAGATTGGTATTCCAGTTCATCGGCTTAAGGTCGTCTAAACTTGCATCGTAAAGTGTGGCCACCATTTCGGCCATTTGTTTTTCTCCCTTGTTATTATTGATTTGCAGTTTCCAGCTTTCCTTTTCACCGGGTTGTAATTTATCGCGAAAGGTTAAAAAGCGGATGTTCAGTTCTTTCTGTGGATCTACAATTTTAACCTGCTGCATGGAGTTATAAACAGTACCCTGATGTACCATTACAAACTGTACAGCAAAACCATCGTTGTAACTGGTTTTGGGTTGTATTTTAAGGATGCTCTGTTTAGGCGATAAATTGATCCATACCTTTTCGGCTATGCTATCGCGATAATAAACCTCATAATAAGCCTTGCTGTTCTCTGCAAAACCTGCCAAACGGAAGATAGCGCTTTCGCCGGGTTTGATTACTGTAACTTCTGGTGTAATCCACTCGATGTTTGATTGTATTACCGCTGGCGCTTCATGATAAACCACCAGGTATTTATCTACTTTAACCGTATCATTTTGCCCATTTACAGCCGTTAACCTGATTTTATAATAACCTGGCTTCAGGTCTTTCTGACTAAAATTTAAGCTTCCACGACCATTTTTAGCACTCAAGTTCTGCTTAAATTCTACCGACTTTACCGGCCATTTAGCCACTTCGAGTTCATTGTCGTAATCATCATCAGGAAAGTTTTTAATAAAATCTTTCTTACTCAAGGCGTAATTTTCGGCATAAAACGGGCTTTTGTTCATCAGCCTCGATGGCGCCTGTAACAAATTCCATTCTGCTTTAACATCAGCCTTAATGGTTTCGTTGTTTAAGTTGGTAACCGAAAATGGGATACTATCAGGCCTACCACTCAAATACACCACCTGTTCTGTACTGATATTAAGCATTATATCCTTTTTCCCTACATTTATGCTGGTTGTCTTTGAACGGGTTTCGCCATTTAAATCGGTAATATCAGCCACAATTTCGTAGCTGTAATTTGCTTTGGTATCAGTGGCGTTTGCGAAAAAAGTGATCTCAAATTTACCCCCGGCTTTGGTGTTGGTTTTACCGATGGCCACCTGTTTTCTTTCGGCATACATCCTGGATCCATAAATCGCACTCCGCTGTATATAGCCGGGCCTGTAATCATCCCTCACGCTCCTGAAAACTTTATAATTTACCTTCGCATTGCTTACCGAATAACCTGAAAAAGAAATTGCCTTACCCTCTACCCTAATGCTGTCATTCAGTTTATAATGCTTGTTGACTTTATCAAAAACCACTTCGAAAGTAGGCCGCTTATATTCTTCAACCTGTACAGCAATGCTGCCATGTTTGGTTTCTATTTCCATCTGGCCATTCAATATACCCATTGGAATGGTAAACGAACCCTGAAATGTGCCATAATCATTACTTATTAATTTTACTGATGTAATCTCTTTTCCATTGGCATCATTAAAAGAAATATCAACTGCCTTATTTACCGCAATCTTATTTTTTCCATTCTGGATTTTCAAACACAATCCCTTATAATAGACGTTCTGTCCGGGGCGGTAAATCGGTCTGTCAGTAAATAGAATTACACGTTCCTTTTCCTCATCTTCATCATCCCGGTAGCTATTATAATTGTTGATATTGATCTGTAATTCATCCTTACCCAGCTTTATCAATGCGGCACTCATACCTTCCTGTACTTCGGTTGTACTGGCGTAACCATTTGCATCTGTAGTTAATAATCCGCCATCAATGTATTTACCGGTATTGTAATCATACCTCCTCTGCCTGATGGTTACATTTTTTAAAGGCGTACCATTATCCAGCCGACTAACAAAATATTCATGTTTATCAATACTACGCCGATTAATAACCGCCATTGCCGTAACCTTAAAATTAATGTTGCTATACACAGTATCGCCCTGTTTACGGTTAATGGTTTGGGCAATTAAAGTATAACTACCCAAAGGCAATGCCTCAATTTTATCAACCAAACTGTGGGTTTGATAATCATTGGTTTTAGGAACAGCGATTACCCATTGCCTAATGGTTTTATTTTTTCTTAAAAAAGCTAAAAAATCGGCCTTGTTTTTAAATTGTTCATATTCATTTTTCAATTCTGGCGAATGATACAAGCTCAGCTGTATGCTATCTGCATTTTTATAAGATAGATATAATTGAGCGGGCCGGTCAGGCTGCACAAATTCTTTTACTTTAACAGACAAACTACTACTTTTAATCTCTTCAACTAAATTCCTGGCATTCTCAGCCCCAATGCTGTTTGGATAAGCATTTATGGCTTTTTCAGCCAAAGCAACTGCAGTAATCAGGTTTTGTTTATTGCTATCAACAGGTAATTGTGCATTTTTATGGATAATGGCCTGCTCGTACAAAACATTAGCAAAAACTTCGCTTTGGGTACTTTGCTCAGCCAACTGAGTTAAAGCTTTACTGTATAACTCTTGCCCGTTGCTGGCAAAATGCTGTTGCATAAATTTTAGCCGTTTTAAATCCACATCATCCAATGCTGAAGAATTACCGCTGTTCTGATGAAATCTGATCAGGTTTTTAAATAGCTGTAAAGCCTGGACATTAAATAAAGTACTATCAGTTGGTATTGTCGTATTTAAAAATGTTTGTCTGTTTCCAAACCAGTCAACATTACTCATATCGATTAATTCATCTTCATATTGAGTTAGGTTCAGCTGTGTATTACTAAAAACATCGATGGCACGGTGGGCCAGCAGATCATATAAGGTGGGCCTAAAGCTTCGGTATTTTTTATCTCCTGCCAAAACCGCATCCAGAGTATCTACCTTGGTCTGCTGTAAAACCTGACTCTCCTTTAACGATAGCATATAATACTTTACGGTTTCCTCATTCAGTTTTTTAATATCCCAGGTTTTAATGTCATCGCCAATATCGCCCTGAACCTGGGTACGCTGGTTAATCTGCCAACGGTTCTGTTGCAGGTAATTCCAATAGGTTTCGGCCAAAAGTGATTGTAAAATGCTTTTTTCAGGCTGTTTAGCACTACTGATATCTTTGCGCAGATCGATCAAAATCTTATCAAATGCATTTTCTTCCAGGTAACTCTGAAACATCATCCGGTAAATAACCGATTTAACCAGCAAAGGCGTATTGTTCGTTTGTCGTGCCTGTTCATTTATTTTTTCAATCAGGGCAAGTGCGTCTTTTGGTTTGCCCTGGTTAGCAATAGAATCGACCCTGTAAAAATCGTCGAGTGTATATTTCTGCTGGGCGGAAAGATGTAACGACAGTAAAATGAGGAGAAAAAATAAACTGGAGAGGCGTAATGATATATTCATAGCTGGCTTGCGTTTTTAATATAGATGAGCTGAACGCTTAAATTCCATAAGCGGTAAATATTTATCTGATTCTTACACGAATCTAAGTATTAATGAACTAAATGTTACAACCAGCAAACATTAAGGTTTTTAACATTCGTGGCATAACATTATCTTTGCCCCATGTCAACACAATTAAAAAATCTATCCGATTTCTCTCATACTACCGTTCCGAGTGGTGCAAACTATAAATTCGGGATTATTGTAGCCGAATGGAATGCCGAAATTACCGGTGCTTTATACAATGGTGCATTAAAAACCCTGTTAGCAAATGGCGTTGCCGAAGAAAACATTATTTCTTTACCTGTACCCGGAAGTTTTGAATTAACCGGTGGTGCAGAAATCCTGCTGAGCAAAAGGAGCGATATTGATGCTGTAATCTGTTTAGGTTGTGTGATCCAGGGTGATACCAAACATTTCGATTTTATCTGCGATGCGGTGGCACAGGGCATCACCAATGTTGGCATCAAATACAGTAAACCCGTCATTTTCGGGGTTTTAACCACTAACAACCTGGAGCAGGCACAAGACCGTGCAGGCGGGAAACACGGCAATAAAGGCGATGAGGCTGCAATTACGGCCATTAAAATGGCTGATTTTTCAGCACAGATTTAAACTTGTGTTTTAATAATTATTTGTAACTTAGAAGTTTAAAAATTATCAGATTAAATGAAACCATCACGACCAGTTCATGATAGCTTCATTATCATTGAAACAAACTTACACAGATGAAAAAAGTAGCCATTTTATTATTGGCGGTGTTTTGCACCATTACCATTTTAGAATCTTGTTCTTCTAAACTTTGTCCTGCTTATGGGTCTTACCCGGAAGGAAAACGCAGAAGGAATTAATCTATCTCATTTGTAATCTCATATACAGGTCATTTGTAGAACTTTATTTCACTACACATGTTATCCTGTAAAACTATATCATATCATGACTTGGGTTAACTTAACTTCAATAGAACAGCTTGATGAAATTAAAAACGCAAGCGGTTTTAGCCTAATTTTTAAGCATAGCACGCGTTGCTCGATCAGCTTAATGGCTAAAAAGAATTTCGAATTTGATTGGGATATAATCCCGGCAGATACAAAACTTTATTTTTTAGATTTAATCAGCTATCGTGATATTTCCAACCAGATTGCCGAAATCTTTCAGGTAGCCCATCAATCGCCGCAAATTTTATTAATTAAAAACGGCGATTGTGTACTGGAAGCCTCGCATAGCGATATTTCTGCCAGTGAAGTTGCAGAAGTAATTGCAGCTTAAAGATAAAAAAATTCAGACAAAGGGTATTCAAGCAATTGGATACCCTTTTTTGGTAATCGCTTATTTTTTAGTAAAGCAATGTTCAGCGTGTTATCGGTTAAGGTAGCCCTGCTGTACACTGTACTTTTTGGCTATACTTCTACTCCGTTCCGGGGTGGCAGCCAAAAAGGTGCCGTTCCCATCAGGTTTATTACCGTAAAGCCTGAGTATAAAAACACCAAACGTTCATACGGAACGAAAAAGCTCTCTTCTTCTGATGTTACCTACAACACGTCCCGTTGGGACGTATTATGATGTTAAGATTTTAACTAAGTGTTCAGAAAGGCGCTACGGATTACAGCATAAGAAAGAGTCTCCGCGACTCAACTTAAACATCGAGTTATAAACTCAATTTGATTCATCAATCCATAGAGACGCTATGCTTAACGCTACAGACAGATATGTGCCGTACCAGAGGGACGTTTCGTAGGTAGCACAAATAATGTTTTTATTATTTGTGTCGTTCCGTAGGAACGTTTCGTGGAACAATATAAACAACAAAAAAGGCCCCGATTGCCCGGGACCTTCTAAAAATTATTCTGCTTATCGCTTAAGCCAGTACTGTATTTTCTATTTTCAATACCTTCGAAGTTTCATTCCTGGTTGCTTTACAAAGTTCAGCATCCTGGGCCAGCGATTTTCCATAGGTTGGGATCATCTCTTTAATTTTAGCCTGCCATTCTTCTGTTGCCAGATCTTCTGCAAAACAACGGTTTAATAAATCGAGCATGATCGATACCGCTGTTGAAGCACCTGGAGAAGCACCCAGCAATGCGGCAATGGAACCATCGGCTGCACTTACCACCTCAGTACCAAACTCTAAAATACCACCTTGTTTTTCGTCTTTTTTAATTACCTGCACCCGCTGTCCGGCATATTCCAATTCCCAATCCTTAAGTTCGGCAGTTGGCAAATATTCTTTCAACGCTTCCAACCGGTCTTCCGGCGACTGCCTCACCTGCTCTATCAAATATTTTGTTAAATCGAGGTTATGCAATCCTGCCGAAATCATCGGACGGATATTGTTAAATTTAATTGATTTTGGCAGGTCAAGGAACGAACCGTTTTTAAGGAATTTAGTAGAAAAACCGGCATACGGACCAAACAACAAGGCTTGTTTGCCATTAATCATTCTGGTATCCAAATGCGGTACCGACATTGGCGGCGCACCAACTGCCGCCTTTCCGTATACCTTTGCATGGTGTTTTTTAATGATTTCCTCATTGGTACATTTCAGCCATTGTCCGCTTACCGGGAAACCGCCGAAACCTTTTCCTTCCGGAATATCTGATTTTTCCAGCAATGGCAAAGAACCGCCACCAGCACCTATAAATACAAATTTAGCTACACGTTTACGCTTATCGCCACTATCCAGATCTTTCACCTTTACAATCCAGTTGCCATCCTTATTTTTTTTAAGGTCGCGAATTTCATGGTTAAAGAACAAATTTACGTTGGGTTGCTGCTTCAGGTTGTTAAACATATCGCGGGTTAAAGTACCAAAATTAACATCGGTACCTAAATCCATTTTTGTTGCTGCAACTTTTTCGTTTTTCTTACGGCCATCCATAATCAGGGGGGCCCAGCTTTTTACCAGCTCAGGATCTTCTGTGTACTGCATATCGCTAAAAAGATCACATTGGGTTAAAGCATCGTAACGTTTTTTAAGATATTCTATATTCTTTTTTCCCCATACAAAACTCATGTGAGGGATATTCCGGATAAAATTACATGGATCAGAAACCAGTTCCTTATTTACTAAGTAAGACCAAAACTGCTTAGATACCTCAAAATGTTCGGCAATCTGAACTGCTTTTTTGATTTCAATGGTACCGTCTTTCTTTTCGGGTGTATAGTTTAATTCACAAAATGCGGAGTGCCCGGTTCCGGCATTATTCCATGCATCAGAACTTTCTGCTGCTGCAATATCCAAACGTTCGTAAATTTCTACACTTAAGTTGGGCTCTAATTGTTTTAATAAAACACCGAGGGTTGCACTCATGATGCCAGCCCCTATTAAAATTACATCAGCGTCAGTTTTACCAACTGTCTTTTTCTTTTTTGTCATCTTACTTTAAAGGAGTTACAAATTTAGAACGATTTTAAACATCACACGAATTTTAAGCCATTAAATCTTAAAAAAATTGCCTAAAAATTAGAAATATTTTCTTTTTACAGAAGCATTTATCAAAGTTTGGTCCAAAGTTTTAAATCAAAAATCCTAAATTTTAAAAAGACATTAAAACAACATTAGGATCAGGTTATCAATATTTCAAAAACCCTACCTAATACCTGTAATATTTTATCATTATACATTAAAATAGCTCTATTTTTTAATAGTTTTTCAATAAACCTGAAATCAAACAACACCTTTCAGTTCCGGCTATTTTTTGGCATTAGTGTTTTTTACCACAGCCTGGTAATTGAGCAAGAAAAAGCCCTACACCATTTAGGGTAGGGCTAACAAAACAAGTAGTTAATTTTTAAGCTTCGCTTTAAATATTTTTTCGAGCTTATCTATTTTCGGCTGGATGACCAACCTGCAATAAGGCTCACTTCCGTTTTTATTGAAATAATTCTGGTGGTAGTTTTCGGCCACATAAAACGGTTTGGCAGCTTCAATAGCAGTAACCACTTTTTTGCCATAAGCATTGGTTTTATTTAATTCTGCCTTATATTTTTCGGCCAGGAGTTTTTGTTCAGGTGTATGGTAAAAAACCACCGAACGGTATTGTGTACCGCTATCGGCTCCCTGGCGGTTTAAGGTTGTCGGATCATGGCTTTTCCAAAAAACCTCCAATAAATCGTCATACGAAATTACCATCGGATTATAGGTAATTTCTAAAACCTCTGCATGGCCGGTGGCGCCTGTGCACACCTCTTCGTAAGTTGGATTGGCCAAAGTACCGCCTTCATAGCCCGATTTTACAGAAACTACTCCCTTCAACCGTTGAAATATCGCTTCTGTACACCAAAAACAGCCCATTCCAAAAGTTGCTTTCTCTGTCTTTTTACCTTGTGCATGGGTCTGGTTTAATGCCAATACAGCCAATAGAATTAAAATTATTTTTTTCATTGTGTGTTATTTATTTTTATCTGTAACGAAACGACCATATTTTTTTACCCGATTGCCTGTAAAAATGCAATCATTGATAGTTTCATCTCTGCGTTTTTTAGTTATTAGTCGGGAACAAGCGCTAAACCTTACAGCCATCTTGAATAATTCGTCTCTAATTATACGCAAAAAAACAGGTAGTAGTTTGCATGAAATCAATAATGGATTTTGTGTGACAATCGCAACAAGCTGTTAATTTCGCGACCAATGTTAATAACTTAGATTGCTGACAAACAGATTTTTAAACAGACATTGCATCACTCAAATGCACTTATTAACAATTCTTTTTTTAAATTCGTATAACATTAAAAATTTAAATTTATGTCTACACCGTATATTCCTTGCCTGGATTTAGGCTCTTACATTAATGGCTCTGAAGAAGACCGCAAAAAGTTTTCTGACGAATTGGGCAGGGCTTTTAACGATTCGGGGTTTGTTACCATTACCAACCATGGTTTAAGCCAGGAATTGATCGACAAGCTTTACGACAATATTAAAGCCGCTTTTTCGCTCCCTATTGAAATTAAAAGAAAATACGAAAAGCCTGAACTGGCCGGTCAGCGTGGATATACCAGTGCAGGCAAAGAAACAGCTAAAGGTGCTAAAACACCAGATCTGAAAGAATTTTGGCAGATTGGCCAAGAAGTTACCGATGGCGATCCGGTTAAAAACGAATATCCTGACAACGAAATCCTGGAGGAACTGCCTGAGTTTAATAAAGTAACAAGCGATATCTATAAAAAACTGGAAGAAAACGGAACGCATTTACTGCGCGCCATTGCTACTTATTTAGAATTGCCTATTAACTATTTTGATAAACATGTGCACAATGGAAATTCTATTTTAAGGGGCATACATTACTTCCCGATCGAAAATCCTGAAACAATTCCTGATGACGCGGTACGTGCTGGCGCACATGAAGACATTAACCTCATTACCTTGCTCATTGGCGCAAGTGCCGATGGACTGGAAGTATTAACCCGCAGCAATGAATGGCTGCCAATTAAAGCGCACCATACCGATATTGTGGTAAATGTTGGCGATATGTTGCAACGTTTAACCAATAATAAATTAAAATCGACTACTCACCGTGTGGTAAACCCTCCGCGCGAATTGATGAAAACGTCACGTTACTCAGTGCCTTTTTTCCTACATCCACGCAGTGATATGGATTTAACCAGTTTACCATCAACCATCGATGCAGAACATCCTAAAGCTTATAGCGATATGACGGCTGGAGAATACCTGGATGAAAGACTAAGGGAAATTGGATTGAAGAAGTAGTTTGGAGTTGGGAGCTCTTAGATTGGAGTTTTCAGCGAATTGCATAAAAAAGCACTGGCTAAAACCGGTGCTTTTTTCGTTATGAATACTTAACACAATACGTAGTTAAAATAATCAGCTTTACTGATCCAACACCCGCAATGCTGTTTTTAATTCTTTAATAAACTTCTTACCACCACTTGTGGCGTTTCTCCAGCAGGTACAATAAAAATAGCATCACTTTCTATTACCTGTCCCTGATCGAAATAATATCCGGCTGTAACCGGCAATACTGCGCTGATGGTTTTTCCATCTTTATCTTTTGTAGCATAGGTAACATTAATTAAATGCGTTTTCATGCTAACCTGTAGCTTTTTTGAGGTTAACCTCGCACCTGTAGCATTGGTACAATCTAATTCTACTATTTTTGAATTGGTTATCCCAGATAAATCAAGCGAACTAGCCAGACGAATATTAAACGATTTGCCGCTGTTGTTTTTTACCGAAGCCAAAACTTTATAACGATCAAAGTTCTGGTCTTTGATGTTTATCTTTTCTTTATTCACAATGGTATAGGTTACCGCAATACCATTTACATTTACCGTTTCCCCATCTTTAATCTGCTGTGCCTTAACAATAGCTGTGGTTACACAAAAAAGCAGCATAAAGGCCAGTTTCTTAGTCCATTTCATATTGATTTGTTCTTAGGTTTATGTACTCAATTTACAAATAATAATTAGACTTATGCCTGCTATTTCTTCGATTCATCTATCGCTTTATTCACCACATCCTGTATTCTCCCCCTTATTTTCAGGTTAGAAAGTTTATCGGTAACCGTTGGGTTAACCCGGTTTGACAGGAATATATAAACTAAACCCCGCGATGGGTCTACCCAAACACAGGTTCCGGTATACCCTGTATGCCCATAAGTTTGTGGCGAAGCCAGATCAGAAGGATAATGTTTGGTGCTATCAGGATCCCAACGGTCGAAACCCAATCCCCTACGGCTTACATCCGACTGCTTTGAAGTAAACATATCAACTGTAGTGCTTTTGAAATAGGTTTCTCCGCCGTAGGTTCCCCGGTTTAACAGCATCTGGTAAATAATGGCCAGATCGTTCGCACTGGCAAATAAACCGGCATGCCCTGAAACTCCTCCGGCCAAAGCTGCTCCCTGATCGTGAACATAACCTACAAGTAAGGTTTTTCTAAAATATTTATCATCTTCAGTCGGAATTATCTGCTCGGGTTTAAACCGGTTGCGCGGCAGGAAACCTGCAGTTTGCATGCCCAGGGGTTTATAGAAATTTTCGTACGTATACTGGTTTAAAGGTTCTTCGCTAATGTGCTCTACAATATCTTTCATCACATACATGCTGATATCGCTGTACACATACCTACCGCGGGTTTTAATGGGCGAATTAAGCATTTTGGGCCACATAAAATCCTTAAAAAAGCCTTTTTTGATGTAATAGTTATCGGCCACCTTGGTTGGGAAGGCAGCTGATGAATCCCTGCTGTAATCGCCGGTTTTCACATAATCGTGAAAAGGAATATAGGGAATAAAACCAGCCTGGTGCAGCATGACCTCGCGGATCTGAATATTATTCATGGGGGTGGTACGCGCCTTCGGAATATATGCCCCGATATTGGTATCCAGTTTTAATTTTCCTTCTTCAAACAAACGCATAACCGCTGGCGTAGTTGCAGTTACTTTCGTTACGGAAGCCAGATCGAAAATATCGGTTACCTTATCAGGCACGTTGGTATCGTAGGTATGTGTGCCATAAGCTTTGTTAAAAATTACCTTACCATCTTTAGCTACCAGCACCACCAACCCGGGAGTTGCTTTCTGACTGATTGCTTCGAAAGCAATGGCATCAATTTCTTTTAAGTTGTTGGAGTTGATGCCTGCATCTTCCGGTACGGTATATTTTAAGCGGGTGGCAGTGGTAACAAAACCAGATCCCATAGTATAACGTGCAGAAAAAGTTGCAGTTAGCTTATTCACAGCAGCAATGCCCCCAAAAATATACTGCGGAACAATCGCAGCGGCATCGGCATTGTTCTGTGCGGTCCATATAATCGGCGACTGCAACAGATCAAATGATTTCAAACCAGGTCCGTTTCCGAAAAAAGAAATAATTACCTGCTTATTCTTACTGATACTGTTAATAAAATTAATGTATTTAGCTTTATTTACATTCTGATCATCAATGCTGATTAAAACGGTGTTGAAATATTTTAAATCGTCTTCCAGATCGTTCAGGTTTACACTGTCTTTATAAGAATCGGCAGAAAATGAAGTAATTTTATCATATTTATTGGCCAAACTATCAAATACATTACTGTAGGCAAAACTCAGGCTAACAGAAGCAATATTTTTCTTTTCAAGCGATTTTAGCGGAACAATAGCATCCTGGTTATTTAATAATACGGTGGTATTCGAAATGGCATTGGCAATGGAAAGTTTTTTCTCGTTCGTGGCATGCTCCTGTGCGCAGGCCATTAAACATAAAACATTAAAAAAACTCGCTGCAGCAAGGATATATAATCTATTTCGCTTCATATACTTTTTCTCCGTTCAAATAGGTTTTTAAGACTTTTGTTTTTAATACGTTCTGTGGTGTTGATTTTAAAATATCATGATCGAGGATAACAAAATCGGCTAATTTCCCTTTCTCCAAACTTCCTTTTTCTTCTTCCTCAAAATTGGCTTTGGCAGCCCAAATGGTCATTCCCCGCAAGGCTTCTTCGGGTGTTAAGGCATTTTCCATCTGAAAGCCACCTTTTGGAAAACCTTTTGCATCTTCTCTCACTGTTGCAGCATAAAACGTTAATAATGGATTAATGTTTTCTACCGGGAAATCGGTTCCTAAAGGAATCCAACCATTTTGTTTTAACAATTGTTTGTAAGCATAAGCACTTTTCAACCTTTCTGCACCTAAACGGTCGCCAGCCCAATACATATCTGAAGTAGCATGTGTAGGTTGAACAGAAGGGATAATATTGGCCTTACCGAAAAGGTCAAAATCATTAGCATTAACGACCTGTGCATGTTCAATACGCCAGCGCTGATCGTTTTTACCTTTTAAAATTTTATTATAAATATTCAGGATTACGCGGTTGGCAGAATCGCCAATGGCATGGGTACACATCTGAAAATGGTTGGCTGCTATTTTTTTTGCCACTTCTTCAAAATGTTTTTGATTGCTCAGCAAAAAACCGGTTTTATTTGGCATATCGCTGTAGGGATGAATTAAACAGGCACCACGTGATCCTAAAGCACCATCGGCATAAACTTTAAACGACCTCACATTTAAGCGGTCTGTTTTAATCGGGCCACGATTAAATAAATATTTATAATTATCAGGCTCGTCAGAAAGCATGACATACAGCCTCATTTTAAGTTTTTTCTCTTTCTGCAGTTTTTCAATAAAATCAACCGCTAAATAACTTAAACCACAGTCGTCAATGGTGGTCAACCCAGCGGCGAAGCAGTTTTTCTGCGCATCTGTAAATATTTTTTCGGCGAGTTTGGCATCTGGCGACGGCATTTTACGCTCTACCAAAGCTACAGCGTTATCGATTAAAACCCCGGTAAGTTTTCCATTTTGACTAAGCATATCACCCCCTACCAGTTTTTGCTCGCCTTTAATGCCTGCATCATCCAATGCTTTTTGGTTGGCAATGGCGGCGTGGCCGTCAATACGATTCAGGAATACCGGGCGATCAGGAAAAAGCGCCGTCAGTTTTTCGTTTGTCGGAAACGCCTTATCTGCCCAATCGTTTTGATCCCAGCCGTTACCGATCAGCCAACCATCGGGATGGGTTTTGGCGAAAGCAGTTAAACGGGCAAGCACTTCATCCCAGGATTTTGTTTCCCTTAAATCAGCTGTCTGTAAACTTTGCCCATAGCCATAAAAATGAGCATGTGCATCGATAAAACCAGGATAAACGGCTTTACCCTCTGCATTGATTTCCTCTTTGGAGGTATATTTCCCTTTTATCTCTTTACTATTACCCAGCTCCAGGATTTTTCCATTTTTTACCGCGAAAGCCTCAACCGTATCAAACTTACTATTAACAGTATAAACTTTAGCATTATAAACAATTACATCAACTTCTTCTTTTTTAGTGCAGGAAGTAAACAGCAAAGCCAGAAAAAGGCTGTAGAGAATGGATTTCATATCGATAAAGATAGAAAATTGAAAGCATTTGCCTTTGTAAATTCAACTTTACAGAAAGGATTTGTGCCCTTGGTTTTTAAATGGCACCGCTAAGAATAGCCACCCTGTACAGCAGGACTACCGGAACCGATTGACACTATGCCTTGCTTTTCAAAAAAAGAAAACAAGAAATTTAAGCATAAAGAATTAATTCTGTTTAGCCATAAATCATTCTACTCCGTCCAGAATGGCAACTGGTGTAAATAAAACCAGCAGAAGCAATTAATTCTATTTACCTACAGTCATTTATGAGTTGAGTTTTAAACAAACGGGGTTCATTAAGCTTATTTTGCATAATTTAGCGAATTCACTTTGCCTTAATACATGACTGATATTATTCACTTATTGCCTGATGCTGTTGCCAATCAGATTGCTGCCGGAGAAGTTGTTCAACGACCTGCCTCTGCGGTGAAGGAATTGCTCGAAAATTCGATAGATGCCGGCGCAGATAAAATTCAACTGGTAGTAAAAGATGCCGGTAAGGCGCTGATTCAGATCATTGATAATGGTTGTGGAATGAGTGTTACCGATGCAAGAATGTGTTTTGAGCGGCATGCCACTTCAAAAGTAAAAAAGGCCGAAGATTTATTTGCCATCCGCACCATGGGCTTCCGTGGCGAGGCCATGGCTTCTATCGCGGCAATTGCACAGGTAGAAATGAAAACGCGCAGGCACGAGGACGAAATTGGCACCTGTATTTCTATCGAAGGGGCACAGGTAATCAACCAGGAACCTGTAGCTACAGCTGCCGGAACACAGATTTCGATTAAAAACCTGTTTTTTAATACCCCTGCAAGAAGAAATTTCCTGAAAAGCAATCCTGTAGAAATGCGCCATATTTTAGACGAGTTTCAACGGGTAGCCCTGGCACATCCGGGTGTATTTTTTAGTTTGCACCACGATGGAGTAGAGATTTTTAACCTGCCAAAAGGTAATTTAAAGCAACGCATTGTGCACCTTTTTGGTAATAACTATAACGAACGCCTGGTTCCGGTTGAAGAGGAAACCACTATTATTAACCTTAAAGGTTATATCGGCAAACCTGCTTTTGCAAAAAAAACCAGGGGCGAACAGTTCTTTTTTGTAAACAACCGTTTTATTAAAGATCCTTATTTAAACCATGCCGTAAGTTCGGCCTTTGAGGAGTTATTACCTGATGATAGTTACCCCCTTTACGTGCTGTTTATTGAGATCGACCCTTCAAAAATTGATGTAAACGTTCACCCGACCAAAACGGAGATCAAATACCTGGATGAAAAATCCATTTATGCGATCCTTAAATCGGCGGTAAAACGTTCTATAGGCCGTTACAATATTGCCCCTAGCCTTGATTTTGACCAGGAAACGGGCTTTAGCAATATGATTACCCAAAAAGCGGTCGAAGATATTGTTCCGCCGAGTATCAATTTCAACCCTGATTTTAACCCTTTTGCCAGCGATAAAAGCGTTGCAAACAGTTATGCTTCATCGCCAAGAAATTATGAAGCAAAACCAAGTACAAAAAACTGGGGTTCTTTATATGAAATAACAGAGCAGCCTGTGGTAGAGCAAACCTCTATTTACGCAGACGAAACGGTTTTAGAAACCAAGCAGAAACAATACATGCAATTGCACAACAGGTATATTGTTTCGCAGATTAAGTCGGGATTGATGGTGATCGATCAACAAATGGCACATGAGCGGATCCTTTACGAGCGTTTTCTCGTACATCTTGAGGATAGAAAAGGCGCATCGCAGCAGAGTTTGTTTCCACAAACCATTACGCTTAATGCCAACGATTTCGAACTGGCCAAAAGTTTGCTGGATGATATAAAAAGTTTGGGCTTCGATGTACGCGAATTCGGGAAAAACACGTTGGTAGTAGAAGGTGTTCCGGTTGATCTGGGCAGCAGTAATATTAACGAAACACAATTATTTGAACAGTTGATTGAAGGCTTTAAAAACTCGCAGCAGGAGTTAAAATTAAGCAAACGCGATAGCCTGGCCAGAAGTCTGGCAAAAAATAGCGCCATTAAAGCCGGTACAAGCCTTGGGCAGGAAGAAATGAATACGCTGATTGATGAACTTTTTGCCTGCAAAACCCCTAACTTTAGTGTGAGTGGAAAACCGATTATACAAACCATTACTTTAGCAGAGCTGGATAAAAAGTTTGAGAAGAGTTAGGCACTTGTAGCCGGGTTTATGAGTTTTAAGTCGAGAGTCGTAAGTCCGGAGAGAGGACTGAAAGTTGGGAGTTTGGAGCTGAGAGTTTTGAGACAATTAACCCAATGAACTAATGACTAATGAACCAATGACTAATGAACCAATGAGCCAGTTTAAACATTAACCCATTTTTAAAATTTAAATGAACAACATATATATTCCACCGGTAGTAAAAAACCTGCTAATTATTAATGTTTTATTTTACGCGGCAACTTATTTATTAACCAACCTTCACCTGGATAATATTTTGGCAGTGTATTATTTTGATTCGCCAAAATTCGAAATATGGCAGCCCATAACCTATATGTTTATGCATGGCGGTATAGCTCATATCTTTTTCAATATGTTTGCATTGTATTCTTTTGGAAGCATCCTGGAATCGAGATGGGGTGCAAAAAAGTTTATCATATTTTATTTCATCACAGGCCTCGGCGCCCTGTTCCTGCAATGGGCAGTACAGGCTTTTGAAGTTCACCAGATATTAGGGACTTTTACGGCCGGCGATAAATTAGATTTAAACAACTTATACAATGCCACAGAATCTTCACCTACCCAGATAAAAACATTATTTAGCATCTATTTTGGCGGTATGGTTGGGGCTTCGGGTGCTATTTTTGGCTTATTGGTTGCCTTTGGCATGCTTTATCCCAATGCCGAATTACTCATTATGTTTATCCCGGTTCCGGTAAAAGCAAAGTATATTATACCCATTTATATTTTAGTAGAGTTATCTTTGGGTGTTGCGCAGTTTGAAGGCGATTCTGTTGCACATTATGCTCACCTGGGCGGTGCTTTAATTGGCTTTATACTCGTTAAATTATGGAAAGATAAAAACGATACATTTTATACACTCTATGAATAATACTTTCAAAGATTTAAAATACAAGGTTTTTCAATCTGGCAACCCAATATTCTTTTACATTGGCATAAACGTGCTCTTGTTTCTGATTATCGCAGTTACTGGGATATTTACCTGGTTAAGTGGTAAAGGCAATTTGATCGATCCGTTGGTTAGCGAGTATGTAGGTTTGCCCGTAAACATTTCCAGATTACCGGAACGCTTTTATACCGTATTCACTTACATGTTTATTCATGATGGGATTCTTCATATCTTGTTTAATATGCTCGGATTGTTCTGGTTCGGAAACATATTCATGAATTTCTTAAAAAGCAGGCAGTTCCATTTTGTGTACCTGACCGGAGGCATATTTGGTGGTTTATTTGCAGTTGCGGTGTTAAACCTGTTCCCGGTTTATGCCTCAGGTTTAACAGGTGTTACCATTGTGGGCGCTTCGGCAGCGGTAATGGCCATCATTTTTGCTGCAGCAACATTGGTACCCAATTACACCATTGTGCTCTTTATTTTTGGTGAGGTTAAAATAAAATGGATTGCCATTGTATATTTTATTCTTGATTTTCCAGCCATCGGTTCGGTAAATGCAGGTGGCAGTTTAGCACATATAGGCGGTGCCCTGGTGGGTTTTGTTTTTATTAAACGCCTGCAAAGCGGAAGCGACTGGAGCAAGCTTTTTGAGCGCAAACCAAAACTAAAAGTGGTACGCAACGAAAAACCGGTTAAAAAGCCAGCCTTTAAAGGTGGGGTTTCGCAACAGGAAATTGATGCCATCTTAGATAAAATATCTACTTCGGGATATGATAAATTAACCGCGGCAGAAAAAGAAAAACTGTTTAAGGCAAGTAAAGATTAATGGCAAAAAAAAAGAAGAAGTACAGTTTTTTGGATAAACTCCTCCTGCCCATGGCAGTTGCACTGGCTATAGCCTTGCTTTTGGGAGTGCTTGCCGGAAACATGGATCCACGTAAACATGCATTAATTGCATTTTTTGGCCTGGCCTACCCCTTCGTACTCTTCGGTAATATTATTTTCCTGATCTGGTGGTTTTTAAGCAAAAAATGGATTTTCGCAATCGCTACTATTTTGGTTATTGTTATTGGAGGTAAAACGTTAAAGGCAACTTTTGCCATCGGTGGTGATGAAGGCCCGGTTGAAAAAGCCGATAACAGCATCAGGATGATGACCTACAATGTACATAGTTTTAAACTTTACGGCGAAGACAATACCGAATCGGTAAAGGAAAAAATGCTGCAGGTAGTAAAAGAACAAAACCCTGACATTATCTGTTTTCAGGAGTTTTTTACACGTTACAAAGGTGCATTCGACACGGTAGACAGCTTAAAAGTATTGTTAAACACCAAATATTATTATTTCGTACCCACCAATAAAAACGATTACGAAGCCACTGGTTTGGCTATATTTTCTAAATTTCCCATTAAAAACACAGGTAAAATCCCATTTGTTACCGGCTATCCCGGTAACATGAGCATTTATGCCGATTTAAACATCAAAGGGAAAACCCTGCGGATATACAATGTGCATTTCCAGTCTATTTCTTTCGAAAAACAGGATTATGAATACCTGGATAAGGTAAAAGAAATGAATACGGAGCTAAAACCATCCAAACGAATCTTAAGCATGCTAAAAAATGCTTTTCTGAAACGCAGCGGTCAGGTTGATATTATGAAAAAAGAAATGGCCTCCTGTACCACACCATATCTTATTGCCGGCGATTTTAACGATACACCGGCATCATACGTGGTTACTCAGATTACTGCCGGGTTGAATAACAGTTTCATAAAAAAGGGAAATGGCTTCGGCAAAACCTATAACGGCAAATTTCCGAATTTCCAGATCGATTATATCGCCACATCAAAAGAGCTGGAAGTATTGAACTACAAAATTACACGTGCAAAATTATCCGATCACTTTCCGGTGCGAAGTGATTTAAGGTTTGTTCCCTAGAATTTAATAACGGTTTACAGTACCTGAGGACATGAACCATAGCAATGGGAATAACCAATGGTTTCTTGTGGTAAACGGTTTTTATATTTGGAGCGCAAAGTCTGTAATACCCACTAAATTCCCTCCCGTTTTTACGCTTTTACGCTTCGCTGCCTCATGCCTCGTTGCTGCAGGGTAACGCTTCATCCGGGGCTAGGTGGCAACAGCAGTATTTCATATTGGGGGTTGCAGGATGCAGAAACCCTTGTTCCTAAACCCGATTGAGCGGAATAGCCCGCAGCGTAGCGAGGACTATAAGCGAAAGCGGGACTGCATGCCGCCAAGAACCACAAGCCACTCATTTTCTTTCTAATAGTGGAACAACATTAACCATATAAGAAATGTAAGCTTAATGCAAGTGAATACCAGCTTACCCGCAATTTTGCTTTCTTACCATACATCAACAATAGGTTTATTCCTTATTTCCATATTTGCTACATAGAATTTAAAAAAAATCTTCAAAAATATGAGCTTAATAGATGCCCTAAACTGGCGTTATGCCGTTAAAAAAATGAATGGACAGCCTGTTGAACAGGAAAAAGTAGATAAAATTATAGCTGCTGCACACCTGGCGCCTACTTCATCAGGTTTACAGCCTTTTAAAGTAATCGTGGTAACCAACCAGGAATTAAAAGAGAAAATTGCGCCGATTGCTTCTAACCAATCGCAGATTATCGATTCATCGCACCTGTTAATTTTCGCTGCAAACGAAAACTATACAGAAGAAGGTATTGATGCAATTTTCGACAGGATGAATGCAGAGCGTGGTTTACCCCTAAATACCACTGATGATTATAAAAAACGACTTAAAAGTATCCTTTTACCAAGGACTGCAGAAGAAAATTTTAACCATGCTGCACGTCAGGCTTATATTGCTTTCGGTATTGCCATTGCAGAAGCAGCTGTGTTAAAGGTAGATGCGACCCCAATGGAAGGTTTTAACGGACCTGCTTTGGATGAACTTTTAGGTTTAGATAAAAAAGGTTTAAGAAGCGTTACCCTATTGCCTTTAGGTCACAGAGACGAGGAAGGCGATTGGTTGGTTAACCTTAAAAAGGTACGTGTTCCGAAAGAAGAATTCTTAATCGAGTTTAAATAACAGGCAAACACTATTATACTTAAACAAGCCGCTTTTTAGCGGCTTGTTTTGTTTAGAAGCGAGCCTTTGGCCTTTGAGTCGATTTGAAACATTGTCCGTAGAATTAAGCATAGCGTCTCTACGGATTGCTGAATGAGATTGAGTTTATAACTCAATGATTATAAAGCGAGTCAGATACTTCTTCTATTTCTAAATCCGTGGTACCCTTCGGAACAGTTAGCGGTTTAAACAAATAAACTAATGACCAGTGAACTAATGACCAGTGAACTAATGACCAGTGAACTAATGACCTAATGACAAGTGACTAATGACAAGTGAACCAATGAACTAATAAACCAGTGACCAGTGAACTAATGAACTAATATTTTTGTAAAAAAGTGTTAAACCTTCCTACAATTTAGGCGCTCTCTTTATAATTAGATATATTTACGGGCATAGCATTTAATAACCAATCCATGAAGATTTTTAGACTATCTTTTATCATACTTTCTCTCTTATCAGCGCTCAGTTTCTCTTCCTTGGCCCAAACCGATACCATCAGCATAAATACCATCATCAGCAAAACCAATAAGGTTTTAAGCGATTACCCTGCCGAAAAAATTTACCTTCATTTTGACAAACCTTATTACGCGGTGGCCGATACCGTTTGGTTTAAAGCTTACGTTACTGAAAATCAGAATTTCTTATCGGGAATCAGTAAAATTATCTATGTTGACGTAATCAACCAGAATGATTCGCTCATCCAAACCTTAAAATTACCTATTACAGGTGGCTTTGCCTATGGTAACTTCCCTCTGGATCAGGTAAATTACAAACAGGGTAATTATCACATCAGGGCCTATACCTTATGGATGCTGAACAGTGATGACCCAGCTTATTTTAACAAAACTTTTTACGTGGGTGAAGCCATAGATAAAGAAGTAAAAACCCATATTACCTATAAAAATACCTCGACTGATAAATTAGAAAAGATCGATGCGAGGGTTCAGTTTAAAGATGCCAACAATAAACCATATGCCAATAAAAATGTAAGCTGGCAGGTAATTACCAGTTATACGGTAATTGCTAAAGGCCGGGGTACAACCGATGCCAATGGTTATCTAACCATCGCCATGAGCAATGCTCAAAAGGCCGAATATCAGTTGCAAAAGGGCCAGCTTATTACGAGCATAAATACCACTGATAAGGATGTAGCCAGCAATACCTTTTCATTAAAAAATGCTATCTTAAGTAAAGATTTCCAATTTTTTCCGGAAGGGGGAAGTTTAATTGCCGGTTTAACCAATAAAGTTGCTTTTAAAGCCATTAAAAGTGACGGTTTGGGCATCAGCTCTAAAGGTACCGTTACCGATAATGATGGCAAAACGGTGGCCACCTTTGCCGCTCAGCATTTGGGCATGGGCAGTTTCAACTTAGCTGCCGAAACCGGAAAAACCTATAAAGCCCTGGTTACTTATGCCGATGGCACTACTCAGACCTATAACTTACCAACTGTTCAGGCAAACGGTGTTGTAGTAAACATCGACAACAGCAGTGCTGATAATATAGCGGTAAAAATTGCTGCAAATGATGCTTTTTTTGAACAGAATCAGGGTAAAAAGCTTTATTTAATTGCGCAGAGCAAGGGTGTAATCTGTTATGGTGCGCAAACTTCACTGTCAAACAAAGAATACAATACCACTGTGCTTAAATCTAAATTTCCAAATGGAATTGCCCAATTTACCTTGTTTAATGAGTTTGGCAAACCATTGAGCGAAAGATTGGTCTTTGTACAGCAAAAAAATACCATGGCCATTAATTTAACTACTGCGGCAACTACTTATGGGGTTAAGAAAAAGGTAAAAATAAATGTAGCAGCTAAAAAAGACGGGGCTCCTGTTGAAGGCAGTTTTTCTGTTTCAGTTGTTGATGAAACTAAAGTACCATCTAGCGAGGATGCCACCAGCACCATTTTAACAGGCCTGTTATTGAGCAGTGATGTTAAAGGCTATATTGAAAAAGCCAACTATTATTTTAATGCACCAGATGCCAAGAAAAATGCCGATTTGGATGTGCTATTACTCACCCAGGGTTACCGCAGTTTTAAATACACTGATATTATTGCCAATAAACTGCCTAAAATAGATTTCTTACCAGAGCAGGGCATCGAAATTTCGGGTATCCTGCGTCAAAATAATGGCATTCCGGTAAGAAAAGGTGCGCTATTATTGAGTATTCCCGATAAACGTTTCAATTTGGAAGGCACTACCGACCCCGTTGGGAATTTTAAATTTTCCAACCTGGTATTTAACGATTCGTCAAAAGTGACCATTACGGCTAAATATAACGTGAACTATAAGAATATGACGTTAAGCTTAAACGGTACACCGGTTCCTACACTGACCCGGAACTTCAGCGCTGCTGAAGAAGTTCTTAACATTGATAGTGCTTTAACCAGTTACCTGGATAACAGCAAAAAACAGTATGCTTATTTGCATACCCTAAAAGATGTAAACATCAAAGGGGCGGTGGTACCAAAAGTTAGCCATAAGGATTACCCGGCATTAACTGGCTTGAGCCAAATGGCCGATCACGAAATCAGTGGCGATCGCTTAAAAGGCTGCGGGCTTTTGATCAATTGCTTACAGGGTATGCTGGCCGGTGTAACTTTTGCTGATAATAACTTCTATGTGAGCAGGGATTATAACCAGGGCAAAAGAATCCCAATGGGTATTTTTATCAACGGAATGAACGTGGATGTAAACCAGATCAATACTTTAGATGCAAACCAGATTGAATCGGTTGAAGTATTTTTAAGAGACGATTTAGGCCTGGTTAACCGTGCCAACAATGTAAATGGTGTAATTGTATTTAACCAGAAAAAAGCTCCTAAAGGAACCAAAATTACAAAAGCCCAGTTAATGGACATGCTGCCTAAATATTATGAGCTTACTTTCTCACCACAGGGCTATAATAAAGAAAGACAGTTCTATTCGCCTAAATACGACGTACCTGCAAGCATGAACCGCAACGATTTAAGAACCACCATTTACTGGAATCCTAAGGTGGTAACCGACGCTACGGGAAATACCTCTTTCGAGTACTATAATGCAGATGGCAAAGGCCAGTACAAAGTAATTATAGAAGGTATAGATGCCAATGGAAATTTAGGCCGATCGGTGTTGAAGTATACCGTTAAATAGAAAGGGCATTTAGTTAATGGTTGATAGTTCATAGCCATGAAGAATAGGCTGATGTCTATCTGCCATTAACTATGCACCATTGACTATCGACCAATAGCCTTTCGGCTTACTTCACCTCAAACGGTATTTTTTGCCCTTTCAATCCCGCTAAAATATTCTTCACAATAATCTGTGCCATGGCGGCCCTGGTTTCTTCGGTGGCTGAACCAATGTGCGGTAGAACAGCTACATTTTTCATAGAAAGCAAAGGATTTTCCGGATCCATAGGTTCCGGATTGGTTACATCAAGACCAGCTCCCCAGATTATTTTCTCTTCCAGGGCTTTGATCAGGTCTTTTTCGTTATGGATGCCTCCTCTTGCGCTATTGATAAAAATGGAATTGGGTTTCATTTGCTTAAACACCCCAAGCGTAAATTTATCTTTAGTTTCAGGCGTGAGCGCGGTATGGATAGAAAGAACATCACTTTGAGCCAAAAGTTCATCAAAAGATACATATTTAGCACCTAATGCTCGTTCAGCCTCTTCGTTACGCGAACGGTTATGATAAATTACCGGCATGTTGTAAGCGCCAATACATTTTTTGGCCATTTCTATACCAATTTTCCCAAGACCGAAAATACCCAGGGTTTTGCCGTTTATCTCAATACCCAACTCGGCTGCAGGCTCATATTTTTTCCATTCGCCTTTAATAATTTTCCTGTGCATGTAGAAGGCCTTTCTCGATACAGCAAGCATCAATAAAAAAGCGGTATCAGCAGTAGCAGCACTTAACACGCCAGGGGTATTCCCAACCGGAATATTCAATGCCTTTGCTGCCGCTACATCAACATTATCATAACCTACCGAATGCAGGGCTATAACCTTTAAATGGCTACAGGCTTTTAGAAACTCGGCATTGATTTTGTTTGGGCCAACACTGATTAATGCATCCTGACCCTGAGAGGCTTCGATCAACTCTGCCGGACTGATCTGCCGGTTTTCTTTCCATTGGGTAATCGAAATATTGTTTGCTTCCAGTTCTTTTATTCCCACTGGCGCAATGTTGCCACTTATAAATACTTTCATGTTTATTTAACAGCAGATATTTTAAGGTGTTTTGGATAATGTAAATTGACCTCTTAAAGCATTATTTTACCGTTGCAGAAAGTACCTCATAAGTATTAGCGCTAAAATAGCCCAAAGCCTGATTTGAAATATTGGAAGTTGGGTTGGCTGGCGTGGTGCCCTGGTTTGGTCCGCGGTTGGATTGTTGACTCAAAGCATACCAGTAATCAAAAATATTCGAATCAATACACTCCATCTCTATCCTGATCTTATCGTTGGAGTTCAGTTCGTCACTATCATGATCGTTGGTAGGTGGCTTAAAAAACAGCTGTATCCTCAGGTCATTACCATTTGTTAAACGATCATTGCTTACATAAAACCGTTCTGATAGCACATCATTTACATAAAGGTTAAAATGATAAAAATTAGTTTCGTTGGCCGGATCTTTTAAAAATACTGCAGCAGTTTTGCGCTCTCTGCCAAAGAAAAAGTTTTTAATTACACCAATCGAATCCATTTTAACCACATTAGGCATTTTCGAACTGGCTGTGTAAGTCTGTCCTTCTGCGACCACACTTAAATGATAGGTAACACCAGGTACGCCTTTCATTTTATTGATATAAGTTCCCGGCGTTGTACCTTCTTTAAAAACATAGGTGTTTCCCTTATTATCGGTTACGGTAACGCTTGCTCCGGAAATTTTTGGAAACACATTGGCTTCAGTATAACCAATGGTTTTGCTGATCTTAATCTGCTGATCGATCAACTGATCATTAATTTTTCCTTCAATTACAATCTGGGGATCTGCATTCTCGGTATCTATAGAAATAATTTTCTTGCATCCGGTGAAACAAAGAGTGAACAGTGAAAGGGATATAATCAGTTTTTTCATTGCTTTAAAATTTAAAGTTCCAGGTAATTGACGGAATAAGTCCAAACAAAGAGGTTTGCTGTGCTGCTGTTTTAGTCGGGTCGTTCGGATCTGTAATAAACTCGATCGAATAAGGGTTTTTCCGCCCCAATAAGTTATAAATCCCGAAATTCCAGCTCGACTGGTATTTTTTTCCAGGTTTACCCTCTAAAGTAGCGCTTACATCCAACCGCATATTATAAGGCATACGGCCGGCATTTCTTTGGGTATAATAATAAGCCATCTGGCCTCCAATACTATATTTTCCTGCCGGGTAAGTTACCGCATTACCCGTACTGTAAATAAAACTCGAAGAGAAGGTCCAACGCTTGCTCATGTTGTAAATGCCCACCACCGAAATATCATGTGTACGGTCCTGTCTTGCCGGAAAATACCTTCCATTATTGAGCTCGGTAAATTTACGCTCAGTGCGCGATAAGGTATACCCCAGCCAACCATTCAGTTTGCCAAATTTCTTCTTAAAGAACAGTTCCATTCCATAAGCGCGGCCAACGCCATATAATAACTCAGACTCTACATTCGAATTGGCCAGCAGTTCTGCAGCATTTTTATAATCGATCTGGTTTTGTAGCCATTTGTAATAAATCTCGCCTGAAAGTTCGTAATTGTTATCCTCGATATTTTTAAAATAACCTATAGCAACCTGGTCGGCAATTTCGGGCTTAACGTTATTGCTGCTCAACACATACTGATCGGTAGGTGAGCTGGAAGTAGCATTGGTTAAAATATGTACATTTTGAGTGTTCCGGTTGTAAGAGGCTTTGATTGAGTTCTGTTCGTTAAATAAATAGCTTACCGAGAAACGCGGCTCGAGGTTAAAATAACTTTTATAAAATTTCCCTTTGGCTACATTCTCTGTAGATGTGATATTCCCGTCCGCATCATAATTACTAAAATTACCTGGCCCCATTAGGGAAAAAGCAGCTAAACGCACACCATATAAAAAATTTAAATGTTCGTTAACCGCCCATTCGTCGGAGATATAAGCTGCTGATTCTATGCCATAACGTCTTTCCTGTGTTAACGAATTTACCTGCGAAGATTTATCACTGTCGATATCAATAGGAGAAATACGGTGCTGTGTGGCATTTACACCAAACCTAAGGGTATGTTTATTGCTGAAATACTGAAAATCTTCTTTAAAGTTAAAATCGCGTACCAATGACGTGGCCTTAAAGTTTGTGGCATCGTTTAACAACCTTACAGTATAATTATAGTTGTTGTAAATTAAGGAGGTGTTAGAAAATAAACGGTCGCTAAAAATATGGTTTAAGCGGATAGTGGTGGTAACATTGCCCCAGTTATTTTCAAAAAGGTCTTTAACGCCGATATTATCTTTACCGAAATAACCAGAAATGTAAATGGTATTCCTATCGTTGATTTTATAATTCGCCTTGGCATTGATGTCGTAAAAATTAAGGGTACTTCCATTTACGGACGAATCTGGCGAAGAACGTAAAAACGCATCGATATAAGTGCGTCGGAAACTCACCATAAATGAGCCGCGGTCTTTAACAATAGGGCCTTCTGCTTTAACCCTCGAAGCAATTAAGCCTATACCACCCTGAAACTTAAATTCTTTATTATTGCCATCATCCATTTTTACATCTAAAACAGACGATAACCTGCCACCATACTGTGCAGGCATCCCACCTTTGTACAGGCTCACATCCTTAATCGCATCGGCATTAAAAGTAGAAAAGAAACCCAGCAGGTGCGATGAGTTGTACACCACCGCCTCATCGAGTATAATCAGGTTCTGATCGGCCGCTCCCCCACGCACATAAAAACCGGTATTCCCTTCCCCGCCAGATTTTACACCCGGTAATAACTGGATGGTTTTCAAAATATCTTTTTCGCCCAGCAGCACCGGTATGGTATTTAGCGTTTTCATATCAATCCGTTCGAGCCCCATTTGCGCACTTTTTACATTTTCGTTTTTACGGTTATTGGCATTTACGGTTACTTCAGCAAGATCGTTCGCGCTTTTCAACTCTTCGTTTAACTTGGTATCTTTTGTTAAATTAATGGTTTTAACCACGGGGGCATAGCCTGTATAACTTATGGCCAGAGTATAAGTACCCTCAACCTGTTTCAAAGCGAAATAACCATAATTATTGGTGAGGGTTGCAGCAGTAGAAGTGCCAGAAAGCCTGACAGTAGCACCGATCAGGGTTTCACCTGTAGCTGCATCCCGGATGGTTCCGCTAAGGTTAAATTTATTCTGCGCAAAAATAGATGTACTGAAAAAAAGAAGGAATAAAGCTAAGTAGAGTTTTATAGGCATACGGGCAACTATCTAATTTTAAGATGGAAACCAAATGTACGAAATCCAAGTCCGTTTAACGGACAATAGACAATTTCTTAATACAGGATATGGTTTTACTTATTAACGGGATAAATGCCGATATGGTGTGAACGCAGTAAATAAGCACTTAAATCAGCTTTACCAGCCTGTTGAAAAGTGATGAGTTTGGAAGGTATTTTTGGCATGTGACAATCAATGCAATTGTTGCTGAGCGATCCTTTTGCGAGCGTAGCTTCGCTGTGTTTACTATCCTGATGACAACTAATACAACGTTGCGAGTAAATCTTTAAATTACCCTTGATGTTTTCGTGCGTACTGTGGCACGACTGACAGGTCATGGTTTTGCTTTTGCGGTAGCAATTACTTCCTTTCAGCATTTCGGTCTGGTTGCCATGCACATCAGGATCGGCCCCGCCAAAGCCTGCAAAGTCTTGTGCATAAAAATCGTCTAAATTATCGCCGGGCTGAAAACCGAAAACCGATTTTTGGGCAACCAATGCATTTCCGGAGTGACATACCCCGCAGGCATCCATCTTTTGTTTCCTGCTCAGCGTTTTATAAATGGTGATGAATTTTGCCGTTTTCTCTTCAGGATTTTCCAGGTGAAAAACTGCATGTTGCCGGCCTGGCCCGTGGCAACGCTCGCAATCTATGCCATAAATCAAGGCGCCGCGCTCCATCTCCTCATCCGTAGAAACACCCGAAGTTTGGGTTATTTTCTTGTCTACATATGAGGCATGGCACTCTAAACAACGACTACCGATTGGCCGGTCGTAATAAAAGGTTTGTTTAGGGAACCCCGGACTGATGGCCCAGTTCCGGATAGCCGAAAAAGAAGAAAGTGGCAACTCATACAACTTTTTGCCTTTCCAATAGGCGTAGGTATAAGCCTTCTCGCCCGAACCAAATACCATATCGAACTTTTCGGCACGTACTTCTTTTCCATCTACATAGGCTACCTGGAAAATGCCTCCTGCCCGTTTTTCGATCACTACCTTCTGGTGCCCATCGTAGCTAAATACATTCGAATCTGGTGCAAAAACCTGTATCAATTGCTGTTCGGTTATTGGTTTAGACGTTAAACCATGTGCATTATGGGTAAAAGATTGCTCAATGTCTTTATGGCATTTTACACAGGTGGCGGCACCGGTATAAGCTTCGCCCCTGATGTCTTTTGGTAACTGATCGGCCGCATTCATGCACCTTGAAAGGATAATGATGACTACTGCCATCGCTCCTAATATAACCAGGATTCGTTTTATACCTTTCAAGATGATACCTGTTTTTTATTTTACAAACTGAATATAGCTAAAATTATAGCCACCGGTAGCGGCCAGCACCCTTATTTTTTGCTTCCCGGCTTTTAAAGGCACATTTTTGATTTCGAAAGTGGCGAATCTTTTTGCATCCCCGGTATTTGGAACCGTTACTTCTTTGGCAATGGTTTTACCGTCGATTAAAACTGTAATTCGCCCGGCAGCATTTTCGGCTGCTGCATTTATTTTTAAGGTATAAGTACCTTTCTGCACAACATTAACTGTGTATTGCAACCATTCACCATTTTCGATGTGGTTTACATAATATTTTTCATATTGAAGCGAATCTTTCGCAATGTCAACACCATCATTGCGGTAAATCCTGCCGCGGTTTCCGACCGATCTTTTATTGGTTGAAGTGTGGTAATCGGCCGTATCGGTATCGAAATAGGCAAAGCTATTTTTACCCAAATCGTAGTCAACCGCATATACTATGCTTTTGTTTTGAATTAAATGGGCTTTAAAAGGTTTGGTTTCGTTACTAAAAGGCTGACGGATCATTGCATCGATTACATCGCGATGAATGATGGTGTTTTCTAACTTCGAATAAATGGCCAGTTCCATTAGTCCGCTATACACATTGCTATCTTTAGGTTTATTACCGCCATTGTTCAGGTATTTAACCAGCGCATCGTAATTGGGGTTCGATTTAATTTCCATCGGGTTATTGAACCCGATTTTTTTTAACGGCCACCACGACCAGCCGATATTGTTTTTTTCTAAAAGGTGGATGGCATCGGTAAACCAGACATTAGAGTTCTCTCCTGTTTCGCCAAGCCAAACGGGTACTTGCTGCTCATCCCGGGCTTTGATAATATGTGCTATTGAGGCCTGGTCGTTATAATTCCAGTATTTATGAAAGCTTAAGGCCATGTTTTTATCCCACAATGGGAAAATGCTATTATAGTTATTGCCCCAGCCATTACCTTCAATAATAATCAGGTGTTGCTGGTCTACCTCACGGATGGCTTTGGTAATCTCTACCATCAGTTTTCTTAAAGGAGCATTTACTTTTTCTTTGGTACCGTTTTTATCTTCTCCCGGATTGCTGAAACCATAGTTTGGCTCATTTATAATATCGTAGGCCCCGATGTAAGGTTCGTTTTTATAGCGCTCGGCCAGTTTTCGCCACAGGGCAATGGTTTTCTGCTGATTGGCCTCACTATCCCACAGGTAGGGTTTTGACGGATCTCGGTCGGCAATGTTTAAATCGTTACCCTGCCCGCCCGGTGCAGCATGCAGATCTAAAATGAGGTACATTTTATTGGCTTTACACCAGTTGAGTAAGCTATCGGTCAAGGCAAAGCCTTTTTCGAGCCAGGTATTTTTTCCGGCCACGGGTTCCTGATCTACCGGCAGGGTATAAAGATTATAATGCATAGGCAGGCGGATGGAATTAAATCCCCAGCGTTTCATCGAGTCGACATCGATCTTACGCATGTGGTTAGCCAGCCAGGCGTCGTAAAATTCCTGCGTTTGCTTCGGCCCTATCAGATCGGCAATCCTTTCGCGGATACGATACTGTTGTGCCTCATTATTAATTTTTAGCATATAGCCTTCCTGTAACATCCAGCCTCCAAGGCCGATGCCACGCAACAATACATTCTGGCCCTGGCCATCAACAATTTTTGTGCCCGATGCTTTTAAAAAACCCTGACTAAAACCGGTAAACGAAATGCTGCTGAACAGAAAAATAGATAGAAGTGATTTTCTTAAAAACATAGTTTAAACAATTGATAATTACCAGATATAAGTGGCTACTGCACCCTTATCGAGCGCTGCAGCGTACGTTTTGCCGTTCTGACTGATGTTAAAGGCCGCTGATTCTTTGCCGGTATTGGCGACAATAAGCACATGTTTACCTTCGGGTGTTTTAAATGCAACGTTGGCCAAACCGTTCAGCTCGTTAGAAGCCACCCGTATAGAGCCGGGCCTTACAAATTTCGAAGCATGGGCAATGGAAAAGTAAGCCAGGTTACGGCTATACTTATCGCCACTAATGGTAACTGCCCCCTGGCACATGGAGCAACCGCCTCTATCGGTATAAGGCTTATTTTCAGGATCGGCAGCGAGGTTCCATTCCAAAACATTTTTGCTGCAGTTACGTGTAGCGCCAATAATTAAGCGCTTTACCGGATTTACAATATTGATGGTTGCTGCATCGGGCTGTTCAACCACCATCTGCTCGGAGAAATAGATGTTTTTATCGGGATGGGCATTATGCACATCGGTTAAAGCCTCTATCTTACCCCCATAGAGGTGAAAGGCCGAACCTGCAATGTATTTCCTTGCTTCGGGATCATCTAAAATACTGATTGGATAATCGGGCCTGTCGGCATTATGATCGTAAATAATAATTTTGGTTTTAATATTGGCTTTAGCAAAAGCAGGCCCCAGAAACTGTTTTACAAAAAGCGCCTGATCGGGTGCGGCCATAAATAAACTGGGGTTATTGCCCGGATGTAAGGGTTCATTTTGCACCGTTATGGCATCGATCGGAATCCCAACCTTCTGCATTTCCTGTACGTATCGCACAAAATACTTAGCGTAAGCGCTATAATATTCAGGTTTCAGCATACCGCCACGGGCATCGTATGTTGTTTTCATCCATAAGGGAGGAGACCATGGCGACCCCATAACTTTAATCTTCGGGTTAATAGCCAGGATCTCCTTCATTACCGGAATAACATCTGCTTTATCGGGGCCCAAATCAAATTTAGCCTGCTCCAAATCGGTTTCGCCTTCAGGAAGATCGTTGTAAGAAAATACTTTTTCATTTAAATCTGATGCCCCAATACTTAATCTGATGTAGCTCACACCAATGTTATTGCCATTGGTTGCAAAGAGTTCTTTAAGCAGTGCTGCCCTTGCTGGTGCCGACATTTTAACAATATGCTGTGCACTGCCCCCGGTTAAGGCATAGCCAAAACCATCTATACGCTGATAAGTTTCTTTATCGTTTACAACAATTACAGGATGCTTATTTTTGGTTGTAGCCAGGCTTAGGCCTGTATTTTGATGGGTAAATAAGGCTGTACGATCGGCTTTAGTTAACCACACTTGTGGCTGTACCTGTGCCATAACAGTAACCGAAAAAGTAAAAGCACAACCCAATAAGAGTCCAAAGGACCTGGTGAATAGCATATAAGAAAGATGATCTGGTAAAAAACAGGAAGAAAGGCCAGGCTTTCTTCCTGTAACAATTAAACATTAAGGATATACAGACTGGAATTTATTTAGTGCCACCCCATTCTTTACTTTGTAAAATTTTAGAGTTGGCCAGTTCTCTTTCCGGAATTGGAAAGATTTCGTTTCTGCCTGCTTTAAAACCTTTACCGGCTAATACCGTTGGCGCTAAGCCCCAACGTACCAGGTCAAACCAGCGGTGTCCTTCTGCAGCAAGCTCCAAACGGCGCTCGCGCATAATGTTATCCATGGTTACCGGCAACGGATTTAAGCCCACCCTTGCCCTTACTGCATTAAACATCACATAAGCTTTTGTTCCGGCACCAACACCTGCACCACTTTTCAGCAAGGCTTCTGCCTCTAACAAATAGGTATCGGCTAAACGGATTTCGTACATATCCTGACCAAAATTAAGTTCTAACTGGCCACTGGCCGCTTTGGTAGAAGTACGGCCGGCGTATTTTTCTATAAAATATCCGGTATTGGCATTTGCATGTTTATAGGTCACAATATTTGCTTTTTCCAAACTATCCAGATTGGCAACAGTTGCTTTATTCCTCGGATCGTAATGAATCTGATCAAAGAAATCTTTAGTAAAAGGCAGGAAACTCCAGCCCGAAATATAATCGGGCGCCAAAGCGGCATTTACCGGCACATAGTTACGCGGGCCAACCAAAATACTCATAACGTTACCTTCGCGGCTGCCAACGGTTCCCCAGCCCATATCAGAGGTGGTGTTATACACAATTTCCAGAATCGATTCTGAATTGAACTTATTTTTAACGTTCCACAGATCGGCAAAGTTAGGCAGTAATTTATAGCCATAGGTACTCGCTCCGGGGGTTGGTCCGTTTACCAATGCAAATTCTGCCGCAGCTTCAGTCCACTTTTGCTGCCACATATATACTTTACCCAAAACTGCGTGTACGGCACCTTGAGTAAGCCTGCCACCTTGCGAAGCAATCGGAACAGTAGTTGGCAAATTAGGAATAGCCTCTGATAGATCTTTAACAATCAAAGCATAAACCTGATCTGCGGGAACCTGTAATACATCAAACATGGCACTAGGCTCAACTACATCGGTTAATAAGGGAATATTCTTAAATAACCTCACCAGGTCGAAATAATAGATTGCCCTTAAAGCTTTTACCTCTGCAATGTAGCGCGTTTTGGTGGCATCGTCTAAACCTGCACCATTTACCTTTTGCAAAAATACATTTGCCCGGTAAACACCGGTAAAACCCTTACCCCATAAATGGCTGGCCGCCCCAGAGGTAGAAGTTAAGGTGTAGTTATTGATGGTTTGTAAATCGCCGATATCAGATGGTGAATCACCTCCGGCAAAATGGTCATCAGAACCTGCCGATAAAATATTCACTTTGGTCAGGTATCCTGAAGATTGATTTCCCAGCACATCATACACCGAAATGAGTGATGTTAATGCTTCTGCAGGTGTTTTGTAATAACCAGTCTCCAAAATGCGTTCTCTTGGGTTTACATCCAACTGTTTTTTGCAAGACACAAACAATTGTGATGAAGCAGCCAAAGCCGCGATATAAAAAATACTCTTTTTCATTGTTCAACTATTAAAATCCAACATTTAAACCAATCATAAATGAACGTGCCTGCGGGTAAACTCCACGGTCAACCCCTAATACCGTTCCGCCGATTTCCGGATCATATCCTGTGTATTTGGTAATGGTCCATAAGTTTTCGCTCATTAAGTAAGCCCTGACTTTTTGTGCACCAATTTTTTTCGAGATATTTTGAGGAAGGGTATAACCTACCTGTAAAGTTTTTAACCTGAAATAATCACCTTTTTCCAGGTATAGTTTAGAGAATTTGATGTAGTTTCCGTTTGGATCAGATTCTACAATACGTGGCATGGTAGTAGACGGATTAGAAGGCGTCCAGCGATCTAAGATTTTGGTTTGCCAGTTTGCATAGGTAACATCTAAACGGCGTAAGCCCTGAAAAATCTGGTTTCCGCCAACACCATTACCAAAAGCCACCAAATCCCAGTTTTTATAAGCCAGGTTAATGGTAATACCGTAGGTATATTTAGGAATTGGGCTGCCTAAATACGTTCTGTCTGACGAATTAATTTCATTATCGCCATTTAAGTTCGCAAACTTAATATCACCGGGTTTGGCATTAGGCTGTAGTTTGGTACCTGCCGGGCCAACATAGCTATCAATTTCTGCCTGAGTTTGAAAAATACCCAGCATATCATAACCATAGTATTCGTTGAAAGATCTGCCTAAGCCGGTACGGGTAAAGTTACCCATGGTTTGGAAGCTTTGCGCATTATCTTCGATAAAGGTTTTACCCGGCAATAACTTGGTCACTTTGTTTTTAAGGAAAGATAAATTTCCGTTTACACCCAGGTTAAAATCACCGATTTTTTTGCGGTAACCAAGTTCGAACTCAAAACCGGTATTTTGCATATCGCCCACGTTTTGTGTCGGGCCTCCGGCTGCACCCACATATAGAGGAATATCAGGTGTTTGCAATACCCCAACGGTTTTCTTTTTAAAGTACTCTGCCGATAAGGTGAAATTGGTAAACAGGGTTGCATCAAAACCAAAGTTGGTCTGGCGGGTTTCTTCCCATTTCAGATCGGGGTTAGATAGTGCGGCAGGGCTCCAGCCTATCATGCTTTGATCGGTTGTACCGAAGGTATAGTTACGGCCACTGCTTACCAATGAAACGTACCTGAAATCGCCCAAAGCATCGTTACCGGTAACCCCATAACCTCCGCGGATTTTTAAGAAATTCACGATATCATTTTCTTTCCAGAAAGCCTCTTTTGAAGGCACCCAGCCCAGTGAGAACGAAGGGAAATAACCAAAACGGTTATTGGTACCAAAACGCGATGAACCATCACGCCTGATAATACCGGTAAACAGGTATTTCTCATCGTAATCGTAGGTAACGCGGGTAAACAATGAGTTTACAACATGTAATGTTCCATCGCCACCACCTACAAGTTTGTTAGCCGTTCCGGGATCATAATTTAAATTTGCCTCGTAAAAGCTGTTGGCAATGATATTCTGATACGTAGTGTTTAAACTTCTGGTATTGTTATCCATATAGTATCCCTGACCCAGGATAATAAAAGCATGGTGTTTACCAAAATTGCGCGAATAACTTAAAGTATTTTCCCAGTTATAGTTTAATACCGTATTAATTTCGCGGTAGAACGATTTTTTATCGTTTTTAGAAGAAGAGTTAAGGTAAAAAAGCGGGGTGTACGAATCACCGCCATAAAAAGCTACTTTAGTACCTAAACTTGATCTGAATTTTAAATTGGCAATGGGTTCAATTTCCGCAAAAGCATTACCAACAATGTTGTGGTCCCAGCTGTAGTTACCCAGGCGGGTTTGCATGTAAGCTATTGGGTTAGTCATTTCCTGACCAACAATAGGCGAAATACCATAAGGGAATCCATCAGGGTTTCTAAGTGTATTGGCAATAGTGTAAGGCGATTTGGCAATTAAAGCCGGATCGGTTTCTATTACCGGGGTAATCGGATCGAGGTTAATGGCCGAGCTTAATGGCCCGCCAAACTCACTGTTGGTATTACCCAAACTGCTGTTTACGGAGTGGCTGTAACCTAAATTTTCGCCAAAAGTAATCCATTTTGCAGGTTTGTAAGTAGAATTGATCCTTACGTTTGCCCTGTTCCATTTAGAAATCGGGCTGGCCACAATACCATCCTGTTTAATGTAACCCACCGAACTGTAGATGGTAAATTTATCGTTTCCTCCACTAACACTGAACTCGTGTGTCTGGCGGCGGGCATCATCATTAAATACCTGGTCCTGCCAGTTGGTGCCTACCCCTAAAGCAGCCGGATTTGCATATGGCTGGGGCAACCCGGAGTTAGCCGCCGATTCGTTTCTGATGGTAGCATACTGGGTGGCATTTAGTAAATCGAGTTTCTTGGCTGGTGCAGAAGTACCATAAAAACCGTTATAATTTATACTTATTAAGCCGGCTCTTCCTTTTTTGGTAGTAATAATAATTACCCCGTTAGCAGCCCTGGCACCATAGATAGCCTGCGAGGCAGCATCTTTTAACACTTCGATAGATTCGATATCAGCCTGGTTAAGGTAACCTATACCGCCGTTATCTACAATTACTCCATCCACTACCCAAAGCGGATCGTTATTACCACCCGAAGCAAAAGAAGTATATCCCCTTACGCGTACGGTAGAAGAAGTACCTGGCTGTCCGTTACTACTGGCAATAGTTAAACCAGATGTCCTGCCTTGTAAAGCCTGTTCAACCCTGTTAATGGGCATACTTTCTAAATCTTTGGCTTTAACGCTCGAAATAGATCCGGTTACCACACTCTTCTTTTGTGTACCGTAACCTACCACTACTACCTCCGTCAGATCTTTTGAATCGGCTGTCAGCGTTACATTAATGCGGCCTCCTGCCGGAACAGTTACCGTTTGTGCAATCATGCCAATTAAATTAACAGTGAGCTTTGCCCCTACCGGAGCCTGGATGGTAAATACACCGTTGGCATCAGTCGATGCTGCTCTTGTTGTTCCATTTAACTTAACCGTTACGCCAGGCAATGGCGAGCCATTTTGCTCCGTTACCTTTCCTGTAACCGGAATGTCTTGTGCCAATAAAGCAAACGGGAAAGCCAGGAGACAGTAAATGAAGAATACGAATGTAAATCTTCCTCTCATAGAAATTAGTTTTTAGTGAATGATATTTGGTTAGTTCATGATACAGACTTACAGACTGCTGTTTCATGAATCAAATCTATAGACGCGATGAGCAATAGCACAATTTGCCACTACTACACAAACCATACACCAACCCTCAACCAGCCTAAAAAACAGAAAAAATAGACCTACATAAGCCCTACATGAGAAACATAAACAACTGTTTTACAGCATTTTAATTTTTTTAACAAAAAACGACAATAATTACCTAAAAACATGCGTTTAAGACGTTTTTTGCCGTGCTATTTCGATCAGGAACTCGTATAAATTGGTTTCTGGCTTAAGCTGAAGTTTCTTTCTGAGGCGGTAACGCCCCACTTCTATGGCCTTAATGGTTACATTCATCAGCTGGGCCATTTCTTTTGAAGAAAGGTTCATAGAAAGGTAGGCGCAGAACTTCAGGTCGTTCTGGCTCAGGTCGGGATAAAGATCTTTTAACCTGCTGAAGAACTCAGTATTGACATGGTTAAAGTGTACGCTCATATGATCCAGTTCCTGGTCTTTCTTTTCCACATCTTTAATCAGCCTGATCAGGTGCCTGAAACTTGGCGAGCTTTCGTTAAGGTCGTGGTTTTTAATCACAGCCGATATTACTTCCTTTATTTTAGCCAAAACCTTACCCCGCTGCACCAGGTGCATGGTCATGGTAGAAAGTTCTTTGTTTTTATAATTCACATCAGCCTCAAGTTTTTCGTTCTGCAGCCTTACAATTTCTTTTTCATTTCTATCAAGCTCCAGCTGGTGCAGGTAACTCATGCGTTCCTGTTCTTTTATGTGCTTCTTTTTTTGCCACCTGATAATTAATCTCAGGGCCAATACAATTAAAATAAGGTAAACTATGCGCATCCAAATGGTATTGTACCAGGCAGGCAAAACCACGAATGTATAACTCACTATTTCCGATTCGTTACTGATGCCGGTACTGGCCTTTACATTAAAAGTATATTTTCCGGCAGGCAAATTGGTATAGTCCTTTTCACTTTTAGTATTCCATGCCGACCATTCGCTATCAAACCCAATAAGCTGGTAGCTGAATTTAATGTTCTTATCATGCTCAAAAAGTGTAGAGGCATATTCGAAATGGATAGAATTTAAGCTGTACACATATTCAGGTATTTCTTGCAAATCCTGCCTGGGCACAATGGTGCCTTTATTTACAAAATAGCCTCCAAAAACCACGCTGTCTTTGTTGCCCATTAATTTAACCGTGCCCAACACTACATTTGGCCGGGTTATATTCTGAATGTATTTCTGATAATTGATATGGTAAGCCCCTTTGTTTGCGCCTATAAATATGTTTTTGCTATCTGGTGTATATATTGATTCGAAACCACCAACCACTTTGCCATTTAGCTCGGGCAGGTATAAAATACTGAAAGCATTTTTACCCTGTGGCCTGTGGAAATCGATTACACCTACCTTTTTATTGGTAACAAACCAGATATTGCCATCGTTATCCTCTTTAAGGTACTGGATGGCAACACCGTTGAGTGCCGACCCCAGCAATTTAAACCGGATAAACCTTTTACTGACCGCGTTATATTCGAAAACACCGCTTGTAGTAGCAATTAACACCCTGTTTTTAAGATGGAATACATAATTATAAAGCTTGGTAGGCAAGCCATCACGGTCAGAGCATAAGGTAGTACGCAACACACTTTTATGATCAGGTTTTAGTTCTATTTTATATACACCATGGTAAGGGTGCGAAGCCCAGATCAGGTCAGGGTTATTGTTGTCGGCCACAATAAAGCGCAGCGTTTCGTTAATTCCGGCAATTTTACCGCCGTTAATAAAGCGGTTTCCATCGTAATTTATTTCCTGTAGTCCGGCATAAGTACCTGCAATTACCTCTTTGCTCGGGTAAACATTATCCATACTTTGGTACATCCAGGTACCAATAGAGCTGTACAAAGGGGTGGCAGCATTATCCTTTACCAGCAAGGTTCCGTCTTCGTGTGCCATAAGCAGCTGGTTGTTAATTTCATCAAGCCCCCACACCTGCCCTTTTGTATTCTTTACCTCTTCGAAGTTGGCAGGCGAATAACTTAAATCGGGCATAGCTGTATTAACTTTAGTCCGGTACAGGCCATAAGAGGTACCAATGTAGATCGATTCGCCATATTTACGGAAAGCGTAACTGGTAATCTGCTTATTGCGATCGGGGGCAATACTTTTAACTGCACTGTTTATGGCCACATAAGCAATTCCATCATCAAGGGCCAGCCACATATTTTTATCCTTATCAAGCAGTATCCCCCTTACATTATTATTTTGTAAACCTTCTTTATAATTGTATTTCTGCACCAGGTTTCCCTGCTTGTTCATAATATACACGCCACCCGAAGTGGTGGCTACCCCGTATAAATCCGGGCTAATCTGAGTGGTAAAATAAATCCGATCGTTTAAAAAAACCTGATCCAAACTGGTTTTTAAAGGTTTTAGCTGATGATTAACCACCAAAAAGAAACCTTTTTTTAACATCGATACCAATAAGGTATCGCCACCATAAGGCAGTACCGCTGTAATGCCCGAGCGGTTTAAAACACTATCTACACAAAAGGGCTTCCACATTTCGTGGTCGTAAATCATCAGGCCCGAATTAGCAGACTGCGAAAAAACTTTGCCTTTTGCAGTGCCCATAAACATCCAGGTGGTATTGGTTTTGTAACTTTTAACTACGCCGTCTTTATAATGCAGAATGGCATGTATCGATCTAAAAAACACTTCATCGCGCACAATTGAAACGCCCCATATATCGGCTAGTTTCCGCATGTTTTCGGGCAGCAGGTTTAGTAGCGATGTGTATTTTAAAACACCTTGCGCATTCGGGTAGAAATAACCAAACTCATCTTGCCCGCCCACGTAAATTCGGTTTTTAGAATCGATCCCCACCGAACGTACCGAGGTAAGATTGGGCAACCTGAACAGGTTCCAATAGCGGCCATTAAAAGTAAGCAGTCCCTCATTATTGCCAAAATAGAGGATGCCATTTTTATCCTGCTCTACATCCCAGTTCTGGATACCGCCATTATACTGCTCGTTATTGTAATTTACCACTTGCGGAATCCCTAATAGTACCTGGGCCTGGGCACAATAAATGGTCAGGAAGAATAATATAATGAGTAGAAGTCTCTTCATGTAGGTTCGGGAACGGTTAACGCAATAATAAATATATAATTTTAATTCCGCATTGACACGCTTACAATTTCAGTCGCTTGCGCGCGTTTCTAACGCGTGCAGAAACAGCTTAACGATTGCATCGTTTATGCATACCATTTTTAACCACCTAAGACATTTAAGGACACTCAAGTTTTCAGCTTTAATCTTTGGCCTTTCAGCTTTGGTCTTCTTATTATTTTGAAGCGCAATGCCTGTGGTTAATGGGCTGGCTTCGGTCCCGCTTTCCCTGCAAGTCCTCTCCCGATGAAACCTGTGGAACAAGCAAGCATACCGATAAACAAAATTATGAATGCTTAAATCGGGATTGCGGGCTTTCCGTTCAATCGGGGCTAGTTAACTTCAGCACTGCAGAAAATTTTGTTGGTCGTGATTTTAATTCTAGCTTGCGCGCGTTTCTAACGCGTGCAGAAATAGCTTAACGATTGTATCGTCTGGTACGCGCCCTTATTTACCATCTAAGACACCTAAGCTTTTTGCTTTGGTCATTAAGCTTTTAGCTCAGGTAGATTTCTCGGCTGCGCTCGAAATGACGGTAATCTTAGCACACCCAGGCTTTCTGCTTTGGTCTTTCAGCTTTTTTCGAACTCTATGCTCCAAATCCCCGGACCTCCGACTTCCGGACCCCGGACTCTTTTTACCACCTCAGGCATCTTAGCACATCTAAGCTTTCAGCTTTAGTCTTTCAACAAATGTGGCTCAACAGCTTTTCTCCAGATCGCATAACCGGCAGCATTCATATGCAACATATCGTTAACAAAAAGTTCAGGGCGTAACTGCCCTTTTTTGGTGAGCATTAAAGGGTAGATGTTAATGAATTTGGTATTGGCTTCGTCTTTGAGAAACTTTTGGATTAAAGCATTTGAAGCCACCGCTTTTTCTTTAAACTTATCGCGACTTGGGCTAGGTTTAATTGAAATGTAAACAATAGGTACAGTGGGCAATTTTGCCCTGATGGCATTGTACAAGTTAATGGTACGGTTTAGCACCGTATCAGGTGTTACTGCATCGTTGGGCAGGTCGTTTTCGCCAACATAAAGTACAATCTGTTTAGGTTGATATGGGAAAACGATATCATCTAAATAATAGGTAATATCGTTAATCACCGCACCGCCAATCCCCCGGTTTAAAGCATTGTATTTGGCAAAAATCTGTGTACAGTCGTCCCATTTGCGAATAGATGAGCTCCCCACAAAAAGCACCGGGTTTACAGGCGGTTTATACATTTGATCGTACTTTTTAATTACCTGTACATCATCCCAAAAATTGGGTTTCTTTTGGGCAAAAGTGGCTATGGTTAAAAGAGAGAGGCAAAGCAGAACAAACAATGATTTTTTCATATAAAAATGTTTAAAACGAACCCAATATAACAATATACAACTGGCTGCGGGTAAATCAAACAATTTTATTACTGTTGTTTATGATGTTATTGACATGTAGGAATCTGTCATCCTGAGGGATAATTTATTTGTATAAAAATCAATGTGATTAACAGATAAATTTTATCAGGTAGTATCCCTCGAGAGATCGTCATTCCCAACTTGATTGGGAATCTTAAAACGTTTGCATTAAGATTCCCGCATGCGCGAGAATGACGATATTTCTATAGGAATCTGTCATCCTGAAGGATAATTTATTTATATAAAAATCAATATGATTAACAGATAAATTTTATCAGGTAGTATCCCTCGAGAGATCGTCATTCCCAACTTGATTGGGAATCTTAAAACGTTTGCATTAAGATTCCCGCATGCGCGAGAATGACGATATTTCTATAGAAATCTGTCATCCTGAGGGATAATTTATTTGTATAAAAATCAATATGATTAACAGATAAATTTTATCAGGTAGTATCCCTCTAGAGATCGTCATTCCCAACTTGATTGGGAATCTTAAAACGTTTGCATCAAGATTCCCGCATGCGCGAGAATGACGATATTTCTATAGGAATCTGTCATCCTGAGGGATAATTATTGTATAAAAATCAATATGATTAACAGATAAATTTTATCAGGTAGTATCCCTCTAGAGATCGTCATTCCCAACTTGATTGGGAATCTTAAAACGTTTGCATTAAGATTCCCGCATGCGCGAGAATGACGATATTTCTATAGAAATCTGTCATCCTGAGGGATAATTTATTTGTATAAAAATCAATATGATTAACAGATAAATTTTATCGGGTAGTATCCCTCTAGAGATCGTCATTCCCAACTTGATTGGGAATCTTAAAACGTTTGCATTAAGATTCCCGCATGCGCGAGAATGACGATTTTTCTATAGGAATCTGTTATCCTAAGCGTAGTCGAAGGATCTTTTACGTTAAATCCTCTTTTAAATGCTTCAAAGGCGTTTCGACAGGCTCAACGTGACAAACAGTTAAATGCGATCCCTGAAACCAGCAAAAACTTTGTGAATAAACCTGATTGCAATGGAAAGCCCGGAATCCCGATTTTTTCATCGGGTGAGGACTTGGAATGGAAAGCAGGACTACAATCCGCCAAGATATACTGCCCTTTCATTTCCAAAAACAACAAATAAAACAATCTATTTAAAACCAACAGGGCCTTCGACTCCGCTCTCCGTAGGAGTCCTTTGGACATACTAACAAGCAATTAAATTCACCCCCAGAAACCAGCACTAAACCGCTTAAAATCTAACGATAAAGCCAAAATATACGCCAACTTCTGCCTGGTAGAATGATCTTCATCATTTACACCCATGGCATCAATACGTGGTGCTGCATCATTTTTTAATATGGCTTCATTACCCAGGTTATTTACAATTTGTTTAACCAAAAATAGATCGGTTTGTTCGGCCTTATGGTTAAGCGAAAGGTATATCGAAGTAATAATGGCGTTAACCTGGTATATAATGGCCTGTACATCGTAAAGTCCTTTAAAATCAATACTTTTCTGCAGGGGCTCCTGCCGGGCCGATTCTATGGCTTCGCTAAGGGCCGATAAACTTAAATTGGCATTTTTACGGGCCATACGCGATTGATTTTCATCGCGTTCGGACCGGTTTTGAATGGCCACTTCCAGGTAATGAATACTGGCTTTCGCAGCATCAGCAATTTTTGTTTTCAGCTGCCGGCTATCCCATACTGGAAACAGGTAAGTGGCAAAAATGGCAATTACACAGCCCAGTAACGTAAACATAATGCGGTCGTGCACAATATGATCGAAATGCCCCTGGTAACTGCCCAGTGTTAAAATTACCGCCGGGGTAATAAACAGCACACTAATGGTATAATTTAAGCGGTTAAAAGCATAAAAACCCAATAAAAAAATAATCGAAAAAGACAACAAAACAGCCGGACTTTTAATCAGGTAAACCAGTAGCAAACCAATAACCACACCGCCCATACTCCCTTTTAAGCGTTGCAGGTTGCGTTTCCAGGTGATGGAGAATTTGGGCCGCGCCACAATTACCAGTGTTAAAAAAAGCCAGTAGCTATATTTGCTCGGTTCTAACTGCCAAATGAGCAGAAAACCAAAAAGGAAACAGATGGCCAGCCGCAGCGAAAACCTGAATATGGGCGATTTTAAGGTAAGGTGTTCTTTAACCGAAAAGCGGTCGCCGGTAATAAATAAGGGATAAGCTATGGTACCGCTTAACTCTTGCTGCTCCTTTTCGGGTAAGCGCTCATTACCGCGTATCATTTCAATAATGCGCACAATATCGTTCATATTGGCCATTACCTTGAGCACAATTAAACGCTGGGTTTCATTTAATCGCTCCAGCTCCTGCTGCAACAGCACCCGGTTTTTGTGGTAGGCCATATTGGTGGCTAACTCACCTTTGTAAGCTTTTGCTGAGCGTACATGTCGCCCCAATTGCTCCAGCTCTTTTGCTAAAATCTCAATTAGGGTAGCAATCAGTTGCAGGCTAGTGCCCTCATTAAGGGTTTTGCGCACCAGGCCATAATCGTAATGTACGGCATTCAACTGTTCATATAAATCGATCAGCAACCTTGCCCGCTCCAACAACAACTGACCTTTAGGATTATCGGGATTCATGGCATACTTATCGGTAAGCAACAAATTGCGGATTAGCTCATGTTTCTGGTTTACTTTGATATGCAGCTTAATGGCTGCTTTCTGCTGCAGATCGAGCGGTACAGTTACATCGTAATTTTTGGCTTTAATGTGCAGAAACTCGGCACTGCTCTTTAAACACTCAAAAATGGCATGGTGCAGCGAGCGGTAAGGACGAAGCAAGGTCTGAATTAAACTGATTACGTAATACCACAGCCCTCCTATTAAAATACAGGTACTAAAATACAAGGGCCGGGCAGGGTGCAGGCCCATGGTAAAGGTGCACACAATTAAAGCCATGGTACCTATTAAGGCCAGCTTTTGCCCATATACGGCAAACATAGAAAAGCTGAAAGCGGCGATGATTACCACAACCGCGGTGAGATAAACATGATCTAAAACCGACGAAACCACCAGTGTGGTAGCGAAAAACACGATAATACTCCACAGTGCCGTTTTCAATTTATTCAGGCGGTTATCGGGTAAGTCGGTCAGGCTGATCAATAAAGCGCCAACCCCTATTCCTTTTGCAGCCTCAGGATTGCCCAGGTAAAAGAATAAAATAATGGGCAGTACCACGGTAATGGTGGTACGCAATGCATCAGAAAAATATTCGCCCAAAAAGAAATAGGTAATGGTAGAGCCGATGCTTTTTTTGCCCATGAATAATGTTATGAATACTGATTATGCTTAAACGCGGCAAAGATACAGATTTACAATGCATGCATAGCAAATAACTACACAAAACCAGATACCGATTTGTTCTTTGGACTTTGGTGAAGTGATTGCATCTCACTAAAAATGAGTATTTACGGATTACCGTAATGTTAATTATCTAAACATTCTTATTTTAGGCACCAGCTTTATATTCATCCATTGTGGCCATTATTTTTTACAATTGAATAGTTCTGAGTAACCTACAATACGTACATTAATTATCCTTCATGACAAAAACTGTTGACTATTTACAAAAACAATATGATCATGCCTTTGAGATGGTGAAATTTGGAGAGGCTAAGAACACTACATTGATAGCGTTTAATGGAGCCATAATTATTGGTCTTGCCCAGTTATTAAAAGATATAAATATCTTCTGGATAAAATATTATCTTCAATACACTATTCTTATGTGCATTATATCTGTCTTTATTACTTTCTCGTCGCTTATTGCCAAGATAAAGCATACAACAAATAATACCGCAAGACATCGAAACAGTAACCTTATGTTCTTTGAAACGTTAGCTGACCTCACGCACGAAGAACTGGTAACTAAACTTCAAACTGAATATGGCTGTACAAGTGAGAACCAAAGGCATGAAGAAGATATTGCTAAACAAGTTATAATTACTAGTCAAATAGCAAGCAGGAAATTTAAATTATTTAATCTTGGCATGAGCTTTACATTCGCAGGTTTACTCACACCTGTTATATTAATCATACATCGTATATTTCTTGATCACGATAAATAAAAGCACATGGGATTAAACGCCGATATCACCACTAAAGTAAAAGATATTCTTGACACCAATTTTAACATAGAAGATGTATTATATGTTCCGGAAATTAGTAACTCTAAACTAACTTTTAACAACACAGGTTTACGTTTCGAAGCTACTACTCTATTTATAGACTTAAGAAATTCAACAGGCATTCTCAATGCACACAATAAATCTACTATAGCTAAAATACATAAGGCTTATTTGCACACCACAGTCAAGATCGCAACTTCTCTTGGGGGAGAAGTTAGAAGTTTCAATGGCGACAGTGTGCTTGCATTCTTTCAGGGAACTAATAAGAATACTCTAAGTAATGCAGTTAAAGCTGCAATGCGTATCAAATACATGATAGCAAATTCTGGCAGTGGAATAAACTCTTTACTTGCTAAGTACTCGGCTGTTGACTTCGGTATAGGCTTAGATGATGGCAAGATATTATGTGCTAAAGTAGGTGTAGGTGGAGATGCTAATACAAAGGATTTAATCTGGATTGGTAATGCTGTGAACAAGGCTGTGGTTATTAGTGATGAATGCAAATCTCCAGAACATATTGGAATTTCAAGCTATGTGTATGCTAATCTGAATGACGACGTCAAATATGGTATACAAACCGATTATTGGGGAAATAAGAATAAAGTAAATATGTGGACACCATATTATGTAATGTATAATAGCAAGCAAGAAACATTCTATAAAACTTCATGGCACTGGGTTGTTTCTTAAAATATACATTTAGATTTATTGCTTTATCTGTTTCCTAACTGCTCGTAATATGTTTTTAATTACTGATTATTCATGTGAAAAATCTTTAAAGATTTATACAATTTTTCCAAGTTAGACTAATCTTCGTAAATTAACTTAAAATAAATTTGATTATATAAATATTATGAACGTTACTGCAACTAGTACGGACGGATTCAAGAGAAGAATTATATACAATGAATCGATCCTTCTTGTAGATATAGATGACACTTTATCATTTTCATTTCATGATGAAAAATTAAAAATAACATTGACACTTAACTTTACATTTTCTAAAGACGGAGAACCGTTAAAGACCTCCGGTAATCTTAGTGAAGATAAAAAAACAGTCAACATGATTCTCTATAAATGGGATAAATTAGAAGGTTCAGAAATTTTAAAACCTGTAATTTTGACAGCAACACAATCGGGAAAGAAGATATGGATTAAATTTAAAAGCTCGGCTGATGTGAAGAATTCTTTTCGCTTCTTTCATTTAACAATTTGGGGAGAAGAATAAAATGGCACCATCAAATCAACCAAATTTTAATCAATCTGGAACAACACCTCATAGTAAACTTGATTTATTATCCGGCAAACATACTACAAGTTTAATAGTTGCAATATTATTTCTAATAACACTAATATGCCTCATAGTGGTTGTTTGTGTGAAAGATATTGTGCCAGAAAACCTAGTAACTGGCTTGACTGGTCTATTAGGGGTATTAGCAGGTTTTTTTGCTGGTACTAAGTTTAATGGAGATAATTGAAACTGATCTAGCGCAAGTCTTAGCTCCTTAACCCGTGCAACGGCTAAACTTGCGCTTTAAAAATACTTGTTCACAACCATTAAACCTACTGGGCTGCCTTCAAAGCAGCCCAGTGATATTTTAATCCCTATATCCATCTCTAAAACTATAATGCGTTTGCCCATTACAGATTACATAATCAATAATTTCGATGTTTAGCTTTGAGCAGGTAGTAAAACAGGTGCTTACAAAAAGTTCGTCGAGTGGGTTAACCTTAATGCTTTTCACATCGCAATAGTTTAACACCAGTACGCCATAAGCATTGCAGGCAACAGCCAAACCCGCCAGTTGCTGTATGCAGTTAATGGGTTTTGCCTGTTGCTTTAGTTTGTACCAGCAAAAAACCTCGTGGTTTTGGTTTACAAACAGCACATACCAATCGCAGGCTTTACCAGATGATGGTTTGCCGCGGAGCTGTTTTAAAAATTGAATTGAATTTTTAGCCAGGTTTACATTAACTGGCTTTTTCAGTGTGCAATAACTAAACTCCAGTTTAGCTAAAGTAATTTGATTTTTTGTTGGTTGCATTTTGTGAAAAATTAAATACAGGCCAACTGTGTTCGCGGTATAAATATAGCAAAATTTTATAATGAAGCTGCTGAAAAAATGAATGAAATATCATCATAGAAGAGATGCTGAAATAAATTCAGCATGACGATCCTTCCATTCGCAATGACCTATCTTTTGAGTGAGGCACACTCACTTCCGACTCCGGACTAAAGACTTCCGACTAAAAAATATACCCAATAGACGGTATTGTGGCTGCGTACCTGATTTGGCAAATTTGCTTGTAATAAACAAACAATTAAGGGTATGAAAATAAACAAATTCCTACTAATGGCACCAGTGCTATTGGCAACGGCATCTGCTGTGATGGCGCAGGTAAAGAAACCGGCAGCCAAAGCAGTTGCTCCTGTTAAAACTAAATATGGAGCTTTAGCGATTGACCGGTCGAATGGTTTTTATTACGGCTTTTCGTTCGATCAGCCAAACCGGCCGGAAGCCGAAAAAAGAGCTATCGACGAATGTACCAAGCGTGGTGGTGCCTGCAGCATTGTGCTTACTTATTCGGGTACAGGTTGTGCGGCCTATCGCACCATTGATGGCAATGTCGGTACAGCATTCGGCTGGGGCATCGCTAAAACCAAAGAGGCGGCAGATGCCATTGCCATTAAAGAATGTGTAAAAAGAAGTGGTGGTATACAGCCCACTAACTTTGTTTGGAGCTGCAATTCAGCCCAGGCGGCACAGTTAAACGAAATATACAACGCCTCACCGGAAATTACAGGTCCGGTAAAAATTGGTAACCAGGTGTGGACAAGTACCAATTTAAACGTGAGCACCTATAGAAACGGCGAACAGATCTATTATGCAGCCAACCAAAAAGAATGGGAAAAGGTGAGCAGGGAAAAGATTCCGGCTTATTGTTACCTTAATTTCGATAGCAGTAATGAAAAGAAATACGGAAAGCTTTATAACTTTTATGCGGTTACCGATCGCCGTGGCTTAGCCCCTGCAGGCTGGCATGTGCCCAGCAGCAGTGAATTTTTAACGCTTATTTCGGCTTTAGGTGGGGAAAAGGTAGCCGGTAAAAAAATGCGTGGAACTACCGGTTGGGACATAAAAGATTCGTACAAATTTGCACATGGCAATGGCGATAACTCATCGGGTCTTAATTTATTGACCAATGGCAGTGCAGGTGGCGACGAATATGGCGGCGGTCAATCGTTCAAGTACGGGATATGGTTAAGCTACTGGTGGTCGAGCACGACCAAATCAAGCGGCGATAGCTTTGCCTATTACCTTGACTTTAACAAATACAGCGAACCACGTGTAACCGATTATAGTAAAACCACAGGCGCAGCAGTAAGGTTAGTGAAAGATTAATTTGCCCATATCCTATAATGCTCATATTTCGGAGCCTAAAGGTTAGAAATCACTTACTCAACCGGGAACAATCAAGATTTCCGGTTGATTTTGTTTAAGGGAGATGGTAAATTGTTTTACCATTAAAGCTTTGTAAGAAATATAACCTGATGGATTGCTTCACGCCACCACTCCTTCCCATGCTTCAGTTCGCAATGACGTATCTTTTGAGGCTAATTTAAATATTCCAGCTGGTACTCCTCGCCTTCTTTGTGTTCCTTTACCTTTGTGGTTAAAAAAAATAAAACTTAGCCTTTCCGACACCAGACTCCCAACTAATTAACTATTAACAAAACAATTACGTTTTAAAAGGATTATATAAGTACACCAATAACATTTGATATGAAAACGAACGTAATCATCTTAGCTGCCACATTAGGTTTAACGCTATCAGCATGTACGGGTAAAAAAGCCGATCAGAAGAATGCCGATACCATGCATAAATATACCGATACCAGTAAAATGGTTGACAGTACACATACAGATTCTACAGCCGATTCGACCACAAATGCCCCAGCCGATGTTAAACGTTAAGAGTAATAAATAAAAATGTCGATACAGGAAATATGGGCGTTTTTTAATCAGCCAAAACTAATCCGCCAAACGTTAGGTTAAGTAAAGATTCTTCACTACGTTCAGAATGACAATATTGATTACCCGCTGATTACACAGCTATTGGCAGATTTTTCTTTATAAATCGGCTGTCTGAGGGATAATTTATTGCATAAAAATCAATATGACTGACAGCCCTCTCACGAGTCGTCATTTCGAGCGGAGTGCAACGCAGTCGAGAACCACGATTGCTCAGCGAAGCTAAATCTGTCACTATAGATTTCTCCATTTCGCTACCGATGAAAAATCGGCACGCTACAGTCGAAAGGACGATTCTTCTATAGGAACTGTCAATGGTAGCGTAGTTGAAGACCATACAGCTTTGCGTCCTTTGCGGTTAAATGCGCTACTCCATTAACTTCTTTTTAATGCCTTCAGTAAGTTTTTTCACTTTCATATAGCCTGCCAAAGAACTATTCCTTTTATCGAAGCTGATTTCAAGCCAGCCCTTTTTGGCTTTCAGGTTAAATTTATCGCTGCCGTTTAAGTTTACAAACAGATCAATATGCTGATCCAGTGGCAGTTCGTTGTTCAATGCACTATCCAGGTATTTCTCCAGCTTAGCAGTTTTACCATCTGCATAATTCGCTTCAAATTTAAATGAGCTATTCGTATCCTGTGTACTGATGGATAAATAACCACCGCTGCTATGGCATCCAAAACTTAACGTGGCAACTAAAATTGCAATACTGTAAAAGATATTTTTCATCATTATGGGTTAACTGGTTAATTGTTTAAATTTGTCAATTGGTTCATTAGTCATTAGTCGTTAGTTCATTGGATTAATTGTTTTAATCTCTTAATTGTCTCAAAACTCCCAGCTCCAAGCTCCCAACTTTCAGTCCTCTGGCTTTCCGACTACAGACTAAAGACTGCAAACTACCCTAGCCTCCTGCCCTGTTTTTACTATCATCAGCCGCTGTTTTACGGTTTTGGTTCGATTTTAAATTTTGGTTTCCAAAGTTATAATTGATGCTGAATGAAGCCCTTCTGCTAATATAATTATTCTGCACCCTTAAATTCACATTCTGATAATCGAGCGTTCCTTTCCAATAATTGCTTTGGAAGATATCATCAACATTTAATCTGAGTCTTAAAGCTTTGTTTAAGAAACTTTTTTGTACACCCATATTTAAGGCCTTTTGGTAAATTGTAGTCCGTTCTATACCACGCACACGTGGCGAATTTAGCCAGAAATTGGTTTCAAAAGTCCAGTTATCTGGTAAGGTTATAGAACTGTTAATGTTAAAGTTGTACATTACTTTACTCAATGTAAAAGGGGCTCCTTCCAGGTTATCGTCTTTAAATTTATTATAAAAAAGATTAAAATTGTTTTGCAGGCTCCACCATTTGGCGATGGTAAGCGGAAAATATAAGCCTGCAGTATAATATTGCCCGCTGCCTATATTGCCCTGTCCAACCGTAACAATCCTGGTGCTATCGTTTTGTGCGGTTTTACTGTCCAAAATGAGGTCTTTTGTTTTTGAATAACCCAGCGAAAATGATAATCCACTTTTATAATTATAACTCACTTCGAAATTATTCGTAAACTGAGGCTTTAAATAAGGATTTCCTTGTGCAATGGTATAAGGATCCATATAAAAATTAAAAGGATTAAGTTGCTGGTAATTTGGCCGGTCTATCCTCCTGCCGTACGAATAACGTATATTACTGCTCTCTGAAATTTTCTGACTAACAAAAACAGTTGGAAACAACGATAAATAATGCTGCTTTGTCTCGGTATTATTGGTTACCGATGTTCCGGTAGATTGTGTATACTCAGCCCGCAAACCTGCCTGAAGCTGCCACTTGCCCCAATCTTTAGATAAATTTGCATAAGCTGCATTTACATTTTCTTTATAAATAAAGTTATTGCTTTGTCCTACTATATTCTGCCACTCATTGTTGATCAGGGCTGATGAAAGAAAATCGTTATTGGTTTTAACATAAGTGCTTTTCAGACCTGTTTCAATCTTTGTAGTTTTTGATATTGGCCAGGTAAAATCAGTTTTTGCTGCATAAATATCAATCGCTATTTTACTATTGTTCCTAATCACCGTATTATTATAAAGAGCGCCTTTCTCGTCATAAAAATTGGCTTTAAAATTTTCCAGTCCCGAATAATCAAAACCAGAGTAATCTGCATCAAAATTCAGGCTTGCACCTTCCTTTTTAAAATCGTGCTTGAGATTAAAATTTAGGCTATAATTTTTGTTTGGCGTATTGGCATCAGAATATTGGATTAAAGAATTTTTATTTACTGTACCAGCTTTAGCTTCGTTTATAAATGTCTGAGAAAAATTATCCAGTTTACGCGTACTTGTACTACCATCCAACATCACCCCGATGGTAGTTTTATCACTCACAAAATAATCTGCACCCAGTTTTGCAGCCAGGCGCGATCCGGTATAAATTTTTTGAAAGTTTTGATTAAATAAGCTCTGCAAACCGTTTGAATTGGTAGACCGGTCTAAAAATAAATTGGAGAAATTATTATTTTTTGATGCATTTGCATTGGTATAAAAATTCCACTTTTCTACCCTGTGATTTAAATTGAAGTTAAGCTCCGATCCATAAACATTGGTTGGCAGATTAGCCCTTATGGCATTGCGATAGGTTGAAGAAATGTTTCCGTTTGTACCAAATGCCTTATTCTTTTTCAGTTTAATGTTGATAATACCTGAGTTACCCGCGGCATCATATTTGGCTGATGGATTGGTAATAATTTCAATGCTTGCAATTTGGCTGCTGTTTAAACTATTTAAATAAACAGTTAAGTCAGATGCTGACAAAAAGTTGTTTTTTCCGTCAATCATCACCATCACTCCTGATTTATTGTTCAATAAAATCTGTTCGTTTTGCCTGTCGATCTGCACACCTGGTGCTTTTTCCAAAATTTCGAGGACAGTACTACCCGATGAAACAATGCTGTTTTCTACGTTCAGCACCGTTTTATCAATCTGGTGTTCAACATAAGGTTTTCGCCCCTGTACACTCACTTCTTTTAGTTGCCTGGTTAAACTTTCGATGCTGATGGCAGGCATATTTAAATCTCCGCTTAGTGGAAAATGCACTGTCTTTTTGCTTTTAAAGCCCACTATGGAAACCGAAAGTATATAATCGCCACTTTTTAACTGGTCTATACTAAACTCACCGTCTATATTGGTCGATACACTTTTAGCAAGGCTTGTATCCGGATAATTTAAAGCCCTGACAATGGCAAATGATACCGGAACATTTTTTTCATCCACAACTTTTCCGGTAATTTTATTTAATTTTTGAGCAAAAGAAGTCCCACATGCGATAAAGCATGCAATTAGGGTAAATAATGTTTTCATGGTTATCTTTTAAGTATCATCGTCATCCCGCCCGCATTGCGCTTCGCCCAGAATGATGAATATTTTAAGTAACAGGACTAGTTTTCAGGCGCAATACCCAGCTCTTCTTTAACTTCTTTAATCCTGTTTGATACAGAATCCTGATAAACTGTATCAGTAGATTTATTCTTTTGCAATAATTCCAGGTCGAACAGTTCTCCCTTTAGCTTTTGTTTTTTTAGAGCCTCCTCCTTTAATTTGGCAACGCACTTCAAACCATCATCCGTCATAATCCATATACTGGAATCGTTATGGTCATTTTCGCTATCGTTACATCCCCAGGTCCAATAATTATTAACGTAACGATAAGTATCCTGCTTTAAAATTAATTTGGTGCCCACCGGAATTTCAAGGTTTAACCTTACTTCCTGGTTTCTCCAAATAGCTCCCTTTCTCAATTGAAACCTCGGACTTAAAACCAGCTCAGAATCTTTCATTACATAATTGTAGCTAATGTTCTGGGCATTTTGCAAGGCACTTTGAAAGGTTTTGCCCTGCGATTCATATTTCTGTGTTAAGCGGGTAATACCCGTTTCGCTTTTGTTAATATCAATACGGATACGGTTAGGCGAAACAAATGGTCCGTCTTCAAAATCATCAACCACAATCTGGTGGCGGTTGTTCGCATCAATGTGGTAAGCAATACTATCCTCTTTACTGAAATATTTACTTTTATCAATACTGATGGTATAAACCGGGTAAGTTTTCAGGTCGGTTGTTTGGGTTAACTCTGCGTGTTGCTTAAATTCTGATAAAATCTTTGCAACCTGGTAGCCTGTTACGGCCACACCTACCAACCAAATGATCAACAGGGCGAAAGAAAGTGTTTTATTAGTGGTTTGTTTGTTAAAGGCAATCCTGATCGAGAATAACACCAAAGCCAAAACCGGCACAAAACATACAATAAATGCACCAAACAAAATGATGCCCCTGTTGCTTTCATTAACAATGGAGAACGGGAAATATTCGTAAACACTTGCATCCCAAAAGCCCTGAAATATGGCTGTACCTGTAATTAGCGCCAGTAAAAAAAGCACACCAAATACAACGATAATACCAGCTATTACTTTAAAAATTACCTTTCCTGTACCCGATATAAAGCGACCTATCCATTCGAAAAATTCGCCGATAAAAATCCCCAGGCGGGCAAATATCGGTCGTGCATGTTTGTTTACTTCGCCCAAACGCTCTTTAACGGCTTGCAGCTCTTCATCCAGGTTCTTTTGGAAACCCTGAAGATTGGCAGGTTCGCCTTTCATTTCCATTTTTTCTACCCTCGATTTTGCTTTCGGCATGATGATCCAAAGTATGGCGTACACCAATAAGCCAAATCCACCGGCAAAACTGATCAGCAATGTGGCCAGCCTGATCCACTTAGGATCAGCATTTACAAAATGTGCAATACCAGAACAAACACCTGCTACCACACGATCGTCCATATCTCGGTACAGTTTTTTCTCCGCATACTGGTACTGATAAGTATTGCTGCTTACAGGTTCTTCTTCACTTTCTTCAGCCGTGTCAAAATCCTGCACCCGGCCCATCTGTGCAATTACCGAATTTACATTGGCCGAATCTACAACCTGTTTTTTCTGCTCTTCCAGCTGCTCGGTCAGCAGTTCTGCAATCCGGTTCTCAATATCCGTTACAATTTCAAGATCGTCGGCATGATTGGCAAAATAGTGTTTTACCTCGTTCAGGTACACCTTTAAGAGTTCGTAGGCACTTTCTTCTATGTGAATAATCGTGTTCCCTATATTTATGATGATGGTCTTTTCCATTTCTTTGTTACTAATGATTATGAATTGGCTCCTTGTTGCGAAACTCCTACTGCATAGGCCAGTTCCTGCCAGGTTTGATCTAATTGTGATAAAATGCCCCGACCATCTTCGGTTAAGGTATAATATTTACGGGGAGGGCCTGAGGTAGATTCTACCCAGTTGTAGCTTAACAAACCATTGTTTTTAAGCCTGGTTAATAATGGATATAATGTGCCCTCAACCACCAACAGTTTTGCCGACCTTAATTCGGCAATGATATCAGAGGCATAGATTTCGCCCCTCGAGATGATTGATAAAACACAGTATTCCAGAATCCCCTTCCGCATTTGTGTTTGCGTATTTTCTGCTATCATAATACAAAGATATATGTTTTATAAACTACCATGCAATACATAGTACTAAAATAAATCAAATAAAACACACAAACAACTCATTATCAGTTAATTAATTTTTTAATAAAAATTTTATGTTTAAGGTTTAAGTGGATAAAAATTAAGTATTATAGCTTTTTTTAGTAAAGCAAAGTCCTGTAATGCTTAGGTTTCCACAGTCCTGCTATCACCTATAGTCCCGATTTGGATACACTTTAAATATAAAATATTCGATAAAATCGGGAGCTATTTGGTTCTATCAGGTTTAAGGTGTAAAAGGTTGGCATTCCTATTTACGGTTTGGGGATAATGCCAGAACAGTCCTTTGTAAATAAACCCGACAGAGCAGGTAGCCCACATCCCGATTTTTCATCGGGAGAGGACTACAAGCGATGGTGGGACTACAGTACCTATGAAAAGCAGCAGTTACGTTTTCAAAAAATTGTTTGTGACCTCTAAAGTTAGGCAGTACATAAGTATGTTTGGGCTTAGAGGAATTAATATATAAATACTATAGATTTAATATATTTTAATATTTTTGTAGCGTCTTAACTTATATTCATGAAGAAATCTATTGCCAGCATTGTTGCTGAAGCAAGCGAAAGCGGCGAAGGTACGCTTAAAAGAACCTTAGGCCCCATAAACCTGATTTTAATTGGTATCGGCCTCACACTGGGCGCAGGTTTATTTTCAATTACAGGTTTGGCAGCGGCCAATTATTCGGGCCCCGCTGTAACCCTATCGTTTGTAATTGCAGCTTTAGGCTGCGGTTTTGCGGCACTTTGTTATGCAGAATTCGCTTCAATGATCCCGGTTGCAGGCAGTGCATACACTTATTCTTATGCTACCATGGGTGAGCTTTTTGCCTGGATCATCGGTTGGGACCTGGTATTGGAATACTCCGTAGGTTGTGCAACAGTGGCCATTAGCTGGTCGCAGTATTTAACCAAATTTCTGGCCAGCTTACACATTTATCTTCCTCCGCAGTTAACCTTATCCCCTTTTGAAACCGCTAAACTGGCTAATGGTACCACCGTTAATGGCATTATTAATATCCCAGCAGCACTGGTTGTGGTATTGATGACAGCCATACTTATACGCGGTACAAAAGGCTCAGCCATTGTAAATGGAATTATTGTATTTCTTAAAGTGGGTGTAGTTTTGGTTTTTATTGCTTTAGGCTGGCAGTATATCGATCCGGCGAATTATCATCCTTATATCCCTGAAAACACAGGAACGTTTGGCCAGTTTGGCTGGAGTGGTATATTACGCGGCGCAGGGCTGGTATTTTTTGTATTTATAGGCTTCGATGCCGTGGCTGCTTCTGCACAGGAAACCAAAAATCCGGCACGCGATTTACCAATCGGTATTATTGGTTCGCTGGTGGTTTGTACGGTTCTGTTTGGATTGTTTGGCCATGTAATGACGGGCCTGGCCAACTATAAAGAATTTGCCAATAGCGGTGCGCCTGTAGCCATTGCCATCGAAAAAACGCCTTATGCCTGGCTAAGTCAAGCCATTATTCTGGCCATTCTGATCGGCTATACTTCAGTAATTTTAATCGATTTAATGGCGCAATCGCGGATGTTCTATTCCATCAGTAAGGACGGATTATTACCAAAAATGTTCTCTGATGTGCATAAAAAATTTAAAACACCATATAAATCAAACATTATTCTTTGTTTGTTTATTGGTCTTTTTGCAGCATTTGTTCCCATGAATGTTGTTGGCGAAATGACCAGCATTGGTACTTTGCTGGCCTTCTTAATGGTTTGTGCGGGCATCCTGATCTTAAGAAAAACAAATCCTGAAGCGAAACGTCCGTTTAAGGTCCCTCTGGTACCTTTAATCCCTATTTTGGGCATTTTAACCTGCATCGCCATGATGGTATTTTTGCCTTGGGAAACCTGGATTAGACTAGCGGTGTGGTTAATTATTGGCTTAGCTATTTACTTCTGGTATGGCAAGAAAAACAGCAAATTAAATACAAAAGAAGAACAAAACGGTCATCTATAATAAAACATTGCTATACACATTGGGCAATCGGGCTGTTGGATATTCCATACAACCTGATTGCCTTTTTTAATGATGTACTGTATTTACAACCGTATAAATATCAATTAATTAAGAAAAAAATATTAGTTATCCACAATTTAACATTTTTCTAATTTTTTGGCTTGGGATTTGCCTTAAAAAGATTGACCACATTAAACATAATCCCATGATTATTAAATTAGACCCGTCAGTTTTCAAGCTTTCAAGGCATAAAGCTGAAACTGTAAAAAAAGTTTTAGTACCACTTACAAGAGATCAATGGATCATTGCTGATAGAATTGTAATGGCAGCAATGTTTATTCTTACTATTATTGGTGCCATCTTATTTTAATTTCTGATGATGCATCAAAAATCTTCAGAAATCAGTTCCTTATTAATCATCACTGCAGCCATGTTTCCAGCGGCTGTAACGATAGGTAACGATCTAAACAAGGTTGTACAATCTCCTGCAGCATAAACGCCACTTGCAGTAGTTTGCTGCTGCTCATTTACCTTAATCGTTTTCAGGTCTGTCAATTCAAATCCAAGCTGCTCGTTAAAGTTTACGTGCTGTTTTATTTCGGGTTTAATATAAATTGCTTTAAAAGCTTTCTTCCCGCCATTTTTAAAAACAATATGCTGGAGCTGGCCATTTTGATGTTCCAGTTCAACAACTTCCTCTTCTAAAATGCTAATCGATTTAGATTTCAGTTTTTCGGTTTGCCCGGCAGTAAATCCCGATTTTCCATTGGTTAAAATGGTTAAATCTTTATTCCAAAGGTGAAGATTTTTAGCCATCTCGAAGGCATGGTCGCCCTTCATTAATAAAGCTATTTTTTCATTTTTCACTTCATAACCATGGCAATAAGGGCAGTGTATGGCAGAAATGGCCCAGCATGCTGCCAATCCTTTAATGTTGGGCAGCGTATCTTTTAAACCAGTGGCCAGTAAGATTTTCCGGGCGGTAAAACTTCCTCCATCTTCTAACCCAATGGTAAAGCCAATACCTATCTGTTTGGCAGAAATGGCTTTCCCTTCTAAAAAGCTGACTGTTGGATATTTAAGTACCTCTGCCTTTGCAGCTTTAGCAATATCAGCCGGCCGATCGCCATCATGCGTTAAAAAATTATGTGAATGCGGAGTCTGCCTGTTACACGGTTTGCCAGCATCGATTATCAAAACATACCGGGTTGAACGGCCCAGGGTTAATGCAGCAGATAAACCAGCATAGCTGCCTCCGATTATAATTACATCAAAATCCATATCCTTATCTTTTGGAGCAAAGATCTGAAATCAAATTATAAATGCAACATAGATGCATTAAATCAATGTCATTTTATTTTTTTAAAAATGACTGCTTTTATAAAGTCACGGTAATAAAAACGCAACTCTAAAATCTGATAATGTGCATTCAAAAAGTAAGGGTTCATATCGATCAGCTGATTGGCTTCTACAATTCTGAGCAATTTAAAAAAGCCGTACATAGATCTGAGCAGAAACAATTTCCACCAGTTTCCATTGTTGTTTTGGAGCGAAAAATCGACTAAAAACCACAGGCCATTATTTTTCAGGTATGTATTTAAGAGTTCAAATACTTTTGCAGCCCGCTGCTCAGCAAAATTATCGAAAAGAAACGGTGTTAAAATCACATCAAACGACACATCGGTTTTAAAATCTTCAATACCAATATTCACAAATGTAACAACGTTATTTTTATAGTTCCGTTTTTGAGAAAGCGCCATCATTTTACCCGATATTTCTACGTAAACAATCTTTAAACCACCCGGATGTACTTTGGCAATTTCTTCCAAAATCCATCCTGTTCCGCCACCAACAATTAAAACTGAGCCATCTTTTGGAAGATACTGAAGTTGATTGACCTGTGCATTAACCTGCGATTTAAAAAACACCAAACGGCTTAAGGTATCGTAATAAGCGGCTATTTTATCGTAGTTGTTGTTCATAGTATTCAGTATCAGGTATCAGAATCAGGCATTAAGTATCAAGTATTGAGGATCAAGTATCAAGATAATTTCTTGAATGTAAATGCGCTTTGGTCTTTCTGCTTTAATCTTTTTGATTAATGAACAAACTGCATTCCTATTATCCCACATATTGCCTTAAACAAAATCAATCCATCAATAACCATCAGGTAATAAAGGATATTTTTTCTCTTGTGCATGGAATAAGCCACATAAATGGTTAATATAAACGGCAGCACATTGCATAGAACCTGTGGTATCCTGAAGCCCTTGTAACTGGCAAATATGCCTAAAGAGATTAAACCAATAATTAAGAGCGGAATCAAAATATTAAAAATCGTTCTCCTCAAACCATAACGCACTACAAAAGTGCGCAGGTGCCTATTGGCATCTGTTGGGTAATCTTTAATATCGAAAATGATTGCATTTACAGTGCAGAACATCCAGTTTTTAATAAACAACCAGGTCCACAGTACGGAATCATGGTAGCCCACTCCTGTTTCGATTTTAAGCATTATCAATGGCAGCACGTTGGCACAACATGCCCAAACAAAACCGATAACAAAAGCCTTTAACCAACCGGTATTGCGAAGGTTGAATTTAAGGAAAGATTTAGGCAACAAGCCATAGTATAAACCTCCTGCCATAATGATAACTACAATTGCAAGCCAATAACTAAGTGGAAGTGCCAGAATATACTTAAAGTTTTGGTAAAGCAGATTAATGGCCAACAGCATGCAAATGACAAAGAGTACGGCCTGGCTCCAATTGATAAATTTCTTGTGCTTGAAATACCACTGATTGCGGGGATTAGTGGCGGATGGTGCCGTAGAAACTTTATTATAAGCGTAGGTATAATAAATGGTGGGTGCCAAAAACAAGAGCAGGTAATAATTGAGGGAGTTAAAAGGCAGCCTTAATTGCAGCGTAGCTTCGAGGGTAAGCGCTACTGCCAAAATCCCTACAAAGTAGTTCCCAAAAAATATAAACCTGATTATTTTACCGAGCATTTGCTACCGTTTTTCTTGAGGCAATTTCGGATATATAATTGAATAAGGTAATAATAAAATTGATTTTCTACTATCTTAGGGTTAGAAAGAAATTGACGAAAAAAAATTATAAACCAATAACAATATGGAAGATTCAAAAAACTTAACTCCAGGTGCAGATAACGCGCCAAAGGTAACGGGCATAGGTGGCATTTTCTTTTTTTCAGACAACCCAAAAGAAACAAAAGACTGGTATGCGAAAAACTTAGGGGTAGAAGTTAATGCATGGGGATCAGTGAGTTTTGATTCCCGGAATATTAACAATCCTGACGAAGTTGAAACATTGCAGTGGAGCCCCTTTAAAAAAGGCGACGAATATTTTTCACCTTCAAAAAAGGAATTCATGATCAATTACCGTGTTCAAAACCTTGAAGCACTATTGGAGAAACTTAAAGAAAACGGAGTAACCATACTCGATGAAGTGGCCACTTATGATTTTGGAAAATTTGTCCATATTATGGATGCTGAAGGCAATAAAATTGAGTTATGGGAGCCTAAATAGGTACCTCTACCCATTGTTGTCATCCTGAGCACAGCGAAGGATCTTTTAATACATCTAGGCAATCTTAATAAACGTACTATTTGTGAAAGATTCTTCACTGCGTTCAGTATGACAGCATAAAAAAGCCTTCCAGTATCCTGAAAGGCTTTGGTGGGAAATGATCCCGATATTCAAATCGGGACGCCCCCTCCCAGTATAAACGAGGTGCTCTGAACCAGCTGAGCTAAATTATGTTAATGTATTTTGCAATTAATTTTTCAATCATCAGCCTGCTCTTCCAGTTTTTAATCTCTTTCTCTTTTAGGATTGCCTAAGTTCTTGTTTCAAAAACTTCACTCCAAACGATACGCCAGTCTCCGGTATGACCGGTAAAGCCTGAGTGATTTGTATTATGTTTTTTTAACCTATTCTGGAGATTACTTGTCGATCCAACATAATATTTATTTCGAACTGCTGAATATAAAATATAAGCATAAAACATATAAATAAATATAAGAATAAGCCAAATAAATGCTCCGGTTGGAGCTAAAGAGATTTTATCCTGATGATCAAATTAAGACAGTCATCCGGATTAAAATCGCGGGATGCGCTAAAAAACCTAAAATCTAATTATAAAAAAAAGCCTTCCAGTATCCTGAAAGGCTTTAGTGGGAAATGAGGGGTTCGAACCCCCGACCCCCTCGGTGTAAACGAGGTGCTCTGAACCAGCTGAGCTAATTTCCCATTAAGGTGTATGTCAATGTTTGATAAAAAAGCCTTCCAGTATCCTGAAAGGCTTGGTGGGAAATGAGGGGTTCGAACCCCCGACCCCCTCGGTGTAAACGAGGTGCTCTGAACCAGCTGAGCTAATTTCCCTTTTGTTATTTTGTCAATTTAATGCCCCACTCTCCGTTTGGGAATGCAAATATAGCGCTATAAAACTGTTCTGCAAATCTTTTTTTCTTTTTTTTCAACTTAATAAAGTTTCGAGGATTTTATGTGATTGCACTACCCCAAATGAGGCTGTATGTAAGGTGTAGAAAACCAATATCTTATCTAATAAAAACCGCCGCTGGGTATTACTCAACCTTATTTCAGAAATTTTATCGAGCGGTGAATTAAACAATGAAATAAAACCTATTGCATCATCTATTTGAAGGTAGTGGGAATGAATCGGTAACCGCGAAGTAAATTCTCCTTCCTGCAGATCGAAGTAAATCTGGTCGTCCCTTCTTTTTCCGTTGGGCGAAAAACCCAAAAAACGTGTCAGCTTTAATAAGAAGGACAGGTGAAAATTAGGACTAACCTCCTCTACCTCATCAAACCAGGCTATCGAATTAAAAATGTAATCGAACAAACCCTCATCCGCCGATTGTTGCCTGATACTTTTATACAGTACCTCATTTAAAAAAATAACGATACTGGTTTTAATCATATCGTAAGGGATACTTTTAAAAACAGGTGTCTGCCGTACTTCAGATATCCGTTGGATATTGGTATTGGTCTTATGATAAACCACCATATCCAACAAATGCAGCGATTGCAGCATGCTCATCTTAATCTTGGCCCTGGGCTTCTTAACCCCATTAATAAGGTAAGATTGCATGCCGAATTTATCGGTAAGTACCTGCACCACTACGCTGCTTTCGCTGTAATCGGTGGTCTTTAAAACAATGCCCCTAACTTTATGCAACATGCCCCTAAAACAATTTTTTCAAAAGTATGTTATTTGTGCAAATTTAATTGCGCAAAAAGTAATAGCATTTTACAAATAAGATTAGTTTTGCCGTTAATATTATCATTAAAAAAGCTGCACATGTGGGTTAAGCTATCGAGATTTATTCTTCAGAACCGTATCGCAATCATCGTATTTTTTGTTTTAGGGACTATTTTCATGGCTTACCAGGCCAAAAATGTAAAACTCTCCTACACGGGGAGCAAAATCCTACCCGTTACCGATAGCGCATTTGTAAAATACAATGCTTTTAAAAAAACTTTCGGCGAAGATGGAAGCGTAATGGTGGTGGGTATACAATCGCCGGATATTTTTAAAAAAGAGGTTTACAACCAATGGGTTCAGCTTTCAAACGAAATCCAAAAATTAAAGGGAATAAAACAGGTTTTATCTTCGGGACGGATTTTTCAACTGGAAAAAGATACCGTGAACCAAAAATTTATTTTAAAACCGATTCCCGGTGGCCTGGTTAAAACCGATGCCGGCATGGATTCGATCAGGAATATTATTTATGGCAATCCATTTTTTGAAGGGTTGGTGTACAACCGCCAGAATGCCACTTTAATGGCCATCACTTTCGATACTAAAATCTTAAATACTGCCGAACGTAATCCGATTTTAAAAGAAATAGAAGCTAAGGCAAAAGCTTTCCAGGCATCGACTAAAATAAAGGTACATATTTCGGGCCTGCCTTATATCCGCACTGCGGTTAGCAAACTGGTAAGCAACGAGTTTGTGCTGTTTTTAGGCTTATCGATTTTGGTTTCGGCTTTGATCTTATTGTTTTTCTTTAAGAAATTTTACGCTGTTTTCTTCCCTATCCTGGTGGTCGTAATGGGCGTAATCTGGAGCATAGGCACTTTGGTATTGTTCGGTTTCGAACTGACCATTTTAACAGGATTGATCCCACCACTGATTGTCATTATCGGTATCCCGAACAGTATTTTATTGCTTAACAAATACCAGAATGAACTGCGGAAACATGGCGACAAGCAAAAAGCATTAAGCATTACAATTGAACGGATAGCCATTACCACATTGATTGCAAACGTAACCGCAGCCATTGGTTTTGGTGTTCTCTATTTTACCGGAAGCGAACTCTTAATGCAATTTGGCAGTGTAGCTTCTATCAACGTAATGGTGACCTGGTTAATGTGTTTATGTTTGATACCGATTATTTTCAGCTACCTGCCTACACCAAAACTGAAACCGCAAACCCACATTGACGAAGGTTTACTGCATAAATTATTGGTTAAAACCGATACACTTGTACAGCATAAAAGCGGGCTGATTTATATCGGAACGATCATTATATCAATTATTGCTTTCATCGGGGTAATGAAAATCAACGTTAACGGATATGTGGTTGATGATCTTCCGAAAAATTCTGAAATTTTAACCGATCTTAAATTCTTTGAGAAAAATTTCGAGGGCATTTTACCTTTAGAGGTAAGCGTTGATACCAAGAAAAAGAACGGGGTTTTCAATTTAACCAATCTGAAAAGAATGGAAAAATTGGAAAAAATGATTTCGGCTTACCCCGAGTTTTCGCGTTCTATTTCGGTGAATATGGGCTTAAAATATGCTACACAGGCATTTTACAATAACGATTCGACTTTTTTCCGTTTACCGGATAACTTAGAAAAGAATTTTATTTTGGCTTATATCGCCAACGGCGGAAAAGGGAATGCCAGTTTGTTGACGAACTTTATCAGCAAGGGAAATCAGAGTACAAGGATCAGTTTCCAGATGGCCGATGTGGGTTCGAAACGTTTAGATGCAATTATGGCGGAGCTAAAACCCCGGATCGACAGCATCCTGCCTCCGGCAAAATTTGATGTGGAGCTTACCGGATCGAGCATTATCTTTTCGAAAGGAACAGATTATATGTTGAGGCATTTGGTAGAAAGTATTGCACTTGCCATAGTACTAATCTCATTGTTAAGGTTAATGCAGTTTAAGAGTTTGGGCATTATGTTTATTTCCCTGCTTCCAAACATTGTTCCTTTAATTATTACAGCCGGAATTATGGGTTATTTCGGGATTTCGTTAAAACCTTCTACCATTTTAATTTTCACCATTGCATTTGGTTTAGCTTCCGATCAGACCATTTATTTCCTTACCCGTTACCAACAGGAATTAAATTTAACCAATTTCAGCGTACCAAAAGTAATTACAGATACCATTACCGAAACCGGGGTAAGTATGACACATATTGCGCTTATTCTATTTTTTGGCTTCGGGATATTCACCGCTTCCACTTTCGGTGGAACCGTAATACTAGGCTTACTGCTATCGATAACTTTATTCGTAGCCTTAATTTTCAATCTAACTTTATTGCCAGCACTGGTTTTATGGCTGGATAAAAAGAAAGTAAGAAAAGTGATTTCTGATGAGGAGTCGGCAAAAAATCTTGGTGAGTTTGACCATTAATATCCTATAAGGTTTTGAAAACCTTATAGGATTGTTATATTTATAAAAAAAATTGCCATGAAATATTTCGACAAATTTCATCCCGACAATTTTTATCATATTTATAACCATGTAGGAGATGAAAATCTGTTTAGAAAACATGATAATTTTATTTTTTTCTTAAGTAGATATCATAAATACATATATCCGGTTGCAAAAACATTCAGTTATTGTTTAATGCCAAATCATTTCCATGTATTGATACAAGTAAGAGATGAAAAAGCAATCAGAATATTAGCAAAAAATGATAATGATGAATTTGATTTTCACAAATTCATTATGCAACAACTCAGTAATTTCTTAAATAGTTATGCGAAAGCATTTAACAAACAATATAATAGAAGAGGAGCTTTATTTTTAGATTTTACCCGAAGAAAGGAGATTAAGGATGAATTTTATTTTTCGAGATTAATCAATTATATCCATCAAAACCCAGTACATCATGGTTTTTGCCAATTACCATCTGAATGGGATTATTCTTCTTACAACTCAATAATTTCGGTTAATAAAAATTCAAAGCTTGAACGAAACGTTGTTTTCGATTGGTTTGGAGGAATCGAAGAGTTTGTAGAATTTCATAAAAAAGAAAAGTTTATAGATTTAGAAATCTAGACCTATAAGGTTTTTGAAACCATATAGGTCTGTTAGGCTATTTTTATAAAACCACCAATCCCACATTCCAACCTATCCAGCCTGTATACCTCGAATCTTTAAAGGTAAAATCGCGGTGTTTTTCCTGTAAAAGACCAAACTCACCAATTTTAGTATTTTGCTTGGTGTAATATACATTAACCGCTGGACCGCCCTGAACGGCCAGCCACTTAGTTAGCCTGATGTTTAGTGGCAGTTCAAATTTGTTCAGCAGGTTAACGGCCCAGCTACCCTGGTATACCAGCTGACTACTTATTTCAGGATTCAGGGAAATTTTTCTAGAGAGGCTCATCTCTTTCCCAAAACCCAAGCCACCGGTATACATTTTTTCTGAAGGTTTTGTGTTCATCCCAAACATTAGCATGTTGTATAAACGTTTACTGCCTCCTTTATAGACAAAATTATACCTTGTGCTCTCGTTGGTGCCAACACTAAATTTGTGATAGCCTTTAAAAGCAATATTAATCAGTCCGATCGAGTAACCATCATTTTCATCAGAAATATTAAAAATTCCTAGCTGTACACCCTTTAAATTTTTAGCATAATTGATTGCACCTGTTTGTAATCCATTTGCAGTAGCTGCCGTATAATTTGCGAATCCTGCTATATTTAATCCATCCGATTCCTTATTTAAATTAGCAATTCCGCCAATCTGAACACCCCGGGATTTCCCTTTTATGATATTACCCCCAAGCCCAATCTGAAAACCTTCCTGCTTGTCTGAAATCAGGTTTAGCGCCCCAATCTGAAAACCGTCAACGTTTCTGCCAATATCGTTTAAACCCAACGATACCTGCATCCCGCTGAAATCCTGGTTCACTTTATTGTAAATCCCCCCAACCTGGAAACCTTCGAAACTTTTACCAACACGGTTATAAACTGTGGCAATCTGTGCTGCCCTAACGTCTCCTATATCATAATTAAAAAAGCCTCCTATCTGTATTCCGCGTACATCTCCTCCCACCATATTGAAACCACCGGCAAACTGAAAATATTGCACATCACTTTTATCGATATTGAAACCTAAGCCTATTTCAGCCCCGTCTACCCCTGCACTGTAAGCCCCGATTATATTAAGGGAAAATTTATTGACCACCTGACCACTTAATGAACCGTGTGAATTTAATCTCGGAAGGAGGGAAAACTGAAATGGCGCTTTAGAAATAAAACCACCGATATTAATCGACTGGATTTTTTGTTGCGCAGTAACCAGGGCATTTCCCAACCAGGTTTTTTCTACATCATCTAAATTACCGCTGATAAAAGCCTCACCTGTATTTTCTTTTTTAGGCCTGATGTTTACCTCGGCCAAAAAGTGGGTAATGGTCGATTTATAGTTCTCTTTGCTTACAGTTAAGGATATGGGTTGTGTAATATTCTTTAAGCGCATCGAAAAGTAACCGTTCCCATCTGATATTTCAGAAACCAGCAGGTTTTTTTCATAAATACTGGCATCCTCGATCGGTTTATTGGTCCGTTTATCTACCACTTGTCCGGAAATGGTGTAAAGTTCTGGATTACCTACCGATTCGTTAATCAGTAGAACCAGTTCAAGCGGAGCGTACCGGATGATGACAAAATTACCCGATTGACGGTATTCAAACCGGTGACTTAGCAATTTATCCAGTGCTTCGGCAATATTCAGGTTATTTTCGTGAATGCTTACCAAACTATCAACCGGCAATATATTGCTGTTATAAGAAAACCTGAAGCCACCTTTCTCTTCAATGACAGCTAAAACAGTACTTAATTTCTGCTGTTCTATATTGAGGGAAATATTTCTGGATAAAGTAGATTGCGCTTTTAACAGGGAACAGAAAACGACAAGGAAAATAGCAGTAATTTTGAGGGCGCGCATAGGTATTATCTTAGTTTAATCACATTCTGCCCATACTCTACCTTTATTTTAAAAGTTTCGGCAATTACATTCAGGATTTCTTTAAGTGGTTCCTGTTTAAAAGTAGTACTGATGGGGAGTGTCTTTAAGGCAGGATTTGCAATTACAATATTGCTCTTAAATTTTTCGTTGAGCACCAAAACCAGATCGGCAAGTGGTGTTGCCTCGCAGATCAGCTCATTGGTATAATAATAATTATATAACTTTCCCTGGTTTTGACCTTTGGTTAAATGCACCTGATTCCGGCTTACTTCTACTTTCTCTCCCGCTGTTAAACGCACACTGTCTTTTTGGTTATTCACCTTTACAATACCACTTTCTACAATTACTACAGTTTCCTTTTCATCACCTTTAACATTAAATGCCGTACCAACAACAGTTACCTGAACATCGTTAATACTGATAATAAAAGGTTTCGATTTATCGGCACTTACTCTAAAAAATGCTTCTCCTTTTAATTTTACTGCCCGGGTTTTATTAAAGAACCCACCCACAAAAGATATGGAAGACTGTTTGTTCAATATAGCGGTAGAACCATCAGGCAAAACCTGGGTTAAAGTTTCTCCGCTACTGCTTACATTGATTTTATTGGCAATTAAATTATTGTAACCAAATAAACCTGCACTAAAAATGATGGCGATAACCGCTGCCCAGCGTAAAACTAATTTATAGTTAATTGATTTTCTCTCGCGTTGCAAACGGATGTTTAACCGCCCCAAAGCCTCATGTTCATCTATAGAATGGTCAGTCTGGAGTTTACTGACCTCCAATATATTCCTGAAATCCTCCAACTGCTTACGGTGATCCGGATTTGATGAAGCCCAGGCTTCAACCTGCTCGCTCTCGGGCACAGAAGCCTCTCCAAGCAGGTATTTTGCCAGCAAATCATCGTTAATATTTGTATAGTTTTTATCCATAAGCTTACTTCAATAATAAAAAAATGAGTATGAGGAAATCGACAACCTTAAGCCGCAAAATTTTTAACGCTTTCCCCATCTGGTTTTCAACTGTTTTGATAGAAATGTTTAATGCATCAGCAATCTCCTGGTATTTCATCTGGTCGAACCTGCTCAACTGGAATACGTTCCGGCATTTCTCTGGCAGTTCGTTTATTGCCGAATGGATATTTTTTTCAAGTTCTGTTGCCATAATCTCTGCATTTAAATTTCCGGTGTCATTTTTCATTGCATCTGTATAATGAATATTAAAATCCGACCTCACTTTTTGATGTTTGAGGTAGTTTAAACTTTCGTTATGTACCGAACGATATAGAAATGATTTTAAAAAACCATCTTCTTTAAGTTGTTCTCTTTTCGTCCAGATACGTACAAACACATTTTGAACAATCTCTTCCGCATCATCTTTATCCCTGATTAGGGTGAAAGTATAGGCATGCAGGCTTTTGAAATGTTTTAAAAACACTTCGTCAAAAGCCTGTTTATTACCGCTTTTAATTAATCCGATAAGGTGGGTATCGTTACTTTCCAAGCTTTATATGATGTTTTCGTTTTTTTTTGGCACAGATGCCCATTGTATCCTTTTTATCTGTGGTTAATATTTCATGTTATGCTGTTAAAATCGATTTCAATTTACGCCTAATAATTATTTCTTTTAAAAAGCCTGGTATAATTTTATCGAGCACAAGCAAAAAACGGTTGGCAAAACCAGGTATAATTTCTTTTTTTCCTTTCAGCATACCATCTATAGCTGTTTTGGCTACATAATCGGCTTCTAAAATAGTGGCTTTTGCAAAACCCTTTAGTTCACTGTTCATGATGAGCAATTCGGGCTTAGTGTTAATTCCTCCAGGGCTAAGTAAACTGATGTGTACATTAGAACCGCTTAGCTCCAGTTGTAAACAACGGGTAAAATAGCCTATAAAAGACTTAGTTGCTCCATAAACCTGTTTTTTAGGTACAATAAAATGTCCACCCAAACTGCCCACATTTAAAATGTAACTCGCGGTGTTTTTATCGATATGGTTTAAAAACAAACGGGTAAGCAGCACGGTATTGGTGATGTTAAGATCGATCTGTTTCCGGTAAAAATCTACATTTTTATCTTCAAACCAACTCCAGTTTCCCAAACCTGCATTATTGATCAGCGCGTCAACCTCAATTTTATGCGCTTTTAATTTTCCGAATATTTCGGTTGCGGCATTGTTTTTCGTTAAATCGATCTCAATGCAGAAGACTTTGCAGTTAAAATTTACCCGGAGGTAATTTGCCAAGTGCTCCAACCCGCTGTTGGGCAGCGAAACCAATACCAATCCGAGGCCACGCCTGGCCGATTCGATAGCCAAAGATTTCCCCAGGCCCTCACTTGCCCCTGTTATCAATACGGTTAATTGTTTCATTTTATATCTTTTTTATATCGTCCTCGTTTGCAACGAGGACAATAACCTTAACCTAATTAGGTTTAAAATGATTAATGGTTTTCCCTAAACCCACCGTAAAAGGTGTAATCCGGTAATTTAATTCAGCGATGGCTTTGCTACTCGAATATTGCTGATTGTATTTCAATCTATCGGCAAATTCTGGCAGAAAAAATGGTGTAAGTTTAAATAACCTCGACTTTAGTGACTCCAACAAACTATATGCTTTTATAATACCTACCGGGATTTTGTATAAACTCCGCTGTTTACCCGTAAGCTGTTTTAAAGTATTGAAGAAACCATTAAATGAAACATCTGTTCCGCCTAAAATATACCTTTCGCCATTTCTTCCATTTTGCATGGCAGCAATATGCCCATCAACTACATCATCAACAAAAGCATAATTGGCTATTGCTTTTCCGTCGCCCGGAATAAAATGCCAGGTTCCATTAATGTACCCTGTTACCATTTTGCTTACGGTATTGCTATCGGTAATTGGCCCATCACCATATACCCTGGATGGATTTACAATCACCACCTCCAATCCCTTTTTTACAAATTCTTTTACTTCCAGCTCGGCCAGGTATTTCGTACGTTCGTAACTGATCGGGAAACCAACCGCCCGCGGGTCGTTCTCCGAAACCGGCAGATTTAAGGTTGGACCCCATACGCCACAGGTTGAAGTATGAACCACCCTTTCTATCCCTAATTTTAACGCACAATCAAGCACATTCCTGGTACCGGTTACATTTACATTATAAAAATCCTGCTCGTTTTTACACCACATTTTGGCCATTGCTGCAGTATGGTAAACCTGGTAACAACCTTCCATTGCACGTTCTAAACTTATGGGATCCAAAACATCACCTTTTACAAACTGGATATTTCTATGGTTGATCAAAAACGGATGTTTTATGTCTCTGCAAAACGCAATTACGTCATAACCCATTTCTGCGAGGGCAAAGCTTAATTTCCGACCGATAAATCCTGAAGCGCCGGTTACCAATACCCTTAAATATTTATTTGCTACGGCTTCCATATCAAACCCTTTCCATCCTAATGGTATACAATGAATGATTTACCACGACCAGTTTACAAACCCCGTTTTCAAAATGGTAATCGTTATAATTTCCATCCGGAAGTTTAATGCGATACTGATGTACACCATTCTTTTGAACGGGAATAAAACATTGGAAGTTATCAGAATATATTTCAGAAATATTAACGGGCTCTTTACTGTACAAAAGCATCATGTTATAACTGATCGGCTGATCGAGTGTATTGGTCTTATCGCCGGTTTTAAGCTGATAGAGGTTATTTACCCAGTTTGTTTTTTTAACCTCTTTGGCATTACCATTTACAATCCGGCTTACGTTAGAAGTTAATAACTTACCGTTTTTAAAATGGGCCTGATCTTCGGTTTCTACATTGATTTTAAATACAAACCGGGTCTGCACTTTTGAAGTTATGGTTAAATAGGTATTTTCTCCTTCATTCTTTTGCTGGAAATACATCTCCCCAATCACCTCGCCGTTACGCTTGATGTTAAATTTACTCTGCTGCGCAAAAGCTGCCGACAATGAGCAGACCAGAAAAAGTACGGTAACAACACGCTTAGGATCAACCGGATTTTGGGAGGAGAATTTTTTGTAGCGCTTTGGTGCAAAGTATTTCCTGCAGACCCAAATAATAATTGCTGGAATCATAATCTCTATTTGTTATTTAGAGCTATTACAACTCACAAGAGATTTACCCCTATTTGAAATTTATTTTTTTTGAAAAAATTTAAGGCTATGGAAAGAAAGCCCTGTTTCCTACTCCGTCCCAAGTACCCAAACCTTATGGAAGCGGCAGCCCCGAAGCATGAGGGCTACAGCGTACAGCAGGGCAAACATTAAAATAGCGCACAACTTTTGCTTTTCAAAAACGTTCTCTCAGCCAGGATAGGGCTCAATATCATTAAGTTAAGGGTTTTTACCACAGATGTACACTTTGGCTTTGGGCTTGCTCCAGCTCACCACCACCAATAGGCTTTACCTTTTTTGGAGTAAGTTTATATTTCTGTTTTTTCCTCTTCATCTACCGGAACTTCGACCGTTGGATCGGTAATGATTTCGGCATTACCATCTTTATCCTTTTTGGCAAATAAAATGGGGTATAACAGCCATAATGCACCAATAATGACGAGCACACCTGCCAGCATTTGCAGATAAATACTTCCTTTAACGTGGTTGGCATCTAAAACTTTATAGGCAATAAAAGAAAGCAGGCCCGCAACAAGTACGAAAACAGCTTTTTGCAATTTCAACAGCTTGATCATGGGTTCTTTCTTTTTAGTGTGATAATATGAAATAAAACAAAGATGAGCCCAATTAGTTCGAGCAGGCCGCAGAAATAAAATGCATAAAGCACAAAATCGCGGTTGGATGGGTTGATAACCGCAACAATTGGCAATGCAATTACGGCAATAATCATCAATGTAAGCCCGATATTAAATAATTTCACGTTAAAAGTATTTACATCAAAACTACCAAAATTCAGTCAATACTGTTAACTTTGCAACCTTAATTTTTTGAGGTACTTAATTGATGTATAGCGAATTTAAACAATTGGAACTTGCCAAAATAGGGCAAGAAATACTGGATTTTTGGAAAAAGGAAAACATCTTTGAAAAAAGCATTTCATCCCGTCCTAAATCTAATCCGTTTACTTTTTACGAAGGTCCACCCTCTGCCAATGGCATGCCGGGTATTCACCACGTAATGGCGCGTGCGATTAAGGATATTTTTTGCCGTTATAAAACTTTAAAAGGCTACCAGGTTAAACGTAAAGGTGGTTGGGACACACATGGTCTTCCGATCGAACTTGCCGTGGAGAAAAAACTGGGCATCACCAAAGAAGACATCGGTAAAAAGATCAGTGTTGATGAGTATAATGAAGCCTGCCGTACCGAGGTAATGCGTTATACAGATGTTTGGAACGACCTGACCGAAAAAATGGGGTATTGGGTCGACCTTGAAAATCCATACATTACTTACGAAAACGAATACATTGAAAGCCTTTGGTGGATTTTAAAACAGCTTTACGATAAAGGATTTTTATATAAAGGATATACTGTACAACCTTACTCGCCTGCTGCAGGTACAGGTTTAAGCTCGCACGAGTTAAACCAGCCAGGAACCTACAAAGATGTAAGCGACACCACCATAGTGGCACAGTTTAAAACCATCGAATCGACTTTACCTGAAGCTTTAAAAGGCTTTGGTACAGTTCACTTTTTAGCCTGGACAACCACACCATGGACCCTACCGAGCAACACAGCTTTAACTGTAGGGCCTAAAATCGACTATGTATTGGTTAAAACCTTTAATCAATATACTTTCGAGCCTATCCAGGTGGTGCTGGCCAAAGCTTTGGTGAGTAAACAATTTGCCGGAAAATATTTCTTGGCCGAAGGTGATGAAGCTTTTACGAACTACAAATCGGAAGATAAAAAGATCCCTTATGCTGTTTTAGCAGAATTTGTGGGCGCCGATCTGGTGGGCATTAAATACGAACAGCTATTGCCATATGCATTACCTTATCAGAACCCGGAAAATGCTTTTAGGGTAATCTCCGGAGATTTTGTGACCACCGAAGATGGTACCGGTATTGTGCACACTGCACCTACTTTTGGTGCTGATGATGCCCGGGTAGCTAAACTGGCTACACCAGAGGTACCACCAATGTTGGTATTGGATGAGAAGGGAAATGCAGTTCCATTGGTAGATCTACAAGGAAAATTCATTGCAACCCTTGGTGGAAATTACGGCGGCAAATACGTTAAAAACGAATATTACAAAGATGGCGAAGCGCCGGAAAAATCTGTCGACGTAGAAATTGCCATTCAGTTAAAAGAAGAAAACAAAGCCTTTAAGGTAGAGAAATACGTGCACACCTATCCACATTGCTGGAGAACGGATAAACCTGTTTTATACTATCCGCTGGACAGCTGGTTTATTAAAACCACTGCCGTTAAGGATAAAATGGTAGAATTGAACAAAGGCATCAACTGGAAGCCAGAATCGACCGGAACAGGCCGTTTTGGTAACTGGTTGGAAAACCTTGTCGACTGGAACTTATCGCGCTCGCGTTATTGGGGAACACCATTGCCGATCTGGCGTACTGCCGACGGACTGGAAGAAAAATGCATCGGCTCTATTGCTGAACTGAATGCAGAGATCGCCAAATCGATCGAAGCAGGTTTTATGCCGGCAGGTTTCGAACTGAAAGATATGCACCGCCCTTATGTTGATGATGTAATTTTAACTTCATCAAAAGGCGAAAAAATGACCCGCGAAACTGACCTTATCGATGTTTGGTTTGATAGCGGCGCCATGCCTTATGCACAATGGCATTTCCCTTTCGAAAACAAAGAAGAGTTTGAAAATGCCTATGCTGCCGATTTTATTGCAGAAGGTGTAGATCAGACCCGTGGCTGGTTTTTTACCCTGCATGCCATAGCGGTAATGCTTAGCGAAGCCAGTGATGAAATTAAAGCCGTAAATGCAAAAGTGGGCAATCCTGGTGTAGCCTTTAAAAATGTGGTTTCGAACGGATTGGTACTGGATAAAAACGGTAACAAAATGTCGAAACGTTTAGGTAACGCCATCGATCCGTTCAACACCATCGAAACTTATAGTGCCGATGCTACCCGTTGGTACATGATCAGCAATGCCTCACCATGGGATAACCTTAAATTTAGTTTAGAAGGCTTAGACGAGGTACGCCGTAAATTCTTTGGAACGCTTTACAATACCTATGCTTTCTTTGCCTTATATGCCAATATCGATAAATTCGAAATCGACAAAAACAACCTGAGCAAAGTAGAAAACCGGACGGAGCTAGACCGTTGGATCTTATCGTTATTACAAAACCTGATCAGCGAAGTTGACGAAAGTTACAATACTTATGAGCCAACTAAAGCTACACGTGCTATCCAAACCTTTGTTGATGAGCACTTAAGCAACTGGTACATCAGGTTAAGCCGCCGCCGTTTCTGGAAAGGCGAAATGACAGATGATAAACGTGCTGCTTACGAAACATTGTTTACCTGTTTAGAAACTTTGGCACAGCTGATGAGTCCTGTGGCACCTTTCTTTGCCGATTGGTTATACCGCAACTTAACAGTTACCGATGCTCATGCCGAAGAATCGGTTCACCTGACCTTATGGAATGAAGCTGATCAAAGCCTGATCGATAATGCACTGAACGAAAGAATGCTTTATGCACAGGATATTTCATCAATGGTTTTATCATTGCGTAAAAAGTCGGGCATCAATGTGCGTCAGCCGCTCGAGAAAATCTTAATCCCATCTTTAAATGGCGATTTCGAACAAAAAATCTCAAAAGTTGCCGATTATATTCTTTCTGAAACGAATGTGAAACATATCGAATTCATTACCGATACACATGGCATCGTAAAGAAAAAGCTGAAACCGAACTTTAAATCGTTGGGTAAAAAAGTAGGCAAGGATATGAGCATTGTGAAGCAGGCTTTAGAAAATATGAACCAGGACGACATCCAGCGTTTGGAAGTTGATGGCTACATTAATGTTTTTGGTAGTGATAATTTCCAGCATGCTATTGATTTAAATGATGATGTAGAGGTTTTTGCCGAAGATATTCCAGGATGGCAGGTAACTAACCTGGGCAGCTTAACCGTTGCTTTAGATGTGACCATTACCGATGAGCTGAAACAGGAAGGAATTTCGCGCGAGCTGGTTAACCGCATCCAGAATTTACGTAAAGAATTAAATTTTGAGGTGACCGATAGGATTAAAGTTTCGTTACAAAATGATAACTTGGTAGCCAGTGCAGTTGCCAAAAACAAGGGCTACATTTGCGCGGAAATATTGGCCGACGAATTAGAATTAACAGATACTGTAACTAATGCAAACAAAATCACCATTGATGATGTTGAGTTAAGCATTTCGGTAACTAAAATATAAATCCATATATTAGAAAACTAAATTAAAAACATGGAAAACAGTAATAAAACACGCTACTCAGACAGTGAACTTCAGGAATTTAAAGAATTGATCCAAGATAAATTGCGTATGGCGAAAGAAGAACTTAATGCGCTTACCGCATCATTAAGTAATCCTAATGCTAACGGAACGGAAGATACTTCGGGTGCTTACAAAACACTGGAAGATGGTTCTGCAACAATGGAAAAAGAACAGATCAATCAATTGGCTGCCCGTCAGAAAAAATTTATTGATAACCTAGAGAACGCATTGGTGCGTATCGAAAACAAAACTTATGGCATTTGCCGCGAAACCGGTAAATTGATCCAAAAAGAGCGTTTACGTGCAGTTCCGCATGCAACTTTAAGCATGGAAGCTAAATTAAAGCAGGGTTAATGAAAGGCTATACAAAACCTTTAGTTGTAATCTTTTTGGTTTTACTGGCTGATCAGCTGGTTAAAACCTGGGTTAAAACGCATATGTACCTGGGCCAGGAATTCAATATTATTGGCAAGTGGTTCATTATCCATTTTACCGAAAATAACGGCATGGCCTTTGGAATGGAGTTTGGTGGCGAGTTCGGTAAATTGGCCTTATCACTCTTCCGGATTGCTGCTGTTGCAGGTATTGGTTATGGCTTACATTATCTGATTAAACATAAATATCACCGTGGGTTGATCTTAAATGTGGCTTTGATTTTTTCGGGTGCGTTGGGCAATATTATCGATTCGGTTTTTTATGGCAAAATTTATGGTTACGAAAGCTGGTTCCATGGCCGTGTAGTTGATATGTTCTACTTCCCGATTGCCGAAGGACATTTCCCTGGCTGGTTCCCAATTTGGGGTGGCGAAGAGTTTGTTTTCTTCAGACCTGTTTTTAACCTTGCAGATGCAGCAATTTCTGTCGGCGTGATCCTGATCCTCATCTTTCAGAAAAATTACTTTAAAGAAGATGTAAAAGACGAGGTGAGCATCAACAGCGAAATTGTAGAGGATTAAAGAGAAACACTTCTTGCTGAATTTGTTTCAGCATCAATCTGGCGCAGGCAAACCCCTGACCACGAAGTAATTACAAGGTAAATCAAAATATAATTTCTACCTGTAAAATAAATTCAGGGTGACAAAAATACAAAAAAGCCCATTTCTTAACTGAGATGGGCTTTTTATTTAAAAAGCACTTGCCATTATAAGTATAAGAAGGAACGACGATAAAGCTATTGGGATTACAGGCGAAATGCTGAACCCAGTTAAGAATCCAGAAGATCCTTATTTCATTCAGGGTGACAAACATCATTATTTTCCATTTTTTTAGAATATATTTGATAAAACCAAATATGCTATGAAATTATATACTATCCTACTCCTGTTCATTACATTTAGCCTACCTGCATTAGCCCAAAAGAGCCTTTTTAATGGCAAAGATTTAAAAGGCTGGCATGTAGATGTTCCCGCTATGGATAAGAAACCCGATACCATTAACCCATTTATTGTACGCAATGGTATGCTGGTAAGTTTAGGTACTCCGGGCGGGCATTTAATAACCGATAAAATTTATAAAAACTACCAATTAACCGTACAATACCGTTTTGCAGGTAAACCTGGCAACTGCGGTGTTCTGGTACATGCCTCTACGCCAAGGGCTTTGTATGGTATGTTCCCAAAATCTTTGGAAGTGCAAATGCAACATCTGGATGCAGGTGATTTCTGGTGTATTGAAGAAGATATTACGGTACCTGATATGCTTGCCAGACGTGGCCCGAAAGAAAACTGGGGTGTAAACGGAAACAAACTCCGCCGCATTAAAAATTTAACAGATAATAGTGAAAAACCTGTTGGCGAATGGAATACCATGGTGATACAGTGCCTTAACAATGAAGTTAAAGTTTGGGTAAATGGCACATTGGTAAATTATGGCACCAATTGTACGGCAAGTAGCGGACAGATTGCCCTACAGGCAGAAGGTAGCGAGGTAGAGTTTAAACAGCTGGATATTAAACCAATTAGAGCATTGTCTAAATCTTAGCTAGAATCATCATTTCGACAGTAGTGTTCCAAAGGAACTCCTTCGAAGGAGAAATTTTTGGATTAAAACTTAGGAAAAAGATCTCTCCATTCCGCTTTGCTCCAGTCGAGATGACGACAAGGATGAGGATACAATACCTGCGCTCAATCTCTAAAACACAAACAGATCAGGTAACCTACAAAATAAGCGAGCAAATCATAAACGCTAAAGGAAGTACCCAGTATGGTGCTCATTAATTTGTTGTTTTCCCAACCAAACCAGGTTACGTAATTTAATTTCTGAAGGAACTCGATCAGGAAAGCAAAAAGCAGTACACCTAAAGCCAGCTTTCGGTTATTGGCTTTCAGAAAAGATCTTAAAAAAGCATAGATTAAGACAACCACGAGCACGTCGCCACCAAAAGGGCGAATAAATACATCATGAAGATATTTTGCGATTAAGATTTCAGATAAGAATATCGCAAGAAAAATAAAGAGGAATTTTGAGTTAAACGTTAATTTCATTTTCCTGGTATAAAAAAGAAGTCAAGTTTTTATAGCACATTGGCCATTAAAACTTGACTTCCTTATAAACGTGTAGAGTCCCCTTAAGGGATTTAAATGTCTAGATACCCAATAACAACCTAGCCGGATCTTCCAATAATTGTTTCACACGAACCAAGAAACCAACCGACTCACGTCCGTCAATAATTCTGTGATCGTAAGATAAAGCAACATACATCATCGGACGGATTACCACTTCACCTTTTTCGGCAACCGGACGCTCAACAATATTGTGCATACCTAAAATGGCCGATTGTGGTGCATTGATAATCGGAGTCGACATCATTGAACCAAAAACACCTCCGTTAGTAATGGTAAATGTTCCTCCGGTCATTTCTTCGATGGTTAATTTGCTATCGCGCGCTTTTAAAGCTAGCTCCAATACCGATTTTTCAATTTGAGCTAAAGTCATGCTCTCTGCATTACGGATAACCGGAACCACCAAACCTTTTGGCGCAGAAACTGCGATCGAAATATCAGCAAAATCATTGTAAACAATTTCATCACCTTCGATACGACCATTAACCGCCGGGAAATCTTTTAATGCTTCGGTAACGGCTTTTGTAAAAAAGCTCATGAAACCTAAACCAACACCAAATTTCTCCTTAAACTGATCTTTATACTTTGCGCGTAAATCCATAATTGGTTTCATGTTAACCTCGTTAAAGGTGGTTAACATCGCGGTTTCGTTTTTAACGGCAACCAAACGTTTTGCAACTGTTCTGCGTAATGGAGACATTTTCTCACGACGCTCGACACGGCTACCAGCAGGTGCAGCAGCAGCAACCGGAGCACTGGCTTTAGGCGCTTCAGCTTTTTTACCAGCTTCAGCTTTAACAGCATCATCTTTGGTAATACGGCCATCAACACCAGTACCTTTTACTGTAGAAGCATCAATACCTTTTTCAGCAAGGATTTTACCCGCAGCAGGTGAAGGAGTACCAGTAGCGTAGCTTTCGCCTGATTTTTCAGCAACAGGAGCTGCAGCTTTTTCTTCAGCAACAACTGCTTTTTCTTCAGCTTTTGGTGCGTCAGCTTTCGCAGGTGCTGAACCACCATCTTCAATTTTACAAACTACTGCACCAATGGCTAAAGTATCGCCTTCGGCGGCTATGGTTTTTAAAGTTCCAGCTTGTTCTGCAGTTAATTCGAATGTAGCTTTATCTGATTCTAATTCAGCAATTACTTCATCCATTTCAACAACATCGCCATCGTTTTTTATCCAACGTGATAAAACAACTTCGGTTATCGACTCACCAACAGGTGGAACTTTTATCTCTAAACTCATTTTTGTTATGTTTTTTTATTGTTAAAGGTTAATGCTGTAAAGTTGAACTGTTCAGGTGCTTATACCCTATACCTCAAACCTTACGCCTTAAGCCTCATTTAATCGATCTGAACTAATTTCTTTGTTGCCTTCTTTGCAATGTCTTTCACATCTTCCGTAACCGAAATTTCTAAAGCTTTTGCCAAAATATAAGCTTGTTGATTAGCATGCTGTTTTGCAAAACCTGTAGCTGTACTGCTGCTCTCTCTTCTCGAAATTACTTCAATACCTTTTAATGCAGTTTTGTACAACTTACGGAACAAATATGGCCATGCGCCCATGTTCTCTGGCTCTTCCTGTACCCAGAAAATTTCTTTTGCATTTTTATATTTTTTCTTGATGGCTTCCAGCTGATCAACCGGGGTTGGGTACAACTGCTCAACACGAACCAAAGCTACGTGTTTGATCTTATCAGCCTGTTGTTTCTCCAGCAATTCATAGTAAATTTTACCACTACAGAAAACAACGCGGGTGATGTCTGCAACTTTAGCATTTACATCATCAATTACTTCTTTAAAACCACCCTCAGTAAATTCTTCTAATTTAGAAACACAAGCCGGATGCCTTAATAAACTTTTAGGTGTAAATACGATTAGTGGTTTACGGAAATCGCGTTTAAACTGGCGACGTAAAACATGGAAAAAGTTGGCAGGAGTGGTACAATTGGTTACCTGCATATTATAATCGGCACAAAGCTCCATAAAACGCTCAATACGTGCTGATGAATGTTCCGGGCCCTGACCTTCATAACCGTGCGGCAATAACATTACCAAACCGTTTTCGCGCTGCCATTTGGTTTCGGCACTAGCTACATACTGGTCTACTACAATCTGTGCACCATTAAAGAAATCTCCAAATTGTGCTTCCCAGATGGTTAAAGCATTAGGGTTAGCCATGGCATAACCGTATTCGAAACCTAAAACGCCGTACTCTGATAAGTGCGAGTTATAAATGTCAAATGCAGCCTGTTGATCAGAAATATTTGCCAATGGTACATATTCTTCCTCGCTGTCTTCAAGTGTTAAAACGGCATGACGGTGAGAGAAAGTACCACGTTCAACATCCTGGCCACTTAAACGAACGCGTTTACCTTCTGATAACAAAGTGCCATAAGCCAATTGCTCGCCCATTGCCCAGTCGAAAACATGTGTTTCGTTAACCATTTTAGTTCTTTCCAAAAATAATTTTTCAATTTTTTTGAAGAACTTTTTATTTGAAGGTAAAGCAGTAATGCGTTTACCGATTTCAAGCAAAGTAGATTTTTTAACCGCAGTAACCGGCGAAGATTCGAAATCTTTAGGTGTTGCCATCCGAAGATCTGCCCAGGCACCACCAAATTTAACTTCAGCGTTACCGGCAACAAACTCTTTGGCTTCATTTAAACGTTCCTGCAAAATACCGCGGAAATCTTTTTCCATTTCTTTTGCCAAACCAGCTTCTAACTTACCTTCTTTGGTTAACTGATCGATATAAATTTCCCTTGGGTTAGGGTGTTTTTCGATGGTTTTGTACAACAAAGGCTGAGTGAACTTAGGCTCATCAGACTCATTGTGACCGAACCGACGGTAGCAAAGAATATCAATAAAAACGTCGTTTTTGTATTTCTGACGGTATTCCATTGCTAAATTGATCGCATAAACCAAGGCTTCAGGATCATCGCCATTTACGTGGAAAACAGGAGATAACGTTACTTTAGCAATATCGGTACAGTAAGTACTGGTACGTGCATCTTTATAATTGGTAGTGAAACCGATCTGGTTATTGATCACCAGGTGGATAGTACCACCGGTTTTGTAACCTTCAAGTCCTGCCATCTGGATTACTTCGTAAACAATACCCTGTCCGGCAACTGAAGCATCACCATGGATCAAAATCGGCGCTAAACGGCTATTGTCGCCACCATATTTAAAATCGATTTTAGAACGGCTCATGCCTTCTACCACACCATCAACAGTTTCAAGGTGCGATGGGTTAGGACATAAACTTAAATGAACACTTTTACCCGCATTTGTAGTTACATCGGTTGAGTAACCTAGGTGGTATTTTACGTCGCCGCCAAAGGGGGTATCCGGATTGTAACTTTTGCCTTCAAACTCTGCAAAAATATCTTTGTAGGTTTTCTGCATGATATTGGCCAGCACGTTTAAACGTCCGCGGTGGGCCATACCAATTACAAATTCTTCAATTCCCAATTCAGCACCTTTTTCAATCACTGAATCCAATGCAGGAATTAAAGCCTCAGCTCCTTCCAAAGAGAAACGCTTTTGGCCTAAAAATTTTGTTCCAAGGAAGTTTTCAAAACTTACTGCTTCGTTTAATTTCCGGAGAATACGCTTTTTTTCTTCGATAGAGAAATTAGGGGTATTACGTGCACTCTCCATTTTCTGCTGAATCCAGCTCAACACTTCAGGTGTACGTAAAAATTTAAATTCGGCTCCTATAGAACCAACATATGTTTGTTGTAAAAATGCAACAATATCTTTCAGTTTTGCAGCACCGATACCAATCTCTACGCCTGAGTTGAAAACAGTTTCCAGATCTGCATCTGATAATCCAAAATTGGCAAGATCTAAAGTTGGCAAATGTTTACGTCTTTCGCGTACCGGATTGGTGTGCGTAAACAAGTGACCACGGCTGCGATAGCCATCAATCAGGTTTAAAACATTAACCTCTTTTAAAAAATGTTCAGGAGTTTCTGCGGTTACTGATGGTGATTCCGATCCTCTTCCAAAATCGAAACCTTCGAAAAATTTCTGCCAGCCAAACTCAACCGACTCAGGGTCTTGTTGATACGACTGATATAAAGACTCTATATATTCGGCGTTTGCGCCATTAAGATAAGATAATTTATCCATTATTAACTATTTACTATAAGCACTACAAAATTAGAATTTTACCTTATATAAACGGCAAAAATCTCGATTAAAATGAGAATTATTGAATGAGCGAATTATTAAATTATAGAATGACAAAAATACGACTTGTACCAATCGATAAAATTCAATTTCATCATTCAACACTCAATCATTGAGTCAATACAACTATGATGCCCAAGTTAAAGCATAGTTGCCTTTTGGGTCGAGATTTTTGATGTTTTTATCTAAATCGAATACACTTTTTGATTTCTGATCGTTTCCTACGCCGGCAACATTAGCCCAGTTGCCCCAGTTACTTGCCGGGTTATAATCGATCAGTTTTTCTTCAAAATAAGCGGCTCCTAAAACCCAGCTTACTTCCAGGTTATTGATCAGGTATAGCGCAGCCGTTTGCCTGGCAATATTCGAAATAAAACCGGTCTGGTTTAACTCCGTCATTACCGCATCTACCACTGCAAATCCTGTCTGTGCAGTTTTCCATTTATGGAGATTTTCTTGCTCATTGGCAGTATCAACCAAACCCTGGCTACCAAATCCATCGGGACTGAAGAATGTATTACCGTATTTTTTGAACATAAAACGGAAATAATCTCTCCACAGCAGGCCTAATAAAATATGATTGAACATGGCTTTGGTATTGGGTACACCTTCCATTTTTTTAATTTCCCAATACACTTTACGGGGAGATAAACTGCCAATAGCCAGCCAGGCAGATAGTTTTGAGGCGAGAATTAAATTCTTGGTAGTTGCAGCCTGTTGCATGGCCAGAATCACCTTCTGTAGGTGAGCCAAACCCTCTGCTTCGCCGCCTATAAATTCAAAATCAGCCCGCTGATCTTTCTGGTGGAGTAAAAGATTAAGATCTTCCAACGATGATAAGGTGCCCCAATCGATCACTTCAGCCACATTGATCCGGTCTGGTGCCGCAAAACAAGGCTTGATGATCGAATCGCGTTCAATTTTCTTTTTAAACTGGTTAAAAGCGTCGGGGATATCCTTAATGGGAAAAGGCAGATCTTCTTTATTATATAAGGTATGACCGATAAAATGTTTCAGGTTAACACGTAATTTCCAAAGTGCATTTTCTACCAGTGTAGAAACATGGGTCTCTTCGCGCGCTACTTCGCGGTGATGGTATACTTCGGTAATTTCGTATTCCTGTACAAGCTGCGGAATAATATCTTCCGGATTACCTTCTGCAATCAGCAGATTGCCGCCAATCTGTTTTAAAGCATTACGTAAGCCTAAAACACTCTCTAAAATAAATTGTGCTCTAATATTTCCGGTTTTCAGCGTACCATATTTGGTTTCGCCAAAAGAACGGGGATCGAGAATGTAAACAGGCAAAATTGAATCAGATTTAGCAATTGCCTCGACCAGCATTTCGTTATCATGCAAGCGAAGATCATTTCTAAACCAGACTAAAATTTTTTTGGACATCTTTTATCGAAAAGGGTATAAGAACGCTTTACAAATTTATCTTATTTTTCTTCCACATCAAACCCCTAAATAATTCTTTACAAATAGGTAACAAAAGAATTAAAACCAGATTAATACATTTTAAGTTGTGCAAACAAACCCTTTTGTATCTTCAGTGTTTTAAAAATATGGTAAAAAAAATTCTGATTACCGGAGCTACCGGATTAGTGGGTACCGAGCTAAAAAAGCATTTGTTAAACAAAGGCTATGAGGTAAATACACTTTCGCGAAAAAAGAGTAATGATCCGAATGGTTTTGTTTGGGATGTGTACAAGGGAACAATTGATGCAGATTGCCTTAATGGTGTTGATGCCATCATCCATTTGGCAGGGGAACCGGTTGCAGATAAAAAGTGGACCAACGGGCGCAAGAAACAAATTATCGATAGCCGGGTAAAATCTACAGAACTGCTTTTCAGAGCCATTAAATCCAAGCTTGATCATCAGGTCAAATCTTTTGTCTCTTCTTCTGCAGTTGGCTTTTATGGCGATTGTGGTGATGAAATTTTAACTGAGGAGAGTCCAAATGGCTACGGTTTTTTAGCTGAGTGCTGTAAATTATGGGAAAATGCCGTAGATCAGGGCAAAAAGCTAAGCCTAAGGGTTGTAAAACTCCGTACCGGTATTGTTTTCAGTAGGAAGGGCGGAGCATTGCCACAATTGGCCCAGCCTGTAAAATTATTCGCAGGTGCACCATTAGGTACAGGCAAACAATGGACACCCTGGTTACATATTGATGATATGGTTGAAATGTATATTGAAGCCATAGAAAACCTTAAAATGGAGAACAGTTACAATGCCTGCGCACCTTTTCCTGTAACCAACAGCGCCTTAACCAAAGCCATTGCCAAACAGTTGCATCGCCCGGTATGGCCAATTAAAGTCCCTAAGAAAGCATTGGCGTTATTGCTCGGAGAACGCGTAGAAGCTGTTTTAATGAGTAATAATACTTCAGCACAAAAAATTTTAGATGCTGGGTTTAAATTTAAATTCACACATTTGGAGGATGCTTTGAAAGATCTTTATAAGTAGGTTTATTGTTAACCGCAAACTGCCAATTGAAAACCGTATTTATGGTTCATTAACGCCAAATGCCCAACTCCAAACGTTTACAATCATCTAAATTCTTTAACAACCTTTAAAAAATGACTCCAATATCTATTCACTGGTTCCGCCGCGATTTACGTGTAGAAGATAATGCTGCCTTATACCACGCACTAAAAAGTAATTATCCGGTTCTCCCCCTTTTCATCTTTGATAAAAACATACTGGATAAACTACTAAAAGATGATGCCCGTGTAACTTTTATTTACCAAACCATTGCAGATTTAAAAAAAGAACTTCAGCAACTTGGATCAGATTTATTGGTAAAATATGGAGAACCAGAAAAGATATGGCCTGAAATTTTAAAGCAATTCGATGTTAAAGAAGTATATACCAATCACGATTATGAGCCTTATGCACGCGAACGTGATGATAACACGGCAGAATATTTAGCCAGTGAAAAAATTGCCTTTAAAACATATAAGGATCAGGTTATTTTTGAGAAAAATGAAATCTTAAAAGCCGATAAAACACCTTATACGGTGTTTACCCCTTTTTATAAACAATGGCATGCTAAACTGAACGATTTTTATGTAAAGGCCTATCCCAGCAAAAAATACCTCAAAAATTTATTGCAAACCAAACACCTGCCTCTTCCAACTTTGAGAGAAATGAGCTTTGAAAAAAGCAAACTGGATTTCCCCAAAATCAGTTATAAAAACAAGCTTGACGATTATGCAAAAGAACGCGATTTCCCGGCAGCAGAGGGCACTACCCATATTGGCCTGCATTTACGTTTTGGCACTTTAAGTATTAGAAAAGCAGTAAGCGATGCTATAAATGCAAAATCAAACGTCTGGCTTTCGGAACTGGCTTGGCGCGAATTTTACATGATGATACTTTGGCACTTCCCCTACTCGGCTTTCGATTCTTTTAAAAAGCAATACGACAAGATTAAATGGCGCAACAATGAAGGTGAATTTAAGGCCTGGCGCGAAGGCAATACGGGTTACCCGATAGTAGATGCCGGAATGCGGCAATTGAACCAAACCGGATGGATGCACAACCGCGTACGTATGATTGTAGCCAGTTTTCTGACCAAACATTTACTGATTGATTGGCGCTGGGGCGAAGCATATTTTGCAGAAAATTTATTGGATTACGAAATGGCAAGTAATGTTGGTGGCTGGCAATGGGCATCAGGCTCAGGAAACGATGCCGCGCCATACTTTAGGGTGTTTAATCCTGAATTACAGACCAAAAAATTTGATCCTAAATTTGAATATATTAAAAAGTGGGTACCAGAATTCGGGACAAAAAAATATGCCCAACCAATAGTTGAGCATACTTTTGCAAGGGAAAGAGTGTTAAAAATTTTTAAAGAGGCTTTATCTAATTCGTAACACTTACAATTTCTATATCGAAATCCAATACTGCGTTACCGGGGATGGCGCCACTACCCGACTTTCCATAAGCCAAATCTGATGGGATAATCATTCTAAATTTTGTTCCAACCTTAAACTTTGGAATCATAATTTGCCAAGCCTGAATCAGGCTTGTTAAAGTTGATGAATAACCATCAGAATTGGAATCAAAAGATGCTCCATCTAAAGTACGGCCTGTATATTTTACATTTACCGTACTTTCGATCCCATTTATGACATCACCAGTACCAACAGTATTAACGATGTAATAAATTCTACTTGGATCTTTTGTCGCACTTGCGGTTAAACCTTTAGCAGCTAAAAAATTTTTTATTTTATCATCATCAAATAACCACTGTTTACGATACGGATAAGTTTTGATCGTAAAATCAAGATTCTCATTAGAAGGTATCGGACCTGCTCCATTTTTACCAAAAGCTAAATAGGATGGTAGTAATATCCTCGCACTTCCTCCTGGCTTAAGACTCAAAGCAGCAGTCCTTAATGCAGGTATATTATAAGTAATGGATGTTGATAAAGACGATTGGAAAAAACTGTTTAAATAACCTACATAAGTACCCAAGTTACCATTAACAGGAGACTGAAGATAAGTTGCACCAGTTTGCATCGATTTCACTGTTATATCATAGAATACTGAATCAGGATTCAAAAAAAATGTTCCATCCGTAGGATTAGTAGCCTGATAATAAAACCCTGTTTTATCAGGATCAGGGATCATTTGTGTTAAATTATTTTTTGATATATAAGCTTTTATAGCAGCATCATCTATACTTTGAATAGACTCATAGTCCTTTTTGCACGAGCTGAAAACTACAGTAGCCAGTAAAAGTGTAAACAGGCCAAGTTTAGTAAATTTGTTCATTTATTATTGTACGTCTGTAAGTGTTATAGTAAAATCGAGTACTGAATTAGGAGGGATTGATGATGATGGCGATTGTGTTCCGTAACCGAAGTAAGATGGAATAATTAACCTGATCTTTCCCCCTTTTTGTATTTTTTGAATCCCAAACTGCCATCCTAAAATAACATTTCCGAGTTTAAAAGAAATTGGGGTTCCTTTGGTACTGTCGAAAATGGTACCATTTAATAATCTACCCTCATAATCTGCAGTAATTACCGTAGAGGTTAGATAACTTACATTTCCTGACCCTGGGGCTATAATCTGATAAAAAATACCACTGGCATCTTTTGTTGCCGGGATATTATTAGTCTTAACAAAAGTACTTATTGCAGCCGTATCGGCCTTAAATTGTGGCGTAGGATCGTAATCATCAACCGGCACATTTTTTTTACAGGCGGCAAGGCATCCCGTAAGACATATCAATAAAATAACTTGTTTAAACTTAACCATAGTCAGCAAAAATAAGCTTTTAATGCAGATGCTGCAATTTTTAACCTATTTTAACAAATTTAAAGTGCTTAAAGGTAAAAGCAGAAAGACCAAAAGGCATTATAGAAAATCGAGAAAACAGCTTTCTGCTTCGGTTTTTTTCCTAGTCTTTACACTTATTGAGCATTTAATAGCTGGATATTAAAATCCAGTACCGAATTTCCGGGAATAGGGCCCACCGCACTACTACCATAACCCAAACCTGGAGGAACGATCAGCCTGATTTCTCCGCCTTTTTGAATTTTAGGAATGCCGATTCTCCAGCCCTGAATTAGCTCAGCCAGGTTGAATGTCTGTTCATTACCTCCTCCATTATCAAAAACATTTCCATTTAACAATCGTCCTTCGTATTTGATGGTTATCCTGGTATTACCTGGATAGGTAAAAGAACCGGTGCCAGGCTTAATGATCTGGTAATATAATCCCGAAGCATCTTTGGTAGCATTAATATTGTTCTTTTTGATAAATTCGGCAATCTGTTTCTCGGGGTCTTCGTCTTTTTTACAAGATGAAACAACAGCTACACTTAAAAAAAGAAGGGTAAGTAATCTAAATTTAATCATATGCGAAAATATGACTTTAATACCTTAAAGCTAAATGTTATGCACTTTTGAATTTCTGCCTTGTTGAAACCTTGCAACGAAAGATTCTTCGTGCTTCGGCATGACTGCCTATAGTGAGCATCTGCAAAATAAAAAAAGGGTTTAAGATTTAGGCATGCACCTAAACCTTAAACCCTCAACCTTTGGACCTTCTACCTTAAAAGATATATTTATTGGCTTCGATTAATTGTTGCGCAACCCTTTGGCGTGCATCTTTAACATTAAACGGTTCCATTTTGGTAAAGCGGCGTAAACCTACCTGCATCATGCGCAGTTCATCGCCTTCGGCAAATGCCCACAATGCTTCTTTACCCGCCTTGGCTATTCCATCAACCGCTTCAACCAAATAGATGCGAAGCAAATCCAGCTGACCGGCAACTGCGGCTTCGCCACGCATGGCAACTAATTTTTCGGTTCTCAACAATGCTGATTCAGCCACATAAACGTAACTGGCCATATCGGCAATGTTCATTAAAATTTCCTGCTCTTTGCTTAAGGTCATCATGAGCTTTTGTACCGCAGCTCCTGCCACCATTAAGGTTGCTTTTTTCAGGTTCGACAGTACTTTTTTCTCTGCAGCAAATAGCGTAGTATCTTCTTCTCCGAAATCGGGAATGCTCATTAATTCGGCTGCTACAGCAGTGGCCGGTGTCATTAAATCCAATTCGCCTTTCATGGCACGTTTTAGCATCATGTCGACGGTTAATAAACGGTTAATTTCGTTGGTACCTTCGAAAATTCTGTTGATACGTGCATCACGGTAAGCCCTGTCCATTGGTGCATCGGCAGAAAAGCCCATACCACCATAAATCTGAACGCCTTCATCAACGGTATAATCCAATGCTTCTGAACCCCATACTTTTAAGATGGCGCATTCTACGGCGAACTGCTCAACAGATTTTAACCTGGCTTTGCCCGATTCCATTCCTCCTGCAACCAATTGGTCGTAGGTATCATCTATGTTCTGTCCGGCACGGTAATTCGCTGCATCTACAGCATAAATTTTAGAAGCGATCTCTGCAATTTTAAAACGGATGGCCCCATATTTAGAAATGGGACGGCCAAACTGGATCCTTTCATTTGAATAATTGATCGCTGTATTTAACGTTGCTTTTGAAGCGCCGATAGCGGCAGCTGATAGTTTAATACGGCCAATATTTAAAATGTTTACCGCGATTTTGAAACCGTTTTCACGCTCGCTTAGCATATTCTCAACAGGCACCGGACAATCGTTAAAGAAAACCTGGCGTGTTGAAGAGCCTTTGATGCCCATTTTATGTTCTTCCGGGTTCATGGTAATACCGCCGAAACCTTTCTCCACAATGAATGCAGTTAGATTTTTATCGTCGTCTATTTTAGCAAAAACGATAAAAACATCGGCAAAACCACCGTTCGTGATCCACATTTTCTGGCCATTAATGATATAATGTTTACCATCATCGCTCAGTTTAGCTTTTGTTTTACCTGAGTTTGCATCCGAACCTGAGTTTGGCTCTGTTAAACAATAAGCAGCTTTCCATTCGCCCGAGCCTAATTTAGGGATGTATTTTGCTTTTTGTTCTTCATTTCCGTAATATAAAATTGGTAATGTACCAATACCTGTATGTGCAGAAAGTGCCACTGCAAAAGAGTGTCCGGCACCAACCACATCGGCAACCAACATAGAGGTATTAAAATTTTTCCCAAAACCTCCGTATTCTTCGGGTACCGAAACGCCCAGGATACCCAGTTCGCCAGCTTTGGTTAAAAGTGTAGGCATTAATTCCGGGTCTTCCTGTTTATCGATTTTATCTAAATTAGGATAAACTTCAGCCGCCAAAAAATCGCGACAGGTCTGTGCAATCATCTGTTGCTCTTCATCAAATTCTTCAGGGATGAATACTTCCTGATAAGTGGTATCTTTAATTAAAAACTCTCCACCTTTAATTGTCTTTTTTTCAGTTGTTTCCATTGTTATAATATCTAGTCGCGGGTATTAAGTATCAAGAAATCAGTATCAAGTATCAAGGCATGAGTATCGAGGATCAAAACAAAGCCTACATTATAAATTTTCATTTTACATTTCCAGCCATGTAATTCAATCTTATTACTTGAAATCAAATCTTAACTTTCATACCCACATTAAATTAATCTTCTTTCCAGAGCATAAATCATTTTTTGAACCTCACTGGTTTTTTCAATCAGATCAATAGTAAGCGGATCATCCAACAATCCCAGTCTATTTGAAATAATTACCTGAGTTTCCAGTTCAAAAGCAGAACCCTGACTTATAGTTAAAAAATATTTAAACTGTGCACCGGTTCCCCTACCCGCCCCTTCAGCAATATTGGAGGGTATTGAAACGGAGCATCTTTTCATTTGAGAAATCAAACCGTATCTCTCATCAACAGGCAAAAACGAACTAGCCTTATAAACATCAACTGCCAAATCAATTGATTTCTGCCAAACCTTTAATTCTTTAAAATTGTGCATATATTTTAGTATTAAATTATGAATTCAAATATGTTTGGGATGATTTTATAAATGGTAGAAACCTATTATTCAATCTCGACACTTGATACTCATATCTTGATACTATTTAAAGCAACTCAAAAATCCCCGCAGCACCTTGCCCGGTTCCTACGCACATGGTTACCATTCCGTATTTTTTGTTCTGTCTTTTTAATTCGTTCATGATCTGTACGGTCAGTTTTGCTCCGGTACAGCCCAGTGGATGGCCAAGTGCAATTGCTCCTCCGTTAACATTGATAACATCGGGGTTTAAATCCAAAGTTCTGATTACCGCCAAAGATTGAGAGGCAAAGGCTTCGTTCAGTTCGATTAAATCGATATCTTCTTTTTTCAAGCCAGCCTGTTTCAGTGCTTTTGGAATAGCCTCTATTGGTCCGATGCCCATAATACGGGGTGGAACACCTGCAATACCGTAACTTACCAGTCTGGCTATCGGTTCAGCATTCAGTTCTTTCATTTTCTTTTCAGACACTACCAAAACAAAAGCTGCACCATCAGATGTTTGCGATGAATTACCCGCAGTTACGCTTCCAACCGCATCGAATACAGGTTTCAGTTTCGCCAATTTATCTAAGGTAGTATCTGCACGTGGCCCCTCATCGGTATCAACTACGTAAGAACGCGTTTTCTTTTTCAAGTTGGCATCCAGGTAATTTTCGTTCACGGTGATAGGTAAAATACCATCTTTTAAGTGACCATTTTTAATGGCATGAATGGCTTTCTCATGAGATTTTAATGAAAATGCATCCTGATCCTCACGACTCACCTTATATTCTTTAGCAACTGCTTCGGCAGTTAAGCCCATTCCCCAATACCAATCCGGATTATTTTTTGCCACTTCGGCATTAGGTACGAGTTTCCAGCCTCCAAAAGGCATTCCACTCATTACCTCTACCCCACCGGCAATGATACAATCGGCCATACCTGCCTTAATTTTGGCAACTGCCGTAGCAATAGTATCTAAACCCGACGCACAGTAACGGTTCACGGTAACGCCAGGAACCTTATCGGTATCCAGCCCCATTAGCGAAACCATACGGCCAATGTTTAGCCCTTGTTCTGCTTCTGGAGTAGCGTTGCCCACAATTACATCATCAATCTGTTCATTATCTAAATTCGGAACCGAAGCCACCAGGGCCCTAATTACTTCTGCAGCTAAATCGTCGGCCCTTGTGAAACGGAATACACCGCGGGGTGCTTTACCCACTGCTGTACGGTATCCTGCTATTATGTATGCTTCCATTTTTTTAGTATCTAGTAGCCAGAATCAAGTATCAAGACCTAATCCTCGCATTGTTTTATTTGTTAATTAATGTAAGTAAAACTTTATTCGTCATTCGTATCCTGATACTTGATACTCATTCCTAAATATTTAACTCACTAATTCCTCAACGGTTTACCTTTCGTAATAATTGACTGAATCCGCTCCAACGATTTCCGTTCTCCTGCGAGTGATAAAAATGCTTCTCTTTCCAGATCCAATAAGTATTGCTCGGTTACTTCTGTTGGATAAGATAAATCGCCACCACACATTACATAACCTAATTTTTCGGAGATTTTTTTATCGTGTTCAGAGATGAAATGCCCTGCATACATGCTATTTGCGCCTGCATACACAATTCCCAATCCTTGTTTACCCAATACTTTAATATCGTTACGCTGAACCGGTTTGGTATATCCTGCATCGGCCAATTCAATGGCTTTGGCTTTTGCATCGGCCAATAAACGGTTGCGGTTCATCGAGATTGAAAATTTATCTTTTTGGAGGTAACCCAGCTCGTAAGCTTCGTAACCTGAAGTAGAAACTTTGGCCATTCCGATGGTTAAAAAACGATCTTTCAGTGCATTCTGCACAATCTGATCGTCCTTATATTCATCCGATGCACGTAAAGCAAACTCCTTTGTTCCGCCACCACCCGGGATCACGCCCACACCAAACTCTACCAAGCCCATATAAGTTTCGGCAGAAAGCTGCACATGATCAGCATGTAAACTGAACTCACATCCACCACCCAAGGTTAAATTATGAGGAGCTACCACAACCGGGATGGAAGAATAACGGATACGCATTGAAGTATTCTGGAACATGCGGATCGCCATATTCAGTTCGTCCCACTCCTGTTCTACCGCCATCATAAATATCATCCCTACATTTGCACCAGCAGAGAAATTTGCACCATCATTTCCAATAACAAGGCCACGGTAATCTTTCTCAGCCATATCAATGGCTTTGTTGATTCCGGAGATTACATCACCACCAATGGTATTCATTTTGGTGTGGAATTCTACGTTCAGAATGCCATCTCCCAGGTCGATGATCGAAACACCAGAATTTTTCCACAGCGTTTTATTTTCACGGAGGTTGTCCAAGATGATAAACTCTTCTGTGCCCGGTAAAGCTTTATAACTTTTAGAAGGGATATCGTAATATTTTTTGATGCCGTTTTCTACTTTATAGAATGAGGTATTCCCCGCATCGAGCATTTCGTGCACCCAGGCAGCAGCTTTATTGCCGTATTGCTCCATGCCTTCTAGGGCTTCTTTTACACCTACAGCATCCCACAACTCGAAAGGACCAAGCTCCCAGCCGAAACCTGCACGCATGGCATCATCAATACGGTATAGTTCGTCAGAAATTTCGGGAATACGATCAGATACATATTCGAACAAACCAAAAGAAGAGTGGCGGAACAGTTCGCCTGCCTTATCTTTTCCTTTAGCAAAAATTTTCATCCGCTCCCGAAGGTTCTCCACCGGTTTGGTCATTTCCAAAGTGGCTGACTTTACTTTTTGCTGAGGTTTATACTCTAATGTTTTTAAATCAAGTGCCAGGATTTCGGTTTTACCATCAGCAGTTTTTGTCTTTTTGTAGAAACCCTGTTTGGTTTTATCGCCAAGCCACTTGTTCTCTTCCATTTTCTGCACATAGGCCGGAAGTTTAAACAGTTCATGCGCTTTATCGTCAGGGCAGTTATCATAAAGGCCTTTGGCCACCTTGATCATGGTATCTAAACCCACCACATCAGAAGTACGGAAAGTAGCCGATTTTGGTCTGCCCAGCGCCGGTCCGGTAAATTTATCCACTTCTTCTACAGTGAGATCTAATTTCTCAACCAGGTGTAAAAGTGCCATAATGGAATAAACGCCAACACGGTTAGCAATAAAAGCCGGAGTATCTTTACATAAAACGGTTGTTTTACCTAAAAACTTATCGCCATAATGCATAAGGAAATCAACGATCTCAGGCTTTGTATACGGCGTAGGGATGATCTCCAGTAATTTTAAATAACGCGGTGGGTTAAAAAAGTGTGTTCCACAGAAGTTCGCTTTAAAATCTTCGCTTCTGCCTTCTGCCATGAGGTGTATCGGAATACCGGAAGTATTTGAAGTGATCAAAGTGCCTGGCTTACGGAACTGCTCTACCTGTTCGAAAACTTTTTTCTTAATATCAAGGTTTTCGACTACCACTTCAATTACCCAATCATAACCCGCAATTTTCGGCATGTCATCGTCGAAGTTTCCGGTTTTGATCTTATTTAATACTTTTTTGGTATAAACCGGCGATGGATTTGTTTTCACTGCCGTTTGCAAAGCCGTATTTACAATCCTGTTTTTTACCGCTGGGTTATCCAGTGCTAATCCTTTTGCCTGCTCCTCGGGGCTGAGTTCTTTTGGGGCGATGTCCAATAACAATACCTCTACACCAATATTGGCGAAATGGCATGCAATACGCGACCCCATAATACCAGAACCTAAAACAGCAACTTTATTAATGCTTCGTTTCATTGTTATCTATTTGCTTTTCAGTAGTCTTAAAGAACCTGTTAACCATTTGCCAAACAGGTTGATTTATAACTGATTAATCAACAGTATAAGCTACCGTGATTTCATTCAGTTTTATGAGTAAATTAATGAAGGTTTCTTTCTCTTTTTTAGTAAAATGCTCATCCAGATATTCATTAAATTTCCGAACAACGCCCTTCGCCAGATGTTTTTTCTCTTTACCAAAATCGGTAAGGAAAACTTTTACCGAACGTTTATCACCTGCAGAAGTTTCGCGGTAAATCAGGTTGGCTTCTTCCATATTGTTTAACATACGGGAAAGGCTGGTGGCTTTAACACCCAGCAAGGCAGCTAAATTTGAAACAGCTGTGCCATCAGTATCGTCAATGTTGATCAGCATATATCCAATGGCCTGTGTAATCCCAAAACCGGATGCCATCTGATTATACTTATTAAACATATTTTGCCACGCAAACTTAACATGGTAATCTATGGTTTGATGTTGTTTCATTTCTGTTAATTTATTATGCTTGCATAACAAAGCTAATGAATGTATTTTGTTAATGCAATAGGAAAATTCAAAATAATTGTCAAAATTTTTCTAATATCGTTGTACACAAAATGAAATCAATGAATATATCAAAAGCAAAAGGGATATTCCTTTTTAGTCTGCTTCTTCTATCGGCTACAATCTGCAAAAGCCAGGTATCTTATTTTGGGTCAGCACTGCTAAACAGTCAAAAGTTAGAGGTTTTTAAGAAAACCACCACCTTGTTCACCTTTCAATATACTGATTATGCCGAGCTGGAAAAATATGACCAGGCGATAAAAAAAACCTGGACCATTACCCCTTATAAAATTATCAAACCGGATGAACTTGCAAAGTATGACACACTTGCCAATTATTCATTTTTCTATTTCGATGCCTATACAGAAAAACTGGATAACAAAACCGATATAAACGTGGTTTATGCATTGAAATTAATTACACCATCTAAAAAACCGAAAGTAAAGGAAGAAAGCGTACTGGCAACAGTTAATCTTTTTACCGATCCGAATACAAATCTGCTTATTACCTTGCTGGATCAACAGATTGACTCAAAAAAGAACAAAAAAGCCACCCTTTTATCCCTTCTTTACAACAGGTCCCATTTCCTTAACTGGTCGCCCGGCTTTTTGACCGGTTATTTAAAACAGATCAATGACGGTTTAATATCAAGTGAAAATCATGGTATAGATTACCAGTTTTACAATAAAATCCGCCTGCCAGAGCTGGCAAGGGAAACGCTTTATGTACCAGAATATATTAAAGAGGTATTTTCGTCGAAATTGGCACTCTTGCCTAAATCGGGTATCGTTTTGGAACCTTATCCGTATAAGCTCAAATTTGCGCCGTATAAAACGCTTGACAGTCTGATCCTGAACAAAGAAAACCCTGTTAAATATGTGATTTATACGCAACGCTCTGAGGATAAGATTATCAGTGTTTATGACAGTAAAGACAACAGGATCATTTATCAGCGGTTTTATCCCCAAACACCAAATTTTGAGATGAATGATTTGAGCGAAATTAAAAAGGTGATTGTTTCGCTTAAGCAAACTGAGTTGGAATAATCTGGTCTCTAACCTACCTGGTCTTAGTGCCTCACTAGGCCTGGAAATGCTAACTTAACATTACAGAACTAACTCTAGTCGTAGCGAGACGCTATGACTAGAGTTAGTCTAATAAAGATCCTTCACTACGTTCAGGATGACAGATCCACCTAAACCCCTTAAACCAAAAAAGTCCCGGTTTGCACCGGGACTTTTTTATGTTATTTGAAAACGGACTAGTAAAGTGTAAACTCTACGCGACGGTTTTGCTGACGACCAGCTGCTGTTTTATTAGAAGCAATTGGCTGACCCATACCGTAACCTGTAGCTTCGATACGTGATGCATTGGCACCTTGAGAAACCAAATAAGCTTTAACAGATTCTGCTCTTTCTTTAGATAAACGTAAGTTTAATTCTTTCGAACCAGTATTATCAGTGTGACCTGCTAACTTTAAGCTGAAGTTTTTCTGAATTAACAATGCAGCAACCCTGTTTAATGATGCATAAGATTTAGGACGGATAGTTGCTTTACCTAAATCGAACTCTAAGTTTTTAATGGCTTCATTAACTACCTTACGGTCTTCTTCAGTTACAATTACTTTTTCTACAACTTTTTCAGGAGTTTTTAATGGACAGCCTGAACCATCTACTACAGTACCTGCAGGTGTATCAGGACATTTATCCAATTTATCTGCTACGCCATCACCGTCTGAATCTTTTAAGATATCGTTTAATTCAGCACGTAATTTGGCATTATCTGCTTTTTGTGCATTTAAATCAGATTTCAAACCTTCTGCAGTTTGTTTTGCTTTTAAAGCTTCATCATAAGTTAAAGCTACCGGATTATGGAAAGCCAATTGTTTTCCGCTACCTAAGGCAAACTCTAAACCTGCATAAGCATAGTTGTATTTATCGTTGCCACCTCTGTAGTAACCATCTAAGTTATCTCCATCAACAAAGTTGATTGTCCAACCTAAATCGAAGTTAACCGCATCTGAGATTTTAAATTTAGCCCCTAAACCTACAGGGATGATCAACTCATTGATGTTTTTATCTCCGGCAAAAAGAAAAGTACCGGCTGCTGTGGTAATGGTTGGTTTATAACCGGCAATACCTGCACCAGCAGAAGCATATAGCTGTAAAGTGTTCTCTTTTTTAAACAGATCGATGTTGAACATGTTTACTACAGCACTCAAACTTCCTGAATACGATAGCTGTGTATCGAAAGCTCTTACTGGAGAATTGTTTACCGCTCCACTTTCATAAGGCTCGGTATTGTCGCCTTTTAATTTACCACGAACTCCGTCTAAACGTAGGGAGAAATAAGGTGTAAATTGTTTTTTGATGTAAAGGCCATAACCAAAACTCGATTTGTTGTTGCTAAAATCGTTTTTACCACCCAATGGCGATAATGGTGTCAGCACACCGGCGTTTACACCGATAGACCATGTTCTGAGCGTTGCTGATGAAGTTGCAGGGCTTTCCTGAGCTGAAGCAACTGACCCGATAAGTAAACCAGCGAGGGCAACTGGTAAGGCTTTGAATAATTGTAATTTCATAATTTTCTGTATAACGTTGAATAGCGTTTCACAACCTTTACAATAGCCATACCAAAAACTACAGACCTGTAAAAATACTTATCAACTTTTCCACAGCGTTAGTCTTAGAAATCTGATCTTGATTATCGAATTTTACTTACTTAATATCGCCTGCAAATTTCCACCGGGTACTGAAATTTTCTGGCAATTGCTGATTGGTAAGCAAAGCCCTTACCATTTCTACGGGCATATTATTTTCGTGTAATATGCGATCGTGAAACTGGATATTACTCATTTTACCACTTTCTACCAGCTCCTTATGCAGTGCCCTGAATTGTAGCCCACCCAACATATAACCGATTTGGTAAAGCGGCCCGTAACCTCCGGTAAACGACCTGCGCACCTCTGCTTCGGCATTAGCGCGTTCAAAACCTACACGATCTACCAGGAAATCGATACATTGCTTTGGCGTCCATTTGCCCAAATGATAATTCATCGAAAAAATAATGCGCGCACAGCGGTGCATACGCCAAAAAAGCATACCGATTTTATCTTCAGGAGATTTAGGAAAATTTTGATCCCAAAGCAACATCTCCCAGTAAAGCGACCAACCTTCGGTCCAGAAAGGTGTACTAAATACTTTCCGGTATGGCTTGTAGCGGTTTTGCATAAAATATTGCAGGTTATGTCCTGGAATAAGTTCATGAAACACTACTGCTCTTGAAAAATGCCTGTTATTACCGCGCAGTGTCATCATTTTAGTCTCTTCGCTCATATCTTCAGTCGGGTAGGCAATTAACACTGATTCGCCACCCAAAAAAAACGGGGCATACAATTGCTCCTGTGGACTTAACATACGCATGCGCCAACCTTCTTTAGCCATTGCCGGAATAACAATTAGTTTGTTTTTTTCTACAAAGTTTATCGCTTCATTTGCCAGCTCATAAACCAGTTCGGGTTGTTTACCCAATTCAGGATAGTCGGTTTTTACCTTTTCGAGTGCCTTTTTCCAGTCGTTCCCGAAACCCATCTGTTGCGAGGCTTTGAGCATTTCGGCATCACACCAGGCAAACTCCCTCATCGCAATAGCTTCTATCTGCTCGGGTGTGTAGGCAATCATTTCGTCATTTAAATTGCTTAGCAATGCATTTCTGCCTATAGGATTGCCAATAATGCCACTTCCGTCATCCTGAACATTAGCAGGTTTAGCCATTTTACCGAGTACCGCAGCATAATCTTTCATGGCATCAACTACTTCCGGGTAAACCGGTTTGGCAGCTTTGGTAAATTGCGGATCATAACCATCGTAAAACTTATAGGCTTCGGTAAATACAGCAAGGTATTGATCAATGGTTTGCTGCGCCCACAAAGCCTGTACAGGCGTAACGGCGCGTTCATTGTTTTCTACCATCTTTGCTGTTTTCCGGATAGCTGCCTGTAATTGTTCGAATTGCTGTTTTATGGTTTTACCATCCTGCTGCTGGCCAATCCTTCGTTTTGCCTCAAAATCCAGCAGGATATTGGCAAAGGGTAACGTAAAAATATTGGTTTTAAATTCGTTGTAATTTTGTTGTAGACCTGCAGAATCAGAACGTATATCGCGTTTAAGCAAGAGGTAATCTACTCTCTCATTTACAGTAAGTTTACTAAATGGCAATGCTTTTAATTGCTTATGCCACGTGGCATAAAAACGCTCCATCCGTTTAAAGTATTCTTCTGACCGTTTAATGCTGTACTTGCGGTTAAGCATGGTCTTGTCTGACTGGTATTGGTTAATCAGTGGGCTTACAAGGCTGGCTTCGTTGGTTTGGGCCTGTAATTTCGCCGTAAAAGTTAAAAGCAAAAGCAATGGAAATAGTTTCCGCATAGCAATAGGTGGTTTGGGTTAGCTGACGCAATATAAGAAACAGGAATAATTGCTCATAAGAGGGCAATGTAACTTATTGAAGATAGTGGGCCTTAAACCATTAAACAATGGTTAAACGAAGTGCTTTCAATCCGCTTAAGCCCTGCAAATCTTCTAAATCAAGATCTTCGCTTTCAGTGCCCAACACTCCGGTTTCCTGAAGGTATTTTACAAAGGGAAGGTAGTCATCTATGTCCCTTTTATTGAAATAGATCAAGGCCAGTTTATCAGGTTGGGTTAGCCGTTCCTCAGAATTACGGATAAGCACTTTATCGATCCTTTTTTTAATCATCTGGTACCTGATATTGTAGGCTCCCTCAACATCAAACTTTCTTTCATCGACCCTGAAACTGATGTCGATAGGATGGTTATGGATAAAAATTAATTGAGTAGTAGCCAGTTTAACAGGCAGATCAGCTTGACGCTGCCGCATCATTTTAGCTATTGCTGCCATTGATGAAAGCTGCCACAACCGCAAGTTCTTCAGGTGAAAATGATTGAAAATCCGGTCGGGGGCAATAGACTGCCCGATGTAGATGTCGTACTCCACTCCATCAGTTCTGAATTTTTCGAAATAGCAGGGGAAAGATTCCTGCAGTTTTTCGCGTTCGGCTTCGAAATAATTGTTAATATCGGTATTAATCAACTGCATGGAAATTTCTAAAGCCTGCCGGTTTTTATACACTTCACCACCCTGCACTGAAATACTTTCCAGATATTGATCGATAATCTTTTTTGTGTTGGGATGCGATTGCGAGATGAGTTTTAAATAATCGCTGGTTTCTTCATTAAGGAAAACATTGAGGCTGGTTTCTTCGGTGGTATTCAGCTCGTTGCCTTGTAAAATGGTATTCCATTTATTGCAGTTAAAAATAATTTCGACAAGCAATGCATCCCTATAAGTCTTACTGAGCTGTTCAAGTGTATTTCGTAACAGGCTCAAATGCAGATTAAGGTCGGCCTTACTGGCAACATTCCTCTCGGCTGTAGAGTTTCTGATATCTATAGCCCCATAAAACGGATAAACATCGGTAAAGCTTATGTCTTCCGTACGCAGGGGCAAATTCTTTTTCTTATCGTGCAGGTAATGCCAGGCTGCTTCGTTAAATTTCCATTGCACAGCAGGCTGAATGGAGGTATATTTCTCTTTAATGATATTTTCTATCTCAAGGTTAAATTCATCTATATAAACCTGTAGCAACTGGGCAATGGGGCCGAGTACCTGGTCCAGCAATGTAATTTTCTTTTCATCGAAAGTTTCGCCAACCCAGGTATGCATGCCTAATACGCCAACCAATACCTGATTATGAAATACAGGCAAAAGCGCCATTGATTTTACATTCAGTTCTCTAAAGCGCTCTAACCAGGGAAACATTTCCCTGCTCTCGGCCCAAATATCGGGCGAATAAAAGGAATTGGGGTTTGCAGCATAGCTTTCGGCAATTTCCTGAAAAGCTTCAGGACTCAGCGTTTCTTCACCCCACACCGAAAAAAGTAATCCACTCCCTTCTTTCACATAACCGTAAACCATTTTATTGTTAACCCTTACAAAAGGGAAAAGATCGAATTCTATATTGGCATTTTGGACCAGTACCTTAAGCGATTGAATGACTGCTGAATAAGCTGAACCTTCGTTACCCGGCACACGGCTCAACCTTACGGCTTTAATATTTTCTACTGCCTGCCTTGCTGTAACATCGGTAATCGTCAACACCGAAATCCCCCTGAGTTCGAAAAGCGATAAGGGCAATACCTGTTGTAGCTTATCAAGTCCGGAGTGTTCACTTAAATATTGCTGTAACTCCCTGTAACTAAGCTCGGGCAAGGGTTGCTTAGCTTTTACTTCTATAAACCCTGTATTTACCCCAATATGAAAATAGCCTGGCAGCGCAGTATCTGAATTGATTCCAGAATGGTATTTTTCTTTTAATGGTGCATGGAAAGCGTATAATTCATTTAGAATAAAGGAATATATAAAATGTAACCGGTCGTGCTGCTGCTGTTCAGCGGTTCTTGATCCGGCAAAACTGTTTTGATCTTTTTCTTCATGCTCAAGCAATTCGTACATCAGATCGGTTCCGTAAAAAGTAATGGGCTGCATAGGTGCACAAAGCCCCCAGGCCATATGATCTTCGGTAAGAAGTGCTGGCGAAAGACAGGTATACATATGTTCGAGCAATAACTCGTGCCTGTAAATATCTTCGAGCGCGATAACCTGATCATCGATACCCTGCTTTTTAAATTCTTTGAGGGCATTGTGGTAAAGTGCAGATTTTACAGTTTGCTCTTCCTTTACTTTTCGGTGCAGGTATTTTATAAAAGGCCCAAAAGAGATGGCAGAATCTATGCCAGGTAAATCCGGATAATTGATGGCTAGACTAAATATGCGCTTTTTCATCTCTTAGAACTTTAAACGATACAACTAACTGTATTGAAAAAAGATTACTAATGCTAAGATAAAAAATAGATTGAGAAATTGCTACCAGCCAATGGCTTTATCATCTCCCCTCGGGTCGGCTCCGCCCTGATAATTACCCCATTTGGTTCTTAAGATGGCATCAACCCTGCCTATTGGTCCCCTGGGAACGATTTTATAACCTTTTGCCTTTAATTTTTCTATTGATAAGCTATCGATGGCATCTTTTTCTATATACACCTCATCTGGTAACCATTGGTGATGAAATTTCTTAGCTGCCACCGCCTGTTGCATCGACATATTAAAATCGATTACATTAATGATGGTCTGAAATACTGAAGTAATAATGGTAGAGCCGCCGGGAGTACCCACCACCATAAACAGTTTCCCTTCTTTCTCCACAATGCTAGGGGTCATGGAGCTTAACATTCGTTTATTGGGTGCAATGGCATTGGCCTCGCCGCCAACCAGGCCATACATATTTGGTGCACCGGGTTTAACCGAAAAATCGTCCATTTCGTTATTCAATAAAAACCCCGCTCCCTTTACTGCAACTAACGATCCATAAGAGCCGTTTAATGTTGTGGTAATCGAAACGGCATTTCCATCACGGTCTACAATAGAAAAATGTGTGGTTTCTTCATGTTCGGCACCTTTAATTTCGCCGGCCATTACGGTACTGCTTGGTGTTGCCGCAGCCCAGTTAAAGTTTGCCATCCGGTTCTTATTATAAGATGCATCTAATAACTGTTGTTGCGGAACGGCATAAAAATCGGGATCTCCCAGATGTGTGGCACGATCTGCGTACACCCGCCGCTCGGCCTCCACAATTACCTGTACAGTTGAATCGGCATTGTGTCCCCATTTTTTTAAAGGATAAGGCTCTACCGATTGCAGCAGCTGGATTAAAGCAATGCCTCCGCTGCTGGTTGGCGGCATGGTAATAATCTTATAGCCTTTATAACTTCCGGTAATGGGTTTTCGCCAGGCCGAATGGTAGTTTTCTAAATCTGCTTTGGTAATTAAGCCCTTTCCACGCTGCATTTCGGCCACCACCGAATCGGCCACAGCACCTTCGTAAAAGCCGGCCCTGCCCTTTTCCTGAATCAATTTTAAAGTATTGGCCAATTCCGGCTGTACCAATACATCATTTTCCCGCCATGGATGTTCTAAGTTTACGAGTGCTGTTCCGTTAGGATTAAAATCCATTAATTTTCTGTGCAAGCTGTTCAACTCACCAGCCTGACGGTTGGTAATTTTAAATCCGTTTTTAGCTAAGTCTATTGCGGGTTGAAGTACCTGTGCCCAAGTTAACTTCCCATATTTTTTATGGGCCTCTACCATGCCATCAACAGATCCGGGTACACCGGCAGCCAAATGGCCGTAAAGACTCTTATCTACTATCGGATTACCCGCAGCATCGAGGTACATATCTCTGCTCGCTGCCCCTGCGGCTTTCTCTCTAAAATCTAAAGCATTTATTTCGCCATTTGCACCTCTGTATACCATAAAACCGCCGCCACCGATATTACCGGCATTGGGATAAACAACTGCAAGGGCAAACTGCACGGCAACAGCAGCATCAACCGCATTACCACCCTTTTTTAAAATATCTATACCTGCCTGCGATGCTTCCGGATGAGCAGAAACCACCATGCCGTTTTTATATTCGCCACTATTATTTTTACCCAGTTGCCCGGTTACACAACCTGTCAATAAGAACAGCAGACCCAGGTAGCTTACCGATTTTTTAAAATTATTGAGGGGCTTTATCGTTCTCAGCATGTTTATCGATTTTTTATTGCTTTATTATCTTTTTCCGGCAGCCAATTTCTTATTTAACCCTGGCTTTCAGAAAGAAGAATACTTTTTCCGGAAAGTTATAAATATTTACCAATCTGTGCATATAATTTTTCCTTATCACTTGGTCTTAAAGCATCTTTCACAACTAATTTCCCATCTTTAATAATTAAATAACGTGGTATGGCGTATCCCTTACCTCCCCACAATTTATCAATTAAGTCTTTCTGCAGGGCATTATTTGTACGGATATGATTACCAGAAAGTTTATAATATTTTATCATTTCTTTCCACCTTTGGTCTTCCGTATCCTTATCCATGGAAATAAATAACATTTCAACGCCTTTAGCTTGTAGAAATTTTTCCAGACCTGCACTATATTCAAATTCGGCTTTACATGGTCCACACCAGGTTGCCCAAATATCTACAAATACCGTTTTGCCTTTAAACCTGTTCATTAAGCTGTCTAAGCTGTTAATTTCAGGATAATTGGCTACAAATTTTTCATTTGCGGCATAATCCTTTTTTATATCCTTTTGGTAAGCTAAAATTTTGTTGGCAAATGGTTGTAAAAAGGGCGAAAAATTGCTCTTAGGATAGTGAGATTTAAAGTTATCGAACAAATCAAGCAAAATTCTTTGATGATTACTCTGCAACATTTCATCATAAAGAAAGGTAGCCAAAAGGTATTCTTTTGTTCTACCGCTAAAATTATCTTCAAAGCTTTTATAGTTGCTTTTCAGGCTTTCGTCTTCGTTTCTTTTTGATGGCTTTATCCCCTTTTTTAAAGGAAGATAATAATGAAGATAGGTGCTGGCATAGTATCTTGCATGGTAGTAAAAATCAGGATAAAAGACATATTGAGCATTATCTACCGGGTGTTTCTGGTATACCTCTGCCCACATTTTATCCAAATCGTTGTTTATTTTTTGCTTCGTACTTAAAACGATCATTGGGATAGCAGCTTGCAGAATGATCTGTTCCGCAGAAAAATACCTTTTTATTTCGTTATAAAAGTTTGCCGAGATCTTTTGCTTGGAAAACAACTCGGCATAAGGCTTTAGTACTTCATTCTTATCATTTTCGAGCAACTGATATAAACCAGCTGAAGTGCTGTCTCTCTTGTAATAATCTCGGGCCCTGTATTGATAAAACTCAGTATTCCTTTTGCTAAAAAGCAACATTCCCTCCATATTCCGGTCACTTTTTACCAAAACATTATTATCCAAAACCAAATTCGTGGTACCTGGCTCAATTAAAATTTGGTTATTATTGATACTCAGCCATGCAAAGTTTTTTATTGGTAAAGAATAATGTATTGTACTATCTGCACCAAAACTTAATTCCTTTACAGCAGGATAAAACCAGGTATTATCAACAGGGGCTTGAATTTTAAGTATATTATTTTTGGCGTGCAGTATCTTGATAGTAATTTTTGCCTGTTGGGCAGAAGTATTTATCGCTGCTGTAGTTAATATAATAAATAAAATAATCCTGTTCATAATTTTGACTGGCTTAAGACTTTTTTAAATTCTTATGCTGAAATCTTTTTACGGTTTATACCCCTCAGCATCTTTATATATCTTTTCAATTATTTCGTTGTTTTTCTCGGTAATTATCTTTCTTTTCAGGCTTAATTTTGGCGTAAGTTCACCACCATCTATGCTCCACTCTTTAGGTAGTAAAGCAAATCTTTTTACCTGCTCCCATTTACCGAAGCCGGCGTTAGCGGCCTCAATTACTTCGTTATATTTGGCTAAAACCTGTTCATTTTTAATCAACTCCTCTATTGCTGAAAAACTAATGCCTTTGCGGCCTGCCCAGGTTTTTAAGGTTTCGAAGTTAGGCACAATCAGTGCAGAAGGAAATTTCCTGTTCTCGCCCAGAACCATAATCTGTTCGATAAAGATCGATTCTTTGTATTTATTTTCAAGTATCTGTGGGGCTACATATTTACCGCCTGCTGTTTTAAACATCTCTTTCTTGCGGTCGGTAATCTTTAAAAAGCGTCCATCTACCAGCTCACCGATATCGCCAGTATGGAACCAGCCATCCTGATCTATGGCTTCACCGGTTAAATCAGGCCGGTTGTAGTAGCCCTTCATTACCTGGTGCCCACGTGTCAGTACTTCACCATCTTCGGCAATTTTAACTTCAACACCTTTAATCACCTCGCCCACCGTACCAAACATGATACCGCCGTAATGATTTACAGTAATTACCGGCGAAGTTTCGGTTAATCCGTAACCTTCGAAAACCGGCATACCAGCTGCCCAAAAAATACGTGTTAAACGTGGATTCAGTGCAGCACCACCTGATACGATCACCACAATTTCTCCACCCAGCGCTTCCTGCCATTTTTTAAAAACCAGTTTACGGGCAATACTCAGTTTAAAGTTATACCAGGCACCCGCGTTAACGGAGTATTTCTCGGCCAAAGCAACCGACCAGAAGAAAATAGCTCTTTTAATACCGGTTAATGATTTCCCTTTCTCCATGATCTTATCGTACACTTTCTCGAGCAACCTCGGAACGGTAGAGAATACGTTGGGTTTTACATGTTGAATATCGGCCACAATGGTTTCCATGCTTTCGGCGTAATATACCGCAGTAGAATTAAACAGGTACAGGTAAATAATCATCCGCTCGAAAATGTGCGATAAAGGCAAAAAGCTCAATCCCTTTTTAACCCCTTCGGGAATCAATACCGATGAGTTGACAAAGTTGGCCACCAGGTTATCATGTGTAAGCATTACGCCTTTGGGGGTGCCTGTTGTACCCGACGTATAAATTAATGTTAAAACATCTTCGGACTCAACCTGCGAACGGTAATCATCCAGATGTATATCTGCAGCAGCCTGGCCCTCCGTTATCAGTACCTTCCAATTTTCGGCTTCCGCAATTTCGTTGAAACTATAAATCTTAATGTCTGGGTTTATGGCATCGATACAGGGCTTTATTTTTTTATACAATTCTTCGTCGGCCACAAACACAATCGTGACTTCTGCATCCTTTAATATAAACTGGATATCATGTTCGGCCAGCGTTGGGTATAAGGGAACCTGGTAAGCCCCAATCTGGTTGGCGGCAAAATCGGCAATATTCCATTCGGGTCTGTTATGCGACATTACGGCCACTCTTCCACCTTTTTTGATACCCTGTTTAATTAACCCACGACTTAAATTATCAACCGCATTACAAAAATCTGCTGTACTGTAATTTATCCATTTCCCATTAATTTTTCCGCTGATGAATTCGTCTTTAGGATTTTCGAGGCTATATTTCAAAAGATCAAAAACCCGTTTAATTTCTGCCGCCATATGAATTGCTATTATTTGGTTAAGTTAAAAAAAATCAATCATTAAGATTGAGCATTATGTGCTCTTTAATTAAAATAATACCATTCCTGCTTTGCCAGGCACTGTATTTATGATGATTAAAAATTTAAAACTAAACTTAGCAATTACAAAATTACTATGCAAGCATTGTTTTTTATTCTTTTTCGATTTTGACCTTAAAAACATAAACGGCATTAAAGTTGTTAGGCAGATAATTATTTTACAAAAACATATCAATTATGAAAAAGTTATTTACAATTTTAGGATGCATTGCATTATTTGCCTTAAGTACAACAAACGTTAAAGCTCAGAACTATAAAACCGGATTAGGTTTAGGTATTGATTTCGGTGATGGTGCAACATTGGTTGGTCCATCAATCAGACATCACTTTAGCCCTAAAGCAGCTATCCAGGGCGATATACTTTTTGGTGGTAACTCAACAGTTATTCAAGGATTTTTACAGTATAATGCTTCAATTCCAGGAGCAAGAGGTTTAGATTGGTATATTGGTGGTGGTCCATCTGTTCAATTGTACGATGGTGGTTCTAGCTTCTACCTGGTACCAATGGTTGGTCTAGATTATAAATTTTCAGGAGCACCCTTAGCACTTGCATTAGACTGGAGACCAAGACTTTATATCGGATCTAACGACAGTGATTTTAATGCCGGCAGATTTGGTTTAGGCTTTAGATATACTTTCTAGCAAAGCGCATGCGCTAAGTATAAATTAAAAAACAAAAATCCCGTAAGAAATCGTCTTACGGGATTTTTTTATGCCATGAGCTAAAGACTCAAGACTGGGGACTAAAAACTAAATTCCAGCCCATTTTTTTAACACAGCCTTTTGTGCAGGCGTTGCATTTTCGTTAACCGTTGCTTTTAACCTTACATTCGGATTTTCTTTTAAGGTTAAAGAAATTTCTTTCTCAAGCCCATCACGAATTACTTTTAGTTTCAATACATCTCCAATATTCTTTTTAGCCACCAAAGGAATTACATCTAAAGAAATCAAAGGGCTTTTTAACCTTACTGTTGATAGGGCATCGCTCAATGATGTATCATCCAAACTAAGTACCACATCATTTACATTTAAACCATTTATCCAGGCAGCAGAGTTTCGTGTTGTAGAAGTAATTACCAGGCCATCATTGGTTAATTGCCCTGAAGCCCCCGTAACCGGTTTTCCAGGTGTTGCATTTTCTGTTAAGACATTCACACCTGCATAGCCAAAATATTTTACATATTCAATATCATCTACTCCGTTAACATATTTCGCCCAGAAATTGGTAAAGCTAATTCCTGATATTTTTTCGACCATAGCTTTAAACTCTGCATCGGTATAACCGCGTTTTAGCGTTTTACATTGCAGGTACATCGCTTTCATCACATCATCCAGGCTTTTAGCACCTTTTGTGGCATTAATAATTTCAAGGTCCATTAAAATACCGATTACCTCACCTTTGCTATAGTAAGAAATCGAATTGTTTTTTGAATTTTCGTTCGGGCGGTAACCGATAATCCATGCATCATAACTTGATGAAGCAGCTGATTGATATTTCGAACCAGGTGTGTTTAATACCGTGCCTATACCACTTGCCAAATCTTTCAAAAATTCATTTACATCGGTAAAGCCAGCCCTGTGCAGGTATTTATTTTCGTAATACGACGTAAATCCTTCGGCTACCCAAAGATTGGTGGTATAGTTTTCATTGTCATAATCAAAAGGGCCTAACGCTACGGGGCGCAGACGTTTAACATTCCAAAGGTGGTGATATTCATGTGCCACCAAAGATAAAAAGCCTTTGTAACCCTCAGCCGTATTATAGGCATTCCTGGTCGCACCCAAAGTAGTTGAGTTTAAATGCTCTAACCCTCCGCCACCTTTTAAAAAGTTATGAACAATAAACAGGTAGTATTTATTTGGGTTTTCGCCATATACCTCAGTTTCTTTTTCTACAATTTTGGCCATATCAACCTTAAGTTTTTCTTTATCGTAGTTCCCTCCGCCATACATGGCCACTTCATGGCGAACACCTGCTGCCGTAAACTCAAAAGTATCCTGGTTACCTACTTCAATAGGGCTGTCGTATAAAATATCAAAATTGGTAGCTTTATAAGTAAACTGCTCGCCGGCAACCGGGGTTAAACCGGTCGAAACTTTGCTCCAGGTACTAAAAGGTATAATTTTAACTGTACTTGGCGAATTGATCATACCATCAGGATGCATAAAAATTCCGGTTGGGGATAAGAAAGCATGAGATTCGTCGATAAAAGGTGTACGCACAGAAATTTCAAATGCATAAACACGGTAATTGATCTGGATATTGGCAGCCTTGGCTGAAAAAATTCTCCAGGTGTTTTTCCTCACTTTTTCAACTTTTACAGATTTACCTGCAGCGGTAGCTTTAAATTCTTCAACACTTTTTTCAAACTCGCGAACCAAATAAGAGCCAGGTGTCCAAACCGGCATTTTTACATCTACATAATCTTTTGCCAGGCCAGAAATATTCATCTGCACCTCCGCATAATGCGCTTGCGGTTCTTTAAAAGAAACCTCAAAGCCTATTTTTACCTGCGCCTTCGCTGCCATAATACACGTTAGTAGTAAAACTAAACTTAAAAATGATTTTTTGTTAAACATATTGATATTGACTGTGTTTTGCTGCAAATTTAGATTTATTGATGGGGTTTTAATATAAAATAGCTAAATATGGTGTAAAATAGTTGTTTCTGTTTCACTGGACTATAGTTGATGGTTAACGGTCTTTTAGCCAATTAGACTGTAAAAATCAACTGCCTTACTTGCCTACAGCTTAGTTGTAGCATATAAATACCAGTTACATCCTGTTCTCCGCTAACTTAACTCCAAACTGAAAATCGGTAACATCCTTAATACAACAATTTTAGGACTAAACTATTTGAATATTTTTGTGCTATAATGCTGGGATATTAATCTTATTTTAATGTCCAGAATAGGCATGACACAAATAAAAACATGAAGAAAAGGTATTTCATCTATGCTGTTTTAGCCATAGGCTTAGCTTATTTGGTTTATTACAGAATTAACGCTAACAAAAAACTTGAAGGAAAGGGCGGTCCGTCTGCTGGTACAGGAAAAGGTAAACCTGGGGGTAAAGACGGAAAATCGGCACCTCTTGTAGTAGATGGTGTTGTGGTAAAACCTGTATCGTTTAATAACGACCTTGAAATTACCGGAGCAATTGATGCAAACGAATCGGTTGCTTTAAAGAGCGAAGTATCGGGTCTGGTTACCGGCATTTATTTCCGGGAGGGTACCACGGTATCTAAAGGAAGTATATTGGTAAAAGTAAACGACCGGGATATACAGGCACAATTGCAGGATGCATTGACCAAACAAAAACTTTCGGGCACAAACGAGAACCGGGCAAAACAATTATTGGCTAAAGGGGCAATAAGCCAGGAAGAATACGATACTGCCCTTGCAGATTTAAAATCGCTGCAGGCGCAGGCACAATTAATCAGGGCTCAACTGGCTAAAACCACCATCCGTGCTCCTTTTAGTGGCAGAGTAGGCTTGCGCAATATCTCTGAAGGAACCTATTTAACTCCGACAATGGTAATTGCCAACCTGGTAAGTACCAACCCCGTTAAAGTTACTTTTTCCATTCCTGAGAAATATGCCGGACAGATTAAAGTGAATTCAGAAATCATATTTACTACTGACGGCTCTTCTAAAGAAAATAAAGGAAAAGTTTATGCTATAGAGCCCGGAATTAATGCGGCTACCCGTACTTTACAGATCAGGGCTTTGGCACCAAATGCAGATAATATGCTGTTGCCTGGATCTTTCGCTAAAATTAAACTGGCACTCAATACTCTTCAAAATGCTATTCTCATTCCAAATGAAGCGGTTGTTCCGGTTTTAAAAGGCAAAATTGTATATATCCAAAAAAATGGCAAAGCGCAGGAAGTTAAGGTTGAGGCCGGAACCCGTACTGATGAAAACATTGTTATTACTTCGGGATTAAAAGCCGGAGACACTGTGCTAACTACCGGATCAATGGCCCTGAAGAAAGATGCTCCTGTAAAAGTTCATTTGGTTAAGGAAAAATTATGAGTATCTCCACTACGAGCATAAAACGGCCGGTTTTGGCCATTGTGATGAACTTATTGATTGTTCTTTTTGGCATTATAGGTTATACTTTTCTAGGCGTTCGCGAATATCCTTCAATTGACCCGACGGTAGTTTCAGTAAGAACCTCTTATCCTGGGGCGAACTCTGATATTATCGAATCGCAGATTACCGAACCTTTGGAAAAATCGATCAATGCGATCGACGGGATCCGGAACATTTCTTCATCGAGTAACCAGGGAACGAGTAATATAACCATAGAGTTTAACCTCGATAAAAATATTGAAGAAGCCGCAAACGATGTTCGTGATAAAGTATCGCAAGCGGCAAGAACTTTACCTAAAGATATAGACGGTTTACCGGTAGTAAGTAAGGCTGATGCCAACTCTGATCCGATTTTATCGATGACAATCCAGAGCGATAAGCGCAATACCCTGGAGCTAAGCGATTTCGCTGAAAACGTAATTGCCGACCGTATTCAAACCATTCCGGGGGTAAGTAGCGTACAGATCCAGGGCCAAAGGAAATATGCCATGCGCATCTGGATGGATCCAAATAAACTAAGTGCCTACGGCTTAACCTCGCAGGATATTGTTACCGCTTTAGACAATGAAAACGTAGAGCTCCCGTCAGGAAAAATTACGGGGGCTACCACTGAACTAACTGTTAAAACCTTAGGAAAGCTAACCAACGAAAGCGAGTTTAATAACCTGATCTTAAGAGCCGACAGTAACCAGGTGGTTAAGTTAAAAGATGTGGGCTATGCAGTTCTGGGGCCGGAAAACGAAGAAACCATTCTGCGCGAATCGGGCAGGCCCATGGTGGCCATTGCCATTATTCCACAGCCAGGTGCTAACTACCTCGATATCAGCAAAGAATTTTATAAACGTTTTGATAAATTAAAAGCCGATATTCCCCAGGATATTAAACTGAAGGTTGCACTGGATAATACCCTTTTCATCAAGCGTTCGGTAACCGAAGTAGCCGAAACCATTGGTTTATCACTGGTACTGGTAATTTTAATCATCTACTTGTTTTTTAGGGACTGGGCCATCGCCTTCAGGCCATTGATCGATATTCCGGTATCACTCATTTTCACCTTTTTTATTATGTATGCCTTTGGCTTTTCGATAAACGTACTGAGCTTGCTGGCCATTGTACTGGCAACCGGTCTGGTGGTAGATGATGGTATTGTAGTTACCGAAAATATCTTTAAAAAGGTAGAAGAAGGCATGTCGCCATTTGAAGCGGCCATAAAAGGGTCTAACGAAATCTTTTTCGCCGTAATCTCCATTTCCATTACACTTGCCGCGGTATTCTTACCGGTAATTTTCCTGCAGGGTTTTGTTGGCCGTTTGTTTAGAGAATTCGGGGTGGTAATTGGTGCCGCTGTATTGGTTTCGGCTTTTGTATCCCTTACTTTAACACCGATGTTAAACGCCTACCTGATGAAAAAGGGTGGTCACAAACCATCGAAGTTTTACGACTGGACGGAGCCCTACTTTGTAAAGCTGAACGATGCCTATGGATCGAATTTGAATAAGTTTTTAGATAAAAGATGGCTTTCCATTCCGATTATTCTGGTATGTATGGGCTTAATTTTCTTATTCTGGAAAATCTTACCGAAAGAAACTGCCCCATACGATGACAGAAGCGCCATCAACATCAATGTAACCACCCCTGAAGGTGCATCTTTCACCTATACCGATCAGTTTATTATGAAACTGAACCAATTGGTGATCGATTCCGTTCCGGAAAAAAACGTGAACATTACCATCACCTCGCCTGGTTTTGGGGGCTCCGGTTCGGTAAATTCTGGTTTTGTGAGGATGGGTTTAGTCAATCCCGAAGAACGTAAGCGTTCACAAAAGGATATTGCAGATATGCTTACCAGGGTGACTAAAAAATATACTGAAGGTAAAACCATTGTTAACCAGCAGCCTACCATCTCAGTTGGCCGGCGTGGTGGCTTACCGATCAGCTATATTATACAAGCGCAGAATTTCGAAAAGCTAAGGGAAAAAATCCCTTTGTTTATGGATGCAGTATCAAAAGATCCTACTTTTACTGTTTCGGATGTGAACCTGAAATTTAACAAACCCGAAATCAACCTGACAATTGACCGTGATAAGGCCAAGAATTTAGGGGTTTCTATCTCTGCTATTGCACAAACCCTGAATTTAGGATTGAGCGGGCAAAGGTTCTCGTATTTTTTCATGAACGGGAAACAGTACCAGGTAATTGGTCAGTTTGATCGGGTAGACAGGAAAGACCCATTGGATCTGAGTTCGGTTTATGTTCGTAATGATAAGGGCGAATTGATTCAGCTTGATAACCTGGTTACCGCTAAAGAAGAAAGTAGTCCGCCACAGCTTTACAGGAACAACCGTTTTATTGCCGCTACCGTTTCGGCAGGTTTAGCACCTGGAAAAAGTATTGGCGAGGGTATCGATGCGATGGATGCCATTTCCAAAAAAGTATTGGACGAGACTTTCTCTACCGATTTAAGTGGCGAATCGCGCGATTTCAAAGAAAGTTCTTCCAATACCTTCTTCGCATTTGGTTTGGCACTCCTGCTCGTTTATTTAATCCTTTCGGCACAATTCGAAAGCTTTAAAGATCCGATTATCATTATTTTAACGGTACCTATGGCCGTTGCCGGAGCCTTTTTATCACTTTGGTTGTGTGGCCAGAGCTGGAATATCTTTAGCCAGATCGGTACTATTATGCTTATTGGTCTGGTAACTAAAAACGGTATCTTAATTGTTGAGTTTGCCAATCAGCTTAAAGAAAAAGGTATAGCCATCCCAGAGGCCATCAGAGAAGCTGCGGTTTCGCGTTTACGCCCAATTTTAATGACGAGTTTGGCTATTGCCATTGGAGCCTTGCCTATTGCACTTGCATTGGGTGCTGCCGCTAAAAGCAGAATGAGTATGGGAACCGTCATTGTAGGTGGTACCTTGTTCTCTTTGGTATTAACCCTATTTGTTATACCGGCTATTTACTCTTATTGGGCCAAACCTTACAAACCAAATAAAGAATTAAAAGAAGCCCATCGTTTTGAACAGGAAGCTTTACATACAGAAGAATAAGATGAGCAAGAAATTAAGAATACTTATCCTGCTGATAAGCTTATCGCTTTCAGGCTTTGCACAAGAAAAGCTAAGCCTGCAAGAAGCCATTACCATTGCTTTACAGCATAATTACGACATCAAAATCAGTAAAAACCAGATCGATATAGCAAAGAATAATGCCAATATTGGCAATGCGGGCATGTTACCTAACTTAACGGGAAGTTATACCAATGGCGGAAGTATCCAGAATACGCGGCAAACACCCGCAACCGGCCCCGACCGGGTAATTACAGGTGCGAAGAGTACCAATAACAGTTATGGTGCAGAATTAAACTGGACCATTTTTAATGGTTTTAGCATGTTTGCCAATTACGATCGTTTAAAAGAACTGCAAAAACAGGGTGAATTAAATTCACGTTTAACCATTTTAACCACTGTGGCCGATGTAATTACGGCTTATTACGATGTTGTAAGACAACAGCAATTGGTTAAAGCAGCTGATAGTGCCATGGATGTTTCGGTATTGCGTACCAACATTGCCAAAACCAAATTACAGCTTGGCCGCGGCTCCAAATTGGATGTATTAACGGCACAGGTTGATTATAACACCGATACTTCAAATTATCTGCAGACCAAAAATGCGTTACAGGTAGCCAAAGTGCGTTTAAACCAATTAATGGTTAGAGACATTGGCTCCGCCTTTTCTGTTACAGATAGCATTGACGTGGATAAAGGTATCTTGTTTAGCCAAATGGCCGAAATGGCCGAACAACAGAACCCTAATGTGCAGAATGCATTTATTAATCAGCGTATTGCTTCCTTAAATCTAAAATCTATCCGTGGGGCACGTTATCCGTCAGTTAGCTTAAATTCGGGGTACAGCAGGGCAAACAGCACCAGCCCTACCGGTTTTAACCAAAAATTTGCAGCAAATGGATTTACCTACGGTGTTACAGCGAGTATAAATTTGTTTAATGGCTTTTTACAACGTCAGCAAGAACGTAATGCAAAAATAGAGATCGATAATTCTATCCTTAACCTGAACAAAACCAAGCTGGATGTGAATGCACAGTTGCTTACTGCCTACGAAAATTATAGCACTTATTTGGATCTGATCAAATTGGAGCAGCGGAATGTAGATATTGCAAAAGAAAACCTGGATATTACTTTAGCAAAATACCGTTTGGGCAGCATAGCCCCTTTAGAATTAAGAGAGGCACAGCGCAATGCCATTGATGCCAAAAACCGTTTCATCGAAATGCAATACCAGGCCAAAATAGCCGAAACTAACTTAAAAGCAATCAGCGGAAATATAGATTTATCAAAATAGTTATTGGTTCACTGGTTCATTCGTAATTGACTGGTCATTTCTTTATTGTCTGCAAACTGTTAACCGTAAATTGAAATGTGGTTAATTGTTTAACCGGCTCCTGACACTCAACCCAAAACTGGTTCATTGGCAATTGGTTAATCATTTGTTCCTGATGAACGGTTATTTTATCCGTTTAACTAAAACGGTTTAACTCAAGTAACGAAATTATTTCAAGTATAAAATTCTATAATTAATTTTTATATTTAGTCCCATGATACTTGTTGCAGACAGTGGCTCATCAAAAACCGATTGGATGGGCTATCATAATGGCGAAACCATTAAATTTAGCACCCCCGGAATAAACCCTTATTTCTTAAGTGAACAAGAAATAACCAAGCTGATTTCTAAAAATGAGTCCTTATTACAATATGCTGATGAGGTAAAAGAAATCTATTTTTTTGGAGCTGGTTGTTCTTCGCCCGATAAGCATGAGGTAGTTTCAAATGGCCTTTCAGCCATTTTCACCAATGCTTTTATTTCGGTTGACCACGATCTTCTGGGGTCTGTATATGCTACCTGTGGCAATGCTGAAGGCTTAAATTGTATTTTAGGTACCGGATCAAATATCTGTTATTTTGATGGAAAAAAAATCCACGATGGGCACCATGGCTTAGGTTATGTTTTGGGCGATGAGGGTTCTGGCACCTTTTTCGGAAAAAAGGTACTTTTAAGCTACCTGTACAATAAAATGCCATCAACCTTGGCAGCAGAGTTTAAAAAGGCTTTTCCGGCAGAAAAAGAACAGATTATAACCAATGTGTATCAAAAGCCTTTTCCAAATATCTATTTGGCAGGCTTTAGCCGTTTTATGGCCAGCCACAAAGAGCATCCATTTATTCAGGATATCTTAAGAAGAGGCTTTCAGGAGTTTATAGATACGAATATTAAAGACTATCCCAAACATAAAAGTGTACCATGTCATTTTGTAGGTTCAATTGCCTATTACTATCAGGATGTACTTATTTCGGTACTGGTAGAAAATGGCATCGAGCCGGGTAAAATTTTACAAAAACCGATAGATGACCTGTTTAGCTTCATTTTGCAGAAAGAAGGTATCATACAGCAGGTCGGCTAAATCAAAATCTACTTTAAGCCATAATAAAATTGTTAAAATATGCTTAAGATTGTAAACATATCCGCACAAACGTTTGTTATAAGCTTAATGGCGCATAATTGCTAACACATATGAAGAGAATACTGGTAGTAGACGATGATATTGAGGTTTTAGAAACCATACAATTAATACTGGAAATCGGGGGGTTTAAAGTTTCGGCACTGAATGATGGCGAAGAGATTTTTAACAGAATTGAAAAATTTAATCCTGATTTAATTTTATTAGACATTTCTCTGGGCCATATTGATGGGCGTGTATTATGCGAACAGTTAAAATCTATTGAAAGCACCTCTAAAATTCCAATTTTACTTATTTCTGGTTTATATGACCCTAAAGATTTTACGACTTTAAACTACGGCCAGGATGATTTCTTATCAAAACCGTTCCAAATGGATGTGCTGCTTAAAAAAATCAGCAAAATTCTTTCCCTTGAAGAAGATAAGCCCAGTTTTCTTTTAAATTAGAGAACATCATATACAATTTTAAAAGCCAAATAACATGCCGTTGTTTGGCTTTTCTTTTTCTGCGATATCTTTATTTGCACTTTCTACCCTCAACCTTATTGCAATTACCTTTTCAAATCTGTCATTTTGGCAAACAAATCCTTTTGGAACAACCCTTGTTATGTCGGATGTAGATTTAAACAATTTATTTACGTATGAGCATACAGGAAAAAGGAAATATCTCGATACATACCGAGAATATCTTCCCGATAATTAAAAAGTTTTTATATTCTGATAACGAAATCTTTCTTCGTGAATTGGTTTCTAACGCAGTAGATGCGGTTCAAAAGATTAAAAGGTTAGCCTCATTAGGTCAGTTTAACGGAGAAGTTGGCGCACCGTTGGTGCAGGTTGCGGTTGATAAGGAGGCCAAAACCATCACGGTTAGTGATAATGGTTTGGGGATGACTGCCGAAGAGATCAAAAAATACATTAACCAGGTTGCATTTTCTGGTGCAAGTGAGTTTGTAGAAAAATTTAAAGATGCGAAAGATGCCAATGAAATCATCGGTAAATTCGGTTTAGGTTTCTATTCGGCCTTTATGGTTGCAGATTTAGTTGAGATTCAAACTTTATCATATCAAGATGGTGCAGAACCTGCACGTTGGGTTTGCGATGGCAGTACCGAATTCGAAATTACAGAAGGCACCAGAACTACACGTGGTACCGACATCATCCTTCATGTAAATAAAGATTCTGAAGAATTTTTAGAAGAAAGCAAACTTCAGGGAATCCTGGATAAATATGCTAAATTCTTGCCTGTTCCGATTAAATTCGGCACCAAAACGGAATCAGTTGAAGATGGCGTTGATGAAGAGGGTAAAGCAAAATATAAGGATGTTGAAGTTGATAACATTATCAATACCACCAACCCGATCTGGACAAAAGCTCCTGCAGATTTGTCAGACGAGGATTACCTGAGTTTTTACCGCGAATTATATCCGTTTAGTGAAGAACCATTATTCTGGATCCACCTTAATGTTGATTATCCGTTCAATTTAACCGGGGTTCTATATTTCCCTAAATTGAAAAACGACTTCGAAATACAGCGTAACAAGATCAAACTTTACTCACGCCAGGTTTTCATAACCGATGAGGTTAAAGATATTGTACCGGAATTTTTAATGCTATTGCACGGTGTAATCGATTCGCCTGATATTCCATTAAACGTATCGCGTAGTTTCCTACAGGCTGACAGCAATGTTAAAAAGATCAATAACTACATTACCAAAAAGGTTGCCGATAAGCTTGCTGAACTTTTTGCAAAAGACCGTAAAGCTTATGAAGACAAATGGAAAGACATTGGTTTATTCGTTAAATACGGTATGATCAGTGAAGAGAAGTTTTACGATAAAGCCAAAGATTTTGCTTTGGTTGGTAACACTAAAAATGAGCTCTTTACGCTTCCTGAATACAAAGAAAAAGTATCTCCTTTACAGACTGATAAAAACGGTACTGTGGTTTATTTATACACCAATGATGCCGCTAAACAGGATGCTTTCATCCAATCGGCCAATAAAAAGGATTATGATGTTCTGGTATTGGATTCGCCTATTGACAACCACTTTATCAATCAGTTAGAGCAAAAACTGGAAAAAACATCGATTAAACGTGTGGATTCAGGTGTTGCCGACAAATTAATTGAAAAAGACGAACAGAATGAGCATGTATTAAGCGAAGAGCAGGTAAAAGAATTAACTGGTATTTTTGAAAAAGCAGTTATCAAACCTGGTATGCATGTAGAAATTGTGGCTTTACACCCTGAAGAATTACCGGTTACCATTACCATGGACGAATTTATGCGTCGGATGAAAGATATGGCTGCAATGGGTAGTGGAATGAGCTTCTATGGCCAAATGCCAGACAACTATAAGGTTGCCATTAACGGAAACCATAAGCTGATAAGTAAAATTTTAAAAGCTGAAGGAGAAGAGCAAAGCAACCTGGCCAAACAAGCTGTAGATTTAGCGCTTTTAGCACAAGGTATGTTAACAGGTGCAGAATTGACAGCTTTTGTAAGCAGAAGTGTAGAACTAATTTAATCAGTAAATCACTTATAATGGTAAAGGGAGAAACCGGATCGGTTTCTCCCTTTTTCTTTTGGCACCGGATATAAAAAAGCCCCGATCAGATCAGGGCTTTTAAGTAATAATTTTCGGAAGTGCTTCGATTAAAATTAATCTTGTTGAGCTTGCCACTAGATTAATGCGGGCTATATTGAAGCAACGTTATGATCTTCGATCATTTTGGCAATGATTGCCGCTTTAGTATCAGTTATTTTAAATTCAAATAATGGTTCCTGATTTTTCTTTGATCTTACCATTTTCTCTGTGTAAAAGCGATATACTAAACCATTGGTTAATAAACCATATTTAGCTTTTGTTTTACGGAAGTATTTCGAAAGACGTGAATCGTGAATATCTAAATTATCATTATGATGTTTACATTCCACAAGAATAGTTGGTTCGCCATCTTTCATAATGGTATAATCAACTTTTTTACTTTTTTTAACCCCAAAATCTAAAACAGCTTCAGATTGAACCTCAGAAGGATCAAATCCTAAGATTTGGATAAAAGGCATAACTAACGCATTCCTTGTTAAATCCTCAGATTGAACTTGTGGAAGCATTTTCTTAATTCTTACGGCAAATTGCCCGATTTCGTCTTTCAATTCCATGTTTTTATCTCTTATTAGGTGGTTAGTTTTTTAAATTGTACTGATTAAATACCGAGTTAGCGGTGATAATAATCTGATCTAAACTTTGCTTATCAAAAAAGTTTCTGTTTAACATATCAACCATGTATGTTAATTTATTGATATCAGCTGCCTGCATTGTAAACTGAAGGCTTTTCATACCATCTTTAATGGCCTGCTGAACGTAGTTGCGTACTACCAGGAAAGATTTTCTAAATGCATAATCGCCCTCCAACTGACCCTTAACAATGCTTTGTCCGTCAAGATTGCTATATTCATTTTGCATTCTTTGGTACATATCCGAGTTGATTCCTTGATTTTTCAGAATCCCCTTGTAGTAGATTTTGTTCAGTAAATATTCGTATTCGTTGTGTTTCATGTGGAGACTTGGTAGGTGTAGGGGAATATTTCTTTGTTTTTCGGTTTTTGTTTTAAGTAAATTTTAACCCAGTATTGTATGGCCTGTTTTTAATTTTATTATATAACAGGCTACACAAAATTGGGCAGGTAGATGTTTTTTTTCAATTAGCAGTTTTCACTTCTAATTATGTGTTTTTGGCAAACAGTATAAAGATTAAGAAAAGAAGTGGTGAGATTAATTTTTTTACATGAACCCCCCAGAATTTTACACGAAACCCCTAAGTTTTTTAGATGAAACGGATTGAAGATTTTTTTTAGCCCATGTGCTAAATCAATTCATTTTTATTTAACTTGCATTCAAATCAAAACAAACCTATTTATACCCATGAATCTAAAATGCGTTGTTATAGACGACGAGCAACACGCAATTGAAGTACTAACTGATCACATTGCAGAAATGCCTGGTTTAACAGTTTTTAAAACTTTTACCAGCCCTGTCCAGGCGCTTACGGAGATAAGTTTAAAAGACGAAATTGATTTATTATTTATGGATATTGATATGCCGGGAATAAATGGATTAGAACTGGCCAAAAATATCAGGGAAAAAGCAAAGTATTTAATTTTTACTACAGCGCATCCGGATTATGCCTTGCAAGCATTTGACGTACAATCGGATCAGTATCTGTTAAAACCCATTTCATTTTCAAAATTTGCAATAGGTATCGACAGGATTTTAAAGAAAGAAGCAAACAGCACAAAAGTTACTCCCAAAGAAGCAGAGCCGGCAGCAGCCCTATATATTAAAGGCGACCATAAATATGCTTTTTCCAATATTGCAATAGACGAAATACTTTACATCAAGGCACTGCAGAACTATATACAGATTATTACCAAATCTGAAACCCATACTACCTATCTTACACTTAAGGAAATTGAAAAGGCTTTAGAAAACCACGCATTTATACGTGTTAATAAATCTAATATTGTTGCCAAGGCTGCAATTAAAAAGGTAGATGGAAATATAATCCGTTTGGTAAATAACGAAATGATACAAATTGGCGAAGGTTATAAAGATACTTTCTTCGCCTATGTACAAAGCAGTTTACTAAAATCCAACAGGAATCAATAATCCTAAAACAGTATAAATCCAGTCGATCAGTATTATTGCATGGCTTTGTTCAGAACTCAGATGAGTTGCTTAATGGTTCTGAACCTTAATATTTTTTATAAACAAAACGCTTATTAGCAAATTTACCCGTAGCTACTGTATTTCTGAATAAACTATATTACATCTACAATGAAGCTTGTCATTACGCTATGACTCATATCGCCTGTTGGACTTGTAGAATAGTTATTTTGAGCTTTAATGTTTTTATAAATAAAAGCAGTTTTTTTAGCAAGTTTAGTTGTGGCAGTTGTATTTTGAGCTTTCATAATGTTGTATATTAACTGTTGTAATTATTTTTGTTATTAATTTTCTGTAAAGATGCATGTCAAAACTAACTACAACCATTTTTTTACACAAACCCCCAGTTTTGGGAGATAAAAACCCCATTTCAATAGATTAAAGGAAAAAAAATGAACTTTTTAAACTTAAAAACATTCTACGAAAAGTACAAGTTTCACCTATTGGTATGGAGTCTTTACATCGTTTATGAAGTATTTATTCTTGGTTTGGTAACCAACAGGTTCAGACAACCTGCCGCTTATTTACTCGTTTACATTGTTAATATTTCTACATTCTATATTTATGGTTTTTTCTTTAAGAAAGCATTAACAACGCTAACGAAATCATTAAAAATATTAAAAATTGTATCTCTGATTACATTAGTAATTTCCGGATATACAGTTTCTACATTTCTACTGATCATTTTGTTTGAAAAAATAGGGCTGCTAACGAAAAGTCCAATAGGATTCTTAGATCGCGAATTTATATTATCTTGTGTTTACAGGTGTATACTCTATATTGGTTATTCTACCGGTTATGTATATATTATTAAATCATTCCAGGATCAAAAAAGATTAGAGGCGCTGGAAAGACAGAATCTTGTTACCCAAATCGAAAAGCAGGCTTTAGAGAATGATTTGGTTCAATCGCAAAACGATTACCTGCGCAGTCAGATCAACCCGCACTTTCTGTTTAATACGTTGAACTTTATTTATAATGATGCCCGCAAAAAGGCGCCAATGGCGGCAGACGCCATCATGAATCTGTCAGAAATGATGCGTTATGCATTAAAACGGCCTGAAGCATCAGAGATGGTTCCTTTGGGTGAAGAAATTGAGCAAATTGAACATCTGATTAACCTCCATAAACTGCGTACCGCTAACACAATTAACCTGGAACTCGAGGTAACGGGTGATATGTTCGGGTTAAGATTTCCGCCGCTTATTTTATTAACGCTAGTGGAAAACATGTTTAAGCATGGAAATGTTTCGCATTCTACTCAACAGGCACTTATTAAAATTGCTTATCAAAAAGACAAACTTAATATCAGCACCATCAACATGATCAATGACAATAAGGGCAGGCAGACGGAAAGCCATCATGTTGGAATTGAGAATATTGCCAAGCGCCTGAGTAGTTTTTATGGCAATGATTATGAATTCAGGCATTACAAAGATCCGCTTAACCGTTATATTACTGAAATAAATGTAACGGCCCTGAATCCATTGGCTAAGTTAAACCGCTAAATTTTCGTAGCATTCTGGCGCTGAATATCTTTTAGCAGAAAATAGTACATGATCATTTCATGAGTCCGCTGATCTTTGCTGAAAAGCCGGTTTACATGCATATGGATTAAATCGGTCAATAGCTTTGGTGCATTTTCCGGACTGCAAAGTTTAAGAATTTTGTTAAACGAACCCGAAAACAGGTCAAAGGCTTTCTGCTGCCCTGCTATTAATGCTGTACTTTCTGTTTTTCGAAACTCTTGATAATGAATATTTAATTGTTTAAAATCGGCTGCATCTAACCGGTGCTCTTCATTAAAACTATCAGACATTAATTTCACAATTTTATTCATGGCAACCTTATCTATGATATTAGATTCGATAATCTTTGAAAACAAAAGGCTACATAATTGATATTTGTTGAAATCATCAGTCTGGGTTTCCAAAAGCGATAATACAAATTCGCTATCAATGGCAAAATGCTGCTCAACCTGTTCGATCATATTACTGCCGTAACGCTCTAACTCACGCTTATAGGTTTTAATCTGCACATCAGACACCAGACCCGAATTTAAGAACAGGTCAAGATCATCCATAAGTTTTGATGTTAATAGCTGTCCGTTTACTGGATCGTTAAGTTGAATCCTAAACCTGATGTGGTTTCCATTTTCATTGTAGCGGATAAAAAACCACGCTTTAATAAGATCTGTATAACCGGATACAAAGGGAGCGATTATTTCTGCCAAAATCTGATCACCACGCTGATGGTGGCAATAAATTTCGAAATACAACCATTCTTTTCCTGGTAAGAAAAATCTTGTTACCTCTTCATTTACGAGTGTTTTAGTCAAACCCCGATAAATTTGTTCATTGTGACCTATGCTTATTACAAACTGCGCTAAATAGGGCTTAGTGGCCTCATCAATCACAATACTGTTTTGAGGCAGTAACATTTCTTCTATGTAAGTACTTCCATTTTTTTGCAGGTACTGCAAAAAAGCACCAATATCATCATCGTTTTGAAGGGCAAAGCACAAGGTTTGATCGGATATACCTGCTTTAAAATATTCGCTAACGCCTAAATTGCTCAGGTACGACCTAAAATTGGCGATAGACAGTGGCTTTTGATCGTTTCCTAAAAGGGCTTCTTTTTTAATTCTCCATTTATTACTGCTTAAAACGATATTTTGATATTGTAGCCTTGGATAATAATCCAGGTCCGGGAAAACGGCATCAAGTTGAAAAGAAAGATTTGCCTGTATGCCCTGATATTGCAAATCGCACAGCAACCGGAATACAGAAAGATCAGAACGTATGTAGTTGTATGCAGAAGCCATTCTTGGTACAAGCCGCTTATTTAATTGCTTAGAGCGAAGAATAATTTCTGTGCCTCGAATTGAAATCTGTATATCGTTTAAGGCGAGTGGCGATGCGGAGGTATCAAAGTTTAAGATGGATAATTGATGCCCATAAATCAGTTTTCGCCTGTTTACATTATCTACATTGGCCTCTACCATGTAAGCCACATCGAAAAACAGTACCTCCGGATTTGACTCTTGTTCTGCAGTTGCAATGTTTTTAGCATATTGTGCTACCTCATCTGCAGCCATAGTAAATCTTCCGTTCAGTGCATTCGATGTTGCTCCCCCCATCTGTTCAATAAAAATCAAATCTTCATGAAGCGACATTACCATGCTAAACGAATTGGGAAGAGGTGCTAATTTCTGATTCGGCTTCAAATCTAGTTTGTTCAGGTAAATAACTTTACCTTTTTCGAAGTTTTGCTCCGTCAGATAGGATTTTAATGCCGTTTTTATATTTTCTACCTCTGCTTTTTTAGGGGGCTTATTATTGAAACGTGTGGTAAACCCGCTGTTTTGACCTGACTGCTCCAACTCATCGTACCCTACCCCCATTTCCGGATCAAGCGCTAATAAAAGCGGTACTTCCTGATCTTCGAATTTCTTCCTAAACCTCGCCTGGAACTGGCTAAGGGCATCACGATCTTTTGCCGGAATTATACTATGCAGTGTATTGATCAAACCTGGAATGGCCTGAAACAAACGTTCATTAATACCACCCGATAAAGCTGTGCGTTGTGCAATAAGATATTTCGGCAGCCTGGCTGCAGCCGTGAGGCCTAAACGTTCAAAATAATCATCACCTATAATATTAGGATCATAGTTGGTAAAAATAAGCTGCAAATCATGCATATCCTGCAGCAAATCAAATAGATTATGGGTTTCAGCATCGCTAAGATTTAATTGTTTTATCAGATCATTAAACCTGACGGGCTTTAAACAGGCTGCCAGTATCTGTTTTACAAAGTCATCCTGATCTAACTCGGCCAGTTCGAAAACACCTTCGGTACAGGCTATATACCGGATACTGTTGGGCGTTAAATAATAACTGCTGTTACTAAATAGGAGGCAATTCTTTTGCAACAGGTCTGCTAAAGGCAATTGAATATTATTTTTGTAAGGCCAATCTATCAGTTCGCGGACCTTTTGAGCCTCTTCAATTACGATTCTGCTTTCAGATGGCTTTATGGCATTATTTAACAAGCTGAAACCAGCAAAAGTGCCATAAGGTGTCGACCGGAATTTTGCACGGTTAAAATATTTCCAGATGGTAAAATAAACCCTAGGGGGAAGATCTTTGAGTTCGCTTGCCTTTACCTCTTTTATGGTTTCATAAAAAGCTGCTGAAGATACAGAAATAGCGCGTTTTAATTCCTCCCAACAATCTACCAGTTCGGATTGATATGAAAATTTAGGTGTTCTAAAAATTATGGTTGGTTGGATATTCAGCTTCATCGCGTTTATATGATAGCCGAAAATTACAAAGATTAATTTAATTATCAGTTCTCAGCTCATAATTGGTGAATCTTAATTCAAGGTTAACCTCAAAATGTAATGGACTTCGTTAGCCTCTTAATTCGTTTTTTGGTCCGTGAGGGCACTGGGGCAAAGGAAGAATTGAGATTAAAAATTTGCTATTGGATTAAAGCTCAAATGCCCTGGTTCGTGCCTCCACTAAGCAACAATTAATTAGCCTCCGTTTTACCGGGATTGCAAACCCGTATTATGAACCAAGGATCTTTTCATTTCATGAAAAAGCCATAAAAAAAGCCATCTTTTTTTAAAAAAAGATGGCTCTCCGGGATGTTAATTGTTTATTATTTTTTGGTCACTTTAAATTCTGTTCTTCTGTTTTTTGCTCTTCCTTCAGGATTATCTTTTTTCTTACGTTTAACGATAATTTCGTTTGGCGCAATCGGCATTGATTCTCCATATCCTTTAGAAGTCATTCTGGAAGCTGCAATTCCCTTGCTTTCTAAATAATCAGTACAAGATTTTGCCCTTCTGTTGGATAGATCCAGGTTATATTCATCTGTACCAATATTATCGGTATGTGAACCTAGTTCTATTTCCATTCCAGGGTTATCTTCCATAATCGGGATCAGAAAATCCAATACCTTTTTAGAAGCTTCGGTGAGTTCGGCACTATTAAATTCGTAATAAACGTTTTCTAAAGTTATTGGGATACCTAATTTGAAAGGACTTAAGCAATAATCTTTATAAATTAAGGTATCTGCCTTCGCCAGTTCTTCATAGGCATAGTTTTTAGTAATTGCAAAATAATTATCTTTTGCAAAGAGCAATTTGATCGGTCTTTTCGAATCTACCTTAAACCTGTAAATACCATCGGTTCCGGTTGTTATTTTCTGAGAACCTTCTGCATTGGTTAGGGTTACATCGGCACCTGCTAATGGTAATTTAGTTTTACAATCGGTTAAAAGTCCTGCTATAGAAAGGTATTCTTTTTTCACTTCAAATACTTCTAAGCAGCATGACGATTCGCGATCAGAACTAATATAACCTTTCGTACCTTTATCATCGGTTGCGGTAAAGTAAAGATCATCTTTTGATGAGTTGAATGGATAACCCAGGTTTTTAGGACTAGACCAATTTACCAGATCACCTTCTGACTCGAAGAAATCAAGACCTCCAAAACCTATTCGGCCGTCAGTACTGAACAATAACTTTTTGGTTAAGGTGTTATAATATGGAGCACGTTCGTCGGCTTCGGTATTAATCTCCGGACCAAAATTTACAGCCTGACCTAATGAACCATCTTCCCTTATGGCACAATACCAAAGATCGAATTTACCATAACCGCCACTTCTATCAGAAGAGAAAAGGAGGAATTTACCATCGCTGGTCACAAAAGGCTGCGATGAATTAAAATCTTTACTGTTCACCTGTAAACCAACAGGTTGTGGATCTGACCATTTATCACCAGTTTTTTTTGAAGAATAAATAGCATATTTTTCTTTATCCTTCCAAGCGGTGAAGTAAACCGTATTTCCATCGGGAGTAAAAGCAGCAGCAGCAGCTTCCATATTTTTAGGAAAGCTGATATCAATTTTTTTAACTGCAATATCTGTTGAAGTTAATCCGCCTTTAGCTACATAAATGCCATTAATAAATGGATTGCTTTTGGTTGATACCTGAACTTCGCCGGCATCTGTTTTAACCATGTCTTTCTTACTCCCTACAGCAACCGGGCGAGATGAAGTAAAATACAACTCGTTATTAATTTTAACAGGAGCATAATTGGATCCTAAACCATTTACATTGCCAGGTACTTTTTTAACCTGTACCATGCGTGGAAAGCGCATTTCATCGATCGCAAATTTGCACGATTCGATTTCCTTTTGGGCATCTTTAGCTAATGCATCACCCAGATTTTTCTGGATAAACTGTTGAAAAGCATCAATAGCCAGGTTAAATTTTTTATTTGCCCTTAAGCTTTCTGCATAATAGTATAATGCCTTTCTATATCGTGTATTGGTAAAGGTTATCGCTATAGCATAATATTTTTCAGCCTCGTTAAACTCCCTGTACAATCTACTTGACTCTGCAAGGTTATAAATCGATCCTTCGTAATCTTCTATCACTTTATCATTAGTTGCCGATTTTCTTTCCATACCATACGGTAAAATGGCCTGGGTACTATCGCCAGTAATTTTTAAGGCTTTTTTATAAAAAGTTGATGCCGCATAATAATCCTTATTTTCGAAATAAGTATCGGCAACCTTTTTATAATTTACCACATACTGCGCGTTTGCAAAACCGCCAAGTGCCACTAACAAAAAGAGTAATATTTTTTTCATCTTTCTAAACTTGTTTCAATGGTTATGAAGCGGTCATGATCATAAAATCATGATCGCTCCATTTGATTAATTATAAACGTGGACAAAAGAAATTCGGACCAATAATTCCGTTACGGCCAATAAGTGATATGGAAAGCTCTAATCCACCGTTACTATTGGAAGCACGATTAAATGTAGAGGTATTTATATCATAGCTTAACCCAAACACCATGTTCTTTAACTGTAAGCCCACAAAGGCAATTGCAGCATCCTTATTACGGTAATTGCCACCAAACAGGATATTTGCTGATGGGTTAACATTAAGCTGTGCATAAGCACCTAAGGAAACTTCGTTTGTATTGCCCTGGTACATGAACAATGCATTGGGTACAATATCCAATAAATCTGAGGCTTTGATACGTGCTCCCCCATGTGCGGTAAAACGGATAGGAATACGCGAGTTTGAGCCTGAAAAACGATCCATCGGCCGTGTTAAGTGCGCTGCACTTGCTCCCAAGAAAACATTTACACTTTTGTTAGGGTTACCATCAAAAAACATTACGCCTGCGTTTACATCAGGAACCAAAGAGGACTGGGATGAAAGTGTTTCGCCGCTCATCATACCGCCATCATAGCCTGAAATTGGATTAAACTGGTTACCAAACCTGGCTTGAGAGAAATCGAAACTGCGGTTAATTACACCGGCCTGTAATCCAAAGCTTACCATCTGCAAACCTTCGGCACCAAACCTTAAACGGTACGAGCCCGATACCAGGGCCGACAGGTAATTAAAATCAAGCTCTCCGGCCCTCTGGTTTAAAACGGTTGCACCAAATGCGAAGTTCTTTTTAGGAGCCATATCGAAAGATGCACCACCCGTTAAGAAAGAGCTATTAAGCGCGCTCCATTGTTGTTTAAAGTTTACAGTTGCACGGTAATCGCCATCTATTACTCCCGTCAGGGCCGGGTTAAGATACAATGGGTTTGCATAATATTGTGAAAAATGCGGATCAGTTTGTGCGAAGGACTTTGCTGTACACAGCAGCAATCCTAGCACTGCAACATATATTTTTAAAGCCGATAATATTTTCATGGTCTTTGTTTTTATCTGTTTATTATTAATCCTCTTCTTATCTAATCAGCGTTACAGTACCTTTTCTCAATGATGTTGTTCCATTGGTGAATGTAATATCGACCATGTAAACATAAACCCCAATCGGTTGATTTACACCTTTGAAGGTTCCATCCCATCCATTTGCGACATTATCTGATTGGAATATCAATTGACCCCATTGTGTGTAAATACTCATTTTCGCACTTGCTATGGTATTACCATAGATTAGGAAGACATCGTTTTTACCGTCGTTATTCGGAGTAAATGCATTTGGTATGTAAACCTGATCTCCAAAAGGATTTGCAGCCTTGCCAGTTACCGGGTTAGAATTTGCACTGGTTTGACACTCAATCTGACCTCTGGCCCTTACAATGATGGTTACACTTTGATCTGGTTTTAAACCGGTAACCAAATGGCTTGTTCCGGTTGATCCGCTTGTTGGATTAACCCAGGTTAAACCATTGTCTAAAGAAACCTCGTATGCCGTAGCACCTGCAACCGCAGCCCATGCAAAGTTTACACTGTTTGGTGTTGTGTTTTGCACCACCACTACTGGTTTTTCCAGTACTGGCAATACATTAACGGTAACACTTGTTCTTGTCGGACTAGCACAACCTCCAACGGCTATTGCCTCTACATAATAGATGGTGGTAGCAGTTAAGTTTGGTGTAGTAAAGGTTATACCTTCGGCCAATACTGCCCCGCCTGAGCTTGCAGCATACCATCTGTATACTAATCCTGTTACCGGATTATTTACAGTTAATATGGTTGAACTACCAGCACAAAGTGTTCCATTTGCCGCTGTTACCGATGCCGGTGCAACTGGTACAGGTAATGCAGTTACATTTACCGGTGTTCTGGATGACGATGTACAAGTTCCGTTTGCACCTTCAACATAGTAGGTGATGTTTGCATTAACTGCAGGTGTTGTAAAGTTTACACCCGTTCCGGCTAATGTTCCACCTGCTGATGCCGTGTACCAATTGTAAGTTACACCTGTTTGAGGGTTTGTAACAGTTAATACAGCTGAACTGCCTGTACAAACACTAACTGATGATGAGGCCACTGTTGGTACCGTTGGTTTCGCATTAACAGTAACCGTTACTTTAACACGGCCACCATTGTTGTTACAACCTCCGGTTCCGATTGCTAAAACGTAGTAATCTGTTGTTGCCGCTAAAGCTGTTACATTGAATGTAGTGCCTGTGAATAATAAATTACCACCAACTGCTGCATTGTACCATTCGTAGGTAACACCTGCCTGTGCATTGGTTACGGTTAGGGTAGCACCATCTCCTGCACATATGCCTCCGTTTGGAACAGACACTACAGGGTTGTTTGGTGCTGCACTTACGGTAACGGCTACTGCCCTTGCATTTGCTGCCGTGTTTTCACATTTATTATCCCCTTTAACGGTTACATAATAAGTTGTACTGGCAGTTAATACTGGTGTGGTAAACACTGAACCTGTAAATACTACTGTGTTTAAAGAAGCATCGCTATACCAGGTAAATATTGGATTGGTAACCGTTGTGCTTGTTGCAGCCAAAGTTGCAGCCGTACTTGCACAAACTGAAGTTGATCCATTTACTGTAATATCTGTTGCAACAGCATTTGGATTAACCGTTACGGTTACTGTTTTTGCATTTGCTGCTGTGTTTTCACACCTGTTGGCACCTTTAACGGTTACATAATAAGTTTTGGTAGCCGTTAATACAGGAGTAGTAAATATTGGTCCGGTAAAGGCAACACTTGTTAATGAAGCATCATTGTACCAGGTAAATATCGGACTGGTTACTGTTGTCGAGCTTGCACTGATTACTGCTGTTCCAGAGCCACATATCCTGGCAGGGGTTGATAATGTTATATCGGCAGCGGTTGCACCTGTATTTACATTAACGGTAACTACTTTCGCATTTGCTGCTGAACTCTCACATCTGTTATCGCCTTTTACGGTTAGGTAATATTTAGTTGCTGCATTTAATGCCGGTGTGTTAAACGTTGCTCCCGTAAATACTGGTGTTGTTAAAGCAGCATCGCTGTACCAGGTAAATATTGGATTAGTTACTGTTGTGGTAGTGGCCACTAAGCTGGCTGACGAGCCTGCACAAATGGTTGCATCTGCGGCAGTAACATCAGTTGCCGAAGCTACCGGGTTAACAACAATATTAACAGATTTGGCCGTTGCCGCGCTGTTTTCACATTTGTTATCGCCTTTTACAGTTACATAATAAGTAGTGTTTGCGGCTAATGTTGGCGTGGTAAATACTGCACCTACAAAAGCTACATCAGTTAAAGTTGCATTGGTATACCAGGTAAATACCGGATTGGTAACTGTTGTGCTGCTTGCTGTTAATACGGCTTTAGATCCTCCGCAAACACTGGTTGAACCGCTTACCACAATATCAGCTGCAACTGCTACTGGGTTAACCTTAATGGTAACACTTGCTGCATTTGCGGCACTGTTTTCACATTTGTTAGCACCTTTTACAGTTACATAATAAGTGGTGGTAGTGGTTAGTACCGGTGTGGTAAATATTGGTCCGGTAAAGGCCACACTGGTTAATGAAGCATCGTTGTACCAGGTAAATATCGGACTGGTTACTGTTGTTGAGCTTGCATTGATTACCGCTGTACCCGATCCGCATACTATTGTAGGTGTAGATAAGGTAATATCTGCAGCTGTTGCACCTTGATTAACGTTTACAGTTACCACTTTGGCAGTAATACCTGAGTTTTCACATTTATTATCGCCTTTAACTGTAACATAATATTTAGTTGTTGCCGTTAATACCGGGGTAACAAATGATGCGCCGACATAAGCAACCGAAGTTAAAGCAGCGTCGTTGTACCAGGTAAATGTTGGGTTGGTTACCGTTGTTGTACTTGCCACCAGGGTAGTACCAGATCCAGAGCAGATTGTTGCATCAGCAGCCGTGATATCAGAAGCTGTAGCAACCGGGCTTACCGTAATGGTGATCACCCTTGCCGTACCAGGCGCATTCTCACATTTATTGTCGCCTTTAACCGTTACATAATAAGTAGTAGTTGTATTTAAAGGCGGCGTAGTAAACGTAGCGCCAACGAAACTTACATTGGTTAAAGCCGCATCACTGTACCAGGTAAATACCGGATTGGTTACTGTTACCGAAGTTGCACTTAATACTGCCGATGAGCCTGCGCAAGCAGTTGTGCTTCCGTTAAGAATAATATCGGTAGTGGTAGCCAATGGATTAACTATTACGGTTACAGCTTTAGCATCGGCTGCAGCATTTTCGCATTTATTGGTTCCTTTAACACTTACATAATAAGTGGTCGTAGCGGTTAAGCCAGCTATGGTAAAGGTTGGTCCGGTAAATACCACGTTGGTTAATGAAGCATCGCTGTACCAGGTAAATACTGGTTGTGTTACCGTGGTACTCGAGGCCATTAACATTACGGTAGAGCCTGAACAGATTTGGGCGTTGCTTACTGCAATGTCTGCAGCAGTAGCAAAATCCTTAACGGTTACGGTAACTGCTTTAGCGTTAGCAGCTGAATTTTCACATTTGTTATCACCCCTAACGGTTACATAATAAGTTGTACTTGCATTCAGTACTGGTGTAGTAAAGTTTGCTCCTACGTAAGCTACAGTTGTTAAAGCAGCATTACTGTACCAGGTAAACACCGGATTAATTACCGTCGTTGTTGAGGCAGATAATGCTGCCGTTGATCCTTTACAGATTGAAGTGTTTCCGCTTGCAGTAATGTCAGCATCAGTAGCAGCAGGATTAACTGTAATGGTAATCGATTTTGCAGTAGCTGGCGTATTTTCGCATTTATTATCGCCTTTAACCGTTACATAATAAGTGGTTGTAGCATTAAGTGTTGGCGTAACAAAGCTAGCTCCGGTAAATGCTACCGTTGTTAAAGCGGCATCACTATACCAGGTAAATACCGGGTTGGTTACAGTTGTACTTGTTGCAGTTAAAGTAACTGAGGAACCGCCGCACACTGTACTTGTTCCAGCTAAATTGATATCAGATGGGCCTGCAACAGGGTTTACTGTAATGGTAACCTCTTTTGCATTACCTGCCGTGTTAGCGCATTTATTTGTTCCGCCAACAGTAACATAATATTTGGTGGTGGCTGTAATTGCTGGTGTAGTAAACACTGCTCCAACATAAGCCACCTGTGTTAAAGCTGCATCACTGTACCAGGTAAATACCGGACTGGTTACCGTGGTGCTGGCTGCAGTAAGTACTGCCGTACCAGAAGCACATAGTGAAGTTGTTCCGGTTACCGTTAAATCAGTAGGTAATGCCGATGGATTAACCGTAATTGAAACCTTGGTACGGGTTGAGCTTGAACAGGCTGCTCCACTTACGGCTTCTACATAATAATCGTAGGTTCCTGCTGCAAGTGTTGCAGGCGTATTAAAGCTGCTGTTATTGGTTACCAACATATTTCCACCTGTGGCCGCATCATACCAGTTGTAAGTAATGCCAGCAACTGCCTGTACACTCAAGGTAGCCGATGTACCTATACAAGTAGTAGCCGGATTAGTAGTTGACGGAATTGGTGCTACTGCCGGAGGCAATACGGTTACTGTTACTTTAGTACCTAAAGTTTCACAGCCATTAGCTGTTGCAGTTACCGAATAAACATAGGTTCCGGCAGCTAAAGTTGGATCGGTTGTGAAAGTTGCCCCGTCTTTTCCTGTTTGATAAGTTGTACCCAGGTACCATTTGTACACTACACCTGCCTGTGGATTCTGAACATTTAAGGTTGCTGATGATCCTTGACAAGCACTTGCTGTAGCGGCGCTAACTGTAGGCGCTGTGATTACCCTTTGTGCATAATCGAAATTAACTGAGGTTAGTGCTCCGAGTAAACCCGAGTTCAACCTCAATTCTACTCCATCAAACCTGCTGGTCGGTACGAAAGTTAATATAGCCGATGTTCCACCGCTTAATAGTTTTAAACTAATTAATGGGTTAGATACAGAAACTGCATCGTTATTGCTGGTTGTTCCCTGGAAAGTGGTTACTGTTAAGTTAGGTAGTACAGCTACCGAAAGCAATGTACCCGGAGTAGTAATTTTTACTCTTAAGGTATCGCCTACATTCGATAATCCAGTAAAACCAACCTGGTGATAAACAGATGCACCTAATAAGCCAACCGGGATAACCAGGCTAGATCCTGTGTTGATGTCGTTATCAACCGCAAAAGAAGGGTTGTACACGCCGGCCAATACTGCTACACCTGTTACACCGCTTGCAACTGTTGTTGTAGCCGCTCCACAAGGGGTAGGTATCGGGCCACCATTAGGAATTACCGTTACAGTTACGGTTGCCCTGCTCGTTGCAGTACATCCGCCTGGTATGGTAGCCTCTACATAATAAGTAGTTGTACTGCTTAATTGTGGCGTTACATAGGTTTCGCCAGTGTATACCGGAACTGTTCCGTTGGCAGTAGTGTACCAGTTAATGGTTGCTCCCGCTGTACTCGAAGTTGCTTTTAATACAGCAACAGAACCTTCACTAATGGTTATTGATGGTGGTGTAATTACCGGAACATCAATGGTTCCAAGTACAATTTTACCTTCAGTTCTGGTTGATGATGTACCACAGCTGTTTACCGCAGCCACAAAATAACTTCTGTCTGCCGTAATTAACGGTGTAGTAAAGTTATCACCGGTAAATAATACAGTAGTTGAGGTTGCGGTATCGTACCAGTTATAAGTGGTACCAGCAACCGGATTTTTAACCTGGAAGGTAACCGATGTGTTAGGGCAGGTATTAACCGATGCCGAAAGTAAATCAGGCGTTACCGGAGCAGGATTTGTAGTCACATTTACTACTGTTTTGTAGCTTACACAACCCGTTGCTGAAACTGCAGCCACATAGAATTTAGTATCGCCTGTTAAAACCGGAGTAGTAAATATAACACCGTCTTTACCGCTTAGGTAAGTACCGCTTGCATCATACCACCTGTAAGTTAAACCTGCTGATGGATTGCTCACCTGCAGCTGTGCAGTAGAACCTACACAAGAGGTAACATTGGCAGCCGTTACTGTTGGCGCCATTAAAATACGTTGTGCGTAATTTAAGTTAATCGAAGTTAAAGCGCCCAATAAACCTGAGTTTAACCTAACCTCTACCCCATCGAAAACATTCGTTGGAACAAAAGTGATTAAGGCCTGTGTATTGCCGCTTAATAATTGGATATTAATTAAGTTATCGTTTAACAGGTGCGAATCGCCATTACTGTTGCTTCCAACATAAGTAGTAACTGCAGCGTTACCCAATAACGCAAGTGATAATAATTTTCCTGGTGATGATACCAATACACGTACGGTATCGCCTACTTTAGATAACGATCCAAAACCGACTCTTTGATAAACCGATGCACCAAGTGCCCCAACTGGCATTACCAATGAAGATGCAGTTTGTGTATCGTTATCAATCGCCAAGGTAGGGTTAAACACACCCGATAATAAAGCTACACCTGTAACCCCATTTACCTGTGTTGTTGCCGCCTCGCAAGGAACCGGATTAGGAGAACCGTTGCCATCAACTGTTATCGTAATCTGTACCCGGCTTGCTGATGCACAACCATTTGTAGAAACTGACTCTACATAATATGTAGTAGTGGCCAACAACGGTGGAGTAACATAAGTTGCACCTACATAAACCGGTGTAGTTGAAGTATTAGAAGTGTACCAGTTAAAAGTGTTGGTTGGATCTGCAGAACTGGCAGTTAAAATGGCTGTTTGACCAGCACTTACAGTTGATGAACTCGCAGTTACCACAGGTAAAGCCGGACGAGGATTTACTGATACCGCTGCTGCAGCACGTGCAGTACTTGTACAGTTACCTTGCGATGCCTCCACATAGTAAGTAGTAGCTGCTGTTAACGCCGGGGTTTGGAATACCGCCCCGGTAAATACTAAATTACCAGCAGTTGCGGCATCGTACCATTTGTATGTTACTGCCGGATCAGGGTTGGCAACCGATAAAGTTGCTGATGACCCCTCACAAACATTGGCAATTGTTGCCAGTACCGGTGTTGGTAATGCCGGGGTAACCGTTACAGTAACCGGAACTCTTGTTGTGTTCGGGCAACCTGCTTTGCTTACCTGGATATAATAAGTTGTGGTGGCGGTTAAAGCTGGTGTAGTAAATGTTTCGCCGGTGGCCAACTGCGTACCACCAGTTGCAGCATCGTACCAGGCCAATGTTGTACCACCATTTGCTGTTGCGGTTAAAGTCGCTGTGCTTCCGGCACAGATGGTCTGTGCACCCGCTGTTATCGTTGGATTAGGATAAACTACTGTTGCACCGTAAATATCTAAGCTGGTTAAAGCGGTAACTAAGGCTCCGAAACTAACCTGTACCCTATCGTAAGCACCACCCGCTAGTATAGTGGCAGTGAAACGGTTACCCGATAACAACCGCAGATTTAATAGCCCACCGTTTAATTGTACTGTTTTTACAACCGTAGTACCATTTAATATGGTAACCGTTACATTGTTTAATAGACCAACATCTGCCAAACCGGTTGGTAATGCCAAGTCTAAACGAAGACTATCCGTAGCTGTTCCAGCATTAGGGAAAATTAATTGTTGGTAACCAGATCCGGTTACACCTACTGCAAGAGATATTCTGGTAAAGTTAGTAGGATCGGCATCAGTAGAATTTCCTGGGCCGGTTATACCGCACAATAAACAAATTCCGTTTATACCAGAGTTTTGCGAATTTGCAGCGTTACAGGCAGTACCACCATTGTTATTTAATACGGTTACGGTTACTGGTACTCTACTTGCACTTTTGCAACCATTTGCATTGGTGGTTTCTACATAATAGGTAGTAGTTGCGTTAAGCACAGGGGTCGTAAATGAAGTACCGGTTCCTACCTGTGTTCCGCCTGTAGCAGCATCGTACCATTGAATGGTATTTCCGGCATCAGCTGTTGCCAATAAAGTGGTAGACTGACCGGCATTAATTACCTGGTTGTTGGTGGTTACCGTTGCCGCTGTAGCTGGCGGGTTAACCGAAACATTAACTGCAGTTCTTGAACTTACTGCAGTTCCTGATACCGCCTCAACATAATATACTGTTGGAGCAGTTACTGCAGGTGTTACAAAAACACCTGTATTATTGGTAGCCAATGGTGTACTTCCGGTAGAAGCATACCAGTTGTAAGTTACTCCGGCCTGTAAATTGCTAACGCTTAATGTAGCCGGACTTCCGGCGCACACTGTAGCTGCAGCAACCACTGGTGCATCAACCGTTACGGTTAAGCTATAGGCTGTTGTGGCTTTGTTTCCGTTTGCATCTGTTGCAGTTAAAGAGATCGTAAAAGTTCCACCTAAAGTTGGTGTTCCTGTAATTTCCCTTGTGGCTGTATTAAAACTTAATCCCGGAGGAAGGTTTGTAGCCAAATAAGTATATGGTGCTGTTCCGCCTGTTACCGCTGGTAAAGTTTGTGTTGGGTAAGGGGTACCTACTGTGCCGTTTGGTAAAGTTGCACCAGGTAATGATAGTACACCTATTACTTTAAGTGCATAAGTATTACTTGCTGTTCTGCCTTCACTATCGGTAGCAGTTACGCCGATCGAATAATTTCCGGCCTGCGTAGGTGTTCCTGAAACTTGTCTCGTTGCCGGATCAAAAGTTAATCCCGGCGGAAGGTTGCTGGCAACATAGGTATAAGGTCCAACACCACCGGTGGCCGAAGGCAGGGTTTGGGTAGCGTAAACTGTTCCTTCTGTTCCATCAGGTAAAGTTGCTGTTGGCAACAATAAAGGATCAACCACTACGATTGTATAGTTACTGGTTGTCGTTTTTCCATCGGCATCAGTAACGGTTACCGGTACTGTGAAAGTTCCGGATTGTGTAGGTGTTCCGGTAATTGCTCTTGTTGCCGGATCGAAGGTTAAACCCGGAGGAAGACCGGTTGCAGCATAAGTATAAGGTGCTGAACCACCTGTTGCAGATGGAATAGTTTGAGTAGGATAAACTGTACCGGTAATTCCATTAGCTAAAGTGGCTGCTGGTAAAACCAATGGATCAGTTACTTTAAGCGTATAATTAGAAGTAATGGTATTGCCATTGGCATCAGTTACCGTAACCGGAATTGTAAAGGTTCCGGTTTGAGTTGGCGTACCTGTGATTTCTCTCGTTGCCGGATTAAAAGTTAATCCTGGAGGAACACCTGTAGCCGTGTAAGTATATGGTCCGGTTCCGCCTGTTGCGGCTGGAATTCCGTTTGTAGTATAAGCTGTACCTGTTACACCGTTAGGTAATGCTCCCGGAGTGAGTGCCAATGCAGGTGTTACAGTTAAAGTAAATGTTGCTGTGGTAGTACAACCTTTTGTATCAGTTACTACAACATCGAATGTTGGGTTACCTGTTGCAGTTGGTGTTCCGCTTACCAGGCCACTTGCCGATAGGCTTAAACCAGCTGGCAAGGTACTACCAGCAGCTAAGGCATAGGTATAACCTGGCGTTCCGCCGGTAGCTACCGGTAACTGTTTGCTGTATGGAGAGGCAATTGTTGCATTGGTCAACGTAGTACCCGCAAATACAATTGCCGGATTAACAGTAATCACTACCGGAACCCTGGTTGTATTTGAGCAGGTTCCTTTAGTTACCTGAACATAATAAGTAGTTGTTGTGGTTAATGCCGGAGTAGTGAAGTTTGCTCCAGTTCCAACCTGTGTTCCACCTGTTGGCGCATCGAACCAGGCTAAAGTTGTACCACCATTTGCCGTTGCACTTAATGTTGCAGTGCTACCCGAACAAATAGATTGTGCACCTGATATAAATGTTGGATTAGGATAAACTACTGTTGCTCCATAAATATCTAAGCTGGTTAAAGCCGAAACCAGTGCCCCAAAGCTCACCTGAACCCTATCATAAGCTCCTCCTGCTAAAACAGTTGCAGCAAAACGATTTCCGGATAAAAGTTGAAGACTTAATAACCCGCCGTTTAATTGTACCGTTTTTACAACTGTAGTACCATTTAATACCGTAACGGTTACATTATTTAAAAGGCCAACATCGGCTAAACCCGTTGGTAAAGCTAAATCTAAGCGAATGCTATCAGTAGCTGTTCCAACAGATGGAAAAATTAACTGTTGGTAACCGGTTGCGGCAACACCTACAGCCAGAGAAATCCTGGTGAAGTTGTTGGCATCAGCATCAGTTGAATTACCTGCACCACTTATACCACAAAGTAGACAGATACCATTAATACCGGTATTCTGACTATTAGCCGCATTACAAGCTGTAGCACCGCCACCGTTAATTACGGTTACTGTTACCGGCACACGACTTGCACTTTTACAGCCATTGCTGCTTGTAGTTTCAATATAATAAGTTTTGGTTGCCGTTAAAGCTGGTGTAGTGAACGAAGTTCCTGTTCCAACCTGCGTTCCGGCAGTTGGCGCATCAAACCAGGCTATGGTATTTCCTGCGTCAGCAGTAGCAGTTAAAGTTGCGCTTTGTCCGGAGTTGATGACCTGGTTATTGGTGGTAACCGTTGCTAAAGTGGCAGGTGGGTTAACTGAAACTGTAACCGATGTTCTTGAACTAACTGCCGTTCCGGAAACAGCTTCTACATAAAATACAGTTGCCGAATTTACAACAGGTGTTACAAAAGTACCATTATTGCCGGTTACTAATGGGGTGCTTCCGGTTGAGGCATACCAATTATAAGTTACGCCGGCCTGAAGGTTACTTACTGTTAAAGTAGCAGAACTTCCACTACATACTGTAGCCGAAGCCACAACAGGTGCATTTACAGTTATGGTTATGGCATAAGCGGTAGTTGCTTTATTATTATTGGCATCTGTAGCTGTTACAGAAATATTATAGTTGCCACCCTGTGTTGGTGTACCTGAAATTTCTCTTGTTGTTGGATTAAAAGACAATCCCGGAGGAAGGTTCGTAGCTACATAGGTATAAGGTGCGGTACCACCTGTTACAGCAGGCAATGTTTGCGGTAAGTATGAAGAACCAACCACTCCGTTAGGTAAAGTTTTTGTAGGTAAAGTTAAGGTACCATTTACCTTAACAGCATAAGTATTACTTGCTGTTTTACCTTGACTATCAGTAACCGTAACACCGATTGCATAATTACCAGCCTGAGTTGGCGTACCTGTAACCTCTCTTGTAGCCGGGTTAAAAGATAATCCCGGAGGAAGATCTGTTGCCACATAAGTATATGGTCCGACACCGCCTGTAGCAGCTGGCAACACTTGTGTGGCATAAGCCACGCCCTCTGTTCCATCCGGCAAGGTTGCTGCCGGAAGTACCAACGGATTATTTATTGTAATACTATAGTTTGTAGTTGCAGTTTTTCCATCAGCATCGGTTACAGTAACCGGAACAGTATATGTTCCAGGTGTTGTTGGTGTACCGGTAATGGCCCTGGTTGATGGATTAAAAGTTAAACCTGGAGGAAGACCTGTTGCTGAATAGGTATAAGGTGTTGTTCCGCCAGTTGCACTTGGAATAACCTGCGCAGGATAAGCTGTTCCAACTGTACCATCAGCTAAGGTGGCTGTTGGCAATATAAATGGATCAGTAATTTTAATCGAATAACTCGCAACAATGGTGTTTCCATTAGCATCAACAACTGTAACCGGAATCGAATATATTCCAGGTTGTGTTGGCGTTCCGGTAATTTCTCTTGTTGCCGGGTTAAACGTTAAGCCCGGAGGCACCCCCGTTGCACTGTAAGTATATGGTCCTGTTCCACCGGTAGCGGCAGGAATAGTCTGTGTAGGATAAGCCGTTCCGGTTATACCATCAGGTAATGTGCCTGGAACAAACACCAGTGAAGCTGTAACCGTTAAATTATAGGTTGCAGTTGCTTTACAGCCTTTACTGTCAGTAGCCACTACATCAAATGTCGAATTACCACTTACCGTTGGTGTTCCTGTAATTGCACCAGTTGATGATAGCGTTAAACCAGCTGGTAGTGTACTGCCTGCGGCTACAGCATAAGTATAACCCGCTGTTCCACCTGTGGCTGCATCCAATTGTTTAGAATAAGCAAAGCCTGGTGTAGCATTCGGTAAAGTTGCCCCATTAAAAATAATTTGTGGGTTTACGGTAATTGTAACAGGAATCCTTGTTGATTCTGCCGTACAGCCAAGCCTTCTGGCAGCAACATAATAAGTTTTGTTAGCGGTTAATGGTGGGGTTGTAAAGGTGCCGTCAAAAGCAACAGTTTGTAAGGCCGTTCCTCCTTCAATTGCATCATACCACCTTAATTCGTTAGTAGAAGGCGTAGTTGCATTTAAAGCTACTGTACTGTTATAACATGCAGAAATTGCAGTACTTGCTGGTGTTGGCCTGCCAGCTGACCGGATTACGCCATAAACATTTAAGGTTTGGGTAAGATTTAAGTTTACCACCGAACCCAGTGTTACCTTCACCCTGTCGTACACCACATTGGCACCTGGAGAAAAAGGTATAGATACCGGTTGCCCGCTATTCAATAAGCCAAGCAGGTCTAGATTTAGCACAGTCGGAACCGATCCGGTATACACCTGGGTACCGCCATTGTATGCTGTTATTGATATATTTTGTAAAAGCCCGGCCGTTAATAACGCAGGAGAAGAGCTGATTCTCAGGTTAATATCATCGCCAGGATTTGATGGTGTTGCAAAATAAAAATTTTGGCTAATGGATGCGCCCACGCCAAGTACACCTAAACTGAGTTGAGAATAATTATTTGGATCTGAATCAATTGCCCTTTCACTATTAGTTACACCCGAACTACCCAATTGTAATGCATCGAGTGTAATACCGGTTCCTTCATAGCCGGTAGTAAACGCCTGCGCGCAGGGGTCGGTACCTGAAGTATAAAACGAGTAATAAACCTTAGTGCTATTGGAAACTGAAAGCAGAAGCGCATTGGTTACGTCTTTTATAAACACCCTGTCGTAAGCCTGTGTTGGGGTTATTTCAATGTAAAAGAAACCGTTTGCATCTTTTACCAGCCGTAAATAATCTGAAGAAAAGCCATCAACACTATTTCCACCTGTTGGGGGTACTGCTGTAGCGCCGTTTCTGGCACCAACCTGGAACGAATGGTTCCCCAGAACTACCGTTCCGCCCACATTAGCCAGTAAAGTACCTAAGCTACCGCCCAGTAGCCTGTTCAGGATATCTCCATCAAAGTCTATCCTGATATAAGAAGTAACTCCAGCAGCAACCGGGGCCGGATATTTTAGTTCCAGTTCGCCGCTATACGATCCTATACCAACAGCAACTCCGCCATACGAATTAACCGATGCAAAGGTATTGTCGTTCAATGTTGCATTGGTTGCATTGGTTACGTGATCTGACTTGGTAACTGTATTTGCAAAAATTTTAGTTTGCGAATACGATTTAGCGGAGAAGAGCGTTAATACAATGATGATGGCAACACAAGTATTGCGAATTATCCCATTTAGGGACGAAAAAGTATGAGTTTTCATCATGTCAGGCGTTATTTTAGGAGACATACTATGCGCTAATGCTGCTGTTAGGTAAATGTTTGGCAGTGCATTATATAATGACAAATCTAAATCTAGAATGGCATCCTATCCTATCCATTGCTATTCATTTTTATTCATTCTGTTTCATTCATTTTATTCATACGAGGCTTTCTTCGTGAATAGATTTCCTCAATTGTGAAATTATGATGACATTAGCGGTAGTCATCCCATCTGTTAATTAATGAATGCTAACGATCTCCTTATCGAACTCAGGAAATTTGTCCTCATAAAATCTGGTTTGAGAAATATCGACCCAGCTCATTGTAAAATTATTTCTGAATATGTATTTCAAGAAACCAAAAACTATGTAAGTGAAACAACCATTAAGCGATTCTTTGGCTTTGCGAATACACTACATAAATTTTCCTTATTTACTTTAAACAGCTTATCGCAGTATATAGGCTATAACGACTGGGATTCATTCTGTAAAGACAAGGAAAATCAGACTACCTCCGTTCAAAGTATCTGGCAGGATTTAAAACTAAAAGCACATGCCATCACAGAGGTATCGTTAATTGCCCAAAAAAATAATTCTGGCGTTCCATTTAATGCTACGGCCAACAGAAGTTTTTTTTATCCTGATTTTGATTATTTCTTAAAAAACAATTACCTGTTTACAACCATAAGTGCTCAACCTGGCCAGGGAAAATCGATACTGCTTGCACATATGGTAGAGTATTTTTTCTTATCGGAAAACGCGCTTTATAAAAACGACATTGTTTTAATGGTTAATTCTACCAGCATTAATACCATTATTCAAAACGGAGATACTTTAAAAGACTGGTTTTTAAAAGAATTTAAATTCGGGAGCCTTTCCGAGCTGATCAGTTTTTTTAAAAAAAATCCAGAAAAGAGAGAAGGTCGTTTCATCATTATTGTTGATGGAATTGATGAACACTTAGGAAGAAGCAGTTATTTTAAGATGTTTATCGATTTCTTATATAGCATTGAAGAAAACAACTTTGTTAAGCTTGTATTTGGCCTCAGAACAAATAGTTGGATCAATCTTCAGCCTGCTATTTATGGTTCCGCATCTCTAACTAAAGCCTGGTATACGGGCTTATTTTATGATCAGGAAACCCTAAGTAATGTGCCGTCGTTAAATGCCGATGAGGTACTTTACACCTTAAGCCATGTAGAAAACAAAATCATCAACCGCACCGATGTAAGCGTGCCCCTGTTATCTCAGTTTAAAACACCATTTTGGCTACAGGTTTATTTTAAGCTTAAGGAAGAGAACCACCACCTTGAACTGAGCAATCCTTTGTTATGTTACGAATTAATTAGCTATTTTTTAGAGAAACGCGTGTTTTTGGCAAAAAAGAGTACCGAAAAAGTATTTCTCCTTAAAAAAATTAGCGATTGCATCTCAGAAGGGAATAAGAAATTAAGGGTTTCCAAAGAAAAAATCTTAAGCTATATCAATTGTTATCCCGATGCATACGAAGAACTTTTACAAGTAGGGATCATCATCGAAGAAAAAAGGTTAAGTACAACCATTCCTACTGAAATTGTCCGTTTTCTAAATGATGATATTTATACCTATTTCCTATTTATACAGATCACTGATAAATTTGATTATAAGCCTTGTAAATCATTTTTCGAACATATTTTAAGCAATTTCCCTGGTCAAACCTCTCTGAGAAACCATATACTCAACTGGGCAATCAGGTTCTGTATCACCCGGAACGAAATTGCGGCCCTAAAAAACATTTACAGGTTACCGTTTACCAACAGTGAAAAAAACAATGCTTTTGATTTTATCTGTTATGTGTCTAAGTACGAACTTAGTAAACCTAATTCAAACTTCAATAAGTTAAGCGTTGGTATCGATTTTATCGACATTGTAGCTACAGGACGAACCATGAGCGACCTGTATAAGGAAACCATCAAAACCATTTCGGAGAATGTACTGAATGAAGACATTCAGATCATGCTGCATGTAATTGAATGTAACGTTAATCTAATTGATGTAGATAAAATAGCTTTAGCCAATACCATGCAGCTGTTAAAGCGGAATTACAAAAGATTAAACGAACTTTTCCCCATCAATCCTTATGATTTAATTCTTTACTTCTACAATAACCTCGTTAATAAACCCAACGAGAGCAAAACCCTCGAAGAGAAAATAGTAAAGCTTTGCCAGGAGATAGACCAGAGTAAACCACAAAAAAATGAAGAGATCACTTCTGCTGAAATACTCTCTTACCGGTTAGTACTGATCACCTTATTTTCGCAAAAAAGCTATGCAGAATGCCATCGCTTTATCATGGCCATTTTAAGTAAGTATCCTAATATTTTTTATGTAAGATATTCTGTTTTTTCTCCTTTTTTATTGCTGCATTTAGGCCAAACTTACATCAAGCTCAACTATTTTAAAAAAGCACAGCGCATTATACAATTCGTTGATAAAATCATCAGCAGCGATTATACCTATTATACCAATTTTATATTGGCCAGCTTTAGTGTACTTAAAGCCAACTTTTACAATGCCACCAATAATTATGAACAGGCACTTATAGAAACGAATAACGGACTGGCTATTACGGCCAGGAATAACTTTAAGATATTCGAGATTGCCCTGTTATTAAATAAGATTGAAACCTTAAAGCATACCGAAGAATCGGAAGAAGTATCGAACGTAATTAAAGAACTGCTAAACTTTTTAACGGTGCATAAGCTCTCTATGCCGGATTATACTAACCTGAGCAGTCATGAGTTCGAACATACCTTTAAGATTTTAAAATCTTATCGCCGGCACCAAAACTTATAAGAAGCCAGCATCAACAATTTAACCACAGATAAACAAGAATTTTATATCTGTGTACGCCCTATTTATCTGTGGTTAAATTGTGCTGAATTGAAGGCTTAACTTAACAACCTTAGGGCGCCCTTCAACTGCCCACCTTGCAACGGGCGGGAGGCTAAAAATGCCAAACGCGCAGATCCGATCATTTCCAGTTAATGATAAAATGTTTTTCTTTTTAATAAATCAAGGGACAATGTTTCATAGCGGCTGTTGTTCTGACAGGACGAACTGTGATAATAAGTTAAAAGCCATTCACCTTGTTCTTATGAAAACAAAATATTCGTCTTACCGGGACGACTCCTGTGTAGCCAATTGTACAATTGGCGTTTCGTTCCGTCGGAACGTTTGGATAATTAGCCTTTGATATCTGTACCAGCCAAGCCACCTAAACCAGATTGAGCGGAATAGCCCAGAGCGCAGCGAGGACTATAAGCGAAAGCGGGACTGCATACTGCCAAGAACCACAGACCAGTCATTTTCTAATCCTATTCTGACCGGTGAGGCACCAATCAATGTTTTTTTATAGTATGTGAGGACACAAACCACGGCGACGGGAATAATTTGGGGTGCTTTGCCTGTTCAAAAGCGAGACACCCCTCCTTATTATGTAAGTATTGTTATTTAATCAGATTATAAAGCTCATCCAGCTTTGGCGAAAGTACAATTTCGATTCTTCTGTTTTTGCTCCTGCCGTCGGCATTTGCATTGGTACTCAGTGGCTGGAATTCGCCTTTACCAGTAGCTGTCATCCTTACGCTCTCTACTTTCTCATTCTCAGTTAAATAACGCACTACAGAAGTTGCCCTGAGCACACTTAAATCCCAGTTGTCTTTTATCTGTCCTAAATTATTTATTTTCTGGTTGTCGGTATGTCCTTCAACCGCAATATTGATTTCGGGCTGCTGTTTTAATACATTCGCCAACTGCGCTAAAGCCTGTTTTCCTTTTTCATCAATAATGATACTGCCCGAAGGAAATAAGAGCTTATCTGTTAACGAAACGTACACTTTACCGTTTTTAATTTCTACGGTTAAGCCGCTTTTGGTAAAGCCCAATAAAGCCTGCTGAAGTTTCTCCTTCAATGCATTGGTGGCTTCGTCCCGTTTGCGCAATACTTCTTCTACTTCTTTCAAACGCTTTTCGCGTGCAGCCAGATCGCCTGATAATTTGGTGATTTCTGTTGACGAGTTGCTCTTAAGCTTTTTGTAGTTCGCATCAACGGTGTTATAGCTGTTCTGCAGATCGCGCAGTTCTTCGGCCATTAAAGTGGTATCCTTTTTCAGTTTTGCCACTTCTTTTTCGAGGTTTTCTATTTTGATCTGACTTTCGTTAAAGGCAGTATAAAGTGAATCTTTGGTTCCCAATAAAGCTTTGTACTTTTTTGGCGATAATACCACACAGGAAGTGAGCGAAGAAATAAAGAGGAGAATGGCAAAGGCAAGAAAGGTATTTTTCATTTTTTGTTCAAGGGTTAGGAATTGGATATTTATATCGAGCAGCAAGTATTAAAGTTACCAGTTTGTGAATTGCTTTTTAGTTATTGAAAACTGACAACTGTGAATTGATTACTGCTCAATCGCATTTCGTAAAAATGCAACTAAAGGCTGAACTGTTTTAAAAGAATTTATCAACTTATTAACGAGGTTCGGTTTAAAAAATTCTTCATCATCTATTTTTGTGATGGCTTCGAAGCTTTTCAGTTTTAAAAACTCGATGTTTGGATCTTCAGGATCATAACCTTTCGGGGCGTTTTTAAGCGAATTATCAAAGCCTAGTTTAAAGTTTTTCTTAAAATCCTTTGCATTGATAATTTCTTTAAAATCGCCTATATTATAATCAATTTCCTGCCGGATGAGTTTTAAATGTGGCGCTTCCGGCATCCAGTATCCGCCGGCAATAAAGCTTTTACCCGGTTGGATATGCAGGTAATAACCAGGCTCATTTCCTCCTTTGCTTTTTGCAGAAAACCAGATACCGAAGTTGTTTTTATAGGGATCTTTATTCTTACTGAAACGCACATCGCGGTAAATGCGCAACAGGCTTTTTTTTGGGTCAGCTTCTGCCGAAAGTAATGGGTCTACCTTTGCTAATTCAGGAATTAGCTTGGCTACCAGTGCCAATACATCGGCTTTTGCTCCTTCATATACATCTTTGTTAGCGGCAAACCATTCGCGGTTGTTATTCTCCGCCACATCTTTTATAAATTTTAAGGTTTCTTTTTTTAACATACAGTTTTATGGTTAACTGATCATTGGTTCATTCGTCATTAGTTCATTGGTTAGCGCAGTGCTTAGATATTGCTATTGTCGAATTGCTTAATTGTAAACTGCCAACTAAAAACTGTATACTGGTTAATTGTTTACCTTTCAGCTACTCTCAACTCCAAACGCCCACTCAAAATTTAATAATGGCTCACTGATCATTGGTTAATTCTCGCTAATCGCCAAACCAATAGTTAACCGATTTATACAGTTTAAACAGTTAACCTATTTATCGTAATACGGCTTATACTTAATATTTGGCGATAAAACATGGAGCAATATGATCCTCGAATATCGGTAATTAAAGGGATACAGGACAAAACAGCCTGTAAAAATTACGATGAGGTAATGCCAGAAAGTGGCGTCGGTAAGTGGTCCGAAAATGAGATAGGTGATCAAGCTGGCTAGCAGCATTTCGATCACATTCATGGCATAACTTACATACATGGCTGCATAAAAATAACCTGGTTCTATTTCTATACGTTGCGCACAATGCCCACAGATTTCTTTGGTATGCTGAATATTCCAGCCATACATACTGCCTGTAAAGATATCTCCCCTGCGACAATGCGGGCATTTGCAATGCACAATGGCATAAAGCTTTGACGTTTGCCCCCGCATACGTTTAATTTAGATTAATAGGTTCTTTACGCATGTTGAGGTGGATATTTTTCTTACGGTATTTTTTATACCACACTACCCCAACAATAATGGCCATTAAATAAGGAACAGATAAAAGATAAAGAACACCCGTATTTAAGCCTGCGGTTTGTGTATTGCCATTTTTAACACCCTGCTCGGCATTAATGCTGCACATGGCACATTGTGCATTAACATTTGGGGCCAGCGCAAAAGTAAATACCAATAGCAACAGGATAAAAAATACTTTTTTCTTCATGATGTACAAATATATGAATAAACGACCGGAGGGGTTTAAAAATTATGTCATAAAAAAACCGCCTTATCGGGCGGTTTTAAATTTAGAGATTTTTAATTATTTAAGTGTTTCGGTTCCTTACTTAATTGTTTCTCCCACCATATAAAAGCAGTCAATAAAATTATATTGATAATACTAAAAATATATGAACCTGATAAAATCCACATGAACAGGTTTAAAGTGATTAACAAGCTTGGTGAGATATAAAACTTTCTTGCTTTTTTATAATTGAAAGAATAATCGATCAGGCCTATAACCAAAACAATAATACCCAAGATACTGCTGATTAACTTAACCCGTAAAGAATATACTTTTTGATTAAGCAACATATAGAAGAGGTGGTTTAAAATAAAAACCAGGTAGCCTAACATTTGTTTATAAAGCATAAAGACATATAAAAAATACAAGCCCCCGAATATCTCGGGGGCTTCGTTAGAGATGTTAATTTATTATAAAATAACCAATTTCAAGCTTTCATCAGCATTGGCATAATAACCCTTTGTGTAAGTAGCTGTTGCCGCCTTAAAGGTTAGCTGTTTAAATGTTATGCCATCAACGGTATATTGCTGGAAACCATCAACGCCTGTATCTGTTGGCCTGAATGAATAGTTAATGCTTCCTGCCATTAAACCGTTATACGTTCCCCACGATAAAGCAGTAGTTTTAGTCGCTGTTACAAAACGGAAAGAATTTGCATTGTAAAAGCGGTTAAAAGAAGTCCTGTAATTAGCAATTAAAGCCGGTACACTTGCTGCATCTCCCGGTACTGGTACCATAACCAGGGTTGTGTTTCTTTTTCTGCCTTTTAAGATAACGGAATCAGCATTGGCTTTTACTACCAGAAACTCTATATCACCTCCTAAACCGGTATCAGAAGCCCCCCAGTTGCTAAGTACGCCAGGCAGGGCAAAGTAATCCAGAACAGAGTTATAGGTATCAAAAGTTAATACCGGGCCTGCACCAGGATATACTTTATAAGAGCTGGTAATATTCCCGGTTGTATAATCAGCCTGCATATTTACATCGGTAGCAGAGGTAAAATTCACAAATAAATTCACCCCTCCGTATGGTGCATTAGCACCTGGAAAATATTGAAAAATCCAACCATTAGGTTTACTTCTTAAAATATTTTGCGCATTAGCCACTGCCGCGTTTAATCGCACCGTTGGACTTTCGTCAAAAACCCTGTCTTTTTTCTTATCGCATGCAGCTAAAAACAGAAAACAGATGATTGTTAACAGATAATAATTTCTTTTCATAATATATAGATTATAATGAAGTTTGATTAAAATTAGGCAGATTGGCAATACGAGCCTGGATATTTGCCCTTAATACATCCATATCAATATTCCACACCGTTAGCATGTAATTTTTCACCAATATCAACTTATTGTTGATAATTGTTCTACCTGCGGCAGTACTTCCGGTGGCGTTTAACCTGGCATCCCACTGGGTGGCCGACAAGGTTACGTAAAAAGAATACAGTTCTGCAAAGTCTTCTTTATCCGAACTACTTGCATACGGCGAAATAAAGCCTGCTGCGATTGCTGCGCCATCATTAGCCCAAGCAGAAACCCAAAGATCATCTACATAAGAAGTTCCGGAAATTGTTCTAAAGCTACTTGGAAAATCGGTAGTTTGGTTTAAGATATGCTGAAACTCATGATGAATGGTATGAAAATAACTGTCGGTTAAAAAGTTTGCATTAACCCCACTGGTGGCATTCAACCTGTTCACTTCATAAAGTGTAATCTTTCTGGCACCTTCTGCCGTACCTAATATCCTGGTACCATTATTTCTGTAAGCTGCTTCACCGATATAGTTGATCAGTTTTGGAAAATAGCCTTTAATAAAAGATTTTCCTCCTGTTATATCATCATATGGCTCAAAACCCAGGTATTTTAACAACTTGGTCATTCTTATCGAGCTGTCATAATTCGCAGGGACCAGATTATAGTTCTGATCAGATTCTTTATCTACATATTTATATAGAACATCAATATTATAATCCAATACTAAATTATTGTAGATATAATTATCTAATGCATTTTTTTCGATTTTCGAATCAACAAAAACACTATTTGGATCCAACTTTTCCTTTTTGCAGCCGTTTAATACTAATGTTCCTGCCAAAAGAAATAAATAAATTTTATTAAATTTCATGTCTATCTTGGATTAGGGGTTAAACCAGAAGTGATTACATCTTGTGGCAATTGTATTGCTCTTCTATTATCTCTTACTACTAATGTATTGCTGCTAACCGGGCCTGGTGCACCGGCAACAATCGTACGTCTTGTAACTTCTATACCATAACGTTTAACATCAAACCAGCGTAAACCAGTAAGTAAGGTTTCTATTCTTCTATAATACAATACCGCCTGAAGCATATTTTCTTGTGTACCTGCTTCAATATTAAATTCAGCATTGAACTTTTTTCTTGGTGTTGAAGCTGTTGGAGTTGAATAGGCAAATGATGTAGCCCATGCATCAACCCTGGCCTGTGTTACAGCTAAAGATGAAGTAAAAGTATTACCTACGAAAAGATTAATATCAGCTAAGGCTGCAGTATAATTTTTCAATTGAATATAAGCTTCAGCACGGGTAAGTAAAGCTTCTTCTAAGGTAAAAGGCGTAAAAACACTATGTGTATAGCCAATACCTGCAACCGGATCGGTATACTCAAATTGATAAGAAACATGAGGTAGTAATACTTTATCTAAATTTGCACCTGAATAGGTGTAGCTCCGAACACGGTAACCAGGAGCACCAGAATAAGTTCCATGAGGGGTATTTCTTATTAAAATTGATTCATTACCTGCAATGTAAGCACCATGAGAATACCTGCTACCCGTATAATAATTACCAAAATTTGCTGCGGCGGATGACACGGGTGTACTGATCAGAAAATTTGCCTTTATACTACTTGAGTTGTATTCTCTTGTTGTATTGGCAAAGTTGGCACTAAAAGTAGCGATGTATGCATAATCCCTTAAATAGGTAGAAGGCGAATTGTTGAATGAAGCTGTAGCGTAGCTTATTGCTTTAGCCCAATCGCCTTTGTAAAGAAATAACCTTGCTGCGAAAGCATTTGCTGCCGATTTGTTAAAGTGATATTTAGCAACATTTGAGTTTGAATAAGCAGCATCATTTATCAACGGAATACCCTCTTCCAAATCTTTAATCATGAGGTCGTAAACTTCTGCTACAGTATTGCGTTGATATTTAGGATCAAGCGTAGATTCTGGCTTGGTCATATAAGTTATACCTAAATCTGTTGCCGATTTTGATGGGGAATAATGTTGTGCAAACATATTTACCAATATAAAATGGCCATATGCCCGGGCCACTAAGGCTTCGCCCCTTTGTGGCGATAAATTTGCCGGGTTACCTTGCTCACTAATAGCGTTAAGGGCAGCATTGGCACTGGCTATTGCACTGTAGCAACCGCTCCATACCCTATCAATACCATCGTTATTTGTTTCAGTGATATCTTGCCAATTAAATGCTTGCGTAGAAAACCTATCATAGTATGGGTTTGATTCACCATAATCATCAACATTATCTGAAGATAACTCAGACACCAACACATAGGAGTTTGCAGGGTAGGCCGATACCAGCATTTTTGCTATTTTTTCGGTATTATTAAGCTCTGCCCTGTTATCTGGCAATTCATCCAGGTATTTCTTACAAGAAGAAAAACCGGAAATAATAATTGCACTAAATGCGAGAAATAAATATTTATTTTTCATTGTAAGTTTCATTGTTAAAATCCAACTCTTAAGGTTAAAGTATATTGTTTGGCTAATGGCAATGCTACACCACCTGCATTTACAAATTCAGGATCCTGACCATTCAGATTTTTATCTGCATAGATTAACCATAAATTGGTAGCATTTAAACGTAACGAAGCGGCATTAAGACCAATTCTCGACAATAATTTCTTGTTGAAATCGTAAGAAAGCGAAATATCTTTTAAACGAACGAAATCTCCTTTTGCAATATTTGCTGATGAATAATTATAAGAGTTGTAAGCAATACTATAATTACTGTTATTTCTAATATATCTGGTATCCAAGATAACAGGAATATTTGTTCTTAACTCATCTCCAGGAACAGTCCATGCATCGTAAAATTCTCTGGTACTGGCATCAAGATCGGTATAACCCGTTTTGAAAGCCGGATTCAAGCGCACTACATTACCGAAAGAGTAAGTAACAAAAACGTTTAGCTTAAATGCTTTATAGCCAAAGATGTTTCCTAAACTTCCTAAATGAGTAGGTTCGGTAGTTCCTTCGTATTTTAGGAAGTCTACCTTATCTCTATTTTGTAGATATACTCCTGTAACAGTTTCGCTGCCATCGCTGTTGGTGAAAATTGGTAATCCATCATTTTGTAACCTAACAAATGGTATCGAGAATAAAGAACGGGCCGGATAGCCTTGTAAGCCATATCCTGTACCTGTAATCAAATCAATAACACGGGCATTATTTTCAGAATTAGTTACTTCATTCTGGTTGTGCGTATAGATAAAATTCGCGGTCCAAGAGAAATCATTCTTTTTAAGTATTGTACCGGCTACACTAACCTCAATACCACTTGATTTCATGTCAGCTACGTTACCATACTTCGTAATTTCGCCACCCAATCCTTGCGTATTGATAATACCAATCAAATCAAAATTATTCCTTTTATACCAGTCTACATCAACTGCTAATCTGTTTTTAAACAAGCTAAAGCTGGTACCAAGGTTTAACTCATGTTTTTTCTCAAATGTAAGTTGAGAGTTTTCTAAAGTGCTAATTTCTAAACCTGTTTCCCTATCAGCAGCAGTTGGTCTCCAAGGAGTGTAGCTGCTGTAGATTGCCTTCGAGTTCGTTACATAACTCGGACCTCTATCGGCTGATAAACCATATGAACCTTTGAATGATAGGCTCGAAAATGGCGTATTTAAACCCTGAAAGAATTTTTCCTCCATCACATTCCACAAGCCGGATACACTCCAGGTTGGTAACCATCTGGCTGAGGTAGACCTACCTAACCTGTTACTTCCTTCATATCTTCCGGTTGCTTTAATGGTATATTTTTGATTGTAAGTATAGGCTGCTTCACCGAAGAAGGCAACTTCTTTACTTCTGGTATTACCTACACTATAATAATTGGTGTTTTCTTCTGAAGCTCTTTTAAATACACGATAGTCTGTAAACGGAATTTCACCTAAATCATATTGTAATCCCCAGCCCCTAAAGAAATTGTTATTTCGGTAAATTTCACTTAAAGTAGATCCACCAACAATATCAATATTATGCTTATCGGCAAAAGTTTCGTTATATTGAGTAATAAAACGGAAATCGTTACTGGTAAGTTTATTATCTACGCGATTGTAAATACCTCCTGACGGTAAAATTGAAACCGGAACAGCATATAAGATACTTGGATCTGTATACAGATATGGGTTGTTATCTCTGATGATCGTAGTTCCCATTGCCCGGTATGCTTGTGCCTGGTTGGAGCTGTCTTTAATATAATGTTGTTGTGATGTTTGGTTATACCTTGTTGAGGCAAGAAAACTGAAGTTTAATGTTTTCAGCGCTTTCCAACTCAATTCTCCTTGAAACTTAACATCAGCCACATTAACATCCATATAATTGTTATCTAACTCATGTAAGATATTAAATGGAGCATAGTTTCTGGTGTAAAAAGTATTTGCATCTAATGTTCTAGATGTATTTAAGGCATAGGAATATGGGTTAATATCAAAATTACGGCCTACTGTTCCAAAAACCACATCGGTAGATTGGCCTAGTGTTCCTGGGGCCCTTTGATCTCTATATGATCCGTTTGATAGGAGCGTTAATTTTAAATTATCACGCAGGTTATAGGTGGCATTAAAATTTGCCGTATATCTTTTTACCTTGCTTTGCTTAGTCCATCCAGGGTCATAAATGGCACTTAAAGACGAATAGTACTGTGCTTTTTCTGTTCCGGACGACATACTAATGGAGTGATTTTGCATAATGCTATTGTTAAATAGCAAATCAAACCAATCTGTATTTCTGTATTCTGCCTCCCGTAAATAAGCGTTTTTAGCGGCTTCAGTATTTTGTAATTGACCAGAATTGATGAGTTGATACATTTTTCCATACACACCACTGTTTGAAGCATTGGATACGCTTGAATTGTTTAACCAGCCTCTTTGCTCTAACATTTGATAAACCCCCATTTGTTCCTGAGAGTTCATGATGTTAAAATTATCATAGGAGAACTTTGAGCGTGTGGTAAGTTCTGACACGTAACTAAAGCTATTTACGCCCACTCTACCTCTTTTGGTGGTAATTACAATTACCCCCCCTTTTCCTTTTGCACCATAAATTGATGTTGCAGCGCCATCTTTTAAGATTTGGAAACTTTCAATATCATTTGCGTTTAACCCCCCAACAGCTGAACTAATCAGCGTTAGCGCATCTCCGGATGACAAATCATCAGAACTGATATCAGCAACATCTTCCAGAATTACACCATCTACAACCCAAAGCGGTTTTGAACTTCCGTAAATAGAACTCGATCCCCGAATTCTGATTTTTGGAGCAGTACCAAATGTACCTGTTGTATTTTGAACGGTTACACCGGCAACACGACCGTCAAGCATCCTGCTCGGATCAGGCAAACCGCCAATTTCAGCATCCGATACTTTTACATTTGAAGTAGCACCTGTAAAGGTTCTTTTATCTACTTTGGTTCCCATACCAGTAACCACAACCTCATTTAACTCAGCAGCATCTTCTTCTAAGGTGACATTTATACTTGTCCTGCCGTTTAAGGGTATTTCAACTGTTTTATAACCAATGTAGGTAAAAACAAGGACAGCCCGCTCATTTACACTGATCGTATAGTCGCCAGTAGAGTTTGTTGAAACTCCATTTGCAGCACCTTTTTCTTTCACACTTACTCCAGGAAGCTCGTTACCTTTCTTGTCTCTTACTTTACCGGTTACTTTTACCGCTGCAAAGTAATCGATGACCTTATCGAACAAAGATTTTTCCTTAGGTTTAATGAGAACTGTTTTGTCCTCTATTGTATAGGTCAAATCCATTCCAGAGATAATTTTTCCCATCACTTCCTCAATGGTAGCATTGGTAAAATCGGCATTGATGGTTGTGGTACTTTTAATTCTGTTTGTTGATAATAATACATCGTAACCAGACTGTTGCCTGATTTCCCTGAACATTTTCTCTAATGTTACATTCTTCTCCTTTAATGTAACCAGCTGGCCAAATGAAGCTGCACTTACCTGCATTAACGAGGCAAGCAAAATGACCGTAATTAACTTCATCATTAATAGCAATTTAGGTATGTAGCGGCGATGCGTACATAAAATTCCAATATAAATTTTGTACATTTATTAGTCTGTTTTTTTGCGAACGCATTTATGTTTAAGCGCTAAAAAGCGATTCGCGGTTAATCCAAGAAATAATTAATTAATTGGTTCTGGCGTACCAGAACGAATGAACAGATGAACAAAAAGGGGTGTTGGAAGCACTCCTTTTTTGTTGCTTCAATTCTTGATAAGGCTAGATACTTTGTCGAGATTTCTTCATAGTTTTGATTAAGTTGATTAGTTGATTAATTTTAGGTTCTTTTATTTAAAGACAAAGGTTAGTTACTCCCCTGTCCGCTCATTTTATTCTTTATAAACTATAATTTTATTACCCTTTATATCGAAACGAACCTTACCGGTTTGTTCCAGTTTGGTTAAAACTTTCGATATTTTCTCGAAACGGCTTACCGTTCCGTAGTATATTACATTTTTTGCCTGCGGATCGGCATATTCTACTTCCACATTATACCAGCGGGCCAATTTGCGTAAAATACTTACGTGTTTTTCGTTGTTAAATTTGAAATAACCATCTTTCCAGGCAATGGCTTCATCAACATCGGCTTCTTTTATTTCAATACCCGAGGCAGATACAATAGATTGATCGCCTGGTTTCAATATTTCAGTTTCATTGGTACTTTTATGCAGTACACGAACACTTCCTTCTAAAAGGGTGGTTTTGGTTACAATTTCATCGTAATAACTATTGATATTGAAATGAGTACCCAATACCTCAACCAATTGTTTATCCGTTTCAACAACGAAAGGTCGCGCACTATCTTTAGCTACTTCAAAATAGGCTTCACCATCAAGTTTAACCAGCCGCTGCTTTGCCTTACCAATGTTTAAACTGTATTGCATGGATGAAGCGGCGTTTAGCCATACTTTCGTTCCATCCGGTAAACGAATCTGCCACTGACCACCATTAGGGGTTGCGATGGTATTTACCCTTGTATCGTCAATATTTTCGGATTCATCAATATTATACACCAGTTGGCCATCTGCCGTTTTAGTGATCGAGAAACCCGCCTCCTTGGCAACATTACCGGTTAAAGCATCAGAAAGCGAAATTTTTTTCCCATCTGCCAAAGTTAAAACAGCTTTATTTTTACCCGGAGCCACATCAGTTGCAAAAACATGCTCTTTCTTTTTCTGTAAAGAAATATAAGCCGTAAATGAAAACACAATAAAAACAACTGCAGCCGCTGCCCACTTTAACCTATTCATTAAAATCCGTTTAGGCGACCGTGCCGGTTTATCTACCGTTAGAATTTTATTCAGAACCCTATTCCACTTTTCATCAACAATATCAGTGGCATGCTCCTCTTCAGCGATAATCATTTTCACAATTTCGTCCGAAAGCAATGAATTATTGTCGACAGCCAAAGCTAAAAGTTCTTCTCTTTCAGCTTGACTTAGTTTCTTAGCTGTAAACTGTTGTAATAAATAATGTATACGTTCCTCCATAAAGATTCTGATATTAAGAAGCGGTAAAAGAAAATTAGGACTATCGGGATTTCACTTTTTTTTATTTTATTTTAAAAAAGAAGCAAATAATTGGGAAAAAGAATACAATCCCATGTTGGTCCAGATGTATGCGTATTGATTTTAACGCAATTACAAGGGCATTTTTAACGGTATTGGGTGAAATATTTAATATTTCGGCAATTTCGGGTATGGTTTTACCGTCACGCCTACTTAATTGATATATATTTCTGCGCTGATCAGGTAATTTTTCGACCGCAATAGCTATAATTTTAGTTACTTCGTTTAAGTTAATCGTTTCGATGGTATTGTTATGGCTATCTTGTTGCTTGGCTGTAAATGCATCTACAACTCTATCTTCCTTTAATTTTTTACGAAGGTAACTTAAGCACTCATTGGAAACATATTTATATAGATAAGCTTTTACATTATCTACTTCAGCCAGTTTATCGCGGTTTAACCATACCCTCAAAAAAGCATCCTGAATAATTTCTTCGGCGGCATCGTCGGATTTTGTAAATTTTGCGGCAAATAATTGGAGTACGGGCAGGTATTTGAAGAACAGTACTGAAAAAGCCTGTTCATCACCCTCTACTATCTTATCAATCAGGGCCCGTTCTTTATCCATATTACTTACTGTCATAAGTTAGTTCATCATAACCGCCATGTATTTCATTTTCTGAATTTATCAGATAGATAACAGAGATGGAAAACTAAAACTATTTAGTTTAACCTTAATATAACTTTATAACCAAATATACAGATTAAGAAATTTTACGTGCTAAAAAATGTACAAAAAATAAAAGCCTTAATTTTTAAATAAGGCTTCATTTATACTTCTGGATAATGCTTCTAAATTTCCTAATATTGATAATACGGCGAAATCATCAGGTAAACCACAACACCTGTAACAGCCACATAAAGCCATAATGGAAACGTAATTTTTGCAATTTTCCTGTGTTTATCAAAACGTTCGGCAATTGCCCTTACATAACTAATCAAAACCAATGGTATAATTGCTATTGAAAGCAATATATGTGTTAAAAGGATGAAAAAATAGATATATTTTACCATTCCATCACCACCAAATTTGGTAGAAGGTGTAGTCATATGATAGGCGATATACATCACCAAAAACAGAAGCGAACAGCCAATGGCCGTTTTCATTAAATTTTGGTGCAGAACGATTTTTCCATTTTTAATTGCCCAAACTGCAATAACCAATAATACGGCTGTTATACCATTAATGGTAGCATATATAGGAGGCAGAAACGGAAGCGTTGGTGCATCAATTCCAAGATCCTTTAGCTTTACAACAAACAAAAAGGCTACGGCAACAGGAATAAAAACGGATAAAATAATGATCCACTTGTTATATTTCTTCTCTATTGGGCTATTTTCCATGAGTATTTTTAATCAATTTATTTAATTATTCTATTCGTCTGTAAACTTTGAACTCCAAACTACGGACTCCCAGCTCCAAACTAACCTACCTGCCGTCTTTAACGTTTCTCAGGTATTCAGCAATCAGTACTTTTATCTCGTCTTCCAACCTGGCGTTGGCCTCTGCATTATCAGCATCGTAAATGCCACGGATACGATGAAGATTATCAATGAGCAGGATTTTATTGCTAAAAATAAAGCTTGGCTTTTCTTTACTGTCATCTTCGAGCACATCGAGCAATAACCCCTGTTTAATTAAAGGATAAGTCTGCACAGTATCACCTGCAAGAAAATCCCATTTACCTTCTTTTGCCTTAAAACCTTTAGCGAAATTGCTCAGCTTATTTTTATCAGCGGGATCTACAGATAAACTTAAAAATTTAACTAATGGTTTTTGTTCATAACCATCAGATAACTGTTTAATATATTTATTAGTTTGTTGACTACCGGCGCCTGAATAGAACAGGTTAAGTACCACTATCTTATTTTCTAAAGATTTCCAGCTGATAGTATCATTATGTTGGTTGATCAGTTTGAAATCCGGAACCTGATGATAAATGGTATCTGGTATTTTCTTCCCTTTAACACTATGGAATGTAGAGGCAACTATTTTTTTTCCAAAAATTGGTAAACTCTTATATCTGTTTTTTGCAAAGTGCGGCAATAAGTAAAAAAATAAAAATCCCGGTATAGCTAAAATGCTTACCAGGATTAATACCTTTTTTATCGGGCTTCTTTTCATTAATGGTGTAGCATGTGCAGATTTAAAAATCCACCTTCTGTTAACATTAAAACAATAAAGTAAATAATAAAAATGAACGATACGGTTAATGAAAGCTGCAACCCCAGTTTCTCATATTTTAAGTGCATAAAATAAGCCACGATATAAAATGCTTTCAATAAAGTTAACACAATATAAACATAGTTACCGATGTGCTGGGTCATGTATCCTTTCGGAATTAATACCAACGCAATGATGAACTCAATTACCGTGATTAATAAAAGGACACCAAAAACTTTCCAGATTTTACCTTTTGATAAACCTGCGTGCTCATCGTGCCCGTGACCTTCTGTTGTATGTGAGTGCTCTGACATAAAAATATTTTTATAATATGATAAATTAAACCAAATAGAAGAATGTAAATACAAACACCCATACTAAATCTACAAAGTGCCAGTATAAACCAACTTTTTCAACCATTAAATAATGACCACGTTTTTCGAAAGTTCCGTTAATGGTCATGATCAGGATGATGATATTGATGATTACACCACTAAATACGTGGAAACCGTGGAAACCCGTAATGGTAAAGAACAAGTTTGCAAATTGTTGTGATGCAATTAAAGATACATCTTCTGGTTTATTGAAAAAGTGTTTTAATTCTTCAGCAGAAGGGATATGTCCCCACCAGAAACCATCATGGTGTAAGTGTGTCCACTCAATTGCCTGACAGCCTAAGAACATGAAGCCACCGATAATGGTTGCAATCATCCAGCCAATTACTTCTTTTTTAGAACGTCTGTGTCCGGCTTCTACAGCCAATACCATGGTTACCGAACTCATGATCAGGATAAAAGTCATGATCCCCACAAATACCAATGGAGCACCGTGTTCCATTACACCTGGGATAGATTGGAAAACTTTATCTGGAGCTGGCCATGTTAATTTAGAAAAACGCTGAGCGCCGTAGTAGATCAATAAAGATGAAAAGGTAAAAGCATCTGACAAAAGGAAAAACCACATCATGATTTTGCCATATTCTACCGACCACGGAGAACGACCACCATTCCATGGTCCGGTTTTAACTTGATCTAATTGTGATACTGCATTCATTTGGAAATAGTATAATAGTTTGTTAACAAATTTAACGGTTCAAAAGTAAAAAAACATACAGATATATCCATAATATATCTATAAAATGCCAAAAAATAGAAGCGATTTCCATTCTATACTGGCTTTTAGCAGTAGGGATATTCTTATAACTACCTGCTAATGCACTAATAATAAGGCCAACACCTGCAATAATGTGCAATAAGTGCATACCCGATACTACATAAATAAAAGAAATGGCTGCATTATTGCCTACAAGCGTAGCACCAGTTCTTACCATGCTTCCCCATGCGTTAAACTGCATTACGCCAAAAACGATGGCCAATATAACGGTAACCCAAAGCAGGTTACGCTGTAAGCCAAAATTCAGTTTTTTTAATGCTTTCGCTGCTAAAAATAAGGTGATACTGCTGGCAATAATCACTATGCTCGAGTAAATAAAAGCATCGGGGAGCACTAAGCCATGCCCTTTGCCCTTAGATGCCGCAAATACCAGGTAATAACTGGTAAAGCCTGCGAACATAATGGTAGATGTTACTACAAATAGCCAAACAATAAACTTTCTGGGTTTGGGATCAAATGTATCCTGGAATTTTTCCATCGCGATATCCATAAGTTATTTTGCTATAAAATTTAATAATAAGCCCAGCTGTACAGCAGGGATGTAAAAAAACGAACAGAACATCACTTTCTTTGCATCACTTAATTCTCTGTTCATTAAAAGTTTAAAAGCCAACCAGCTAAATATTAATCCGGCTACTAATGATAAACCTGCGATATAATAACCACCAAAGCCATAAATGGTTGGCAATAAACTCACAGGGATTAAAATCAGCGTACTTAAAAATGTAAGCAAGGCCGAAGTTTTGTCTCTTTTTTTGGTTGGTAACAACCTGAAACCCGCTTTTTTATAATCATCATCCAGCACCCATGCAATGGCCCAAAAGTGAGGAAACTGCCATACAAACTGGATCAGGAATAAAATACCGGCAATGTAATAATCAATTTCATGGAACATTTCTGCCTTTAAGCTCCCGAAAGCAGCCAGATAGCCAATAAGTGGCGGCAATGCACCAGGAATGGCCCCCACAAAAACAGCGATTGGCGATTTTCTTTTTAAAGGTGTATAAGCAAATGCATATAATAAAATCGAAAACACAGATAAAAGTCCCGTTTCAAGGTTTAATTTCCCTAATAACCAGGTTCCCAGAAAGCCCATAAAAACGCCCAGGATTAAGCCTTGCCCGGTAGTCATTCTACCAGCCGGCATCGGGCGGTCTTTTGTCCGCGACATGAGTTTATCCAGGTCTTTTTCAATAATCTCGTTAAAACAGTTTGCTGCTGCCGTAACTAAAAATCCTCCGGCAATTAAGATCAGCCAGTTCCCCCAGTCAATGGTAGGGATATGACCTCTGCCTACCTGCATTTTCTGTCCGATTAAGAAAGAAATCGATGCAGAAAACACTACCGTAAACGATAGCCTGAATTTGATAAGTTTAGAAAAATCTGAAATATATTGTTTCAATTCCCTTAAATATTATTGTTTATAAGTACTTGTACGGTAAACCAGCAAGTACAGATAAAATTGTAAACTAAATAGCAACGTAGAGAACAGGATATGCAGCGCCTGTGCTGCCGGCGGAAAAGCAATGTAAGCCAATGCAAAACCACTTAATAATTGTACCAAGAGCGTAATCAGAATAAATCTGGCCGTTAACAATGGTGCTGCCTTACCGCTAAAACGGTCTATTACCATTTTATATACAATCGCGTTAGTTACCACCACCAAAATGGCCAGGTCGCGATGGTAAGAAAATACGGATCCTACCTTCGAAAGCCAGGTACTCTTACTGCCATAGGCAAGTTCTTTTGCAATCACATCTACTGCTTCCCTTACATCGGTTCCCAATACAATCTGAACAATACTGATTACGAGCGTAAAAAACAGGAAGCCTTTTAGCCATAATATCCGGTACATAATTACTGAAGGTGCTTTACTGAGCTGTTTCGCGTAATTATAGGTATAAATAGATATGGCCAGAATAACCAATGCCAAAAGCATGTGTACGGTAACAACCCACTGTGTGAGGTTGGTTGATACCACTATAGAGCCTAACCAACCCTGATAACCTACCACAAATAAATTCAGTATACTTAACGCGATAATACGTTTAGCCGTTTTACGGTAGGTAAATGAATAAACCGCGGTTAAAAACAGAAATATTCCTGCTGCTACGCCAGCTAATCGGTTAAGGTATTCAGTCCAGGTTTTTACTGGGTTAAACTCCTCTGGTATGGTAATGCTTTTATCGTGCCTGATACTATCTGCAAGGGCAACCTTTCCCATGCTTTCAAGGTATTTGGCAAATTTTTCGTTCTTTTTTAACCTACCCGCTACATATTTTTCTTTATAGTTGGCAGGAAGCTGTGATACATCGGTTGGCGGAATATAACGGTCGAAACATTTAGGCCAATCCGGACAGCCCATGCCAGAACCTGTACTGCGTACAATACCTCCGGCAAGTATAACCAGCAGCGTAACGATGATGGTTATAAGATTAATGTTAATGAAACGTTGTTCTGATCTGCTGACCATATATCTATTAAGATGAAAAGGGTATCCGGATAAGCAGAAACTTAATCAGATACCCCTTTTAAAATTTTATTTAAAGCTTAGACTAGCCCTTGTTTTCTGCAATAGGATTAGCTAATTCCCACTCTTGCTGAATTTTCTCTGCTTCTTCATTTCCTTCAAAATCGTGAGGCAGGTTAGAGCTCATGGTTTGAGAGAAAGGAACAGTTTGAGGGATAAAGTCTGCATCATGTCCTGGCTTGCTATAATCGTAAGGCCATCTGTAAACAGTTGGAATTTCTCCAGGCCAGTTACCATGTAAATGTTCAACTGGTGCTGTCCATTCTAAAGTATTAGCTTCCCAAGGGTTTTGAGGAGATACTTTTCCTTTAAAGATCGAGTAGAAGAAATTGAACAGGAATGCTACCTGTGCAAGTGCTGCCATAATAGCTGCCCAAGTTACAAATACGTTTACTGTTAACCACTTCTTCATAAATTCGAACTCGGTAAATGCATAGTAACGACGAGGTACACCATCTAAACCTAAGAAGTGAAGTGGGAAAAATACCAAATAAGCTGCAATGAAAGTTAACCAAAAATGCAGGTATCCCAATTTGGCATTCATCATTTTACCAAACATTTTAGGGAACCAGTGGTAAACACCGGCAAGCATACCGAAAATTGCTGCCGAACCCATTACCAGGTGGAAGTGGGCAACAACAAAATAAGTATCGTGCAAGTTAATATCTAAAGATGCATTTCCTAAAAAGATACCGGTTAAACCACCAGATATAAAGAATGACACCAAACCGATCGCGAATAACATTGCCGGGGTGAAACGGATGTTACCACGCCATAATGTAGCTAAATAGTTAAAGGTTTTTACTGCAGATGGTACCGCAATGATCAATGTAGTGATCATAAATACACCGCCCAGCAATGGATTCATACCCGTTACAAACATGTGGTGACCCCAAACGATGAACGATAATACGGTGATACCGATAAGCGAGTAAACCATTGCGTGGTAACCAAAGATCGGTTTACGCGAGTTTACAGAAATTACCTCAGAGGAGATACCCAATGCAGGCATAATTACGATATATACCTCAGGGTGACCTAAGAACCAAAATAAGTGTTGCCATAAAATTGGCGAACCACCTTCATTTGGTAAAATATCGGTACCCATTACGATATCTGATAAATAGAAACTAGTTCCGAAACTACGGTCGAATACCATTAATACTACCCCGGCTACAAGAACAGGGAAAGATAAGATACCTAAAATAGCAGTCAGGAAGAAAGCCCAAATGGTTAACGGCATTTTCCAAAGGTCCATACCTTTAGTACGCATGTTTAAGATTGTACTTACGTAATTGATACCTCCCATTAAAGATGAGGCTACGAAAAGCACCATACTTACTAACCACAGTGTCATACCTAAACCTGAACCCGGCATAGCCTTAGCTACAACAGATAATGGGGGATAAACCGTCCAACCTCCTGAAGCAGGTCCCGTTTGGATGAAAAACGATGACATCATTACCACACATGCCAGGAAGAAGAACCAATACGAAAGCATGTTCAGGAATGGCGAAGCCATATCTCTCGCCCCTACCTGAAGCGGAATCAGTAAGTTACTAAAGGTACCACTTAAACCAGCGGTTAGTACAAAGAATACCATGATGGTACCGTGGATGGTTACCAAAGCCAGGTAAAAATCAGGTTTGATACGGCCACCTTCTGCCCATTTACCCAAAAAGGTTTCTAAAAATGGGAAGTTTTTATCTGGCCATGCCAATTGAATACGGAATAAAATTGATAAGCCCATTGCAATTACCGCCATAATAATACCGGTAATTAAAAATTGCTTAGCAATCATTTTATGATCCATACTAAAGATATACTTTGAAATCAAAGTCTCTTTATGATGCCCATGATCAGCGTGATCGTGATTGTGTTCGTCGTGTAATGCTATTGTTGACATAATTCGTTCGCTCCTGCTTAATATTATTTATTTAAAGCCATTTGGTTAGTTTTCACAGCAGCTGAATCTTTAGCTGCTGAATCTGCTACCGATTTTACAGGTGCAGGTGCCCCTGGCAAATTAAATTGTTTTCTTAAATCGTCGTTTAAGTATGTTTTCTGCTCAGCTATCCAAGTTTTGTACTCAGCTTCAGAAACTACACGTACCACTTTTTGCATGTTGTAGTGACCAGATCCACAGATTTTAGCACAGTAGAAAAGGTACTTAAAGTTAGGATCATTTGTTTCCTGTTGCATTTCTGCAGTAGTTTTTGTAGGTGTAAACTCAAAGAAAACACGCATACCTGGCACAGTATTTAATTGTACTCTGAAATGTGGCATATAAAAACTGTGAATTACATCTTTACTGGTAAGGATCAGTTTTACCGGTTTTCCAACAGGAATTACCATTTCATCTGCCATCTCATCATCGCGCGAGTTCAAGTCCTTGAAATCGATACCCAATGGATTGGTAGCTGTAGTTAACTTATAGTTTTTAGCTCCAACAATTCCGTCTGCTCCGGGATAACGGATAGACCATTTAAACTGCTCAGAAGTAACTTCGATTTGCAATGGTTTATTTTTAGGATCTTCTGTTTTGAAGAAAATCGATCTCCAGGTTAAGAAACCCATCAATACCAATACTGTTAATACCAAAGCTGGAATAATTGTCCAGATTTTCTCGATTGTATTGTTATGCGGATAGTAATAAGCTTTTCTTTTAGCAGAATATTTGTAGATATAAGAAAAACCGAATAACAGGATGTGTGTAACTACAAATACGATTGTGGTGATGATCAATGTTAAATTGAACATTTTATCAATTTTCTTTCCATGTTCTGACGCTGCATCAGGAAGCAGCATAGCACCATGTACGGTATATTCCCAATATACACCATATAAACCTACCACTAAAAACAGGGCAAATAAACTTGCATGAATCCTGTTCCAGTTGATGCCTACAGGTTTACCCTGTGCTTCGCGGCTTAATTCATATACCCTTATTGCTTTACCAATAATGGCAATGAATAAACATATGGCAAGAAAAGCCAGTACATAAAATATTACTGATTTATAAATCTCGCCCATATCAACCTTCGGTGCCGCGGCAGCTCCTGCTGCTGCATCTTGCGCAAATACGCTAGTGTTTGCAAAAGCGGTAATCAATACTGCTAAAGCTGCGGTCGTTTTATTCGTTATAAACTTTCTTAAACTCATTTTCTTAAAAGTAGTACGCCGTACTGCTAATTATAATAATTAAAATATTTGCTATATCCTACCACCACTATAACTGATGGTGCAAACTTTCTTGTAATAATGGGTGGTTCTTTGCAATTAAAGGTTTTTTGCTCAATGCTGTTAAAACCGTAAAGGTAAACAATCCAACAAAACCCAGTGCTGTACCAATTTCAATAATGCCAAAACCGTTATGTGCTTCTACCGTTCCTGGCATAATCATCTGGTAGTAATCTACCCAATGGCCTAACAATACTACGATTGAAACGAATAATAATTTAACATCAGTTCTTTTGTTATCCCTGTCCATTAACAATAATACAGGTGCTAAGAAGTTCATGGCAAGGTTTAAGAAAAACCAGAATTTGTAATATTCAAAGCGTTTGTAAAAATATACGGTTTCCTCTGGCATGTTTGCATAATAGATCAACAAGAACTGGGCAAACCATACATAAGTCCAAAAGATAGAGAAACCAAAGATAAACTGACCTAAGTTATGCAAGTGGCTATTGTTAACCCACTGCATGTATCCTGCTCTTCTTAGTAGGATAATGATCACAGCGATAGTTGCTAAACTGCTCACCCACATTGCTGCGAAGTTATACCAGCCAAACATGGTTGAGAACCAGTGAGCCTCTAATGACATGATGGTATCAAAAGCAAATACAGGTGTAGTAAAACCGTAAATTACCAAGAAGATACAAGCATTTTTAAAGCTTTTTCTGTATGAATTTAAACCACCTGCTAAATCCTCATTATAAGAAAACTTAACAAAAAGGATCGAAAATATACTGTATATACCTAAGAACACCACCTGGCGACCTAAGAAGAAAGGCACATTTAAGAATACCGATTTACCAGCAATAATGGCATCGTAATTAGGGCTACCCTCTACGGTTAAACCATCTGCATGCCAGTGGTGATATAAATTGTGTGAGTACAAACCTGCTGAAATAACTACAATAAGTATTACAGCTGCTATTGGCAACGTTTTTGCCATAGCTTGTGGTACACGTAAAATTGATGCAGACCAACCTGCTTGAGCTACATATTGAACAGCAAGGAAAAATGTACCCGACATACATACGCATGCAAAGTAATACGCCATAAGTAACAGGTTAGCAAAAGTACGCTCGTGCATTACTTTATCGCCCGCGAAGAAACCATAAGCTATAGCAACAACACCTAAAATGATGCCTACTATGCTTAATGTTTTTACTTTACCTGTAAACTCAAACTGTTCACTAAAATTAATATTGTGAGTTCCCATTTATATTCTGCTTTACTTATTGTTGTTTTTGTAATTCCTGAACATACATCACTACTTTCCAACGATCAATTGGAGAGATCTGCGATGCATGCGAACCCATGTTATTTACACCGTAGGTAATGGTATGGTAGATTTTACCGGCAGTAAGCGCTTTCATCTCTCCACCTCTTGACGAACTTCCGGAGAAGTAAGAAGGTACACCGCTAAATTTCTCTATTTTAACCAGGTGTCCTTGTCCATCACCTTTTTCACCATGGCATGGGCTGCAGAACACTTTAAACAAGTGTTGTCCCTGTGCCAAGTTAATGGTATCAACCGGTAAAGGGTTTACCATGCTTACACCTGCTGCTTCATATCCTTCTTTTGTATTAGGATACTCATCGTACTCGGTAAATCCTACCGGTTTGGTATGTGCAGGCGGCAACTGTGCAGTTTTACCGTCTTTAAAATTTTTATTTGGCTGATCCGGGTTATAAGCAATCGGATCATACATGTTCCTGGCATATTCTAAACCAGTACTGCGTTTATCTCTACATGCCGAAAAGGTAACTGCGAAAGCAATAGCTAAAAACGACCTGTAAACAAATTTATTCTTATTCATAGCTAACGTACTTCCTTTCATTATACTTTACTTCTAAAGCACCTGCACCTTTTAATAAACCATCAATTACAGTGTGTTCTGCGTTGTCTTTTGCATCAATTGCAATTACAAAGCGGTCGTCAGTTGCCCTTAAATCCATTACGCGAGGCGCCCTACCCGGAAATAAGTGGGTAGAAGCATAATACGTTAATACCATACCGAAAGCACAGAATAATACGGTAAGCTCGAACATTATCGGCACAAAATCCGGCAATGCGAATGATGGTTTACCACCAATGTTTACTCTCCAATCAATTACTGCGCAGAAATAAATCAAAGCGAATGCACAGCAGGTACCGGTAATACCAAAGCAAAACGCTGCGATATCAATCCTTGATCTTTTAATTCCTAATTTGGCCTCTATTCCGTGTATAGGCATCGGGGTATATACATCATAAATACTGATGTTATTTTCCTGAAGCTTTTCGATGCCGTGCATCATTTCATCAGGATCGCCAAAGCTGCCTAAAATATATTTGATATCACTCATTGTTATATTTTTGCGTAATCTTCTTGTTTAACACTATCAAATTTTTCTAACGATTCAATATACTCGTTAATGTATTCAGGTTTTTCTGAACCTTCTTCAATAATCTTTTTCTTAGCCTGTTCTGAAGCCGATTTAAGAATGATTTTTACCTCTGCAATAGCAATTGATGGCAATACCCTTAAGAACAATAAGAATAAAGTAAAGAATAATCCGATTGAACCTACGAATACACTGATATCAACCCAGGTTGGATAAAACATCGCCCAGCTTGAAGGGATGTAATCGCGGTGTAATGAAGTTACGATAATTACGAAACGCTCAAACCACATCCCCACGTTTACTACGATTGATAAAATCCAGGTAGCTTTAATGCTTAAACGGATCTTTTTGAACCATAATAACTGTGGTGAGATTACGTTACAGGTCATCATCATCCAGTACGACCACCAGTAAGGACCTGTAGAACGGTTAACGAATGCATATGATTCATATTCAGAACCTGAATACCAGGCAATGAAGAACTCTGTTAAGTAAGCCACACCTACAATTGATCCGGTTAAGATGATGATCTTGTTCATCGACTCGATGTGGAACATGGTGATGTAGTTCTCCAGACCCAATACTTTACGTGCAACCAATAATAGCGTTAATACCATCGCAAAACCTGAGAAGATCGCCCCGGCCACGAAATATGGAGGGAAGATGGTAGTGTGCCATCCAGGAATTACCGAAGTTGCAAAGTCCATTGATACAATGGTGTGTACCGAAAGTACAAGTGGTGTAGAGATACCAGCTAAGATTAACGACACCGCTTCGAAACGCTGCCATGTTTTAACGCTTCCGCTCCATCCAAATGAAAAGATTGAATAGATTTTTCTGCGTGTACCTACTGCACGGTCGCGGATGGTCGCGATATCTGGTAATAAACCTGTGTACCAGAATAATAATGATACAGAGAAATAGGTAGAGATCGCAAACATATCCCACACCAATGGTGAGTTAAAGTTTACCCAAAGTGAACCGAACTGATTTGGCAGGGGTAATACCCAATACGCTAACCAAGGGCGGCCCATATGCGATACAACGTAAGTTGCGGCACAGATTACGGCGAAGATAGTCATCGCTTCTGCCGAACGGTTGATCGAGTTACGCCAGTTCTGACGGAAAAGTAAAAGTACGGCCGAAATAAGTGTTCCGGCGTGACCAATACCTACCCACCATACGAAACCGGTGATATCCCATGCCCAACCTACTGTTTTATTTAAACCCCAAGATCCGATACCATTCCAGAAAGTGTAGCTTACTGCTACAACCCAAAGTAGGGCACCTAATGAGGCAACGGTGAAACCAATCCACCAAGCTTTATTTGGCTTGTTTTCTACCGGCATCAAAATATCGTCCGTAATTTTAGCATACGTGATATTATCGCCGGTAATTAATGGTTCTCTAAGTATTGATTCGTTATGTCCTGACATAATTTGTATTTTCTTTATACTAAAGCTTACGCTTGTACTTTTGTATCTGTGTTTCTAATTTTAGTCATATATCCGATACCTGGTTTCACATTAATTTCTTCTAATACGTAGTAGATACGCTCAGAACGTAATGCTTTTGAAACCTCTGAATTAGGATCGTTTGAATCACCAAATATGATTGCATTTGCTGAACAAGCTTCTTGACAAGCCATTTTAATATCGCCATCTTTTAATGGACGTTTTTCCAATTTAGCCTGTAATTTGCCACCTTGTATACGTTGAATACACATTGAGCATTTCTCCATCACACCACGCGAGCGTGTAGTTACATCAGGGTTTAAAACCAATTGGGTAAACTCGTTATTTAAATAGTTATCGAAACGCGAATCGTTCCAGTAATTGAACCAGTTGAAACGACGTACTTTGTACGGACAGTTGTTAGCACAGTAACGTGTACCTACGCAACGGTTGTAAGCCATGTGGTTTAAACCATCTGAAGAGTGTACGGTAGCCAATACCGGACAAACGGTTTCGCAAGGTGCATGATCACAGTGCTGGCACAACATTGGTTGGTGAACCACAGAAACATGATCCAAGTCTTCCAACTTAGCAATTTCTTTTTCTTTAGTTACATCACCTGCTGGTGTTTCGTAGCTATAGTAACGGTCTATACGGATCCAGTGCATCTCGCGGCGACGGCGAACCTCATCACGGCCTACTACCGGAATGTTGTTTTCTACGTTACACGCAACAATACAAGAACCACAACCAGTACAAGCATTCAAATCGATTGCCATTACCCAGTTGTTACCTGGTTTCTCATACTGATCCCAAAGATCATAATCTTTATGCTCGCCTTTCTCGTTACCTGCACCAGGATTTTTTAAGTACTCCTTAAAAGTAGCTTCTTTAATCACGGCACGGCCCTCGAAAGAATGGTGAGTCTGTGTTTGTGCAAGCTCATAGTAACCGCCTGTTGGGCTGATGGTTACATTGGTAGCATATTGCATGGTTCCGTTTACAAAAGAAATGAAAGGGAAAGCATTTTTACCTACATCATTTCCTGCCTTACCTGCTTTCTGACGGCCATAACCTAAAGCAATAGAGGCTGTTCCCTGTGCTTGTCCTGGCTGGATCAACACCGGAAGCTCTACTGAATATCCATTGCTACCTTTAACAGCAACAACGTCAAATTCTTTAACTTTTAATTTTTCAGCAGTTTTTGGTGCAAGTGCAACAAAGTTATCCCAGGTTACTTTTGATACCGGATCAGGTAATTCCTGTAAGAAAGCGTTGTTGGCATTTTTACCATCACGCATCGGTACATTTTCGTAAACCTGTAACTCTAACTGATCGCCACCTTTTGCAAGGCTTTTGCTGCTATTGATGATTGAAGTTGCTACAGCATTTAATGATAAAGTAAAGCTGTAGGCTCCAGCCGTTTTAGCAGTGGTAGTTACCACACCTTTTTCTAAAACCTGATCCCATTTAAGACCGGCAGCCGGTAATACTTTAGCTTCCCAGTTGCTGCGTACAAACTGGTAGTAATCTTTAACAGGGGCATCTGCCCAGATTAATAAACTCTCTTCTGCCTGACGGCTATTGAATACCGGGTTAATGGTTGGCTGAACGATAGAATAATATCCTTCGTAAGCGTTAGCATCACCCCATGATTCTAAGTAGTTATGGTTAATCGCAATGGCATCGCAAAGTGAAGCAGTTTCATCGGCACGGTCTGAGAAAGAAATTTTCGTAGGTACCTTTGCCAATGCATCTGTAAATGCTTTTGCATTTGCTGCATCGTAAGCCGGGTTGCTGTTTAAGAATAATACTGCACCAACCTCACCACGGCTCATTTCGGCAACTAGACCATTAAATTCGGCATCGTTACCAGCATATAAATGGCAAACATTATCCAAATCGATAGTAGTACCATAACTTCCGATAGCGGCGTTAATGGCATTTACTAAAATCTGAGTAGAAACGTCGTTAGAACCGCAAACTACAAGGCCTTTACCTTTATTTTGCAATAATTCTTTTGCTGCCAGTTTAATTACTTTATCGGCAGTAGCGTTGTTACCCAACGTTCCGCCTGGTAAAGCTGCACCTGTAATTGCATTATATAAAGCAATTAAAGCAGGACCTTCTTCCGATAATTTAACCGGAACACGGGTATCTGCATTGGTACCTGTTAAGCTCATTCCACTTTCAAACTGAATGTGGCGGCTCATTTTTTTATTTTCTAACGATTTGTAGTTACGGTTAGCGGTGTATTGAGCAGTAAACTCTTCACCACTGATCCAGGTACCCAAGAAATCGGCACCGAAACTTACAATTAAATCGGCTTTATCAAAGTTATATTTTGGTAAAACAGCTTTACCGAAACTGTTCTGATTGGCCTGGATAATACCTGTGTAAGAAACTGCATCGTACTGCACCAGTTTAGCAGCAGGATATTTCGCCACAAAAGCAGCAATTACTGCATTTGTTGACGGGCTGTTTACCGTTGATGATACGATACGGATTTTCTTCCCACCCGCCTGTGCCTTTGCCAGTTCGCCTTTTACAAAGCTGTCGATTTTAGCCCAGGTGGTCTCTTCAACCTGTCCATTTTTCACGGTAGCAGGTGCTTTTAGTTTAGATACATCGTATAAATCCAATACAGAAGCCTGTGCTCTTGCATCCGTACCGCAGTTAAATTGTCCCGCATTAGGATTTGGTTCAATTTTAATCGGACGTCCTTCTCTTGTTTTAACCAAGATACTCTGGCCATTGAAGCTGGAAGTATAGAAGTTAGGTATACCAGGGGTTACTTCCTCAGGTTTTACCAGGTAAGGGATAGATTTTTTTAACGGTGTACTTTGGCAGGCAGCTAATGTAACCACACCTAAACCAAAACCTAACGCCTTTAAAAAGTCGCGGCGTGGGGTAACGGTACTTAACCCTGCTTCATTTAAAACATCTTCAATTGGAAGTGGCTCGGCGAATTCGTTTTTGTTATTCTTAACAAAATCGGGTGTATTGTTATACTCCTCTAAGCCTTTCCAGTATTTTTTATTGCTTTCCATTTAAGCTATATTACTGTTTATCGAACGTTCTTACTAAACTCTAATCTATTAATAGTGGCATTTACCACACTCTAAACCACCCAATAAAGCTGGTGTGATTTTCTCGCCTTTTTTAATTTTCTCGTGCGCTTCGATAACCTTAGCGTAGAAAGCATTGTTTTTCTGACCAGAAATATCTGTTTCTTTATGGCAGTTAATACACCATTTCATGGTTAATGGAGAATATTGATAAATTTCTTCCATGGTATTAACCGGACCGTGACAAGCGAAACAAACAGGTTCAGTTGGCTGTAATCCTTTTGCTTTACGGATTGCGTCTTCTGCAACCACCACGTGCTGAGAGTGGTTGAAGTAAGCAAAATCAGGAAGATTGTGTACACGTACCCACTCCATTGGTTTTGACTTACTTTCGTCGTATTTCTGTGTTTCAGGATCGTAACCTAAAGCACTGTAGATTTTTTTGATCTCAGGAGAAATCTCACCATCATATTTATCCCTTGCCTGTACCGCTTTGTGACAGTTCATACAAACATTTAATGAAGGGATGGTTGCATTTTTAGATTTAAACGCACCGTTGTGGCAATACTGGCAATCGATCTGATTGATACCGGCATGCAGTTCGTGCGAGAATTTAATTGGCTGAACCGGCTGATAACCTGTATGAACACCAGTGTTCCACATGCCCATCCAACCGAATGAACCTAAACAGATGATCAAACACAAGATAAAGAACATCACGAACTTCTTGTTTTTGAACATTTTGCGTACACCTACTTTTAACGGCACATCTTCTTCCATCTCGATGCCCTGTTTCTGCAGGATCAAACGCTCCAGCAATTTAGAAGCACGACCTAAGATTACAAGGATAACGATAGCTAATACTACGATAGCAACGATACCTGCGATTGATAAACCTGAAGTACCATGATCTTCGGCACCTGCTTTTGGTGACTTTGGATCTACAGCTGCTTTAGGCTCACCTTCTTTAATGTATGCTAAGATATCTTTTACTTTCGCCTCATCTAACTCAGGGAAAGTAGTCATAGGCACTTTACCGTTATCGTTAAATAATTTAACAGCGGCAGGATCTCCGGCAGCAATTAAAGCCGCGTTGTTCGGGATCCATTTTAATAGGAACGCTTCAGGGTGACGATCGCTTACTCCTTCTAATGCCGGACCAACAACTTTGTGATCTAACGCATGGCACGAAGAACATTTCGCTTTGAAAAGCGTTCTCCCCTCTTTAGCATCCTGCGCATTTACGGTAGAAACCGCCATTACGGAAATTGCTGAAAATACGAATAACGACTTCCAAACGCTTTTTAAAATCATCGAGATATCTCTCATAATGAACACTTTATACTTATTTAATTTACTTTTTGTTGTGAAATTGATGATTGAACCCAGATAGCCCCACCAAAACTTGAACAAAAGTATAACTTATTAATAAATCCCATGACATAATAGTGACGGGAAATACAATTTATAATCATTCTAAACAAACGTCATTTCAGGCCGTTCAGGCAATAAAAATGCCCATTTTTGACTTGAAATTCCGAACGGGTATACCAAAAACCAATTTGGTTTATTAAAATCTTATCGTTATTGTTTTAATATCCAGGCAAACATTAACGGTGCTACAATTGTTGCATCACTTTCTACAATAAACTTTGGCGTATTAATATCCAGTTTGCCCCAGGTAATCTTTTCGTTTGGTACAGCTCCTGAATAAGAACCATAAGAAGTGGTCGAATCTGAAATCTGGCAGAAATAGCTCCAAAACGGAATATTCTCCATTTCCATGTCCTGGTATAACATCGGCACCACACAGATCGGGAAATCGCCGGCAATACCTCCACCGATCTGGAAGAAACCGATTCCCTTGCCTGCAGAGTTTTTAACGTACCAATCGGCAAGCCAGCCCATATACTCAATCCCACTTTTCATCGTTGTAGCTTTGAACTCGTTTTTGATCACATAAGAAGCAAAGATGTTACCCATGGTCGAATCTTCCCATCCCGGTACCACAATTGGCAAATTCTTTTCGGCTGCAGCCAACATCCATGAATTTTTAGGATCAATTTCATAGTATTGTTCTAAAACACCGCTTAGCAGCATTTTGTACATAAACTCATGCGGAAAATACCTTTCGCCCGCATCATCTGCATCTTTCCAGATTTTGTGGATGTGTTTTTGTAAACGACGGAAAGCCTCCTCCTCAGGGATACAGGTATCAGTAACGCGGTTATAGTGGTTCTCTAACAAATCCCACTCATCCTGCGGACTTAAGTCGCGGTAATTAGGTACACGTTTATAATGTGAGTGTGCAACCAGGTTCATAATATCTTCTTCAAGGTTGGCTCCTGTACAAGAAATAATGGCCACCTTATCCTGACGGATCATCTCTGCAAGTGAAATACCCAGTTCGGCAGTACTCATGGCACCAGCAAGCGTGATCATCATTTTACCACCCTCATCTAAATGCGTTTCGTAGCCTTTAGCTGCATCCATCATGGCCGCAGCGTTAAAATGGAGATAATTACGCTCCATAAACTGAGATATTGGTCCTCTTGTATTGCTCATTGTGTTCGTTTTGTATTGTTTGCGGCAAAAATAGGCATTTAGGCCGAAAGGTGAAAGCCTAAACGTGTTTAGCGTTTGGCGGGCTGCGTTTGGCGTTAAATTAGTCAGAAGTGAAGAATCTCGAATCCATAGTCCTTAGTCAGTTACATCAGATAAATCTTCTCCTGCGATTGTCATCCTGAGCGTAGTAGAAGGATCTTTTATTTGAAAAGCAGTTGCAGTAGCTTTTATTAAAGGTAGTCCGGCTTTCCGGTACAAGTCCTCGCTTCGCTCCGGGCTTTACCCTTCAATCCGGTTTATTTAACAGAAGGCAATAGCAATAAGGCAATTGGCAATTCAAATGACAAACGAACCAATGACCAATGAGCTAATGACAAATGACCAATGAACAAATGACCAGTGAACGAATGAACTATTAACTAATTTCCTTTTCTTTGCGCTGATGAAAAAATATTATCTGATTATTTTACTTGCACTCGTTTCAGGAACTTCTTTTGCACAAATGAAACTGATCAGGAAAATGCTCTCCAACGAAAAAGATACTACCCGTAAGGCAAGCTTTTTGCCACTTCCTGCTTTTGGCTATAGTCAGGAAACAGGATTTGAATTTGGCGTTGGCGCCATTTATTCCTTTTATATAGACCGTAAGGATACACTGAACCGCAGTTCTAATTTTGCCCTGAACACGACCTATTCTACCAAAAAGACAGCTAATTTTATGCTTAAGGGCGATATGTGGACAAAAGGAAACAAATATCACTTTATCGGCGATATCCGTTTCAAAAATCAGCCCTTTAACTTTTACGGCATTGGCAATGATGCAAAAAAAGCAGATGAAGATAAATTAGACCAAAAGATTTTTAAAACACTTTTCGATGCCGAGATGAATACCCTGCCCAAAGCCTATACCGGTATATCTTTAGGTTTCGAGAATTACCATTTTATAGATAAGGTAGCCGGAGGAATTTTTAGCACCAATCCGAATATTTTAGATAAAGATGGCGGCTCAGTAGCCTGGGTAGGTGCTTCGCAGAGTTACGATACCCGCAATAGCAACAATTACCCTACCAAAGGGTTTTTCGGAAGGGCAACTTATCAGTATGCACCAGATTTTTTCGGCGGCGAAAGTTTCAATGGCTCACAGATTAAGTTAGATCTCCGCGGTTTCTTCAGTCTCGCACCGAAAGTGGTTCTGGGCGTACAAGGCATATTTTATACGATACAAAGTAAAAACACACCGTTTTATTTATTGCAGCAATTAGGCAACGACCAGATGATGCGCGGTTATTATAGCGGCCGTTACCGCGATGAAAACCTGATGGCCACACAGGCCGAAATCCGCTACCGTTTTATGAACCGTTTTGGCATCGTGGCCTTTGCCGGTACCGGAAAAGTTTTTAGCAACGGAGCATTCAATTTCGATGGTCTAAAACCAAACTTCGGTGTTGGTGGGCGTTATTTCTTCGATCCGGCGAAAGGTTTAAGTGTACGCCTTGATTATGGCATAGGCGAAAAACTGGCAAATGAAAAACGGCAGGCCGGTTTTTACATCAGTTTAGCGGAAGCGTTTTAAGGGATGGAAGAGGTGAAAGGGAGAATGGATGATAGAGCAATACCCTATCCTATCCCTTTCATCATCCTGAATACAGTTAGGCACCTTTTAATTATGGAAGGGGAAAAACAAATACTTCTCTTCCATCACCCATTTTCCATCATCCATCCTTAGTTACTCCTTCCCCGCTCCTCCTCATTCCCCGATTTTCTATCGCGGGTTTTAATTTTTTCATTCCCAAAATTATACCTGAACGTAATCCGCAGCTGCCGGCTATCGTAATAGTTATGGTATTCCTGCCTGATATTGTTGATCACACTGCTAAAACGGTATCGGTTTGTTTTGAAAACATCAGCCGCTGTAAAGGCCAATTGTATCTTTTTATTAAGCAATAAAGTTTTGATCCCCACATCGAGGTTGTATTGACTTTTATTTTGGCTCAATCCGTCAACAGTAGGGAGCTGATACCACAGGCTTATTTCGCCTAAAATGGTTTTCGAAGAATTAAAAACAAACTGGTTCAGTGTAGAAAAGTAGACGCCAAATCCGTTTAAATTCCCCAGGGTCTGGGCAATACCGGAACGAGCTACATTGTAAAAAAAATCTAGCTGGCTGTTACTTTCCCATCCTTTTATAACATTAAAACCAATGGTATGACTCAATTGATAGTGGTAGCCGGTTATAAAATTAACCGGTCTGGAAGCCTGAATATTAGTCGCCTGATCAGTAAAATTAACATCATTAAAACCATTTGAGGTTTTTGTAAAAGATAAAGAAGTAGTAAATATATTATAGGTATGGGAAAATTCGATGTTGTCGTTATAAGAAGGCTGCAAAAAAGGATTGCCTTCGGCATAAGCATACTGGTTACTATACCAGCGGAAAGGGTTAAGTTTACGGTAAGGGGGCCGGTTAATACGGCGGCCATAATTTAGCGAAAAAGTGTTTTTATCATTTGCCCTGTAAACTACGTAAATCGTCGGAAAAAAGCGTAAATAGTCATTTTTATTCCGTTCATTAACTGATATTCCATCAACCTGTGTATATTCTCCCCTTAATCCACCCTGAAAATCCCATTTTTTAATCGTTTTATTAAAATTTATATATAATGCCTGGGTATTTTCATCGTATTTGAACAAATTGCTCTGTTGTGGATCTATTTCATAATTACTGTTTCGCGACTTATAAAAGGCAAGATCGCTTTGGTTTTTAATAAAACTCAGCTTTGCACCGAAAGATAATTTAAAGCTTTTATAAGGAAGATCTACATCAGCTTTCAAAGTATATAAATCAATATTTTGTTTACTTGTCGACAGGTATTCGGCAAAGGAATGCGGAATTTCCATTCCATTTTGAAAATAACTGGTATTATTAAAAAACCTGTTTTTATCATCCCTGTAGGTAAACCAATCGCCATTAACGGTGAGCTGTTTACCTACCGAATCCAAGGCTTGTTTTAAATAAATATTCGCCGAATGGTAATGAGACTTAATTTTAGCATTTGCATCAGAATTCAGCATCGAATCTAAGCCCTTGCTTTGGTTGTAAACCTTTGTTCTGATATTCTCTTCAGAATGGAAATCGGTTAATCCTCCATTATACGATAAACCCAATAAGGTATTTTTGGAAGCCTGGTAATCAATTCCTACCTGTCCGCCGGGTACCATCCTGAAATTGCGGTCTTTATTTACAATATTCCAGGTTTGTGTATGATAAAAAACGTCACTTTGCTCAAAAGGAACAATAGACCCCTTTCTGATATTAAAATTAGCATAAAGTGTAATCTTGTTTTTCCGGTAATTTAAATTCCCGCCGGCAGATCCGGTAAAATAGCTTGCTTTAGTCAAAGCCGCATTAACAGAACCTTTAAAACCTTCGGCATTAACTTTCTTAAGCACAATATTAATCAGCCCGTTATTTCCCTGTGCATCAAATTTAGCAGGAGGGTTGGTAATGATTTCAATTTTAGCAATATTAGCTGAAGGGATGGATTTTAAATAATTCGATAGATCATCTGCCGATAAAGGCACCAGTTTATCATTGATCATCACGTTAACCCCTCCCTTGCCTACCAGCAAAACCTTATCGTTCAAAATGCGTACGCCAGGAACTTTCGAAAGTAACTCTAAGGCATCTGTTCCAATTGCAGAGATACTATTTTCTGCATTAAAAACTGTCTTGTCGATCTTTTTCTCCATCAATGCTTTTTTAGCACTAACCTGAACATCGGCAAGCGTATCCGCACTTCTTTGCAGTTGAACCTTAATGATCGTATCGGCCGTTATTGTAATCAAACGGCCAAGACTTTTAAAATTGACTGCAGAAAAAACAACCGAATATTTCCCTGCTGGTAATTTAAATTGGTATATACCTAAACTATCGGTTTGGGTATAAAATACTTTATTCTGAGCTCCAGAAATTTTAACTGTAACAAACGGTAAAGCTTTAAACGCCTCATCCGCTACCTTGCCCGAAAGATTAAGCTGTGCCTGGGAAGAAAAACCAGAAAAAACCGTAATGAAGAAGAAAATATACCTCAGCATCTAGTGATTAAAATCGGCTCCGAATAATTTGGTCTTTTTTGTTTTTATATCAAAAACCAAACTATCTGCTTTTATTTTAGTATCACCTGAAGTCATGGTTGCATCGTTCACAAGCACCCTATTATCCTTTTTGTTATAAACAATTTTAGACCCCGATAACTTTACCTCGTTATAAGATAACATTGCATTTCCGAATAGAGATACAATTAATTTATCCCGGCTTATTTTAACCGAATCTTTGGCAGCATAATCTACTTTGTCATTTAACTTTATTAAAAGATCCTTCTTACGCTCAGCATCATGTATATTCCCTCCTGTTTTAGCTTCATTATTTTCAGCACTATAGGTTCCGCTATTCAAGTCGAAGGTAAATAAGGCTGATTTTATTGTACTTTTCCTATCGAGCGTTTTAAGAGTGGCATTCCTGGCAAGTATTTTATTATTGGCCTGGTCAAATTCTACATATCCCGCTTCCAATCTACAGTTGACAATATCTATAACAGCGTTCTCTATATAATAAGTTTTAGTCTTTACATCGCCCCTCAATTTACGATATGAAATGATTCTAGGCTTAACGGGCTTAGGTTTAACTGTATCTGTTAGCACTTCTTTATTAGATTTAACCTGTGCAGTCTTATATAAAGCAGAAGTAGTCTTATCAATTTTTCCTGAAGATAGGGTTTCGCCAGGAATGTTTCTGATGCTGTTGATATCGGTAAATAATATCTTTCCTTCTTGCACCAATAAGCCACCATGTTTTAAACCAGCCAGTTTATTGGCATATACCACCTGCACAGCAAATAACCAGAACAACCCTGCCACTACTGGCAGTGCCAACAGGTACATTAATTTCTTCATGTTTTTAGATTTTGAGTGAAACAGCATTTTAATACGTTCTTTAACCGGATTTTTTACAAAATTGTGGATCAGGGGCATATCACTTTTGCTGATGGCCAGTTTCAATAATAGATTGGCATAAGCCTGATTTCCGAAACCGTTCGAGGTTATTTCATCAGCCTCATATTCATGCACCTGTTCCAAAACCTTATCGTACAGGTAAATAACGGGATTAAACCATAAAATGGATTTAAAAATCATCAGCATCATTTTATCAGCAGAGTGGAATTGCCTGGCATGTACTTCTTCATGTTTAAGCAAAACGGCCATATCCGACTGACTTATATTATACTCATTGATGAAAACATAATTAAAAAAGGAACAATTGGTAAAACCAACCGATTTGGAAATGAGTTTTAATCCACTGCCATTTTTAGTGTATTTGCCTGTATATTTTAGTAAATTGAACAATCGCCATAAACAGATCAGTAATAAAAGTGAAGCTACTGCAACATAAGCTCCATAAATCTGCTCCGACCAGTTTATCTCGGGTTTTGCCTGACCATCATACTCAGGTAAGATAGGCTGAACAGAATTAAATGGCTTTATTTCACCTACATTGACCGAATTTTGGATCTCTGTTACTACTGTTTCGCGTTTAATTTCAAATTGCACAACAGGGATAATAAAACTCAGCAATAAGGTACCCAACAGGTAAAAGCGATTGATTTTAAAGAACGTGAGTTTTCTTAAAAACAACAGGTAAAAGCCGAAAAACAATACCGTGCAAACGGTAACTTTAAGCAGGTAGATTAACCATTCCATCATTTTAATTATTTAGCATCCACGTTTTGAGAACTGTACAAAGCCGTCTAAAATCAGGTTACTGATCTTACGGATATTTTGTTCCTGGTTGATGTAATCGAGTGTTTTCTGATCCGAAATATTTCCCATTTCAATTAAAATCGCAGGTACTTTCGATTCTCTGAGCAAGAGCAGGTTCGCATCTTTTAAAGAATCTTTTACCGCCAAACCATTCAATTGTTTCAGCTTGCTTAAAATGCCTGCTCCAAGATCTTCGGCAGCTTTAATATTGCCATTTAGTTTAGAAACATAAACTTCAATTCCGCCAAAAGGGGCTGAGGCGTCTGCACGTGCAGCATTATGGTGGATAGAAATAAATGCTGTGGCTTCCTGTTTTGGCAATCGGTCGCGAAGTGAGATAAACTGGTCAGAATTTCTGGTGAGTATAACCTTAATGCCTCTTTTTGCGGCCTCTTCTTTCAGTATATTTACCGCTCGCAGGTTCAGGTCTTTTTCCTTTTGCCCATCAAGGCCAGCTACCGCACCATCTTTACCCCCGTGACCGGCATCAATAACCAGCACAGGAGCTACCTCTTTTAAAGCAGGTTGCGCATTCGGATCAACTTTAATATTGCCATTTAAATACCTCATGGCATAAACGTTTGGCCCTTGAGGTGCGTCTACAGCGGCCAGGTTTCCGCTTGCAGCTTTTGCTACAATAATTTCTTTGCGGGTTACGAAGGCCATACAGCAAGTTATTAAAACTGGCATAACGGCCAGGTAAGCCAGCTTTTGAAGCTTTACATTTTCTTCTTTGTACAACATCGTAATCCTGTTTTTTAACGGAAGTTTGCTGAAACTATTCACCACTAAATTTTTAGCAGGCATCGCCAGGTTTAACAGCAGTGAAGCATATATTTTTTTATCTGCAAACCGGACGCTTCCACGATCGGCTAAAAATTCATGGTTATGATCAATCGCATTGCGCCAGAAATAAATGACAGGATTAAACCAAAGAACAACGGTTATCAGGTTAGCCAGCAGCTTATCAACCACATGCCATTGCTGCACATGTATATATTCGTGCCGGATAACCAAATGCTTTTCATCATCCGGCAAGGAAGCATCAACTATAATCTGGTTAAAAAAAGAGCAGTTTTTTATCGTCGATTCCTTATCCACCAAAATAATAGCGCCATCTTTACCTATCGCATGTTTGCGTAATTGAACCTGGATACGAACCATCATAAACAAGATCCTGAAAACAAGGATTGCCAGGATAGTGTAATAACCATATATCAGTAGCTGATTCCACTTTATATTATCATTAACTGATTTTACCACACTTTCGTTGTCCTGCTCTGTAAAACCATCGTTATTATAGGCAATTTTTGATGAGGTTTCTTCGCTGGCGACCATCACTTCATGCCGGTTTTCGAGGGTAATGGCCGGAATGCCAAAACTCACAATCAGCATCAACAATAAATAAGCGCGGTTAAGGTTAAAAAAAGTAAGCCTGGCCAACAATAACCGGTAAACCGCAAAGAATAGAAGTGTACAGGCCGAAACCTTTAACAAATAGATTAAAATCATGGTTTTGAGTTTTGGTTAATGATCTTTTTAATTTCTTCTATATCCTTTTCACTTAACTTTTCTTCTTTTACCATAAAGGATAGAAGACTGCTCGGAGAGTTATCAAAATAACCCGAAAACAATTTAGAGAAAGTAGTTTTGGCATATTCATCTTTGCTAATGGCCGGAAAATACTCGTATGTTTTTCCATAAGCCTTGTAATTAACATAACCTTTCTTCTCTAAAAGCCTGACAATTGATGAAATGGTATTATAGGGCGGCTTAGGCTCTTCATCCAACTCTTCTATAATGTCTTTTACAAATGCCTTTTGCAGTTTCCATAAAACCTGCATAATGCGCTCTTCTGTCTTGGTTAATTCTTCCATAACCAAATCTATAACTTATTTTTCAGTTTTACAACTATAAAATAAGTTATATTACTGAAAAATCAGTTTTAAAGAATAAAATACTGATATTCAAATAAATAAAATTAATTTTCTTGTTTATTTGAAAACAAATGGTCTGTGGTTCTTGGCCAATGCAGCCCTGCCATTCGCTTTACTCCGTTACACTTCGTGCTCGCTGCTGTCAGGTTATGATCGAATGGCTTGCTCCTGGCATGGAGCCAAAAGCATTTAACCGTTGTAAATAAACCCGATTGGACGAATGCAAATTTCTTCAATCAGCAGAAGGGAAAGAGGGACTGAAGTCCGCCAAAAGAACAGAAACGTTCATTTTCCTAAAACTGATATAATATAGCGCTCAATAGAATACAGATGCTGCGTGCCTCAGCATGATCGCTTAGGTTGTTGCTTAGATGCCCCAAGGTGACTGAAGTGGTCAAAATACGACATAATAAAGTTTGATAGATCTCCCCACTCCGTTGCACTTCGGTCGAACTGAAGAAATTAAAAAGTGATTTGCCTAATTACTTAAACCTGCAATGGCATTAATGGTTAGCGCTACAATTACTGTATTAAAGATAAATGCAATTAAACTGTGTAAAAGGGAAAGCCTCCTGATTTTCCGGTCTGAAATTTCCACATCAGAAACCTGGAAAGTCATACCGAGTACAAACGAAAAATAGGCAAAATCGACAAAATCCGGCTCTTCATCGCCGGGAAATTCTAATCCTGAGCCTTTTTTTTCAGTATTACCATCCTGATCGTCGCCATAATAAAGATGCGCATAACGCATGCTAAAGGTGGTATGCACCAAAAACCACGATAAAAACATGCCGGCAATGGCTACAATCATATCAAGCGGTTTAATGTCCTTATTGATCAACAATAAAACCACTGCGAGTAATCCTGCAAAGGTCGAAATCACCACAATGGAAAAAATTTCTGCCCGGGTTTCATCCTGCATCCTGGCTTTGAGATGTGTTTCGGCCACAGAAGTGTGCAAAAACATGTACCAATGCAAACTGATCAGAACCAAACAGAATCCATCCCAACCAAACATAACATGGGCAAGCACACTCATTTCAATAAAAAACGAAACCAGGTAAACTGCAATTCCCGAAAATAGGCTGGTTAGCAAAATAAATAATGCTGATCTTTTTTGGATACCCTCTAATTTCGGTTCAATGTTCATGTTTTTAAAATTTAAGCTTAAAGTGTTCTTTTGCCTGCCCCTTTTTAAAATAAACCAGGCCGATCCAGAACAGGTCAACCGTTACGGTAACATCGGGGTGGTTTTTAATTTCTGCCCAGGCTTCTTTCATTCCCTCGCTCCAATAAATATCGTCAAAAATCAGCAGCGAATTTTCATTAACTTTTGGCAGGCACCATTTAAAATAATTCAGGGTAGCATCTTTACGGTGGTTTCCATCAATGTAAACAAAGTCCAAACCGGGCTGTCTGGCAATAATATCGGGCAAAATCACATCAAAATTACCTACATGAAGCTCGATATTGTTAAGATTTAACTCCTGAAAATTCTTTTTTGCCACTTCAGCCGTCTGCGGACAACCTTCTATGGTAATGATCTCTGTTTGCGGATCCGTTTTGGCAAGATAAGCTGTAGTAATCCCTAAACAAGTACCCAATTCTATTGCACTTTTAGGCCGGGCGTTTTTTGCCAAACGATAAATCAACTTAGCCAGACGTGGACTTTTCAATGCATTTTTTGCAATCTGGCTTACTTTTTTTGTACGGTTTTTATTCAGATGGGAGCCTGCTCCAAGATCGGTAACGGTGATTACCGAATCGTCATTAAAAAGTTTTTTTCGCTGTTCTTCTATATTTTTGTATTCAGATTTGTCGGTAAAATCGTAAATTACCTCATCAGCTAACTTGTACACAAATGGGGAGTGTGTTCCATGTCGGCTTTTTGCTGTTAAACGGTGTTTAAGATAATCTGTAATAAATTGAAATAGCATAATATTGCAAAAGTAATTAAACACTGCAAACGTAGGTATGTTTTATGGAAAATAACGCTGAGATAAGTGCTTTAGTAAAACTTTTGGATGATCCAGACGAGGAAGTATTCCATCATGTAGAGAAAAAACTGCTTGAATATGGCGGTGAGGTAGTACATTTTTTAGAAAATGCATGGGAACAATCTTTTGACGGGCTTTTACAAGAGCGTATTGAGAACATTGTGCACCAGATTCAGTTTAAAACGGTTAAAGAAGATTTAAATTTATGGTATTTAAGCGGTGCTTTTGATTTATTGCAAGGTGCCCTCATTATTAACCGTTATCAGTATCCTGATTTAGACGAACAAAAAGTAATTAACCAGATCGAAGAGATTAAACGCGATATTTGGTTAGGCCTGCAATATGAAATGAGCTCAGTTGAAAAAGTGAAGCTCATTAACCATGTGCTTTATCAGCAATATGGCTTTGGGGGAAATACCAAAAACCACCACGACCCTCAAAATTCTTATTTAAACCAGGTATTGGAAAGTAAAAAAGGCAACCAGATTTCGCTGGCCATTATTTATTCTACCTTGGCACAGAAGCTTGATTTACCGATATACGGAATTAACCTGCCGCAGCACTTTATTTTGGGCTATATTGATGACAGTAAACAGCAAGGAACTGAATATGGCGTTCTTTTTTATATCAATGCCTTTAACCGTGGCAATATTTTCGGCAAACATGATGTAGACCAGTTTTTACGTCAGCTTAATTTAGAAGCCTTGCCAGAATATTACAGGCCTTGCAGCAACACTGATATTATCCGTCGGGTAATCAGAAACCTGATTTCTGCTTACGAAAATGCGGGGGCTACTGATAAGGTTGCCGAACTAAATGAACTACAGGATATTATTGCCGAAAAGTAGTGTATCCCAAAGCCTATGCATAAAAGAAAACTTACTGTACTGTTCCGCATTACAGCCATCATCTCGTTATCATTTTTGAGTATCCAATTAAAAGCTCAAAAAACAGTTAAACCCAATGTTATTGCCTATTACACAGGACAGAATTCAGTGATCGATAGTTTTCCGATAGAAAAGCTGAGTCATTTAATTTATAGTTTCGGACATGTAAAGGGCGATAGTTTAAACATCAGATCGGCTAAGGATTCGGCTTTGATTACCAGAATGGTTGCTTTAAAACAGCGCAACCCTGCTTTAAAAGTGATGATCGCGCTGGGCGGCTGGAGTGGCTGCGCACCTTGTTCTGAAGTTTTTAGCAGGGCCAACGGACGGAAAACCTTTGCTAAAACTACTAAAGAAATCCTTGATTTTTTCCATGCCGACGGAATTGATATCGATTGGGAATACCCTGCTGTTTTAGGCTATCCCGGACATAGGTACACACCGGAAGACAAGCATAATTTTACTTTATTGATTAAAGAATTGCGGAAGAAACTCGGCAAAAAAATGGAGATCAGCTTCGCAGCAGGCGGAACAAAAAACTGTATCGATTCCTGTTTTGAATGGGACAAAGTAATGCCTCTTGTAAACAGGGTAAATTTAATGAGTTACGATCTGGTTAGCGGCTACGCCGTTAAAAGTGGTCATCATTCGCCTTTATACGCCACTGCTGAACAAGATTTATCGGGAGATTATGGCGTAAAAACCTTAATAAAACTGGGCGTTCCGGCACAAAAAATAGCCTTAGGAGCTGCTTTCTATGCCCGCGTTTTTGAAAACAGCACCGATGCGAACCAGGGTTTATATCAGCCGACAAAATTTATTAGTGGGGTTTCTTTCAAAAATTTCAAAAAAGAGTTTTCGAGCTTAAACGGTTACAATTATTATTGGGACGAAACTGCCCAGGCCCCATACTATTATAATCCACAAACTAAACGCATCGCCACGTTTGATGATCCTAAATCAATATCATTGAAAACCAAATATGTGATTGATCAAAAACTAAATGGCATTATGTTCTGGGAGCTTACCGATGATGCCTATACAGATGGTTTGTTGAATGTAATCGATAAAACCATAAAAGAATTATAAAGAACTGCCAAAGGTTACTACCCAGTAATTGCGCGTTGTACCTACGCCCGCTTCTTTACTTTTAGCATCCATCATTGCTTTGCAGTGGCTTACGCTACTTTTCCAGGCCGCAATAACCTGATCAACCTGGCTGTATCCCCTGGCAAGATTTTCAGCTTTAAAATCGCCGGTGTAACCTGCATTTAAAGCTCTTTCTTCTGGTGTACCGCCCTCTGGCGATAAATGATCAAAATAGTTTCGCTGTGCCATATCTTGAGCATGTGCCTGTGCGGCGCCCTGTAATTGTTTATTTTGTGATAAATTGGGTACCGGGGGCATGTAGCTCGTACCACAATTACATCCATGCTGTCTTAATTCATTAATTTTAGCGATCACCACCAAATCAATATCCTGATCTGGCAAAGCCATTTCATCTTTTTTACATTGAACCAGTAAAATAAAGAGCAACATCGCAGCAGAAACAGTCAGGCATTTTTTCATATTCTATTTTCCCTCAGAAAGGAGGTAACTTACGGTTACCTCCCCCAATGCATGTTAATTTTACGGATTAAAAAGCTCTTTCCCTGCCCATATAAACATTTTTACCAGTATAAAAAGTATCGCCAGACGGACCAGGAGAACCGCTATCGCCTTCCATTTGCATATTGATGATAAGCCACATCGGTTTATTTACAGAATTACTCATGGTATGTTTTGCTACCCAAACGTTATCAATATAGTAATGGCAATCTACATCGGTTGCACTTACTTTATTGTACCAGCATTTGTAATTATGGTACGAGCCTGCGTTAGAAACTGTTGTGAGTTTATTTTCCCAGCCACCATCGTAAGTATTCTGCCAGTTGGTATTATTGCCTTTAAACTCCATAATATCGCTTTCCGGTGGCCACGAATTAACCCCGGTGATCCAAAAAGCCGGCCAGGTACCTTTATTGGTTGGTACGGCAAAATCACCAGAAATCGTATAACTCGGAAACTGATCGTTAATTAAAACCTGCTGTTTGGCATAACAGGCACCCGAGTTATACCATATGGCCACGTTAGTAAAACCGTTGGCTGTACTGTTTCCGGGTGAAGAAGCAAGGCGTGTAGCTTTAATGGTTAATACTCCTCCGCTTAATGAAAGCTGGTTATGGTTTGTGGTACTTCCTACCATACGGGCAGAACCGTTATGATCGGTGCCCCAGGGATAATTATAATTCCACTGTGCTTCGAAATTAGCATAACTGGTCAATGAATTTCCATCGATCAATGTTTCCCAGGCTTTAACTTCAGCTTTTTCTGCTTTAACTTCAGTTTTATCTTTCTTACAAGATAAAAGTCCGGTAAACAGGCATACCCATAGCAGACACCATTTCATTGTTTCTTTTCTCATTTTTTTTGATTTTAGGTAAATATTTGGTTAATTGTAAAAGCTTTACGCCTGATCTTAACCTCATATAAACCCGAAATACAAACTACATTTACCATCAAAAAACCGTAAATCAGCTTGAATTTAATTAGATAATTTGGTTAGATCACTTGTAGCACATCAAAGTTAAAACCGACATGCTTGTAAGCAAATTTATACATACCAATACCAAAAAATAAGGGGTTAAATCGTAAAAATAGAGTGGTAAAATGGGAGTTATAATTCGTTTCCAGAAAAAACAATAATGCTATATAAAGCAAAAGCCTGACCACAAAATTGTGATCAGGCTTTAATAGTGTTTTAAATGCTATTTACAGTTATAAGTTAAACTCAAAGTAGTTGTAGTTATATCGTTTGCACTTCCACCGTTATTAATGTGGCTTTTAATCACAATCGAAGTTGCATTGCCTTTAGCATCAAAAACATAAGAATATTCCTCTGTTTCTACATTAATCAAGTCGCTCGAAACTGTAACTGACTTTTTAAGTACGTTTTTGGATGTTTTTCCAAAATAATTACCAGGGATGTAATCCACTATAGTAGAAATTGGATCAACCATCTGGCAAGCATTTACCGCAATCTCGCTAGAATATTCATAATTCGTTGTTTCTACACTTCCATCTTCGGCATAGGTTACTTTGATCTGTTTTAAATTACCATCTGTATAGCTAAGTTCGGCAGTAGAATTCAGTCCGTTCATTAAATAGCTTTTAATTACTGTTACATAACCATCAGCATTATAAGTATAAGTCCTTGTTGCGCTTACACCCGGAAAAAAGTCAGATAAATAACTGGATACTGCCCTTCCGTTCGACAGGGTAAGTTCTGTTTTTTCACCACTTGGGAGCGTACCCGTAATTTTGGTATCGGAGTAGGTATAAACCATCGTTTCATTATCGCTGGTTGCACTCACTAACTTACCAGAAGCATCATATTTATAGCTGATTGTAATTTCATCCAATGTATCGAAATTAGTCTTTAAGCTCGTGAGCTTACAACCATTTCCATTAGGGTCGAGCTTGGCATTCCAATTAATTTCTTTTTTACAGCCCGCTATTGCAATAACAGCTACCAGGGCTACTATTGCACATTTAATTGTTTTTTGCATTAAAATTTCTGGTTAAGAGGTTAAAATATCGGCAAAGATATTAAAACTTTTCTTTTTTCATCCAGGCAACCAATAAGTTAAACCAATCTACGTCCGAAGTTTTGTTTACCAGGCCAAAACCATGGCCGCCCTTTTCGTACAGGTAAATCTCCGTATCTACTTTATTCTGCTTTAGTGCTTCGTTCATCAATACGCTGTTTTCATAAGGCACAACCTTATCATCTTTAGCATGCACAAAGAAAACTGGGGGCGTTTTTTTGTTTACATTTTTATTGGCAGAAAAATAGTGTTTAAGGTTTTCGGGCGGATTTGGCCCCAATAAATTTTTCATCGTACCCGTATGCACAGATTCTTCAAAACTGATAACGGGATAAATTAATGCGCCGAAGTCTGGCCTTAAGTTTATTTTTTCAGGGTTGGTAATCTTTAAATCGTTATAATGCGCAATTAAAGTTGATGCGAAATGCCCCCCCGCAGAGAAACCCATAATCCCGATTTTATTGGCTTTAATGCCATACTTTTTAGCATTCTTCCTGATCAGATAAATAGCCTGCTGTGCATCTTGTAAAGGGCCGTAGGTTTTATCTACCATAATGACGTCGCTAGGCAAGCGGTACTTTAATACGAAAGCCGTTATGCCAATGGAATTAAATCTTTTGGCCACATCAGTTCCTTCGTGACTAAAGGCAAGCGAGTGATAACCTCCGCCCGGACAGATTATTACAGCTGTTCCGGTTGCAATGTTTTTAGGTGCTTCAAAAACAGTGATGCTTGGTATTGATACTTTGGTAACACTTAAAGTACCATTTGGGCGCACCTCGGTATTTTCTACATAATCAGCAGGTGTGGGCTTAGCGCCCGGAATGTCGCCAGTATACAATGGAATTACTTCTTGTGCTTTCAAATTAATTGTTAAAAAAGATAGAATAATCAGGTTTAAAATAAATTTCATATCTATTTGGTTTCTTTTTTAGTAGATCTAAGATAAAACAATAGTGATTTATATTCTTCCTCAGCCATTAAATAAATGGGGATGAAAAATGGAGAGGGACGCAACGCATGAGTAATACTAATGTATTTATCATAAACTTTAAAACCGGTAACGATCTCCCATTTGACAAATGACCTGTAATATGTTGTTATCCCTTCAACCCCCTCATCCGAAATAATAATCTTTCTGTAGTTTGAATGATTAAAAGCCTGATTTAAATTATTCTTTAACGCGGTAAAAAAATTACGTTTAGCCCTGAAAAACCTAATCAAAAACATCAAGGATATCAACCAACAGATAAATAATATTTCCTGATCAATTTCTCTGTCCAATTCTTGGGTGATTGGTGTATTTTTAATCATATTATAGAAATACACATAAAAAGCAATGCCTAAGACAAAAAATATCAATGAAATAACTAAAAGCTTCTTTCCGTATACACGCCAAATAAGCTGATTTGCTTCAAGCATACTTTGCTTAACATTATGATCTTCAATGTTTATATTCATAATATATGAATCAGCCCTATATGAATTATTTTAAAATCGTTGTATTAATTCACTAATTTAAAACTCCATTAAATATGCCTTTAAAAAGTCGTTGATATCTCCGTTTAAAACCGCATCAGGGTTAGAAGTCTGATAATTTGTACGGTGATCTTTAACCCGCCTGTCGTCCAGTACATAACTTCTGATTTGCGAGCCCCACTCTATTTTCTTTTTCGACCCTTCTATCAGCGCAGTTGCTTCGTTGCGCTTGCGTTCCTCAATTTCGTATAACTGTGATTTTAATAATCGGATGGCATTCTCTTTATTCTGCAGCTGGGATCTCGACTCCTGGTTTTTAATAATAATACCTGAAGGCTTGTGATATAAGCGCACAGCTGTTTCTACCTTGTTTACATTTTGTCCACCGGCACCACCAGCCCTAAAGGTTTCGAATTCTATATCGGCCGGATTAATATCGATCTCTATCGTATCGTCTACCAGGGGATAAACATACACTGAGGCAAAAGAGGTGTGCCTGCGGGCATTTGAATCGAATGGAGAAATCCGTACCAAACGGTGTACTCCGTTTTCGCCTTTAAGGTAACCATAAGCAAAATCACCATCAAACTGGAGAGTTACTGATTTTATACCCGCAATCTCCCCTTCCTGGCTATCTTGCTCGGTAATTTTGTAGCCGTTTTTTTCGCCCCACATCAGGTACATCCGCATCAGCATGTAGGCCCAGTCGCAGCTTTCCGTTCCACCTGCACCAGCGGTAATCTGCAGTACGGCCGGAAGTTGGTCTTCCTTGTTCCGGAGCATATTTTTAAGTTCAAGCTCTTCTACCGCAACTTTAGCGATCTCGAACTGGTCTTTCATTTCTGCTTCCGAAGCATCTCCGGATTGGAAAAAATCAAACATCACAACTGCATCCTCAACCGCATTATGTGTTTTGTTGAAGCCATCTGTCCACTTTTTCTTTGCACTGATTTCAGCTAGAATTTTTTCTGCTTTTTTTGGATCGTCCCAGAAATCGGGCGCCATTGTTAATTTTTCTTCTTCGCGGATGGCGTAAAGTAGCTCATCAACGTCAAAGATACCTCCTCAGCGACGCTACCCTGTCCCTTAAATCCTGAATTTGTTCTTTGGTCATGCAACAAATATAGGAAATCGCATTGAGCATAGCGCATGGCCGAAAGCAATTTACAGTTTACAACTGGCAAATTGCAGTTAACCATCCTGCAATGAACAATTATCTCCATAGAACAATTAACCGGTTAACCCAATGAACGAATAAAGCTATTTCTTCATCGCCATATAATCCAAAGTAAGGTTGGACAACAATTTAACGCCTAAAACAAACCCGCTCTCATCAAGGTAAAAATCTGGTGTATGGTGCGATGGCGCTTTTAAAGGATCTTTACCTTTTGGCATTCCTCCCAAAAACACGAATAAGCCTGGCACTTTTTCCTGGAAGAAAGAGAAATCTTCTGCCCCGGTAACAGGTGGCTTCAGCTTAACATGCTCCTTACCAGCTGTAGATTGCATACTGGGCAGCATCTTTTCGGTTAACGCGATGTTATTAAAGGTAACAGGATAATGATTGCTGTAAGGAATTTTAACTTCGGCAGTTGCACCGCCAGCTTCGGCTGTTTTGGTGGCGATGGTTTTGATACGCTCAATAAACATGGCTTCATCTTCTTTGCTGAAATTACGTACGGTACCCAACATCTCCACCTTTTCGGGGATAATATTGGATCGTACTCCTCCATTAATAGCCCCTATGGTAACCACACCAGGGTTTTCAGTTACATTTAAGTTCCGGCTTACAATGGTTTGCAGGTTATTGATAATCTGCGAAGAAATAACCACCGGATCAATGCTGCTCCATGGATAAGCACCATGTGCCTGTCGGCCGGTAACGGTAATTTTCATATCGTTTACTGCGGCCATAGTTCCACCCGGGCGATATGTTACCTCGCCAACCTCTGTTTGAGAATTAATATGCAACCCGAAAATCACATCAACCTTAGGATTTTCCAGTACCCCCTCCTTAATCATTAGTGCGGCACCACCCTCATCTCCTGGAGAAACGCCTTCTTCTGCCGGTTGAAATATGAATTTTACTGTTCCCTGAATATCTTTTTGCATCGAGGCCAGTACCTCAGCTACACCCATCAAAATGGCCACATGGCTGTCGTGCCCGCAGGCATGCATTACCCCCACTTCTTGTCCATTATATTGCGTTTTCACTTTTGAGGCAAATGGAACATCAACCCTTTCAACCACGGGCAGTCCATCCATATCGGCACGTAGTGCCACAACCGGACCAGGTTTACCCCCCTTCAAAACCCCTACCACACCCGTTTTAGCCACACCTGTAGTTACTTTTATTCCTAATGCCTCGAGGTGTTTTGCAATAATACCTGCTGTTCTTGTTTCGGTATTGCCCAGTTCAGGATGTTCATGAAAGTCGCGTCGCCAGGCGATTACTTTTTGCTCAATGGCGTCTGCTTTTTTCGAAACCAATGGTCTTAAATCTGATTTTTGGGCAAAGGCATTTAATCCCATGAGTGAAAAACCGATCAGAAATATTTTCTTCATAAATAAATTGTTTAGTTTAGGTGCCCTAAGCTAAACAATTTTGCGGAGAGATGGAATTGAAACTCGAACTGCGCGATAATCACTATACCAACTACCAATTCGTGACCGGTAGAATGTCAGGCAGCGTGAATTTTACCCAAACATCCCCTTCAACTTATCCATAATCCCACCTTCACCAGCCTGACCACCTTGTTGTGATTGCCCACCGCCATTGAACATCCCGATTACATCACTCATATCAAACTTACCGTCATCGCCGCCCAAACTCCCTAAAACATCCTTAATATTAAAAGAACTGTCGTTAGGATCATTTGTTTTTTGGGTAAATTTGGCAATAAGCCCAGGGATGATGCTCGACGCCAAAGATTTTGCCGTATCAGCGTTTATCCCCAGCCCACTTAATTTATCGATAAAACTTCCAGAGGCCTGCTCAGCAACCTGGGTGCCTTCTGCTTTATTTCCATTAAAGATATCAGTTAAAGCACCAATATTACCTGACGATAATTGGTCCTTCAGACTATCGAAAATAGATCCGGAAGCAGCCTGTATAACGGCTTCATTATGCTCGTTCGGAATAGCAGCGTTGTTAACAACACTTTCCTGTACGTTTTCACGCACCATTTCATTTAAATTTTCTAACATAAGTGCAGCATTAAAGGTTAAAATAATTAATGAACCAACAGGTATTGTTTAAAGTTAAGCTCTTTAATCGAGATTAAAAATTATAAGTTCACTACTACAAAAAGTTATTACAATTTATCCCCGCTCATGATTTTAATTATAGGTTAAGCAGTTAGCTTTAATATTTTCTCCATTACAAAAAATTACTGCATACAGGGAAAGTTCCACTACATTGCATTTTATGCTGATGAAGAAATTTAATATCTTCTTAACGATTTTGAACATTAAAAAGACGGTTTTAAATTTTTGCTTTATTACTTTTACAAAAAAACAAAGATTATGTTACCTAAAGTAAATTTTACAGAAACTGAGGCCTACAAATATTTAGCCGATCATTTTATAGATATTAATCAAAAAAGCATTAAAGACCTTTTTGCTGATGATGCAGATCGTTTCAATAAGTTTTCTGTTTTCTTCGAAGATATTTTACTGGACTATAGTAAAAACCGCATCAGCGATGAAACATTGGCACTGTTAATTCAATTGGCACGAGAGTGCAAATTGGATGAAGCCATAAAATCCATGTACAATGGGGATAAAATCAACGAAACAGAAGACCGTTCGGTACTCCATATTGCTTTACGTAATTTGAGCAATACCCCGATTTTGGTTGACGGTAAGGATGTAATGCCGGAAGTGAACGCGGTTTTAGCTAAAATGGAGAAATTCAGCAACAGCATTATTAGCGGTGAATGGAAGGGTTATACGGGCAAAGCCATTACAGATATTGTAAATATTGGTATAGGCGGCTCTGATTTAGGTCCCGTTATGGTTACCGAAGCATTAAAACACTACAAAAACCACTTAAATATTCACTTTGTTTCTAATATTGATGGTACACACATAGCAGAAACATTAGCAAATCTGAATGCCGAAACTACCTTATTCTTAGTGGCATCGAAAACCTTTACTACACAGGAAACCATGACCAATGCACATTCTGCACGTACCTGGTTTTTAGAAAAAGGAGGCAAAGAAAAGGATATTGCCAAACACTTTGCTGCCCTATCTACCAATGCAAAAGACGTTTCGGCTTTCGGTATCGACACTGAAAATATGTTTGAGTTTTGGGACTGGGTTGGAGGCCGTTATTCGTTATGGAGCGCTATTGGTTTATCCATCTCATTAAGCATTGGCTTCGATAACTTTAAACAATTACTGGCCGGAGCGCATGCTACCGATAACCACTTTAAAACGGCTGAATTTGAAAGCAACTTACCTGTAATTTTAGGTTTATTGGGCGTTTGGTACATCAATTTTTATGAGGCAGAAACACAGGTTATTTTACCTTACGACCAGTACCTGCACCGTTTTGCCGCTTATTTTCAACAGGGGGATATGGAAAGTAATGGTAAGCATGTAGATAGGAACGGCAATGAAGTTGACTATGAAACCGGACCGATTATTTGGGGCGAGCCGGGTACAAACGGCCAGCATGCATTTTATCAGTTGATCCACCAGGGAACCAGAATTATACCTGCCGATTTTATCGCACCTGCACAGAGTTTAAACCCTTTGGGCGATCACCATCCAATTTTACTGTCCAATTTCTTTGCACAAACTGAAGCTTTAATGAATGGTAAAACCGAAGAGGAAGTTATAGCCGAATTAAAGAAAGAAGGTAAATCGGATGCCGAAATTAAAAAAATCGCACCGTTTAAAGTATTCGAAGGCAACCGCCCTACAAACTCTATTTTATTAAAAAAGGTAACCCCTTATACTTTGGGTAGTTTAGTGGCTATTTATGAGCACAAAATATTTGTTCAGGGCGTAATCTGGAACATTTTCAGTTTCGACCAATGGGGGGTTGAGCTTGGCAAGCAGCTGGCTAAAAAGATCCTTCCTGAACTGGCGGGTGATGAAAAAGTATCGAGTCACGATAGTTCTACCAATGGCTTAATTAACCAATACAAGGCCTGGAGGTAAAATGAATAAAAAAGCGGGTAGAAATACTCGCTTTTTTATTTAAAATCCTATAATTTAGGCCCATTCTTATTATTTCACGCTAGTGAAAAGCCCAAATTAACTTATTATTGAAATAATTACCTGATTTTGATTATTTCTAACCCTTAAACAAACTAACTATGGAACATCATAGGCATATTAATTACAAATAATAAAAAATATGTTAATGACAGTTTCATAACCATAAAAAACAATTATAAACCTATGAAAAAAAGAATACTTTTTGCTTTGGCCATTTCCAGCCTGTGCTTAAGTGCTTCTGCACAAAAGGTAAAATTTACCGAATTTGACCTCGACAATGGCCTGCATGTTATTTTACACCAGGATAAAACTGCTCCTGTGGTTGCTGTTTCAGTAATGTATCATGTAGGATCAAAAGATGAAGATCCTCAACGTACCGGTTTTGCTCATTTTTTCGAACATTTATTGTTCGAAGGCTCTAAAAATATTAAAAAAGGCGATTTCATGAAACTGGTAAGCAGCAATGGAGGCCAGAACAATGCTAATACCTCGCAAGACCGCACCTTTTATTTTGAACTTTTTCCATCAAACCAATTGGAACTGGGTTTATGGCTGGAAAGCGAACGAATGTTACACCCGGTAATTAACGAAAGTGGTGTAAAAACACAGAATGAGGTAGTAAAAGAAGAAAAACGCCTGCGTATCGATAATTCACCTTATGGAAAATTTACCGAAAAAATATTCTCACATTTATTTGATGGCCACCCTTACCGCTGGCAGCCGATCGGTTCGATGGAACACTTAGATGCGGCAAAATTAGATGAGTTTATTGCTTTCTTTAAAAAATATTATGTACCTAACAATGCGGTTTTAACCATTGCCGGCGACCTGGATATCGATAAAACCAGCGCTTTGGTAAAAGCTTATTTTGCAGAGGTACCTAAGGGCGAACCGATAGTACGTAAAGATTATAAACTACCCGAAATTACCAAAGAAATTATCGATACCGCTTATGATGCAAACATCCAGATTCCTGCAATTTTTGCTGCTTACCGCGTGCCCGGTATGAAAACCAGAGAAAGTAAGGTTTTAGGGATGATCAGTTCTATCCTGTCTGAAGGTGGAAGCTCAAGATTAAGCACCAAAATGGTAGACCAAAAGAAAACTGCACTGCAGGTTGCCGCTTTTAACTATTCATTGGAAGATTACGGAGCCTACATCACCCTTGCATTACCGAATAAAAATACTCCGCTCAACGATCTTTTAAAAGATATTGATGAGGAAGTGTTAAGGCTTCAAACCGATCTGATCAGCGAAAGCGACTACAAAAAGGTGCAAAACAAGTTTGAAAACAATTATGTGAGTGCAAACAGCAAGATGCTTGGTGTTGCTGAAAATTTAGCTGATGGCTATACTTTTCACGATAAGGATACGAACGATATTAATGAGGAACTGGAGGTAATCAGATCCATTACCCGTGAAGAAATCAGGGATGTTGCCAAAAAATACCTGAACAAAAACCAAAGAGTTGTATTGTATTACTTACCTAAAAAATAAGCTGACCGCTTTTTCATTTTAATTACTAAAAACATGAAGAAATTATTCATTATAGCTGCAGTTTCCTTATTGGCCCAAGGTATTTCAGCACAAACTATAGATCGTAGCCATAAACCAAAACCAGGCCCCGCCCCGGTTATTACCATAGGCGACCCTGTTATTTATAAATTAGCTAATGGTATTACCGTTTTGGTGGTAGAAAATCATAAACTACCTAAAGTTTCAGCCAGTTACAGCATTGATGCCGGACCAATTACAGAAGGAGCAAAAGCTGGCGTTATAAGTTTAATGGGCAGTATGCTTAATGAAGGTACAACGACCAAAACAAAAGCGCAATTTGACGAAGCTGTTGATCAGCTGGGCGCCAATGTAAGCGCAGGAGCAGGTGGCGGTTCTGTATCAGCCTTAACACGATATTTTCCTCAGGCATTTAATTTAATGGCCGAAAGTATCCGTAAACCCGCCTTTCCCGCAGAATCTTTCGAGAAATTAAAATCGCAGACCATTACAGGTTTAAAATCTAACGAAAAAAGTGCTAAAGCCATTTCAGCCCGAGTAGTAAATGCATTGGCTTATGGTAAAAACCATCCAAATGGTGAATTTGAAACCGAAACCTCCCTAAATGCCATTACTTTGGCAGATGTAAAAGCTGCTTATCAAAAATATATTACTCCTTCTAGAGGCTATTTAACCTTTGTGGGTGATATTAAACCAGAAGCAGCAAAAGCTTTGGCCGAAAAAGCATTTGGCGATTGGAAAGGAACAACCTTAACATTACCTGTTCTTGCTAAGGTTGCAAATCCAGCCAAAACAGAAGTCGATATCGTTAATGTAAGTAATGCCGTTCAATCTGAAATTACCGTGGTTAACTTAATCGACCTTCCGATGAGCAGTCCTGATTATTTCCCGGTTTTATTGGCTAATCAGATTTTGGGTGGTGGTTCTGAATCGAGGTTATTTGATAACCTTCGCGAAAAACATGGTTTCACCTACGGGGCCTATTCAAGTACAGGATCGGGCCGTTTCCAATCCAAATTTTCTGCTAATGCAGCAGTGAGAAACGAGAAAGTTGATAGTGCAGTGGTCGAATTTTTAAGAGAAATTAACACTATCCGTACCACAAAGGTTACCGCTGATGAATTACAAAATGCCAAAAACCTGTTTAACGGATCGTTTGCATTAGGTTTGGAAAACCCGGCACTAACTGCAGGTTTCGCCAGTAATATCTTAATTAATAACCTACCTAAAGATTTTTACCGCACCTACTTAAAAAGGGTAAATGCCGTAACTACCGACGATATTTTAAGGGTTGCCAAAAAATATTACAATCATGACAACGCCCGTATCGTTATTGTAGGTAAAAGCGATGCATTTGCAGCCGGTTTAATTAAAGCAGGTTTTAAAACACAGGTTTATGATAGTTATGCAAATGCAGTTAAAGCAACAGAAACCAATGCCATACCAACAGTTGCACCCGCAGTGATTATCAAAAACTACATTAAAGCCATTGGCGGTGAAGAAGCTGTTAAAAAAATAACAACATTACAGCAAAACGGTGAAATGGAAATGCAGGGGCAAAAACTTACGGTGATCATTAAAAACATGGTGCCTAATCTAAGCAGTATGGAAATTTCTATGGGTGGCCAAACTGCCATGAAACAAGTTTACAATGGTAAAACCGGTTATTCGATGCAGATGGGCCAAAAAGCTGAATTAACCGGTGATGATCTGGCTGAAAGGAAAGACGACAAAGGCTATGGAGCCCAATTGTATTATGCAACTGACGGAACTAAAATTGAAGCAGCTGGTACGGCAAAGGTAGGGACTGCTGATGCATATAAATTAACCATCACTTCTCCATCCGGTAAAAAGAAAACAGAATATTACGATGCTAAATCGGGGCTACTTTTAAAAGAAGAGCGTACCGTTACCAAAGGAGGAGCTGAAATCAGTCAATCTACTGAATATTCGAACTACAAGAAAGTTGGCGAGGTATTATTTCCATTTACCTTAACCCAATCGGTTGCAACTCCACAAGGTTCGCAGGAATTTGCAGTATCAATTAAAGACATCTTAGTAAATCCACCATTAAAAGCCGAAGATTTTAACTAGGTTTTAGATAAAGTTTAATAAAAAAGCCGTCCCGGTGTAAAATCGGGACGGCTTTTTTTATGTTTTTTTTTATTGAAGGCAACCTATTGTAAAAAGTTTACGTATCTATTAAGATTTCCGTAGAAATTACTTAAAAACCTATAAATACAATAATGGCTATTGACATTTTTAATAAGCAAACCTTACATCACACAGATTAGCAGTTAAATATAATGACAAGAAAAATAAACCTTTCCGATACCAATTTTAAATCAATACCTATGAAAAAACAAAATTCAATCTTTTTATTAGCCGCAATTACTGCCTTGCTTTTTGCCTGCTCTAAAAAACAAGCTGAAGAATTGAAACCAACAACCCCAACGGGTCCAACCGCTGTAACCACTGCCAATGTAACCTATAGCAATTTTGCAGGTGCACTTTTCCAAACCAAATGTAACAATTGCCATGGCCCTAATGGTTCAGTAAAAATTGTTTGGGCATTTAATGGTCTGGCCTCTATAAAAAATGATACACGTGTAGCCAATAGTGTGCTCGTAACCAAAACAATGCCTAAGGGTGGCACTTTAACAGTTAGCGAAAGGGAATTATTACAAGCATGGTTTGATCGCGGAATGCCTGAATAACGACTAAACAGAGTATAAATTAACGCTTATGAACAATATTTTACTAAAAACTTAAATCAATTTACCGATGCAAAAATTATTTTTCACGTTAGTCGCCCTGTTTTTATGTACAGGTTTAAAAGCACAGATATGGGTAAGTAAAAATGTAACCTCTTCATTTTTTTCTTCCACACCGGTAGAGGATATAGATGCTACCAGTAAAACCGGGGCCTCGGCTATAAATACCAATACCAACGATATTATTTTCAAGATCAATAATAGTTCTTATCAATTTAAGAAAAAATTGATGCAGGAACATTTTAACGAAAATTATATTGAAAGTGATAAATACCCTACCTCAGAGTTTAAAGGGAAAATTGTAGAACAGATTGATTTTTCAAAACCAGGTACCTATCCCATTACCGTTAAAGGAAACCTGCAGATCCACGGCGTTACTAAGGAATATCAGGCAAAAGGATCGCTTGTTATCGCAGGCGGAGAGGCAAAAGCCACCTCAGCGTTTAACGTAAAACTTGCCGATCATAATATTAAAGTCCCCACCATTGTTTTTAAACAAATTGCAGAAACCATACAAGTAAAAATAAGTGCTGTTTATGAACCTAAAAAATAAAAACTTTATGAAATATCATCTAAGATCTCTTTTATGTCTATTTATCATCTGTTCGCCGTATTTGGCTTTTAGCCAGGATTCCCTCGAAAATGCATTACAACTCCCTAAAGAACAAAAGAATGTGCAGGCCACTTTCAAAGCAACTAAACTTATTAACATTCAAACTAACGAAACCATTTATAAAAACGAACTGGATTTTAGGGTAGATCACCGTTTCGGAGACATTGCCGGCAGTGCAGGAGGCATAAAAAATTTTTTCGGACTTGATCAATCAACTGATATCCGTATTGGTTTTGAATATGGGATCAGTGATAAACTTTCTGTAGGTTTGGCAAGAGCTAAAGGAGCCGGTGTAGTAACGCAGTTATACGAAGGAAACTTAAAATACCGTTTACTGGAGCAAACTGCAGATGATAAAATACCGGTTGCGGTAACTGTATTTGGTAGCACTACCATTTCGGCAGCGAAAGCTTCAACCGATCCCACCGCTGCAAATGCATTCGGCCAATTTCAAGACCGCTTAACTTATGTGGTACAGGCTGTAATTGCCCGTAAGTTTAACTCAAATTTCTCGATGTTGGTAATGCCATCGTACGTACACCGCAACTTTACTGTTTTTGGTGATCAGAATGATATGCTTGCCCTGTCTGTTGGTGGTCGCATCAAAATTACCAAACGCATGGCATTTGTAGCCGATTATACTATTCCGTTCAGGGATAAAAATAAAGAAGCTTATCTCGAAAATACTTTGGGAACAACATACTATAAGACACTTGGTGCCGGACTGGAATTTGAAACCGGTGGACATATTTTCCACCTTAATTTCACCAATGCAACTGCAATTCAGGAATCCCAATTTATTACCGATACAAATACTTCGTGGCTTAAAGGGCAATACCGCTGGGGCTTTAGTATAGCACGAAGATTTTCTTTCGATAAGAAAAAAGCAAAGTAGATTAATTGAACCAAAAAGTAAATTAAGAAAACAATTATGGAACGTAATGAATTTATCAAATCATTGGGCCTTGGTGTTGCCATGGTGTGCACTGGAGCCTGCTTTTCTGCCTGTGGAAAAAAAAGTGATTCACCAGAACCCAGCAAACCTAACGGTGGTGGAGTACCTACGGGTACTACCGCAAGTGTAGATCTGAATACCCAACTGTTAACCGTTGGAGCATCAGTTGTAGTTAATGGCATTTTATTTATCCGTACGGCAACAGGGAATGCCACCACTTCTTTTGCAGCTACACAAGCCACTTGTCCACATCAGGGTGGTTCACTAAGCTTTATCCAGGCCAGCAACTATATCCAGTGTGGTTTACATAATTCGAGGTATACCACTAGCGGAAGTATTTTAGCCCAACCGAATGATGGCGGTACCACAAGTGCTCTAAAGGTTTATCCGCTTACGGTTTCAGCAAATATGCTGACAGCTACAGCTTAAGCTTTTGTTTTTTTAAGGTAAGAGGCTGTATATAGGATTGTCATTAGGAGTTTTGTAAAAAGGCTTATCTAATCTAAACACATATTACAAGGCGTTTAGACACCTCGTTAAGCTCCGTAAAGGCTGGATTTATCTGGTAGATCCGGCGTAAATCACAACTTATAATACAGCCTCTTTTTTATGATTAAACTGTTACATTTTGCCCTTTTACATCAAAGGCATCACGTAGGCCTATGGCAAGCACATTAAAGGCATAAACGGTAAACATAATGGCTAAACCGGGCAAAATGGCAAGGTAAGCAGCATCCATAATAATGTAACCATAGTGTTCCTTAATCATGCTCCCCCAGCTTGGCATGGGCGGTTGTGCACCAAAGCCCAAAAAGCTTAGCCCTGTTTCCAACAATATGGCCGAAGCAAAATTAGAAGAGGCCACAACCAAAATAGGACCTGCAATATTGGGCAATATATGTTTGATAATGGTTCTGGCTGTACTAAAACCCAGCGCCCTTGCCGCCTCTATAAACTCTACTTCTTTTAAAGCCATTACCTGCCCGCGCACCAATCTGGCTACATCTACCCAGGTTGATAAACCAACTGCGATAAATATCTGCCAAAAACCCTTCCCCAAGGCAAATGAAATGGCAATGACCAATAAAAGCGATGGCAACGACCAAACTACATTCATAAACCAGCTGATGGCTGCATCTATCTTTCCACCAAAATAACCTGCTATAGCCCCTAAACTTACCCCTATAAAAAGAGAAATGAGAACCGCCATTAAACCTACCGATAATGAAACGCGTATGCCCAAAATCAAACGGCTCAATAAGTCACGGCCATAAATATCGGTTCCCAGAATATAGGTTTGTTTATAGATGTTATTCTTCTCAAAAAGAGCTTGTGGCGCACCTGTTTTTGAAGGCAGAACACAATCCGGACATAGATCTTTTAACGCGTATTCCGTTTCTTTGGCTTTTTCGTCATCTCCGATATATTCCTGCACTAAAACAGTATTGCCTTTTATTTTGTACGAAGTTATCGGGATGCTTTTAAAAGCAGGTGTTTGTCCATTCAGCATTCTTTTTAAAAAATTAACTTTTTCCACTTTGGGATTGCGGCCAATGATTAAAAAAGTAAAGGTGCTGCCTGGTTTCTTTTTGTTTAACTGAAGGGTTTGCACATTTGCATTTGGAGAATGATCGGGCATAATCAAATAGCCCAAAATGCCCATGAGCATCAATAGTAAGATAAAGATCAGCCCGCCGAATGCCAGTTTATTCCGCTTAAACTTTAACCATACTTTTTTTGATGGGCTATTATCCATTATTTAACCATTCTGCCTTTCCAATTATATTTTCCACTGTTTCCGGCAATGCCAATGTATACCATATAAATGATATGCAGTACATTTAAAACAGGCATTAAAATCAGTAAACTACGCCTTTTGGCAAAGCCGGTTACATCCCATAAAAATAAGGTTTCTACAACCATTTTAAATAACAGCTGGTAGAAAACAAGGGTTAAAAAGCCTGGAATAAACAATCCCGTAACAAAGTTTGACAGTATGCTGAGATTGAAGATCCAGATCAGTACACCCAAAACAATAATAGCCTTGTTCTTATAACGTGTACTTTTTGATGCCCAGCGTTTGCGCTGCTGGATAAAATCGCCCAATGTTTCTTTTGCGTGCGTATACACGATCGCATTCCTGTTTTTTAAGAAGCCGATCTTATCCGGGTATTTCGCAGCAATTTTATGTAGTAACAGTTCATCATCGCCCGATGCGAGGTCATCAATTCCCTGAAAGCCGCCAACCTCATAGAAAGTATTTTTTTCATAGGCTAAATTGGCACCATTGCAGGTTGATGGTTTCCTGTTTCCAATGGTAGAGGCACCCAGTCCAATCAGGTAAAGGAACTCTAACGCTTGTAAGCGCTCAAAAAAACTTTTCTCCTGAAAATAAGCTACCGGGGAAGAAATCATTTTATAGTTTTTCTCCTCGTATAATCCAACAATAGTAATCAACCAGTCAGGCCCCATTCTACAATCAGCATCAGTGGTTATGATCAGGTCGCCAGAGCAGGTGCCGATAGCGGTTTGTATTGCTTTTTTCTTGTAAGAGTTCAATGCCCGGTCTTCATTTAACTTAATCAGTTTTACATTACGATCGGCATAACTTAACACAATTTCCGCTGTTTTATCAGTAGAATGGTCGTCAATAATAATAATCTCCGTTAAAGCCTGAGGATAATGCTGTGCAATCAGGTCATCGATCGTTTTATTGATATTTTCTTCCTCATTTCTGGCTGCCACTATGATAGAAACCCTGGTTTTTGGATCTGATTTTTGTGGGTTGAAATAAATCAGCCTATGCCATCCCCTGATAAAATAAAGGACCAAAAAACCATAGATTAAGGTTAAAGCGATAGAAAATAGACTAGTTAGATTTAAGATTTCCAAAAAAATTGAGTTTAAAAACGAAATAAGTGCCTAAGATAGCAGGAATTATGATATTTACGAGCCAAATACCTGCCGTGCATGCAATAACTGCCACATGCTGGTCGGTTATATGCTTAAATAGCTCCACAGCGGTAACACTTCTGATCCCCACATCGAAAAGATCGAGTGAAGGTAATGCCGATTGTACCAAAAAGAGTAAACAGGTCATCATCACAATGTCTACATAATGCATGCCGGGCACCAGCCAAACAAAAAGAATAAAATATTGCGAACTGAATACCACGTACCGGGCAAAACAGTAGGTAATAATTTTGAATAATTCCCTTTTTCTGTAACGGGCTAAAATACTGTAAAATTTCTTGTATTTCCTGGTGAATTTAATGGATAGTAAAATCCCATTTAACCAACGGATATTAAAATAAAAGATTAGAAAAAACAGGCAAAAAATTACTGCAAAAAATACCAGGGCAATAAATAGTACGCGGTTTACAGGGATAAAGCGGTACACAAAAAAGCAGGCTGCAATAGCGCCAAAAACATTAGTCAGCACCAATTGGCCGATACTGCCCACACTCATGGCCACTATCCCAACAATTCTTCTTCGTGGTGAGAGGAAAAACACGCGCCCTCCGTACTCACCTAGCCTGTTGGGCGTAAAAATAGCCAGCGTTAAACCGCAAAAAACCGATTCGATGGCACGATAAAAGCTGATGGGTTCGATATGGCTCATCAGGTATTTCCATTTCCCGGCTTCCAGAAACCAGTTTACCAGCATCAATATCACTACAACACCAATTACCGTAATAATTTCGGCCTGGGGGATATCTTTTAACAGCGTACTAAAATCACGTAGGTTCTTATTGGCGATAAGTTTATGGTAAATAAACCAAAAGGCAAATATTACAATTGCAACTTTAATTAAAAGCGATAGTATTTTTTTGTGCCTGCCTGTCAAGATTCTCTTTTTTCTTGCAAATATGCTTAATATTGCTGTAATGTTGAATGAAAAAAAGGAACGGGTAATTATGGGCATCGATCCAGGCACTGCAGTGATGGGTTATGGCGTAATTTTAGAGAAAGGGAATAAAACGGAGCTGATCAGTTTAGGCGTGGTTAAAATGACCCATTTAGACGATCCTTTTCTTAAACTTCAGCGGATATTCGAAAAAACGGTCGTACTGATGGAACAGTATAAACCTGATGTGCTCGCTATTGAGGCCCCTTTTTATGGTAAAAACATCCAGGTATTACTAAAACTTGGCCGTGCGCAGGGCATAGCCATCGCAGCTGCATTATCCAGAAATGTGCCCGTAACCGAATATTCACCCCGTAAGATCAAACAATCTATTACAGGCAGTGGAAATGCCACCAAAGAGCAGGTTGCAGCCATGTTACAGCGCTTATTGAACTTTAAGGAAACACCCGAGTTTTTAGATGCTACTGATGGTTTAGCCGTTGCCGTTTGTCACTCCTTTCAGAAAATTACTGCAGGTGGTAAATCTAAAACCTATTCGGGCTGGGAATCTTTTGTAAGCGATAATAAAACTAAGGTTAAAGGTTTAACGGTTAAAGCAAAGAAATAATGATAAAATCACACCGAATTTGTCACGTTGAGCTGAGCTTGTACTGAGCTTAACGAAGTATCGAAACGCTTTTCCGGAAATTTAACAAATCCTTCGACAGGCTCAGGATGACAATGATATATTTAGCATACATCCTCCTAATCAATAAGATAATAATCCATTTAATCTAAAACGATTCGTGCGAACACGAACCATGGAGCAAAATCGATCCCAAACCGTTCGTCACCCTGAATTTATTTCAGGGTCTATTTTCCCAGAAAGATGCTGAAATAAATTCAGCATGACGATCGCGTTAATAATTCTCCATGGTTCGTGCAAACATGAACCATGGAGAAATTTATCCCTGATTATTTTCGATTAATTTTTTTGTGATTAGGTCTCTTGCCGACCTATCTTTCCTAATCAAATGCCTGATCGCTAAAAATGTCGCTATACCGACCAATATTAGCATCCACAGGTTGGAAATGGCAATGATGATTTCTTTGAAGATCGTCCAGCCGTTTATTATACCCAGCCACAGCCTGTTCATAAACGAAGGGCGGTAATCGTACAGGTTATCGTTCGCAACAACCATAGTCTTCACCGTATTGTCCTGATAAAAATTAAGGGTGATGGTACTGAATTTTACACGGCTATCGATCTGCATATTCTCTATCCTTTTATCAACATAATCGTCTTTGATGAAAAGGGAAGACTCTACATTGGCGCTCTTTTTTGAAGCTACTTTATTAATCTTTTCGATTGCATCGATCCGGTTCTGTGCTTTTAATTTATTCGATAAATAAGCCATGCTCTGATCGTCCATCTTCATCGATTGATTATCCACAAAAACGGCCATTTTCGCGATGGTATTGGTAAAATCGTCCAGTTTATCTGATGGTACCTTAGCCACCAGGTAGCCCTGCGTGCGGTAAGAAGTAATTTCCTTTAACGAATCGGTTGATTGTTTAACCTTGTCGGTTTCCTGGATGATACTTTCGATCGAGAATTCAGCCACTGTGCCACCTTCGGCCTTAATGATTTTGCTAAGCTGTTCTTTCGTTTTCTGAACATCTTTTACCCTAAACCTCATGTCGGCAGTTTTAACGATCTTCTCTGTTGCTGTGCTATCTGTAACCGCTTTGTCTAATGGCTCTAAAGCTACTGTATCGGCACCTGCGTATTTTTTACTTTCACTCTGGCAGCCAAAAATGGTTAAAATTATGGCTATAGCAATAATATTCCTTTTCATGATTGTGTGGTTCTAAATAAATAATCATTTTAAATATTGCTTCAAATGGCCATGAGAAGTCCGGCGCCTTTGGTTAGATAATAACGCCGTATTTACCCTTAATACGATAATTGTATTTAGGTAACCCAATACTAAGTTTAGCGTATTGAGAAGAGACTTTAGGTGGCTTTTCGTTAAGAATAAGAAAGGCCGGCTCAGGTAATGTAAGTCTTAATAAATGCGGAAATTCAAAACTTATCTTATTTTTTGTAAGGCAAGTGCAGAAGCAGTTGGGTTATAGCAGTCCCGCCATTTGCTTTAGCCCTGATGCTAATTTAGTGCCGATTCATCGGCAAAGAATCAGGGGCTGCCGCGGCTGTCGGGCTTAGGATAGAAAGGCCTGCCTAAGTAATTTAACCTGACAGGAGCGGCACGGAGTAAAGCGGATGGCAGGGCTTTTGGAACCTATTTTACTTAAACCCATCAGGTTTTGAAAACCTGATGGGTTTTTACATCATAAAAAAGCCGGTCAATGTATCAACATGACCGGCCTTTATATCTTGATAGCAAAATGCTTATGCGTCTAATATTTTGAATACTCCTTTAATGGCAATAATTGCACCGATGAACAAAACAATCCATGATGCCAATGATACCTGCCAAGAATCGTAAGCGAAACGTGCGTAAGTACCCACAATGCATATCAGTACACCCAAAACCATCAATTTATAAATTCCTGGCTGGTTAGCCGTTTGCATACTTTCTGTATTGTGCTTTAATTTGTTGTTCTCCATAATGTTTATTTTTATGTTGCAGCAAAAGTAATACTTATTGCCGAATAATTATATAAACTTAGTAACTTTTTAATCGTTCTAAACGTTGCTTTGCCTTATCCTTATCCGATAGCTTTTCGCCCTGATACAAAGGCTTTTCCCAATCGCCATACATAGGGTTTGGCAATACAATAAATTTAGTACCGAAAAGATGCTGGTTTTGCTCTACCTGCTCTTTTGTATTTTTATTTTCACGGTAAAAAATATTCGAAAAATCGCTCAGATTATCTCCGCAAAGCATCAGTATATTATGGGTTTCAGCTACCTTTTGCCGGCGGGGCTCTTTATCTGAAGTACCTTTCGAAACCACCAAATGCGCATCATCCGCATAAGGGAATCCAAACTGTTGCAGGTTTTTTAAGGTTGCCTTATAATCCTTTTCATCGCGGTTGCTCACATAAAAGGTTTCGATGTTTTTTGAGGCGGCAAATTTTAAAAACGCCAGTGCTCCCGGAACGGTATCAGCCTGGGCCAAACTTGTCCACTCTGTCCAATCAGCCGGTGCATAACTCAGTCCTTTTTTAATTTCATGGCCCTGAAAAGCCGAGTTGTCCAAAACCGTCTCGTCTATATCAACAATTACACAGTTGGGCTTCTTACTGGTATCGGCCCACAAAGCTTCCTTTAATGATAAACGCGCAAAATTGTAAGCCTGAAAACATAGCGCGCGGTATTCGCCTGATGTTTGCTGCCATAGCACGGCATTGGTGTAATCCCGGGCAGGATTTTGAGCCTTAACAAAAAATGAAGAAGACAACAAAATGATGAGGATGTATTTTTTCATAACCTGATATTAGGTTACAAAGATACAGAAAACGCCTATTTTTAATTTTGTAAATCCCATTTCTTAATTGAATAGGGATTTCTAAATTAGCTATTTAAAAAATTTCCCCTATCAGTTTTTGAAACCAATAATGTTTCTGCGTCCGGGTAAGCATGCCTAAAAGTAAGCGAAAATTTATTTTTCCCCCTTTCGCTCCATTTAAACTCAACAGCCAAAAATTTTTCTTTTGTTTTTTCGATATAATCAATTTCCTGCTGTTGTGTGGTACGCCAGAAAAAGCATTCTGCATCTATCTGGTTCTGATGCAGAAACTTTACGCGCTCAGCAATCATATAATTCTCAAACAGTGCTCCTACATCATTTCTATTGGCTAAGGGGTTAAAATTCCGCGTAATCGCATTAATAATACCCGTATCATAGAAATAAATCTTCCTGCTCTTTTTAATCTCGTTGCGCACATTGCCCGAAAAGGCAGGTAAGCTAAAAACCACGAAAGATTTTTCGAGCAGACTGATGTACTTATCAACGGTTTTCTGATCCGCCTTTACCAGCTGTGCCAGTTCCGAAAAGTTAACTTCGCTCCCAACCTGCAAAGCCAGGGCCTTTACAATTTTCTCGAACAGCAAAGGCTTTTTAACATCTTCTAAAGTAAAAAGATCCTTGTACAGATAACTATCGGCCAGTAATTTTAAATGTTCTTCTGCATTTTGCGGATCGTTTATAATTTCAGGATAAGAACCATAAATTAAACGTTGCGCTAATGATCTTTCTTCGCTAATAAAATCAGTATCATTTACCAGCTCAGCGTATGAAAATGGTAAAAGCATCATTTCATATTTTCTACCGGTTAAGGGCTCATTTATCTTATCTGATAACTCAAATGCAGAAGAACCTGTAGCAATTACCTGGATATGTTTAAAACGATCGACAATAATCTTGATCAATAGACCTACATCATTGATTCGCTGGGCCTCATCAATAAAGAGCACTTCGTAGCCAGTGAGTATTTGTGTGATCTGTGCCGCATTAGGTTTAGCTAAAGTTTCGCGCACATCGGCATCATCGCCGTTAAGGTACAGGGTCTTTTTATTAACCTTTGCCAATAATTGTTCAACAAATGTAATTTTACCCGTTTGGCGTGGCCCAAAAATGATAAAGGCTTTCCCTTTAAAAAGTCTTGCAAAAGCATAATCCAATTGTTTCCGAACAATCATAACCATTAATCTTTATACAAAAGTATAATAATTTTGGATTACAATCCATAAAAAACATAATAATTTTTGATTGAAATACATAAAAATTATAATAATTTTAGATTATAGGATTTAAAGGTCATAAAAAAGCCTGTTTCTTGATCGAAACAGGCTTTATATTTTTGCTAGTTCAGACTCCAAACTAAGGACGCTGAACTAGCAACTTAAATGTTATCCTTCCAATGCTGCTGCACCACTTACAATCTCGGTTAACTCGGTTGTAATTGCTGCCTGACGTGCCTGGTTGTATGAAAGTTTTAAGGCTTTTAATAGTTCGCCAGCATTTTCAGTTGCTTTATCCATTGATGTCATACGTGCACCATGCTCAGAAGCGTGTGAATCCAACACGGCTTTGTATAACTGGATTTTAATTGATTTAGGAATCAGCTGTTCTACAATTTCTTCCTGAGAAGGCTCTAAAATATAATCAGCATTTGTTGTTTTCTTAACGGCTTTTGGATCTGCAGCTGCTTCTTCTGTTTTAGGCAAAGGCAGCAATTGTTCAGTAGTAATAAACTGGACAGCTGCATTCCTGAAACGGTTGTAAACTACTTCTACCCTATCAAACTCACCTTTAACAAAACCTGCCATAATCGTATCCGTAATTTTGGTTACGTTTTCGAAAGTCAGGGCTGAATATATTTCGTTATTGTTGCCAATAACATTGTATTTACGTTTTTCGTAGAAATCCTGAGTTTTCTTACCAATAGAAATAATGCTCACATTACCGTTTTTCAACTGTTCGCTATATTTCCCGGCAATTAAATTGTTGGCCGCTTTAATTACGTTCATGTTAAAAGCACCAGCCAAACCACGGTTTGAAGATACAGTAACAATTAACACCTTATTGGGCTCGCGCTCTTGAATAAAAGGCGATGACGATCCCTCTAAACTTGCTGATAGATTACCTAAAATCTCTTTCAGTTTAGTAGCATAAGGACGTAAAGCGATAATTGCATTGGTAGCACGTTTCAACTTTGCTGCCGAAACCATTTTCATAGCTTTGGTAATCTGCTGTGTTGACTGTACCGATGCAATCCGGTTTCTTACTTCTTTTAAATTAGCCATTCTCTATTTAGATGTGAGATGTGAGATATGAGATACAAGACGTTAAGTCCCAATCTCAGATCTCAAATCTCATGTCTCAAATCTTATTAATATTTACTTGAAATCTCTTTTGCTACTGTATCTAAAACACCAGTAATGTTGTCATCAAATTTACCAGCTTTTAAAGCCGCTAAAGTTTCAGGATGACGTAATTCCAGCTGCGTTAAGAATTCAGTTTCAAATTCTTTTACTTTATCTACCGGAACGTTACGCATTAGGTTTTTAGTACCAGCATAAACAATTGCAACTTGTTTCTCTACAGTAAATGGAGAAAACTGTGCTTGTTTCAACATCTCTACGTTGCGTGCACCTTTATCCAATACCGATTTTGTTGCAGCATCTAAGTCAGAACCGAATTTAGAGAATGCCTCTAACTCGCGGTATTGAGCCTGATCAAGCTTTAAAGTACCTGCAACTTTTTTCATCGATTTGATCTGCGCATTACCACCCACACGCGATACCGAAATACCTACGTTAATTGCCGGACGGATACCAGAGTTGAACAGGTTCGACTCTAAGAAAATCTGCCCATCAGTAATTGAAATTACGTTGGTTGGGATATAAGCAGAAACGTCGCCCGCTTGTGTTTCGATAATTGGAAGTGCTGTTAACGAACCACCACCTTTAACGATGTGCTTAATCGACTCAGGTAAATCGTTCATGTTTTTAGCGATATCATCGTTAGCGTTGATTTTCGCAGCTCTTTCCAACAAACGGCTGTGTAAGTAGAAAACATCACCTGGATAAGCCTCACGGCCCGGTGGACGACGAAGCAATAAAGATACCTCACGGTAAGCCACAGCTTGTTTAGATAAATCATCGTAAACAATTAATGCTGGTTTACCTGTATCGCGGAAAAACTCGCCAATTGCAGCACCTGCAAACGGAGCATAGAACTGCATTGGAGCAGGATCTGCAGCCGAAGCAGCAACAACAACTGTATATGGTAAAGCACCGTTTTCTTCCAGTGTACGTACAATGTTGGCTACAGTAGAGTTTTTCTGACCAATAGCTACATAGATACAGAACACAGGCTGACCTGCTTCATAAAATTCTTTTTGGTTGATAATGGTATCGATACAAACAGCAGTTTTACCAATCTGACGATCGCCGATAACCAACTCACGTTGACCACGACCAATTGGAATCATCGCATCGATTGCTTTAATACCAGTTTGTAAAGGCTCATTTACCGGCTGACGATAGATTACACCTGGTGCTTTACGCTCTAAAGGCATTTCGTAAGTTTCGCCCAAGATCGGACCTTTACCATCTAAAGGCTCACCTAAAGTGCTTACTACACGGCCAAGCATACCTTCACCAACTTTAATAGAGGCAATTTTTTTGGTACGTTTAATGGTATCACCTTCTTTGATCTCGTCAGAAGGGCCTAAAAGTACCACACCAACGTTATCTTCCTCAAGGTTTAATACAATACCTTGCAGGCCATTTGCAAATTCAACCAACTCTCCCGATTGAACTTTAGTTAAACCGTAAACACGGGCAATACCGTCGCCCACTTGCAGCACGGTACCAACTTCCTCCAGTTCGGTTTCTGATTTGAAGCCCGCCAATTGCTGTCTGATAATTGCCGATACTTCGTCTGGTCTTACCTCTACCATAATTTTACTTTATATCTTTTTATAAATGTTTAGTGCTTAGCGCATGGCGCCTGGCGTTTTTGTGCCATACGCTTATCGCAATACTCTTTGCGTTTGGCGCTTCGTGTTTGGCGCTCTATTGCCTTACACTCACGCTTCACTATGTTTTTTTGGCTTTTTGCAAATCAACGCTAAACGCCCTACGCAAAATGCTATCCGCTATTGCGCAAATTCTTTTTTAAGTTTACTTAAACCGTTAGCGATACTGGCATCAAACTGCTTATCACCAACTTTTAATATAAAACCACCAATTAGTTTTTCGCTCACCTTTTCGTTTACGATGACCTGCTTGGCACCTAATTCTTTTTTTACAATCGCTACAATTTCCTCTTTAGCTGCAGGGCTTAAAGCACTCGCAGTGGTTACATCTGCTGTAACAATGCCTTTGATCAGGTTATATTGCTGTACAAACTGTTTTGCAGTAGCAAATAATATAGCCGAACGTCCTTTGTTTACAACGGTTTTGAAAAAAGTCAGGGTTAGTTTACCTGCCTTGTCTGCAAAAATACCGTTCAGGATACCTGTTTTTTTATCTAAAGGTACAATCGGGTTTTTTAATATTGCTTCCAACTCAGGGCTTTCATCAACCACTTTCTCAAACAAAACCATATCATTATAAGATTCTTCCAGCCCATTGTTTTCAATGGCTAGGTCTATTAATGATTTGGCGTATCTGCTCGCAACTTTAATTTCTGACATATATTTAGGTGTGAGATCGGATATGGGAGACTTGAGATTTTGAGATCTGAGATTTGAGAGCTATAGCCCCATCTCATATCTAACATCTCATATCTAGCATCTCAAATCTATTTTCTCAAACTAGTTTAATTCAACGTCTTTTAACAAGTTAGCAACTAATGCTTCCTGTTTGGTTTTATCATCTAACTGCGCACGTAAAACACGTTCTGCAATTTCTAATGATAAAGTAGAAACCTGACCTTTTACTTCTGCTAAAGCGGCTTTCTTTTGGTTTTCGATCTCAATTTTTGCTTTATCGATCAATTTTGCACCTTCAGTTTGTGCTTGTTTTTTAGCCTCGTTCAGGATACTATCTTTTAAGGTTTTAGCTTCCTTCAGAATTTCATCACGCTCGGCACGGGCCTGTTGCATCAGATCCTGGTTCTGGCTGGTTAAACGAGCCATTTCCTGTTTAGCCAACTCAGCTTTGTTCAAAGCCTCATCAATGCTTTGCTCGCGCTCGTGTATAGCACCTAAAATAGGTTTCCATGCAAACTTTCTAAGTATAATCAATAAACAGATGAATGCTACCGATGTCCAAAAAACCAATCCTATGCTTGGGGTTACTAATTCCATTTTATCTAATTTTTAAATACAATCTTTTTAATAAGGCCGGGTAAATAACCAATCGTTAGTTACCCAGCCTAATTTCTTCAGTGATTATTAACCGTTTAAGCCTAATAATGCAACTACTACACCGAATAAAGCAGCACCCTCGATAAGGGCAGCAGCGATAATCATTGCAGTCTGAATTTTTGATGCAGCTTCTGGTTGACGAGCAATACCTTCCATTGCTTTACCACCTACTTGACCGATACCGATACCTGCACCGATTACTGCTAAACCGGCACCAATTGCCGCGATTGAACCTACCATAACTAATTTAATTTATATTAATTTGTAAAAAATAGTTTTCTGTTAATGATGTTCTTCTACTGCCATACCAATAAATAAAGCAGTAAGTAATGTAAAAATAAAGGCCTGTAAAAATGCTACCAGTAATTCCAGTACATCCATAAACAATACGAATGCAACTGAAACCGGAGCGATGGCCAGGGTTTCGAAAATAAATATTAACGATATTAAACTTAATACGATAATGTGTCCTGCAGTGATGTTCGCAAACAAACGAACCATTAAAGCGAAAGGTTTAGAAATAATACCAATTACCTCCACAACTACCATTAAAGGCCATAACCAGAAAGGAACATCCGGCAAAAGAATATGCTTCCAGTAATATTTGTTACCGTTGATATTTACAATAATCAGGGTACCCAAAGCCATTACAAAAGTTAAAGCAATATTACCCGTCACGTTTGCTCCACCCGGAAAAATCGGCACTAAACCCAATAAGTTGTTAAACCAGATAAAGAAAAACACGGTTAACAGGTAAGGCATAAATTTATTGTATTTATGACCAATGTTTGGTTTTGCAATATCGTCACGCACAAATACGATAATCGGTTCGATTAATGACTGCAAACCCTTAGGCGCTTTACCCACACGTTTTTTATAAGCTCCGGCCACTGAAATAAATACAACTAGAATTACCAGGATAGCCACAAACATTGCCGCAACGTTTTTAGTGATCGAGAAATCAAGAATAGATTTGCTTGCCTCCTCATCGATTTTACCATCAGCACCAACCACTTTAACATGATCCTCTTCTAAACGGTAGTTATTATATTTACCGTTATAATCATGCTCACCGTGATGGAAATTACCTGAAGAAAAAACTTCTAAACCATTAGGAGTATACAAGATTACAGGAAGGGGCAACGAAGTGTGACCCCACAAATGCCAAACATGTGAATCGGCTATGTGTTCCATAATCACCTTGGTTGGCTCGAATTTTTCTTCTCCGTGTTCGGCCTTAGCTCCATGTTCGCCAGATGTTGCATGAGCAGATTCAGCAACAGCACTATCAACAGGTACAACAGCGCTATCAACCTGGGCGAAAGTATCAATTTTGATAGATAAAAACGCGATTAAAAGCGTAAAAACAATAGTTAGCCTTTTAACTTTAGACACAAAAACTCGGTTACAATCCATTTATTGGCAGTTTTTTACTTTAAATTTTGGTGGCGCAAGTTACGTAACAAACAGTAAACTTCAAAGACCGAAAACAATAAATATAAAGAAAAAAAATTAAGCAGAAATACAAGCCCAATTCCCTTTGCTTTTATACTGTAAATCAGCACAAAAGCCATACAAAAAATCATCTTTATCGCAATTGATCCCATAATAGCCATAATCCCCACTTCAGGATCTCGTTTTATCCCTATATCAACAAGCATGTAAGCGATATAGGTAATACCAGCCAAAAAGCCGAACATCACCCAAAAATTATTCACAAAAATCTGTTTATCAGGAAATAATAAAGGTAAAACGGCAACAACGCCTATTAATAAGCCCACGAAGATCAAATAGATGCTGGTAAATTTGGCTAGAGTCAATGGAATAAATTTCTTAGCAGATAAAAACTTTTGCAAAGATAAGGTTTTTATTATCAAGTAACTAGTAAGGGATGGAAATATTATAAGGATGGTTAACCGGTTAACTAAAGAATTATTTCATCATCTAATTGGTTAACTGAAAATTGAAATCCGCCAACTGAAAACTGTTAACCGGCACTAATCCCTGGTAACCTGCTTAATAGCCTGGTATAACGCAATCCCAACCCCTGCCAGGGCAAAAGCTGCAGTGATCAACTTGCTTTTGCTGTTTCTGTGCTCATCAATTTTGTAACCTATAAAAGTAAGCAGGCCTATGGTAGCGATCATTTGGAAACCAATGGCAGAATATTTGGCCGCAGCGTTCACCTTTTTCTTTGCATCTTCTTCTTTTGGATTTTCCATTTTTTATGCAATAATTAAATTAACTTTGAATAATTGAAATTTGTTGCCGGATAAAATATTTTTCTATATATATTGTTTATTATATATCAACTTAAGAGATTTACCATCATTGAAAAAAAACGCTAGCAAACATTTAAGTCGCTTCGCCATCTTTTTTAGTGCCCTCCTTATTTATGGCTGTGTTGCAAATAAAGATACTGCAGTAGACCGCAGGTTCCAAAACCTGACGGCAAGGTATAATTATATCTATAACTCCAATGTCTTGCTTACCGAATACAACGAGAGCCAACTGCAAAGTTATACAGATAATTATGAAAAAATATTGCCTGTTTATCTCGACCCCGAACCCCAGGTAAACCTGGTGCTCTCGGCAGGTACAGCCAATAAACAGCTTGATGACGTAATTGCCAAAGGACAAACCATCATTAATGAAAAAAGTTTTAGCAATTATATTGACGATGCCTACATGCTTTTGGGTAAGGCAAATTATTTGAAAGGGAATTATTTTATTGCATCAGAGTATTTCGATTATACGGCAAAAACCTATAACAATGACCTGAAAACGTTCATTATGGCCCTGAACTGGAAGGCCCGCAGTCAGATGCAGCTGAACAATATGGTACTGGCCGATAAAATACTCGATACCATGTTGCGCGCTTCCGATCAGTTAAAAAAAGATCTGGCTGAACCCCTGGCAACTGCAGCACAGATGCGCATTTATCAGAAGCGCAATAAAGAAGCCATTTTATTTTTAGAATCGGCCATTGCCTTGCCTGCAGAAAAACAGTTACGTATCCGTTGGCGCTTCATATTGGCACAGTTACAGGAAAAAGAAAAAAACATACAGGATGCTTATATCAATTTCACTAAAGTAGAAAAGAGCAATGCGCCTTTCGAAATGTATTTCCACGCCAATTTAAACCGGATTAAATTAAAAGCATTACTTAGCGGGGTAAAACTGAACAAGGAAGACCAGTTACTCGCACTATTAAAAGACGATAAAAACTTCGATTATATCGATCAGATCTATTACCAGGTTGGTGAGCTTTTCTCGGCAGAAGGTAATTTTGTAAAAGCGGAAGAAAACTACCATAAATCGGTTTCACAAAGTACGCGTAACCAAACACAAAAAGCATTATCTTATTTAAGGATTGCTGATTTAAACTTTAAAGAGTTTAACAATTACATTAAAGCAAAACTGTATTACGACAGTGCGGCAATGATTTTACCTAAAAATTTTCCTGATTACAGCAATATTGTTAAAAAGGCCGATAACCTGAAATATCTAACCGATAGGTATACCATTATTGCTAAAGAAGATACTGCCCAGTATATTGCGAAACTTCCGGCTGCTGAGCGTGAGACCAAAGTAAAAGCTTATTTAGCTCCAAAAGTTGAAGTGACGAATACAGACGCGTCAATCAACAACCAGTCCTTAAATGATCCGGATTTTCCGAACAGAAGTTTAAATGTCCCAACAAATACTGCAGGAAACACTTTTTATTTTAATAATAATGCAGCCATAAGTAATGGCTTTGGCGATTTTAAGAAACGTTGGGGCAACCGCCAGCTCCAAGATAACTGGCGCCAGAGTGTACGCTCATCCGGACAGGAAACAAACCAGGTTTTAGCGGGAGGAAAAGTTGCCACAGAAATTATACCTGCAACGGGACAAACCAATGCCGCTTCTGCAGAGCAAACTTCATTAGAAAAGCAGTTTTTGGATGCTTTACCTACCACGCCAGCATTATTGGCAGCATCTGATCAAAAAATTATAGATGCGTATTTTGAAATCGCAAGTTTTTACCAGCAGGAACTGAACGATAATCCGGAGGCAAATAAAATATTCCTGGAGCTCATTAAGAGATATCCCGAAAACAATCACCTTGTAGCTATTTATTATAGCCTTTACCTCAATTATAAAGGTGTAGACGAAGTAAAATCCGATCAGTATAAACAATTGGTGCTTACAAAATTCCCAGAATCGAATTTTGCCAAGAATATTTTAGATCCGAACTATTCGGCTAAACAGACACAGATGGAAAACATTGCCATCAATAATTACAATGTGGCTTTTGATGCTTACACTAGAAAAGATTATCCAGGTGTGGTAAAGCAGGCTGATGATAATATTTCGGCTTTTCCAAATAACGACCTGGCACCACAGTATGCCTATTTAAAAGCCATAGCCATTGGCCGCACAGCAAAAATTGATGCTTTATTGACGGAATTTAACCTCATTACGAGCCTTTATCCGAATGATAAAATTATTACACCCTTGGTTCGTGATCATTTAAAATACATTGAAGCGAATCTTGATGAGTTTAAACAAAGGCCGGTGGCGCTGATCGATTTTGATCCAAACGAGCCCCGTTTTGTAGCTCAGGCTACCCCAGCTGCCGTTCCAACCAAACCTTTGGTGATCGAAAATCCTGTAACAAAAACGGCTGAACCTTCTCCTGTAGCAAAACCTGTTGAGGTTAAGCCAGCTGATCCGACTAAATCAGCCAGTATTTTCAGTGCAGAAAAATCAGAAGAGTATTATTACGTAATCGACGTGGCCGATGCCACTTTAACCCTAAGTTCATCCCGCTTTGGTATAGGTCAGTTTAACCGTGGAAATTACCCCGATAACGATTTGGAACATAAATTGGTAGAGTTGGATAATGATCAGTTGATTTATATTACGAGTTTTGTCGATCTTGAAGATGCAAAAATTTACGAATCGAGCATTAAAGGCCAGTTAAAGAATATTATGAAAGTACCGGCTAACCTTTACAAAGGCTTCATCATCAGCAAAGAAAACTTTCAGAAACTTACAGACAGATCGCGGATTAACGAATACCTGGAGTTTTTAAAAGACAATTATAAGTAAGCAGAAAGCTTAAAGACTAAAGCTGAAACCATTGATGACCTTATATGTCTAAAATGGTAAAGCAAAGCGTGAAAACTAAAGCTTAACTGTATTTAGTCGTTGAATTGCCAATTTGCACAGCTTAAATTTGATTCTATAAAAAATTAATAAATTTGCATCCAAACCTCCTTTTATTCGGTTTTGGAAAATAACAACATACAATGAATAAATCCCTTTCTGCACAGGATATAAAAAGATACAGTTTACTCATTTGGAAATTATTGATCGGGGGAATTGCCCTTTTCGCTATTTTCATTTCAATGATCGGTTTGGGTCTTTTCGGAGCTTTACCTTCTTTCAGGGATATTGAACATCCCAAAAGCAACCAGGCATCAGAAATTATTGCCGAAGATGGTCGCACATTAGGTACTTATTTTGTACAGAACAGATCGAATGTTACCTACAAAGATATTTCCGAAAATGTAATCAACGGATTGATTGCTACAGAAGATACCCGTTTTAAAGAACATTCCGGTATCGATTTTAAACGGACCTTCTCTATTATCGGTTATAATTTAATCGGCAAAAAACAGGGGGCCAGTACCATTACCCAGCAATTGGCCAAAAATCTTTTCCCGCGTGAATCGAACCTCAATTTTTTCTCGCTGGTATTAACCAAATTTAAAGAGTGGATTGTTGCCGTTAAACTCGAACGCAATTACACCAAGGAAGAAATTATTACCATGTATTTAAATACAGTCGATTTCGGCAACCAGGCTTATGGTATTAAATCGGCAGCAAGGGTTTATTTCAATACCACTCCCGATAAACTGAGTATAACGCAGGCAGCAACGCTGGTAGGCATGCAGAAAGGAATTACCATGTATTCGCCTACACGGCACCCTGAGCGCTCCAGAGACCGTAGAAATACAGTAATGGCCATGATGGTTAAATCTGATCTTTTAACGCAGCAACAATTCGATGAAGAGAAAGACAAACCTTTAAACCTGCATTTTAATGCGGCCACAGTTAATGATGGCATTGCACCTTATTTCCGTTCGGTATTGAAAAATGATATAAAAACCATTTTTCAGGAACAATCGATCACCAAACCTGATGGTACACCTTACGACCTGGACCGGGACGGTTTAAAAATTTATACCACATTGAATTATGACATGCAGGTATATGCAGAAGAAGCACAAAAAGAATACATGAAAGTGCTGCAAGCACAATTTATTGCGAGCTGGAAAGGTAGAAATCCTTTTAAAGATAAAACCTTGCAGATTGAGCAGGGCATTAAAAGATCCGACCGTTATAAATCGTTAAAACTGGAAGGAAAATCGGATGAGGAAATCACCAACGATTTTAATACGAAAACAGAAATGACCATTTTTACCTGGAAAGGCAATATTGATACTGTAATGAAACCTATCGATTCTGTACGTTATTACAAAATGCTTTTGCGTAATGCCATGATGACCATGGACCCAACTAATGGACATGTAAAGGCATGGGTTGGTGGAATTAATTATGAGCATTTCAAATACGACCAGGTTAAAATGGGAACCCGTCAGGTAGGCTCAACGGCAAAACCTTTTACATATGCTGTAGCCATTGAAAATGGTTATTCGCCTTGTTATACCGTACCGAACGTTCCGGTAACGATTGAAGGTTATGGAGAACCTTGGACGCCAAGAAACTCAGGCAAACCATTACCTGGCAGTATCACCTTACAAAAAGCGTTGGCTTACTCCCAAAACTTTGTGACGGCTTATTTAATGAAACAGGTTGGTCCTGTCGCCGTGTCTACACTGGCCACAAAAATGGGGATCCCTAATGTTCCGGCATTTCCATCTATTTGTTTGGGTACTTTCGATTCTTCTGTTTATAATATGGTGGGTGCTTACGGCGCTTTTGCCAATAAGGGAATTTATACCAAGCCGATTTATTTATTGAGAATTGAAGATAAAAACGGTGTGGTATTATTTTCTCAAAAGGAAATACCAAAACCGATTATGAGCGAGGAAGTGGCTTATGTAATGACGAGGATGCTTAAAGGTGTGGTGACCAACGGAACCGGATCGAGATTGAATTATAAATATAAAGTTAATGCACCGATCGGGGCGAAAACAGGCACTACCCAAAATAACTCCGACGGTTGGTTTATGGCCATTACCCCACAACTGGTAACCGGTATCTGGACAGGTTGCGAGGATAGGGCTTTCCACTTTATCAGCACCAATCAGGGTGAAGGCGCGAATACTGCTTTACCAATTTTTGCAGGATTTATAAAAAGAGTTTATGCCAATCCGGCATTAAAAATTAGTCATGCCGATTTCGAAGCACCAAAATCAGGTGTTTCCATTACTTTTGACTGTAACCAGTATCAGAAGCAGGAAGAAGGTACGAGTGAATTGGACGAGAAGCTCGGATTTTAATCGTCAGGTTCTTCGTGAAGAATAACAGAGGAAATCCTTTTGTTGAGCCTGGAGCATAGCAAAAGCGCTACAAGAGATTGTGCCCGGATTGCCCACGCCTTGGCTTAGCTTAAAGGTACCCCAAATTCTTTAAACAACATTAAATCAATATCCGTTTAAATAAAGATTTCCCTTTTTGAATCTTATTTTTGTAATCAATGAGCAGTTTCGACCATAAAACAGCATTAACCGCAATTCCACATAAACCAGGTGTGTACCAGTATTGGGATGCAGATGGTAAGTTAATGTATATTGGAAAAGCAAAAGATCTGCGCAACCGGGTAGGTTCTTATTTTAACAGCGATAAAAGCCAGTTTAACGGTAAAACCCGGGTATTAGTTTCAAAAATCAGAAAAATTACCTTTACCATTGTCGATACCGAAATTGATGCGTGGCTACTCGAAAATAGCTTAATTAAAAAGCACCAGCCTAAATTCAACATAAATTTAAAGGACGATAAAACCTATCCCTGGATTATTGTTAAAAATGAACATTACCCCCGCATTTACTGGACCAGGAAAGTAATTAAAGATGGTTCAACCTATTTTGGCCCTTATGGCTCAATAGGCATGATGCATACCATATTGGACCTCATTAGGGAAATCTACACATTGCGTACCTGCAATTTACCTTTAAACGATAAAAACATTGCGGAGGGTAAGTTTAAAGTATGCCTTGAATACCAGATTGGCAATTGCAAAGGTCCCTGCCAGGCTTACCAGACCGAAAGCGATTACGATAAAAACATTGCCGAAATAAAGGAAATACTGAACGGAAAGATCGGCAATGTAATCCGTGAGGTGAAAGCGACGATAAAATCGGCAGCCGAAGACTTAAACTTCGAGTTGGCGCATCAATATGCACGCAGGTTAGAGATTTTAGAAAAATACCAAAGCAAATCGACCGTGGTAAACAGTGCCATAACGAATGTAGATGTGGTAAGTATTGCATCTGATGAACGTTATGCTTTTGTGAACTACCTAAAGGTAATGAACGGAACCATTATCCAGACTCAAACCATTGAGGTTAAAAAGCAACTGGATGAAAGCGATGATGAAATCATGACGCTCGCCATGCTCGATTTCAGAAGTAAATTTAAAAGCACGTCGAAAGAGGTTATCGTTCCCTTTGAACCTTCACTTGAAGACGAAAGCCTGCGCTTCACCGTACCTAAACTGGGCGAAAAGAAAAAGCTTTTAGAACTTTCGCAAAAAAATGTGCTTTTCTTCAAAAAAGAAAAATTAAACCAGTACGAAAAGCTTAACCCTGATTTACGTACTGACCGCATATTAACCACCATGCAAAAGGACCTGCGTTTAACACAGCTGCCCAAGCATATTGAGTGTTTCGATAACTCCAATTTTCAAGGGAAATACCCGGTTTCGGCAATTGTGGTATTTAAAGATGCTAAACCATCAAAAAAAGACTACAGGCATTTTAACGTTAAAACCGTAGAAGGACCAAATGATTTTGCCACCATGGAAGAAGCCGTTTTTAGGCGATACAGGCGCATGCTGGATGAAAACCAAAGCTTGCCCCAGCTTATCATCATTGATGGCGGTAAAGGCCAGCTATCATCAGCTGTAAAGAGCCTAAAACTGTTGGGCATTGAAAAACGCGTAACGGTAATTGGTATTGCCAAACGCCTCGAAGAGTTATTCTATCCTGGCGATTCATTTCCACTCTATCTGGATAAAAAATCGGAAACCTTAAAAGTAATTCAACAATTACGTGATGAGGCACACCGCTTCGGAATTACCTTCCACCGTAAAAAACGTGATCAGGGAACACTCAAAACTGAATTGGAGCAGATTGAAGGTATCGGTAAAACTACTGCCGATAAATTACTCACGCATTTTAAATCTGTAAAAAAAATTAAAGAGGCTACTAAGGAACAACTTTTAGAAGTGCTCAACAAAAAGCAAGTGCAGACTTTACTGGCGCACTTTCACGAAGCCTAAATACAGGTTGTAAAACAGGAAAGACAGCCTTGTAAAAATATTAACAGTAAATTAATCTGGATTGTGTACGGCTTAAATATTTTTTAGATAACTTAGGGTTGTTAATACAGGTAAACCTGCATCCCTATTTACATGAATAACAACATCCTGACCACAATTACCAAACTCCTATTGGGCGTATTGTATTTTACTGAATCAGAAAGCCCTTTTACAGCGGCTGATTGGGGCAAAATCCCTCCTTCTGCATTACAGCAAGAAATAGCATCCCGTTACCAATCTGAACCCTTTAATTTAAAACAGGTAGATCATGTTGCCTTCTTTAAGCACATTATATCAAAGGCAGATGCTAATGATGCGCCAATGATTGAAAATGCCCGCAAAATTGAAGCGTTTCGGGCTTTTATTGCGCAAAACCTATCCAACATACAGGTTACGCGTGTAGAGGGCAGCAGCAAGATCCCTATAATTATAACCGGTTATCTTCCTGATGGTAGCTGTCTGGCTATCGAAACTTTTGCCGTAGAGACTTAAAATTAATCCCCATAAATAAACCAATTAAAAATGAAAGCATTAAAAAAATTAAGCTTAATGGCAGTGCTCTGCCTTGGCCTGGCCTCTTGTAAAAAAGAAAACCCAACATTGCCTGAGTCAAATCTATTTGAACAAAAATTAAATAGTAAAGCAGCTACTGCAAGTACACAGTCAATAGTTGCCGGTTTCCCTGAAACCTTCGAATCGGGCAGCAAAGGGAGTTACAGTGCCGCCTCAGTTACCTTAAGTAGCGGAAGCTGGACTCTGGACGACGCCTTAATCGGAAACCTGGCAGCGGATGCAAAAAATGGCAGTCAATCGGTACGTATGCGCAACACAGGTACATTAAGTATGAACTTTGATGTTAACGGGGCCGATGCAGTAACCATTGCCCATGCCAAATACGGTAGCGATGCCAATAGTACCTGGCAGCTATGGTATTCTACCAACGGTGGTTCAACCTGGCAACAAACCGGCGGCACCATTACCAGTAGCTCAACCACATTATCTACTGCTACTTTTAACACCGCTATTTCCGGAAATGTACGTTTTCAGGTCCGTAAAATTAGCGGGGGTACTAACCGCATCAATATCGACGATTTTAGCATTTCTACAGGCGATAGCACCTCAAACCCTCCAACTACTCCGGGCGATAATAGTCACCTTTTAATGGGTAATCCGAGCAATGCCGTTGCCAGTACTTCGTATCCTGAAAATTACTTAATGGAACGTACTTATTATTCAAGTTCGTATAGCAAAAGTAGGGCTACACCGAACTGGGTGAGCTGGCATATCGGAGCTTCCGATCTGGGTTCAACCCCTCGTCAGGACGATTTCAGAGCTGATAACACCTTGCCTGCAGGCTGGTATCAGGTATCGAGCAGCAGTTATTCTGGTTCTGGTTTCGATCGTGGCCACAATTGCCCTTCGGCTGACAGGACAGCTTCAGTGGCAGCCAACTCTTCTACATTCCTGATGAGTAACATGATGCCACAGGCACCAAATAACAACCAAGGGCCCTGGGCCGACCTTGAAAACTATACCCGTTCATTGGTAACAGCTGGTAACGAAGTTTATGTTATCTGCGGCTCTTACGGATCTGGTGGTACCGGGAGTAACGGAGGCATTACCTACACCATTGACAATGGCCGTATAAATGTTCCATCTAATACCTGGAAAGTAATTGTGGTGCTGCCTAACGGTAATAACGATTTAAGCAGGGTCAATTCATCCACAAGGGTAATTACGGTAAATATGCCTAACACAAATGGGTTAAATAGCAACTGGAAAACCTATCGTACTACCGTTGATGCAGTAGAGGCAGCAACTGGTTACAATCTTTTATCAAATGTACCCGTAGCCATACAAAATGTAATAGAGGCCGCAACAGATAACCAATAGATCGTCTTACCCCATTAATAAAGAAGCGGTAATCAAAATTTTTGGTTACCGCTTTTGATTTATATAAAATATTGTGATATAAACCATTGCTCCTGAGATCAAGAAGATTAATTCATCTCAGAAAAATCACTATAAAGGCAGAAGTTTTTTTCAGTTGGCAAAGAGCAACGATGGATCTTTTTAATGAACGTCATTAATGTTAGTGAGATCATCCAATAATCGGAGTAAGGATATAGCAAAATGCATTCAGATAGCTCTTTCTTCCAAAAATTTGTGACCTGTGCTTCAGGCAGGATGATGGCATAAAAAAAGCTCCGATTTTCACCGGAGCTTTTTTATGAGATTAATATTCCCAAAGGCCTTGTTCATAATCAAGAACAGATTTTTTAATCCTTTCTGACTCGTACAATCGCTCTTTAGGATCTGAAATAATATCCCTGATTTTGTTATCTCCCGGGTTAGACTCTTTAACAATATAGCTACTAAATAAGCGACGGATAAAGAAATCGTCGAAGCTTAATGAAGATGCGTCATTATTGGTATTAATTAACCGCTTTTTAGTCAGGATTTCCCTAGCCTCCGGATAATATACCCAAAATACCGGTTGCCATTGCTTAGAAACTTCATTGTATTTTAACGGTGCAATACCTACAATACGTGGTTCGAAAACAGAGCGTTTGGTATCGAAGATCCAATCTTCTTTGATTCTGAATTTCAAAAATAGCTCCGGGTTAAAATCATTAACCACAGTAGTAACGGTTCCCGTTTTATTGTTCGAAACCTCTGCTGTTCCCAAAGCCGATTTAGCTGCAGAATCTGCAGACATAGGATTTAAGAAAGCGTCATCTTCATTCAATGCACTATCAATAGGAGAATAAGCGGTTAGCTCATCCTTTTTAATCGCACCGATCAATACATCAATCAATCTGGATTTTGGCGATCTTAAAGGCGAGTTTACAGTATCACGTAAATCAATCTCCCTCCAGATTCTTTTTGCGTAAAAAACATCTTCTTCCCTTACATCTGCCAAAGGCACCATTTCAGTACTGTCAATGTCCTTACGGGCATAAAAACCATCTTTAGGGGGTACCTTAAGTTTCTTTTTAGCCGTTTTAACAGGAGCTTTTACCGTATCAACTGCTGGAGCAGCAGTTACCGGGGCCGCTTTCTTTGGTGCTAACTTGGTCGGCTTTTTCTGTGCAAAAGCGAACGCTGTCGACAAAACTAAAATAGCAATACTTAAAATCCTTTTCATCTTCTTTTTATTTTACACTAAACGCTAATGAAGGCAAAATCCTTTGACGGCCATCCGGGCCTACAGAAACAATATCTTCAAAAAACACCCTGGTTCCAGGAGTAATTGAGTTTATAGCGCCCTTAACTGCACCAGCGAAACTTCCACCGCTACCAGGAATGGTAACCGCATCAGAACGAGGTTTAATAATGGTTAATTTATAACGCTGTATCTTAAACTTAACATCGAAAGGAAAATCATCCAAATCTGCTTCAATTTCGGTTTCGCTTTTCAACTGTACCGAAGCTATGTCGCCTCCTGCACGTCCACCAACTTTTGCAATCGGTGCAGGAATGGCCTTCACCCTGAATTTTTGTGAGCCTAAACTTACGGTTTTACCAGCATTAGCCGCAGAAACATTGATTGATACTTCTGAACCAACCATGCTGCCCGGAACATTTACATTAAAGTTTCCATTGCTACCCGACATTGAACCTCCGGATATAGAAGCACGAACACTTTCTAAAGGGAAACCTGCTGCCGATACGGTAAACGGATTTGGAATACCAGCATAAATTACATTTAATTTTGTAGATGTAACCGATGCTGATGGTTTTGCAACTTGGTACGTTTGTGGCTGCGTTTTGTATTCTTTAACCTGTCCATCTGTTTGACGAACGCGGATCGTACCTACCCAGGTAAACTGACCAACACTGCTTGTGCCACCACTGTAAGTTCCTTTACCATCTTTAACCGATAATTTGTTTCCGTTAACGGTAATATCAGGAGTTGACCTCGAATCGCTCGCTGTTAAAAATACTTCAGCGGTATAAGGTTGCCCCTGGATAACGTAAGACGTAGGCGCAACTGCTACAGCAGCAAACTGATCCAGGTTTACCTGCGCTTTGTCCATATTTCCGAATAATTTTTTAACCACTTCTGCTTCAGCATTTTTCGTGTCTGTTTGCAGTTTGGTTAAAATAGTCATTGCAGCTGTTAATGGCGTTCCCTCACCGAAGTAGGTCTCCTGCCAGTTTCCTTTTCTTTTTCTAGCAGGATCTTTAGCTTCAAGAGAAAAAGCAACACTTGCCCTGTCTGCAGGGTCCAATAAAGAAATTAATTTTTCGCGTGTTGCATTGATTCTTTTCTTTAATTCATCTGCTTTCTTCTGATTAATCATGATATTTTGAGCAATATCCTGATTTGATCTATTCACCAAATCTTCAGTTTCAGGATCGATTCCGTCACCTGCCTTCGTAAATTCTTTTTTAAGACCTTCGATATAATTATTCAGATCATCCGCAGCCTTCTGTGCTTGTTTTGCCTTCTCGTAAATAGGCTGTGCACGGGCCGGTTCTTCTTTTAACTTCGAATTTTCGAAGGCAGAAAATAACTGATTAATACTTGTATTTACATTGTTTTTAGAAGTATCCAAACTATCGTTTATATTTTTGAATGCATCTAAAATGGTATCTGATACGTTTAAGGCAAGCATGGCCAACAATACCAAATACATGATATTGATCATCCGCTGCCTTGTTGTTTCTTTTCCGCCTGCCATGTTTAATGTAGCTTTTCCTTTAAAAATTAAAAACTAAACAAATTATACACGTGGGCTGTTCATAGCCGATAACATATTACCGTAAATTGCATTAAGAGATGACAGGTTTTTAGCCAGTTTGCTCACCTCCTCTTTAAACTGTTTCGAATCTTCCATCGATTCGTTAAAGTTTTGCATGGTTAATGATAAATTTGAATAAAATTTATTCATCGATTTTAAATGTGCACTAGAATCTTGCAATTCCAATTCATATACCGCATTTAACGCTGATAAATTTTTAGCTAAATTGGTTACCTGATCATGATAAGCCTGAGAATCTACAGAGCTTTCGCCCATTGCTTTTAAATTTGCAGTAGCTTTTTCGAAAGACGCACTTAAGTTATCGAACCCGGCTGAAGCCGTTTTAATTTTGCCAGTAAACTCGTTTGTAGCCGTAGAAGCATCAGCAACATTAGAAATTGTTGCCACTTTATCACCAAAAGTACGTAAACCCGAACCTAAGCTTTCAATCAACTCAGGACCGATTTTCGCATCTGATAACATTTTGTCTAAAGCTGCGGTATTAGACGGAGCAACCTGGGCTACAGGTCTTGCAGATGCTGTAGGCAATTCTCCTTTAAAATCTTCTTTTAATTCCGGATACACTCTTTCCCATGCTGGTTCTGGTTCTGGTGGGAAAAACCCTGTTAAAAAGAATAAAAACGCTTCCACTCCTAGTCCAAGCCCGATCATATAATTACCTAAAATTCCACCAATGTGTAGAATTTTAAATAACGCTCCGATAATTACAATACTTGCTCCCCATGAAATCGCTACATGTAACCAGCTTGGTTGTTTCTTTGCTGCCATAAAATTTTGATGTTTTTCTTTAGTTTTTAGTTTGTTTGTTTTATTGTTAATGTCTTAAATCGGTACCAGGATAAGATGAAACACACCTGAAACCAATATACGATCTTTGCGTATCTTGATACTCGTAAGTTGCAACGGCATTTTGTAAAAAGTAACCGGTATCTTTCCAGGATCCACCCTTTACTACTTTACGTTTCTTGTATTTGCTATCATTCGGACCAGCATCATAAGTGAAGTTAGGGTTCAGATCGTGCAGTAATGGGCTGGCCCCTTTATTATAGGAGGTAATAGTCCACTCGGCCACATTACCTGCCATATTATACAATCCATAATCATTAGGGAAATAAGATCTTACACCTACTGTATAGATACCACCATCGCTGGAATAATCGCCACGGCCTGGTTTAAAGTTAGCCTGTAAACAACCTTTGGTATTTCTGATGTAAGGACCACCCCATGGATATTTCGTTTTGGTATTACCACCTCTTGCTGCATATTCAAATTCTGTCTCAGCCGGTAGTCTATAATCCGATCTCGTGCCCGCAGGTAATTTCCTTGCTGTAGCAACACCGTCATATAACCTGGTTCTCCAGTGAGAGAAAGCTTTTGCTTGCTCCCAGCTTACTCCTACAACAGGATAATCATCATAAGAAGGGTGATTGTAATAGCCACGAACCATTGGGTCGTTCTGCGAATAAGAATAATCCGTTTTCCATACCATGGTATCAGGATAAATGGCAACGCTGTAACGATCAATATAATCCTGGCGTTTGCTGTTCGGATCTTTATGTCCGGCAGCGGCTTTCTCCATGTTTAATTCGGCATAAGAGTATACGAATTTACGCACGTCAAGTTCTTTTTTCCCCGGAAGTGCGTCAAGGCCCGAATAATACATGCCATCTAACTGGCTTGCCTGAGCTGCAGCGGCACCTTTACCCTTATTTCTCCAGATATTTGCGCCATTAGGTCCAACTTTCTTCCAGTCGATGTATTTATCCCCACCAACAGCATTTGCCGCATTTCCCTTTGGTGTAATCATAAATTGTTGTGGGTTGCCCATCATTCCGATGGCAATCGAATCGCGTACCCAATTGGTAAACTGACGGTATTCTGCATTTGAAATCTCAGTCTGATCCATAAAGAATGCGCTAATGGTCACCATTTTACTTGGGCCATTCTGGGAGAATGTAATATCTTCATCTGATCCACCAAGCGGAGTATGGCCTGGCGGCACGTAAACCATTCCTAGCGGGATTCTATCGTTTTTGAATTTTCGGTTATAAGCACCAACCAACTCACCCTGGCCACCATGGCCACAGCTCGCTAGCATTACAGTTATACCTACAATAGCTAGAAGGTAGATTTTCTTCATATTTTTATAGTGTGCAAAGTACGATTAGGAGGAATTTTATCAAAAATCACAGAAATTATCAACAAAAGCAAATATTTTACATTAAATCATCACTCCTGGATAATTAAAGTTATGTTAACGTTTATTCATCAGCCTAATATTTTGTTCAACAATACAGATAACTTCCTTATTAACAGTAAAGTTACGTATTTTATTGTATTGACTTAGAATAAATTATTTACAGTATTACTTATTAGATATTTTGATGTAATTTTCAATAGCCATTGTCATAGACGGAACACCTGGGGTTGGCGCTGCAATATCCACTATCAGGTCCATATCGGCACATGCCTTACTGGTGTTGGTTCCAAAAGCAGCAATACGGGTATTATTTTGTTTAAAATCGGGGAAATTTTTAAATAAAGACTGAATACTTGATGGACTAAAAAATGCAATAACATCATAGAACACCTCAGCCAAATCAGATAGGTCGCTCACCACTGTCCTGAACAAAACGGCCGGAGTAAAATCATACCCACCTTTTTCCAGAAATTTCATCGTATCTTCAGTAGCAACATCAGAGCAAGGATATAAAAATTTCTCGCCTGCATGTTTTTTAAGCACCTCGGCCAAGTCGGCAGCAGTTTGCTTACCAAAGAATATTTTACGTTTTCTGTACTGGATATACTTCTGCAGGTATAAGGCAATGGTTTCAGACAAACAAAAATATTTCAGTTCTGCCGGCACTTCATAACGCATTTCTTCGCAGATTCTAAAAAAGTGGTCTGCTGCATTACGGCTGGTAAAAATTACTGCCGTAAAATCGGCCAGGTTAATCTTATCCTTCCTAAAGTCTCTTGCGGGTACTCCTTCAACATGAATAAAAGACCTAAAATCAACTTTTAAATTGTGTTTCTTGGCCAAATCGTAATAAGGAGATTTTTCTGTTTCAGGTTTTGGTAACGTAACCAAAATACTTTTTACTTTGCGGATTCTAGAGTCGTTCTTTTCTTGCATTTTCCTTTTTCCTGCTACAGCCCTATCGTTTTAATTAGTATGAGGATAGGACATATTTCGAGGGCGCAAAAGTACAAAATTAAATGCATTTTAGAAAACTTATTGTTAGAAAGTATCGTAATACCCGCCCTTAAGAGCTGAAAAGCAAAAATGACACCTAACAACAAGAAAGCCAATACGATATAAACTTCTCCATATTTAAGTGGCGACAAGGCAAAAGCAACCACCAAAGGAATAAACAATAGCGACGCATTAAAGTAGCTGAGATACAATATCGAGATGTACTCGCCAACTGGTTTCTGAACATTAAACAGGTATCCGAGAAAGCGTAATAGGATTAATTTGAGCGCGTAAAAAGCAATTATGGTGATGGATATACTAAAGAAAAACTTAAAGCCGTCTTTAGCCTGGTACATATCGTTCCATTGCGCCACCAGGAAAAAGAACATCCCGAAAACGAAGCCAAACTGCACAAAAAGCAATAAAAACGGCCAGGAGCTAAATAAGTTATCTTCTTTATTGATATTATTCAATATCCTGTTGCTAAAAAACGATTGTACAATGTCTGATAGCTGCTTGGAAAATGCATTTTTTAAAATGGCAAAAATAATGAGCATCCCGAAAATAAAACCCAGCAGACCAACATTGCCCTTGGGAATTTTTGTGCCCAACTGGTAAGGATTTTCTTTTTTCTTTAAATGCTGATATTTCTTATACCATGCCCATAAATCCAGTTTTGGAAAAAGATACTCTTTTTCAATTGTATCTATAAGCGCATTTTTATTGATTAAACTATCAGGAAGTACCCAAGTATGGTGAATCAGGGAATCGGTAGAAAATTTCTGCCTGGCCAGGGTTGCCGAATCAGGACGATATCTTCGGTATTGGTATTGATTTGCAGCCACACTATCTGTTTGAACAGGAATTTCTTGTGCTGCCACAAAATTAGCAGACCATACAAACGCAAACAAAAAGAAAATAAATTTCGGCATGCTGTAAATCAAAACTTAAAGTTGCAAAAGTAGTCGAATAATCATGTTTTACCTAAAGAAATAAATAGCTTTATTTAAAATCAAAAGTCTGTGTACCGAGCATGTTTAATCCAGGAAGGAAAATACCAATATTTGAAATAACAAGCGATGCTTCGAAAAAGAAAGATAAGAAAAGCTAAAATAAAATGGCTGAAAGAATTTCGAAATACAGATTTTCAAGCAAAAATAACTTCCGAATAAGATTTCAACTGTTACTGATCATTAACTGCAATAAAGATTTAAATATTAGTAAAGTTATTACTTTACCAAAACAACATAAAAGTAAAGCCATTACTTTACTAAAATTATATTGAACAATTCACTTTTGATTTCGAGGGCCCAATAAAGAAATTTACTTCGCTATCTTTGCAAAATGTCTGGCATCTATATCCATATTCCTTTTTGTAAAAAAGCCTGTCACTACTGCGATTTCCATTTCAGCACCTCATTAAAATATGCCGATGAAATGGTAGAAGCCATCTGTAAGGAAATCAAAATGAAAAAAGACCGGATTACGGGCCAGGTTGGAAGCATCTATCTGGGTGGTGGCACGCCTTCTATTTTATCCCAGGTGGCTTTGCAAAAGATTTTTGACGCTATTAACCATACTTTTTCAGTTGATGCTGATGCGGAGATTACCATCGAAACCAATCCCGACGATTTAACTGCGCAGAAGCTAAAAGAGCTGAAACAATTGCCGGTTAACCGCTTTAGCGTGGGTATACAATCTTTTTACGATGAGGACCTGATCTGGATGAACAGGGCACACCAGGCCAGGGAAGCCGAAGATTGCATCAGGAGAAGCCAGGATGCCGGTTTTGAAAATTTAACCCTCGATCTGATTTACGGCTATCCTTTACTTACGGATCAAAAATGGTTAAACAATATCCAAAAAGCAATTGAGCTTGAGGTTCCGCATATTTCTGCCTATGCCTTAACTGTTGAGCCCAGAACAGCTTTGGCCCATGCCATTAAAAATAAAAAGCAGCCTCCGGTAAACGACAACCAGAGTGCCTCACAGTTTGTAATTTTGATGAATAAGCTGGTGGATGCAGGGTTTGAGCACTATGAAATTTCCAATTTTGCTAAACCAGGCCACCACGCCGTACACAATACCAATTATTGGAAAGGTGTAGATTACATTGGCATCGGTCCATCAGCACATGGTTTTGATGGCCGGAACCGGTATATGAACCCAGCAAATAATGCCTCGTACATGGAAATCCTCGAAAAAAACAAACTCCCTGAAAGTGTTGAAGAATTGAGTTTAAACGACAGGTTTAACGAATACATCATGACTTCAATGAGAACGATCTGGGGAATTGATTTACAAAAAATAAATACCGATTTTGGAAAAGATTTTTTAGAAGAGACCAAACATAACCTTAAAAGTTTTGAGGATAAAGATTGGTTGCTGATGGATGGAAATAACATTTGTTTAAGTCAGAACGGAAAATTATTTGCCGACCACATTGCTTCGGAGTTGTTTATTGTTGAGAATGATTGAAGGAATGAATTAGAGAGGGAGTGAATACTTTTTACAAGTTTATCATTCAATCATTCCCTAATTCAATAATTATATATTATGTCAAAAATTGTATGGATCACAGGCGCATCATCCGGTATTGGAGAGGCCCTGGTATATGAATATTTTAAATCGGGCGACAAACTGATTATTTCAGGAAGAAACCGCGACGAGTTGTTCCGCGTTAAGGGAAACTGCCAAAACTCCTTTAATATACACGTTTTACCATTCGATTTAAGTGAAACCGAAACCCTGGAAAACAAAGCGGCTGATGCCATCCGTATTTTTGGCAAAATAGATTTATTGATCAATAGCGGAGGTGTGAGCCAGCGAAGCCTTGCCTTAGAAACCAACCTGGAAACCGAACAGCAGATTATGGACACCAATTTTTGGGGCACAGTTGTACTCAGTAAATCAGTTTTACCATTGATGATTGCCAATGGCGGTGGACAGATCGCTGTGATCAGTAGTCTTGTTGGAAAATTCGGCACTAAATTACGCTCCACTTATGCAGCATCAAAACATGCATTGCATGGTTATTTCGATTCGCTCCGATCAGAGGTTTATGACAAAAACATCGATATTACGATTATCTGTCCCGGATTTATCAAAACAAATGTAACCTATAATGCGCTCACAGCAGATGGGAAGCCATTAAATGCTATGGGCGAAGCGCATGCAAATGCAATGACACCAGCAGATTGTGCCAAACAGATTGTTCTGGCAATCCGTAATAAAAAAGAAGAGATTTACATCGGTGGAAAGGAAACAAAAGCAGTACTGTTGAAGCGTTTTTTTCCAAAGTTTTTCTCTAAAAAAGTAAGAACAGCTAAGGTGAATTAGATAAGCAGGCTTCACGAAGAGTTTATAAAAGATGCGGCCCAGGGACAAACCCACCTTGTCTAAACCCGGTTGAAGCGATATCCTTTTGGTGTCATGCTGAGCGTAGTCAAAGAACAGCCAAAAGATTTAGCGAAAAACGGGAGTAGCCCAGCCGAAGAGCCCTACAGCACCTTTACAAACCAAAAAAACAATAATTAAAACACTAACAATCAATACATTATATATTATTTTTCAATTTCTAAAAACCAAGCATCTGTAAGCCATCGTAAATGGGTTCAAATAACAGAAACTTAAAAATTAGAAATAATGAAAAATTTAATCTTATCCGTATTTGCCGTAATTACAATGGCATTCACTACTCAAGTTTACGCGCAAAAAAACCCGATGGTTGGGGGCGCAGCAATGTATGCAACTAAAGATATTGTAGACAATGCGGTAAATTCAAAAGACCACACTACATTGGTGGCAGCAGTTAAAGCAGCTGGTTTGGTAGAAACTTTAAAAGGCGCCGGACCATTTACGGTTTTTGCTCCAACCAATGCAGCATTTGGCAAGCTTCCTGCCGGAACAGTAGATAACCTGGTTAAACCAGAAAATAAAGCAACCCTTACCAAAATTTTAACTTACCATGTTGTTGCCGGTAAATTAGATAGCAAAGCAATTGCAGCAGCCATTAAAGCTGGTGGCGGCAAAGCAGAATTAACAACTGTAGAGGGTGGTAAACTTTGGGCCTGGATGAAAGGCAAAAAATTAGTATTAAAAGATGAAAAAGGTGGAACAAGTACTGTAACAATTGCAGATGTTTACCAAAAAAATGGTGTAATCCACGTGGTTGATACCGTTTTAATGCCTAAATAATATTTGACATATCCTTATTGCTCCATAAAAACGTTCCAAGTCAATGGCTTGGAACGTTTTTATTTTTAAACAGATTAATACTGAACCCCGTATACAACCGCAGGCAGTTATACCATCTGACTTTTTTTGGTGAATTGTCAGTTTTTTTTCAAGTTTTCGCATTTGTAATGCTTAGTGTTTTCTAACTATTTAATTTTGCCTGTATTAATAGTTTCTTAACATGAAATTCAATTTATCTCCCATAGATGTAGTTGAAGATATATCTAAATCAGATTTCGAGCAGAACTACCTTAAACCACGTAAACCTTTGGTAATTAAAAATATGGCCAAAAAATGGCCTGCTTATCAAAAATGGACGCTGGATTACATGAAAGAGGTTGTTGGCGATAAAACTGTTCCACTTTACGACAGCTCTAAAGCCGATCCTTCTAAGCCTATAAATGCTTCAGCTGCCGAAATGAAATTTGGCGATTATATAGACCTGATTAAAGAAACACCTACTGACCTGCGCATCTTTTTGTTCGATCCGATAAAATTTGCGCCGAAACTACTGGAAGATTACATTGCACCGAAAGATTTAATGGGCGGTTTTTTGGATAACTATCCCAATATGTTTTTTGGCGGGAAGGGTTCTGTAACCTTTTTACATTATGATATTGATCTTGCGCACATTTTCCACACTCATTTTAACGGACGAAAACATGTGATCTTATTTGATTATAAATGGAAAGAACGCCTGTATCAAATTCCGTATGCCACTTATGCCTTAGAGGATTATGATGTAGAAAACCCCGATTTTGATAAGTTCCCGGCTTTAAAAGGTGTTCAGGGAGTAGAAGCTTTTTTAGAGCATGGCGATACCTTATTTATGCCCACAGGCTACTGGCACTGGATGAAATACCTGGATGGATCTTTCTCTATCAGCTTAAGGGCATGGGATAAAAGCTGGATAGTAAAAGCAAAAAGCTTGTATAACTTAACTTTACAGCGTAAATTTGACGACTTTATGAAAGCAAACTACCGCGAAAAGTATATGCAATGGAAAGAAGAACTTGCAGTTAAAAGAGCGAGCAGGGCGCTGGAGAAGAATTTACCAAAATAATCATAATTGAATCATTTAAAGTCTTGAGAGAGCGGGTGATTCAGCCATTCAATATATGCATTCCAATATTATAAAAATCCAAAAAGAAATAGAACCTCTCAGACAAGAGATTATTAACCATAAGGTTTATTCGGCAATTAGTGAACTGGAAGACCTTCGCATTTTTATGGAACACCATATTTTTGCGGTTTGGGATTTTATGTCGCTGCTTAAAGCCTTGCAAATAAATTTAACCTGTACTACTTTGCCTTGGTTTCCTGTAGGCGATCCGGTTACCAGGCAGTTGATTAACGAAATCGTTGCTGGTGAAGAATCGGATGTAGATGCCGATGGTGCTATTAAAAGCCATTTCGAACTGTATTTGGATGCCATGGATCAGTGTGGAGCAAATACAAAACCCATTAATGATTTTTTAAATGCATTAAAAGCCGGCAAAAGTTTTAATGAGGCATTTGATCTTGCAGAAGTGCCTGTTGCTGCCAAAGATTTCGTGAATGCTACATTCGAAACCATTAACAGTGGTAAAACATACTTACAGGCAGCCAGTTTTACCTTTGGCCGTGAAGATCTGATTCCTAACATGTTTTACAGTATGGTAAATGATCTGAACAGCACCCAGGCCGATAAAGTATCGATTTTTAAATATTACCTGGAACGCCATATCGAAGTAGACGGCGATCACCATAGCCATTTGGCACTCTCAATGACAGAGAAACTCTGTGAAAAAGAGGAAGCATTTTGGGCCGAGGCAGAAGAAACCACAAAACAAGCCTTACAAAAAAGGATCGACCTTTGGGATGCCGCTTATGCCGAAATTGTTAAATATAAAGTTGAAGCTTGATTATTAAATTATTAAGTATTTGCTAATTTAATTAGGTGATTTTAGTCACATTTACCTGTTAACATCAATTTTATAAAATAAAATTTACACATTTGTTGTTCGGTACAAATAACCGATTTAAGCGCATGAGTTTCATTTTAAAACCTGTTGATATTGTCGAGAATATCACTCCTGAAGATTTTAAGAAAAATTATCTGAAAACTAAACGTCCGTTAGTCATCAGGGGTCTTACCAAAGATTGGCCTGCGAGAGAAAAATGGACAACTGAATATTTAAAAGAAATTGGAGGCGAGCTGGAGGTTCCACTTTATGATAACTCTAAAGCTGATCCTTCAAAACCGATCAATGCAGCTACTGCGCACATGAAATTTGGCGATTACCTGGATCTGATCAAACGCGAACCCACTGAGTTGAGAATTTTCTTTTTCAACCTGTTTAAAAAAGTACCTAGTTTAATCAATGATGTAAAAATCCCTAAAGATTTAATGGGCGGTTTTATCGAAAGCATGCCAGCCATGTTTTTTGGTGGCTCCAACTCGGTAACTTTTTTACATTATGATATCGATTTACCCCATATCTTCCACACGCACTTTGGCGGAAGAAAACACGTTATCCTATTCGATTATAAGTGGAAAGACAGGTTATACTGCCTTCCAAATGCTACTTATGCCTTGGAAGATTATAAAGTCGACAACCCGGATTTTGAAAAATTCCCAGCATTAAAAGGTGTAGAAGGTTACGAGGTGGTTTTGGAACACGGCGATACTTTATTTATGCCAACCGGTATGTGGCACTGGATGAAATATCTTGACGGCTCATTCTCTTTAAGCTTAAGGGCATGGGACCAATCGATTACACGTAAAGTGGCCAGTGTTTGGAGCTTGTTTACCCATGGGGCAATAGACAGCCTGATAAAAATGACCTTCAAAGAAAAGTATGCCAACTGGAGAGAGAAAAAAGCAGTTAAAATTGCCGAAAGGGCTTTAGCAAAAGGTAGGCCGTAAAATTTAAAAAGATTAAAATACAACGGGGCATCGGTAACGATAGTCCCGTTTTTTGTTATTATTGCGAATAACATCTAATGTAAATTAAAAACCAGGTCACAAATGGGCACAAACACACTTACAGAAAAACAAAAAATGCTGACAGGAAAAGCATACCAGGCAGGTGATGCAGAACTGGCAAAAGAAAGATTGAAGGCCCGCGAAATTGTTTTCGAGTTTAATAACCTGGCTCCAAAATTTATTAAACAGCGCAAGGAATTACTGAAAAGACTTTTCGGTAAAACAGAAAAGATGTTTTATGTAGAACCACCATTCAGATGCGATTATGGTTATAATATCGAAATCGGCGATAATTTTTACGCAAATTTTAACCTTGTTATTTTAGATTGTGCCAAAGTGAGCATTGGAAACAACGTTTTTATTGCGCCAAATGTAGCTATTTATACAGCAGGACATCCAATCCATGCACATTTACGTGATCAGGAATATGAGTGGGCGCAGGAAATTACCATTGGCAACAGCGTTTGGATTGGTGGCAACGTGGTAGTTAATCCGGGAGTAAAAATAGGCTCAAATGTAGTCATCGGGTCTGGAAGCGTGGTTACAAGAGATATTCCGGATAATGTTTTCGCAGCTGGAAACCCATGCAGGGTAATCCGCCAGCTAACCGATGCAGATAAAGATTATTATTATAAGAATTTTAAACTGGGCGAATAGTTTTTATGCAACCTTAACTATTTTTATTCCGTCTTTGTGATAAATTAATGTAATGAAAACCGCCTTACCTTTATTATTTCTGTTTTCCCTTTGGTCATCAGGCTTTGCACAGCGAATTTCTAAAGCAGAAGCAATTGAAGATATAGATCTTCTCGATAAAACGATAAGGACGGTTCATTATAACCCGTTTTTATTTACTTCATCATTCAAATACCTGCAAAAAGTAAATGAGCTAAAACGTTCACTTCCTGATTCAATTGAAACAAGACTTTTCGCTTTAAAACTTGGAGAAATAACAGGCATTATTGATGACGCCCATACGGCACCAAACATTATACAATCTATTTTCCAGGCAGATTTCAGAAAACCTGTCTTTTTACCGCTGACCTTTGTTGCCGATAAAAAAGGAATGACCTATTCTGATGGCAAATTATCACAGGATATCATTCCTGCAGGCGCAAAAATCATTTCGGTAAACGGAATATCGGTTCCTGAATTTTATAAGGCAAGTGCATTGCGCGTAGGCGGGCTCCAAACTTACCGAAATGAGATTGCAGGTAAAATGATGGGCTATAACCTTTATCTCTCAGGAATAAGGCCACCTTTCAAAGTTGTTTACCGGTACCAGCAGAAAAAATTGATTAAAGAAATAGAAAAAGGTGCGATTTTACGCGATATAATAGGCGATGCATTCCCAAATCTGGTTAATAAACCCTATTCTTTTAACATATTGAACAATAAGGTTGCACATATCGAATTAAATACCCTGTCTGGCGATTATCACCCCTACCTCAAATTTTTCGATTCGTGCTTTACGATAATAAAGCAAAAAAACATTAAGGCTGTTGCCATCGACATTAGAAAAAACACGGGAGGCAATTCCATCAATGCCGATTTACTTTTAGGCTTTTTTAACTCAAAGAAATATACGCTCTCTACCGGAAAAAACTGGAAAATAAGCCAGTTGTATAAAGATAAACTGATGATACAGGGTGATAGCAGCAATCAATATCTAAAAGAGCAAAACAACAGCATTTGGCAGATCAGAACCTGCGAACCTTATGCACCGAAATACACCAGCGAAGATGCTTTTTTTAAGGGCCAGGTTTACCTAATTACCGGCCCTATGACATTCTCCAGCGCGAACATGCTTGCAGATGGTGTAAAACAATTTAAACTGGCTACTTTGGTGGGAGAATCTACCGGCGAAAATACAAACGACTTTGGTGAAGGCTATCGCTTCCAATTACCAAACAGCAAAATCAGCGTTAGCGTTTCTACGAGCTTAGATTTTGGGGCAAATTGTAACGACAAAACCAAACACCCGGTAATACCCGACCGGTATATTGAAACAAGCTACCTTGATCAGATCAAAGGCATTGATCCTGTTCTTCAATATATCAAGACCTTAAACAATTAACTGCTATGATCGGCGATCACCTTCCATTCGCCCTTAATTTTTTTGATCAAAAGCGTAAAATATCCTTTTAATTCGTCCTTTTCACGTTTAACATTCCAGCTGCCCAGCACAAAAGCCAGATCGGATTTCAAAAATTCGACCTTTTTTATTCCAAACACCAAAAATCCCATGGCAGATTTATCAGGATAGCCACGTTTATAATTATCCAATGTTTTTTGCCAGCCATAAGTGGGCCCGTTTTTACCTACAAAAAGTAGACTATCTGATTTTTCGTAACCCTGCATAAAAGCTTCAACATCGCCTTTATTCCAATCATTGCGTTGTTTTTCGAGTAAGTTGAGAATAGCTTGTTTGTCTTTTGCATTTTGAGCATAAGTGCTTAAAGAGATAAAAAAGAAGGCGATAAGGAGTATTTTTTTCATGATTATTACAATTTTGATAAAAATTAAAGATATGAAACAAAATATTTTGTTCCATGGCTAAAAATTGGTTATTTACAGTTTTTATCAATCTAAAATGCAAAATAAGGTAATCACAATTGGCGAAATACTTTGGGATGTTTTCCCGGAGGGTAAAAAAGCTGGCGGCTCGAGTATGAACGTTGCGCTTAATTTACATAAACAAAGTATAGAAAGCAGTTTTATCAGCGCCGTTGGTGATGATGATAATGGCAAAGAACTCCTGAGCTTTTTAGCCAGCAATCATTTTTCTACAGATTTAATTCAAACCCATCACGAATTGCCAACCAGTACTGTTGTGGTTCAACTCGACGAACAACATCAGGCCACTTATACCATTAAACAGCCTGTAGCCTGGGACGCCATTAAAATTACCGAAGAAAATATAGCTGCGGTAAGGGAGGCAGATGCTTTGGTGTATTGCAGTTTAACCTGCCGGGAGGAGGAATCTAAAAAAGCGGTTCTTGAACTTTTAACACATGCGAAAACCAAAATATTCGATATTAACCTCAGGGCTCCATTTTATACGAAAGAACTCATTAGCGAGCTTTTGGCAAAAGCTGATATTCTTAAAATAAACGAAGATGAAATTGTTTGGGTAAAAGAATCTTTCGGCTTAACAGGCAATACCGACGAACAATTATTAAAACAGCTATCAAGTCAGTTCGATATCGAAATTATCTGCCTTACACTTGGCGATAAGGGGGCCTGCGTTTTAAAAGATGGAAAATTGTTTAAACATGCCGGTTACAAAGTTCAGGTTGCGGATACTGTTGGTGCAGGCGATGCTTTTTTGGCCACTTTTATTGCCTGCTACCTGCAAGGTTACCCTATGGAAACCACCCTGGATAATGCCTGTAAAGTGGGGGCTTTTGTTGCCTCGCAACCCGGAGCAAATCCCGATTATAATAAAAAGATTTACCATATGGCACTGGGATAACCACCTCTGACCTTATAGATTTAAAAACCTATAAGGCCTCTGTTTATGAAAACGATGGGTTTTGCGTTAGGGATAGTAAGGGTTCAGTGCCGATCCTTCATCGGCACCGGAGCGCAGCGCAGCCCTGAAAAGCCCGCCCCTTGCGCAGCTTGGAGAACGCCCAGATCAGTTTGACAGTTTGCAATTGGTAATTTTTACTTCAATCTGTTTTCCGTTTTGGTCGCTTGCCCCCAAATATGACACCACGCTTAAATTATTACAGAGCGAAACTTTTATCTTCGGTAAATCGTTAATACAAGCACATGAGAGGTTTTCGTTTTTCTGATTATAAGCCCGGAGATGCGCCGAAAGGCGGGTTTGAGGAGTTGCTGAAATTGTTTAGCGAACTGCTGAATTATACAGCAGGGGATGCCGCTGAGGCATTAAGCTGGCTGAATGAGCTAGACAAACAATATAAATTAACCAATAATGATTATGGTATCGGTAATTTTATCGACGACCTGAAAGATAAAGGTTACCTTACTGAAGACAACCAATCGGGAGCGTTTAAGATTACTGCCAAAACGGAACAGACCATTCGAAAATCTGCCCTGGACGAAATTTTTGGGAAACTTAAAAAATCTGGCCGCGGCAACCACAACAGCAACCGATCGGGTATTGGCGAGGAGAAAAATGCTGACAGACGTGAATATAATTTTGGCGACAGCCTGGATCAGATCGATATGACTGCCTCTATACAAAATGCGCAGATTAACCATGGCATTAGTGACTTCACCCTTACCGACCGCGACCTGGAAGTAGAGGAAAAAGATTTTAAAACCTTAACTTCTACCGTATTAATGATCGATATTTCGCATTCGATGATTTTATATGGCGAAGACCGCATTACTCCTGCCAAAAAAGTTGCCATGGCTTTAGCCGAGCTGATTAAAACGAAGTACCCTAAAGACACTTTAGATATTGTGGTTTTCGGAAATGATGCCTGGCCGATTAGCCTGAAAGACCTGCCCTATTTACAGGTTGGTCCTTACCATACCAATACCTATGCAGGCCTGGAACTTGCTGCAGATCTGCTCCGTCGAAGGAAAACGCATAATAAGCAGATTTTCATGATTACCGACGGAAAGCCAACCTGCCTCAAAGAAAATGGAAAATACTATAAAAACAGCATGGGGTTGGATAGAAAAGTAATCAACAAAACCTTAAACATGGCGGCGCAATGTAAGCGCTTAAAAATACCGATCACCACATTTATGATTGCGAAAGACCCATATCTGCAACAGTTTGTCAGGCAGTTTACTGAAATTAACGGTGGCAGGGCATTTTATAGCTCATTAAACGGCTTAGGTGAATATATTTTTGAAGATTACATTAAGAACAGACGTAAGACAGTTAAATAAGATAGAGGGTAAAAGGTGGAAAGTTTAAGGAAAAACCTAAAGCCAAAAAGACCTATCTAACAAGCATTAGAAACATTTAAACAAGGGAAGATTTAGTGATTGGGTTCGCATGCTGCAACCTTAACCCTAAACCCTTAACCCTAAACCCATTTTAAAAGATGCAAAACACCACATTAGGCGAATTAAAAAACATAGGATATAAATCAAGATCTGTAAAAGAAGAACTCAGAGAAAATTTGGTTAAAGTTCTGCGCGATAAAAAAACGGAATTTGAAGGCATTATTGGCTACGATGAAACAGTGATTCCTGAGCTTCAAACTGCTATTTTATCACGTCATAATATTTTACTTTTAGGCTTACGCGGACAGGCAAAAACACGTATTGCCCGTTTAATGGTAAATTTATTGGATGAATATGTACCTTATGTTGCCGGGAGCGAGATTTTTGATGATCCAATGAATCCGATTTCGTGGTACGCCAAAAATGAAATTGCTACCAAAGGCGACAACACCGAAATTGCCTGGCTGCACCGCAGCGAAAGGTATACCGAAAAACTGGCTACACCAGATGTTACGGTTGCCGATTTAATTGGCGATGTTGACCCGATAAAAGCCGCTACTTTAAAATTAACTTATAATGATGAGCGTGTAATCCACTTTGGCTTAATTCCGCGTGCTCACCGCAGCATTTTCGTGATTAACGAGTTGCCCGATTTACAGGCCCGCATACAGGTAGCCTTGTTTAACATGCTGCAGGAAAAAGATATACAAATCCGTGGATTCAAATTGCGTTTACCCCTTGATATCCAGTTTGTGTTTACCGCAAACCCTGAGGATTATACCAACCGCGGAAGCATTGTTACACCATTGAAAGACAGGATTGAGAGTCAGATCTTAACCCACTATCCAAAGTCGGTCGAAATTTCGCGCAAAATAACCTTCCAGGAAGCAAAGTTAACCACTGACCAGAAAGCCAGTATAGAAGCCGATGGATTAGTGAAAGATCTGGTAGAGCAGATTGCTTTCGAAGCCCGTAAAAGTGAATACATTGATCAAAAATCGGGGGTTTCGGCAAGATTAACCATTTCTGCTTATGAAAATTTAATTAGCACAGCCGAAAGAAGGATGCTGATCTCAGGTGAGAAAAATACTTTCGTGCGCTTATCCGATCTGGCCGGAATTATTCCTGCCATAACCGGTAAAATTGAACTGGTTTATGAAGGTGAACTGGAAGGACCTGCACATGTAGCCACCACCTTAATTGGCAAAGCTGTTAAAACTATGTTTGCCCGTTATTTCCCTGATCCTGAAAAAGCCAAGAAAAGCAAAACGGCTAATCCTTACACAGAAGTAACCGAATGGTTTACTGAAGGCCACAATGTTGATGTTACGGATACCTTAAGCAACGCACAATATAAAAAGGTTCTGATGCTGGTGCCTGGTTTATACGACCTGGTAAAGAAGTTTCATCCTAAATTAAGCGAGAACCAAACGTTACTTTTAATGGAATTTGTATTACATGGCTTAGCCGAATATTCACAATTGAACAAAAACTTTTTAAATGGCGGCTTTGGCTTCTCCGATATGTTTGGCAGTTTATTTAATGCCGAATTTGATGAAGAAGAGGATGAAGATGATTTCAGATAATATTGAATTTCTCTAATTTGATTAGCTTTGGTAAATTCTTCTCCTAAAAGAGGAATCTGCCAAAGCTTTTTTATTTATAAACCCGAATATAATGGGAAGATTACCTTTTATTATTGCCGCCTGCATTTTTATTATTGCATTTGATATTTATTGTTTTAAAGCCATTATTGCTGTTTTTAAAAAATGGAAACCCGGCACAAAAAAAGCATTTGGTATTGCCTACTGGACTTATAGCACATTATTAATTGTTGGTGTATTTTGTGGTATTTACCTTAATCTTTTTCTTACGTTAAGAGCCATTATTTTAGTTGCTTTCTTTTTAACCGTAGCCTGTAAGCTGGCCACTTTACCCTTTTTGGTACTGGATGATTTACGCAGATTGGTTATTAAAATTTTCAGAAGAAATAAAACGGCTAAAAGTGCAACTGCCGCTCAAACAGCACCATCTTCAACTGCGGAGCCGATTTCAAGATCGGAATTTTTGGTTAAGGCCGGATTGGCAGCTGCAGCCATTCCGCTAACCTCGTTAAGTTGGGGAATAATTTCTGGTGCTTATGACTATCAGGTAAGAAGGGTAAATTTAATTCTCCCTAACCTGCCCAAAGCTTTTGATGGCATTACCATGGGGCAGATTTCCGATATCCACTCAGGGAGCTTTTACAACAAAACAGCCGTAAAGGGTGGTGTTGAAATGTTATTGGGCGAAAAACCTGATTTTATTTTTTTCACAGGCGATTTAGTAAATAACCTCACCAACGAAGTAAGGGATTACCAGGATATATTTTCGAAAGTCAAAGCACCACTCGGTGTGTATTCATCATTAGGCAACCATGATTATGGTGATTATTATTTTGGCAAAGAATCTTCCCCTGCCAAGGTAAAAAACCTGAAAGATATGGTTGATGTACACAAAATAATGGGTTACGACCTTTTGATGAACGAAAACCGCAGGTTAAAAGTTGATGGTGAAGAAATCGGAATTTTAGGTATTGAAAACTGGGGCATGGGCCGTTTTCCTAAATATGGAAAAATGGAGCTTGCGGTTAAAAATACAGATGATTTACCGGTAAAACTCTTATTAAGCCACGACCCTTCGCACTGGCGCGGAGAAGTTTTACAGAAATACCCACAGATAGATGCCATGTTCAGTGGCCACACACATGGCATGCAGTTTGGTGTACGTTTAAAAGAATACCAATGGAGCCCTGTACAATACATTTACAAGGAATGGGCAGGTTTATATCAGGAGCAAAAACAACAGCTTTATGTAAATGTGGGCTATGGCTTTTTAGGTTATCCGGGCAGGGTTGGTATTTTGCCGGAGATTACCATTTTTACGTTGAAAAGAGGATAGCTAAATTCTTAAATCTAGCTATCACTTTTTGGCTCTTCTATCTGCTTTTGCTCATTTAAATTTAGAGTATTAAACCTTTCAAAACTATCTTTTATTTCAGCTGGTGCACTTATAGAGGGCTGAACTGATAACCCTTTGTTTAATAGAGAATTAAATGTTATAATAGAATTTTTAACAATCTCTATTTTTTCATTATCTACATTTTCTATTAGTTCTTTGCTTAATAGTTCCGATTCAGTTTGTAAAAAAAGTTTAACCTGATCATTTATGGCAGATACAAAGGTCTCTTTCAGATCATTGTCAAGTTGAAGGCTTCTACTGTATTCAATATTTCTCTTAGCTTCCTCCCATTTTGATTTGTATCTAAATGCCAAATCAATAAGTTTTGTGATAATTAATAAGCCAGCACTAAATGATACTGTTAGAACAATTGATCCCTCTTCTATTTTTAATATATCCAGGTCATTCTCATTACCACTAATCACATGAAGAGGAATTTGAACAGCATGGTTAAGTTCTTTAGCAAATTTCTCTAATTCAGGAAAGTCATTTATTTGTGGATATTTAAACAATAACGCGTCTGAAGTATCATTATTAAAATTTTGATCATAAATCTCAATAACACCTAACGATTTAAAATACAATGCATTACTAAGATTTTTAACAAAAGGATCTTCCGACGAGCTTAAAGACTGAGTATCGTATTTATATCTTTCAGTAAAAAGCGACGTAGTTTTAATTTCCTTAACAGTTTCGGGAAATAATCCTAAAGATTCAATTGTAAGCACAGCATCTCTATATCTCAATAAACCTTTATAATCATATGGTTTAGTAGAGCCGCTGTTGTACGTTACATTAACCTTTAAATATTCTACAACACTCTTGAGAGTATCAATTACAACTTGATTTATCATTATTCAATCTAGTATTTTGAAAACGTTAATTATGGCAATAGATTTTATAAAAGCTTCTATCCTGCGTTAAAGCGATAACCTACTCCCCTCACCGTTTGAAGCAACTGCGGATTATCAGGATTCAATTCTATCTTTTTTCGCAAGCGTACAATGTGCATATCAAGCGTACGTGTATTTACATCAGAGTTGTATCCCCACACCACCAGCATCAGTTCGTCGCGGTTGATTACTTTACCTGGGTTACGTAAGAAATAAAGGAGGATCCGGTTTTCCAATATGGTTAATTCGATTTTCTTTCCATCCCTAAACAACGTATGGATATTAGGGTGATGTTCCATATTACCAAAACGGTGGATTTCGGCAGTATCTTTATTTACAATAAATTTCACCTTACTATCCAGCATGGCTACCAAAACATCCATATTAAATGGCTTGGTAATATAATCAGATGCACCAAAGTTATATGCATCGATTTTATCCACGTCCTGCGCCTTTGCAGTCATCATAATCACAAGGTTTTCGAACCCCTGTTTACGTACGTTCTCACAAACTTCGGCACCTTGTTTACCTGGCATCATCCAGTCCAATAAAACAATATCAGGCTGATCGGCTAAAATCATTCTTTCGCCGGCTTCACCATCATTTGCTTCAAGCACAGTATAACCTTCGGCCTTTAAACGGTGTGCTACCAAAAAGCGAAGATTTTCATCATCTTCTACGATTAATATTTTTACTTCTTTAGACATTTATGTGTGTATTACATTGTACTATTGAAACGTTGCTATGTTTGATGGTCCATTTAACTTTATAACCTTCTAACCTTTAACCTTCCAACTCCTAAATTTAACTATTATAAGGCAGCACAATTTTAAATTCTGTGCCACTTCCTACCTTGCTCTTTACAGTAATTTCTCCTTCCATAAAGTTAACCAGTTCTTTGCAGAATGCCAAACCCAGGCCAACACTGCCCATTTGGTTATATTCGTTCTGTATCCTGAAAAACTTCTTAAATATATTGTTTAATTCTGATGACGGGATACCGATTCCTTTATCGGTAAAGCGAAGCACCAGCACACCTTTAATCAGTTTTGCACTGATATGCAGTTTCTTTTGTTCAGGCTTCGAATATTTGTAGGCATTTTCTGCCAGGTTATCGAACAGACTTCCTAATAATACCGGATCGGTGATAAAGGTTTTAAAGCCACTTACCTCGTAGGTAATTTTAAAATCAGGATGTTTTAAGGTATGCGATTCAATGGTACTTTCAATAAAATCGACAATATTTACCTCCTCCTGATTCAATTTAATTGCTTTGTTTTCAATTTGCGTAAAGGCCAGCAGTTTATTCATCAGCCCGTTCAGCTTATCAGCTTCTTCATCCAGTATTTTGCCGTATAACTGTTGCTCTTTCTGACTAAGTACCGGTGCACTTTTAATATTGTTTCCGGCAATTTTAATTACACTCACAGGTGTTTTAAACTCGTGCGTAAGGTTATTCACAAAATCGTATTGCAGCTTAAACATTTTACTATTGATGTTTAGGTTACGGTAAATTAGAAAAGCCACCAATAACAATACGCCATACACCAATAACAAGATGAGCGCTATTGGCATAAAGTAAATGAAGATCTCTTTTTTGATGTAAGATTTAGATGAAATAAGATAAAGCTTAAAATCAGAAAATGCACCTGGTAATGCTATTTCAGTGGTAATATTTTCATCAGAAGTGTCAATCGGGTCGTAAGTAAGCGGCTCGATTCTAATGGTCTGATACAGCGAAGGCCTTGTGTTAACGATTTTTATCCGGTGTGCATCCAGTTTAAAAACCAGTATATCCTGTGGGTAAACAGGAGCAGGATTAAGTTTACGCCTGATCATATCTTTATAAACCCTTAAATCGGCACGCCTGGGAATATTAAGGTATGTAATTTTATTTTCGTTCGAGTTAACAATAGAAAAATTGGTAAAGAGCTCTTCCTGGGTGGGTACTGAAGCCGTATCGAGATCTTCAACAAAAGTAGCCAGTTTAATCGCTATCGCATTAAAATCGCTCCCAACGGCAAAAGACCGGGTATCATCCTCCGAATAAAGTTTTATAGAATCGGGTTTAACCCCTTTACCAAATTGGTAAATGGATTTTGGCCCTATGCCCAGGTGGTTGGCGTTGATCCCATCCTTAACCGGCACATTTTTAACCTCTGTGTCATAAAAAGTAACCTTTGAGATAAAAGGGTATTTTAACATCAGCGTATCTACAAACTTCGATGCGGTAGAGGAATCCAAATAACCATTGTAATAAGAAATCTCCGGCATTTTGTTCTGAAAAAAATCATTGTAAGGCTTAATACTCTGCTCCAGTACATTTACCTTCTCAGAAACGAAGTCGTTCTCTATCGATTTTTTACTATAGTTGAATGCAAGAAAAAGCGATAAGATAAAAAGAATGGAAATGAGTATAATGAAAGTTACACCAAGTGAGAAGTTTTTACGGTAACTGCTTTTCTTATCTAAGGCCATACCTATTTCTTACCTAGATTTTCTTTTAAAAACTCTTCTAAGGCTTTGTACAGGGCTGTTCTGCTCTGTTGGCGTATTACCGGATCAGGACCTTCTTCTTTTTCGATGTAGGTGACCTGAACATTCCGTTTTTTAAGTTCTTTAATGAACTGAACGCCTTCTGCTACGTTAACACTTGGATCTTTTGGGTTTTGGGCAATAAAAACAGGTGCCTTAAAGCGGTCGGCATGGAATACAGGCGACGCGAAGCGCATATAATCGGTTTCAGTTATCGGATTGCCCAAAATTTCGTAATACATCTGTAATTTGGCCTTTAAAAACGGAGGAAAGGTTTTCAGGTAACTAAACAGGTTAATTACACCCGAATTGGATCCGCCGCATTTATAAAGATCGGGATTTTTATACAAACAGTTTAATGCAATATATCCGCCAAAACCGTTACCATAAATGGCAATTTTTTTAGGATTGGCAATTTTCTCTGCGATAAGCCATTTTACACCATCATTTACATCTTCCTGTATTTTATCGCTCCACTGTTTAAAACCCGCAGCATAAAATGATTTTCCATAACCGGTAGAACCGCGGTAATTTACCTGCAAAACAGCATAGCCACGGTTGGCCAAAAACTGTACCTCTGCATTATAGCCCCAGCTATTTCTTGATCTTGGCCCATTATGTGGCAGCACCACAACCGGTAAATTTATAGCCTTTTTGTTTTTAGGTAAGGTTAAATAACCATTAATGGTTAAACTATCGCGGCTTTTAAAACTGATGGGTTTCATGGCATTCATATCTTCCGGTTTAATGGAAGGACTCACATCAGTAAGTTTTTTAAGCCTTTTATCAATAGCTGTGTACAAATAATAAGAACCTGGATTTTTATCGGTAAAGGTTCGTATTACAAACACTTTATCTGTTTTATCCTTATCCACAATTACCCATTCAGTGCCCGGCAAAAGTTTATCTATGATCGAGTAGGCCACCTTTGCACTGTCATCAAGGTAAAATTTCTCTCTTTTCCAGGTTTCGCAGGTTGCAAAGAGCATTTTTTTCCGGAACCGCGAATAGGTTGCGTCTACTACATTTAAAGTATCGTTTGCAAAAAGTACCTGTTTTTCTTTCCCGCTTTTTAAATCAAGCGCTACCAGTACGTTCTTATCACGGTTAACGCTTGAAATGGCATAAAGTACATTAGGTTGATCTTCTGAAAAAGCAATCGGTTGTAAAGTCGTTTCAAAATTATTCGTAATTACAGGTGCAAAAGCCTGGTTTTCCTTTTCACGGTACATCAGGGTTTCATTTACCCCATCACTGGCAACGGCAATTTTAAGCACACCTTTGCTGTCTGTCATCCACTTGGTAATATTGCCTGGATTTTTTGCAGCAATTTCCATTTTCCCATTTCTAACGTTTAAGCGGTATACGTCGAAAACGGTCGAATCGCGCTTGTTTGAAGCCACAATAATGTATTTATCATCAATCAGCTGATCTTCGATCACCCTCAGCCTATTTTTTTCATTGGCACTCAACTGTACCTGCTTACTTCCATCTTTATTAATGACGAAAATATCAGACCTGCGCTCTTTAGAGCCATCTTCGGTATAATAGATCAGTTCATTATTGCTTGTCCAGAATTGAAAGCTGATATTTTTCCCATTTAAGTGGGTGAGCTGTATGCTATTTCCTGTAGCGAGTTCCTCAACAAAAAGATCAAGTTTGTTATCATGCAGTTTTAAATAAGACAGGCTTTTGCCATCAGGAGAAATACGGTAATAGGCTTTATCCTGTGTTTTAAAAAAATTGTCCACAGGAATAGTATCATCGTTTGAACCTTTACAGGCCCATATCAATACTACCATTAACATCAGAAAAATTCTCTTCAACATAAATAAATCCTTCACCGGATGACAAAAATAAGTAACCTAACAACTTTAAGCGATTTACACCAACAATGTTACTTATGCAAATAATAAGTTGTGGTTCAATTTAGTATTTATAAAATTTACACAAAATAAAATACAGGTAACATTTAAAATACGTTTTATACATATATGTGCTTTAGCTAAAAATGTATTAAAATGTTACATTTAAAAGTTATAATTTAGGGTTATGAACCGCTTGCTTTTCATCGTATTTTTATTGCTGACACTTGGGGCCAATGCGCAGATTTTCCGTCCCAACCAGCAGGTTGCACCAGATGAGAGCACATTAGCGATTCAATATTACCAGGAAGGAGATTATGAAAAAGCAGCCGTGCTCTTAGAAAAACTCTACGCCATTCCCAACAACGATGCTTATTTCGACATTTATTTCAATACACTGTTAAAATTAAAGCGTTATGATGCTGCCGAAAAAGTGGTAAAGCGCGAGATAAAAAAAAATCAACAAAACGAACTTTATTCTATAGCCCTGGGTAAACTTTACCAGGAAAAAGGTGATGTACAGGCTGCCGGCAAAATTTTTAACGAGGTTATTGCGAAACTGCCTAAAGAAGAATTCAGAATCAGAAACCTGGCCAATAGCTTTTACCGTTTCGAAAATTACGATTTTGCCGTTCAAACCTTTAAACAAGGGCGAAAATTGCTGGGCAACGACCAGGCTTTTACATTCGAGCTGCTGAACATTTACCGCTTCAAAAAAGATAAACCCATGCTGATGCAGGAGTACCTGGATGCAATGGCCACAATGCCACAGCTCTTGCCCCAGGCCGAAGCGGTATTATCGTCTATTTTTGAAGATAAAAACGACTATGAGACGTTTCAGGCCGCCACTTTAAAAAAAATACAGAAAGAACCCGACGCCGAAATTTATATCCAGTTGCTTACCTGGAATTATATCCAGCAACAGGAATTTGATATGGCCCTGCGCCAGCTAATTGCTTTTGATAAAAGAACGAAAGCAGATGGAGGGACATTATTTAACGCCATTTATACTTTTGTAGATAATGGCGCTTATGAAACAGCGATTAAAGCCTACGATTACCTGCTCACCAAAGGAAAGGATAACCCATATTATCTTCCCTCAAAAATAGAGATGCTGAATACCCGGTATAACCTGCGTACCAGCGGAAAATACACAACTGCTGATCTTGATCTGCTGGCAAAAGATTATGAAGCCCTACTGGAAGAAAACGGCAAAAACAGAAACACCCTTTTCGCGATTAAAAAGTTGGCCAATCTGCAGGCTTATTACTTAAACCAACCGGCTAAAGCGGAAAAAGAGCTGGAAGAAGCGATTAAAATGCCAGGGATTAATGATACGGAACTTGGGCAGCTGAAACTGGATTTAGGCGACATTTACATTTTAACCAACCAGCCCTGGGAAGCATTTTTGGTATACGAACAGGTAAGCAAACAATTCGAAGGTCAGCCTGTAGGCAACGAAGCCCGTTTCAGGAGCGCTAAACTCTCCTTTTATCAGGGCAATTTCGAATACAGCAATGGCCAATGTTTGGTTCTAAAAGCCGCTACCTCTCAACTGATTGCCAATGACGCCTTAAACCTAAGTTTATTGATCAGCGACAACATCCAAACCCCGGCTGATAGCAATGCCCTAAAGATGTATGCTGATGCAGAGATGCTTTTATTCAGGAACCTGCCCGAAAAAGCGGTAAAAAAAATGGACAGCATTGCCATTGCCTATCCGCAAAACAGTTTGGCAGATGCCATAATGATGAGTAAAGCACGGATTTTTATTAAAGCCAATGATTTTCAGAAAGCGGCCGATATGCTCAAAAAAGTGACGGAAGAATTTAAAGATGGAATCTGGACAGACGATGCACTATTTACATTGGGTGATCTGTACGAAAAGAAACTGAATGATATTGCACAGGCAAAAATATATTTCCAAAAGCTGATTACGGATTATCCTGGCAGTATGTTCAGTGCCGAGGCAAGAAAAAGATTCAGGAATTTACGGGGAGATGGGGTTTAGAGCTGGTTCAATGGTTCATTAGTTCATTGGTCATTGATTCATTGGTCATTGGTGATTGGTTGATTGGTGATTAGGCATTGATAGTAAAACGGGTTAACTGGTTAGGTGTCTAAATCGGTTAACTGAATCCAAATGAACATCGCTTAAATGCCAATTAAATATTATCGTCATCTCCTGAAGTGAAGCGGAATGGAGAGATCTACATCCATAAAAACTACTAAAGTCTATCAGCAAATTGGCTAATTCAGGTTGCCTTAAACATATTTAGAAAATTGATATATAGCCGAAAGAATAAGCCCAAGAATGCCGATAATCAGAATTCTTTCACCATGTGCCCTATCTGAAACCGCATAACCAAAAATCCGTTCCCCATTAGGCAATGTTTTTTTATGATTCTTAAGTATGCTCCAATTATTATGGCTAAAAGTCCGCCTAAAGCCGCTAGAATATAACCCGCAATAATTAATACTTTTGGACTTTTTTCAGGTATGGACAATTCTTCTATTCTTTTTAATTTAAGCGTTTGAATTTGATTAACATTTACTTCCACACCGTGTTCCTTTAATATTTTGGTAGCCAGTAAAAAATCTAAACTACTCCACTCATCTTGTTTTTCAATAATTTCCCTCTACTCGTCATCACTGAAATCAAACAGGTAATAATTTGGATCTATATCTAATAAATCTTTCTCCGCTTGTTGTCGTAATAATACATTAGCTTGTTCAAAGTCTTCAGGTTTTAATTTAACCCTGTAATCTTTATCAATCTGATTATTAGCAAAGGTAATGTCAAAATTTGCAGAAGCATCTTCTAGCTCCACTTCAATTTTATTTTCTTTAAATGTTTCTGCTAGTGCTAAAGCTGCTGCTTGGTCATTAAATCTTTGAAAGGTTACAAAATCGGTAGCCATAATTTAAATAAAGCGTTAAAATAAAGATACTAATTAAAATCACACCAATCCCAAACCACCACATTCCATTCTACACCGCTATTATCAGTATAGGTGTAAATTACTTCGAAGCCAACACGTTTATGTGCATTCATTGATCGAAGATTACTACTTGCAATTTCAGTGATTGCGAAGTCATACTTTCCTTTAAAGTAATCTTTGTAGGCATTATAGCATTGATCAAATAAACCTTTTCCCCTATATTCATAGCCTACGCAAACCTGCCCTACTACAATATAACGATGATCAGAAACAGGTTTTCCCCGGTATAAAATATGATCAAAGCTTTCGTACATTTCAACGAGCCTCGGAATATCGTTTTTTGATTGCCCGGTCATTCCCAGCACATAAGCTGCAATTATATCGCCATTTTTTGCAATAATATTAGGTTCATACCGGTGCATCTTCTCCAGATCACCCAGCGAATGAGAAACCGTAACAAATCCTTGTGTATTAATCTGTTCGGGTGTTAAATCCTGTTTTAGGTTTTGCTTTTGAAGTTCAAGAATTCCCTCAAGCTCTTTTATGGTTGAAGATGTGGTAATGCTAATCATTCTGATATTGCAGATAACTTATGAGTCTAATGCAATAATAGTTAAGGTTAACAACAAAATGAAGCAAATACAGGCTAAAATTAAAATTCTCGCACCATGTTGCCGGTCCATTAAGGAATAAAAAAACACTTTTTCACCGGTATGTAATGTCTTTTTTTTCTTCATGATATCCCAACCGATTATCAGGCCCAAAACCCCGCCAAATATGGCAGTGAGGTAACCGGTATAAATGTAATTGCGCGTTGAGGTATCGATTTTTTGAGAGGCGTTGTTTCGTATCATTCTAGATAATAAGGTATTACAAATTTAATTAAATAATAGCACTTAAAAGAATAAAAAGCGTTATCCATACATTTTTTGGCATTTATATATTATTTACCTTTGCAATATGTTTTTATATAATGTTACGCTCATCCTCGAAGATGCAGCTGCCGAAGAATGGTTACAATGGATGCAGGATGTTCATATCCCTGAGGTGATGGCAACAGGCATGTTTGTTTCTAACCGCTTGTTAAAGGTTGTGGATTCGCCTAATGAAGGGGTAACTTATTGTGCTCAGTACGTGGCAGAAACACTTGAGCATTACAATAAATACCAGCAAGAATTTGCACCGGCTTTACAGGCAGAATTAAACGAAAGGTATAAAAACCGTTTTGTAGCTTATAGAAGTTTGATGGAGTTCGTCGCTTAGACTTCAGACTCCCAACTCAGGACTCCTGACTTATTTAAGTTTCTCATTATTCTTATGCCTGTCTGCATCGCGGATACTCTTTTTCTCCAGGTTCTTTTCTAAAGCTTCGGTTAGGTTAATACCGGTTTGATTAGCCAGGCAGATCAGCACAAACATTACATCGGCCATTTCATCTGCAAGGTTTACCTCTTCATCACTTTTTTTAAAAGACTGTTCGCCATATTTACGGGCCATGATCCGCGCCACCTCCCCAACTTCTTCCATTAAAATGGCCGTATTGGTCAATTCATTAAAATAACGGATACCTGTGGTATTAATCCAACGGTCTACGGTTTCCTGTGCTTCGTTAATGGTCATTTTTTTCTTCTTCTATTTCTGATTTGATAATGCTGTTCACTTCAATTTTGGCCCCTTCGAGCAAAAACACGCCTGCTCCTCTTTCTCTCACGTAAGGTGTTTTTATTTCTCCGATTTTGGTAATTCTGCTAAAATAGGGTTGCTCTCTTTTACGCTGCGGGTCTTCATCATGCCATCCGGTAATCATGATTAAATCTTTAATCGGTTTATCTATTTTAAACCAATAAAGATAATCTGCATTGTACGATACTGCATTAATGTTTTTATATTTCGAATAATAGTTAATCGCGCCAGCCTGACCATAATTATCGGCACGTACCAATACTGCTGATTTATCTTTAACCTTTCCGTAAGCAACATCAACCAATGCTGCCAGTTCTTTCCAACCATTCATATCAGCATAGTCTTGCGGCACCTCATGATTTTTACCATCTTCCCAGCGTAGCGTTCCCGCCCGTTCGAATCTATTGTGGTCGGCAACAATTTGATCAGGACTATAAAAAGGCATTATAAATGGCAAAAGATAAATAAACGAACCAATTGTAAAAGCGAACAGCAGGCCTGTTATTATATACATTTTACCTAAAACCCGGCTTAAATAATGAGCGCCAAAGGCCAGTAAAACCGGATATAAACCCAGGGCATAATAATCTTTTGCCTTAAAATAACCGAACACGGCCAGGGTAATAACATAGGTTAGAATAATCCAGCTGTATTTCCTGAAATCTTTATAAAAAATCAAACTTCCTATTCCAGCCAGGAGAATGAAAATTGAGCTGATAAAAAAGAGGAACTGTCCTCTAAAAAAATCTATCCGGTTTACATACACCAGTTGCGTGGCCTCCAAAGTTTTCATATGGACGAGTACCGGGAAGTGATGGTTAATCTGCCAGATCACATTGGGCGAAATGATTAAAAGTACAAGTAAAATGGCCAGATAAAGATGTTTATCGGTAAATATTTTTCGTTTTGAAGTGAGAAGTATAGCGGGTATTAAACCAATTATTAGAAAAAGAACGTTATACTTATTTAAAAACCCCAAGGCTACAAAAATGGCAAAAGCATACAGGTATTTGGCTTCCTGTTTATCGAAATACCGTAATAAATAATAGAAAATAGCTGTCCAGGCTAAAACATCGAAAGAGTTAGGCTGGTAAAGGGTATTTAGCCTCATCAGGGAAGAACATAAACAGGCTACCGCAACCAAACATTTGGCTAATAAGTTCCCCTTTAAAAAACTGACAACTTTCCAGCAATATAAAATGGTTAAAGCTCCCATTACTGCGGGTACAAGCCTTACCATAAAAAAACCATTGCCAAACGCTTTAATGAGCCATGAAAACAGGGAGGTTAACGGCGGAACAGAAGTAAAACCTGCTGCCGGGTGATTGGCCTGATCTAAATGCAAAAATTCATCGCGGTGCAATTCATAAACCGGATTAACCAATACAAAAGATAAAATTAGCTTTAGCAATAAAAAAAATACCAGGCAACCATATTCTGTTAAACGACCCGAATTTCTATCCCTCATATTGGCTTAGGTTAAAAGTTTTAAAAATAAATTAACATGGTTTTTAGACAATTCAAGACTTAATAAGTTACGCCTCTTTTTATTCCTTATCTTTTGTATCAATCAAAATTGTAACCGGTCCATCGTTTAAAAGCGCTATTTTCATATCAGCGCCAAAAATTCCGGTTTTTACTTTTTTACCCAATAAAGCCGATAGTTTTTCGATCATTTTCTCGTAGAGCGGAATCGCCACGTCAGGTCGTGCAGCCCTTGTAAAACCCGGACGGTTTCCTTTTTTGGTTGAGGCGAACAAGGTAAACTGGCTAATCAATAGGATATCTCCACCCACATCAGCAAGTGCTTTGTTCATCATTCCGTTTTCATCATTAAAAACACGCATCCCGATAATTTTCTGTGCCAACCACTCCAGATCCTCTGCCTGATCAGCATCCTCAATACCTAATAATACCAAAAATCCACCTTCAATTGCTCCCGTTATTTCGCCATCAACAGTGCAACTCGCCTGTGTAACTCTTTGTAAAACTGCCCGCATTTTATACTATTTTTGTTCAATAAAATTGATATGCGCAAGATAAGTATTTTAGTGATTTCTCTATTTCTCTTCCTTGGTTGTAAGCAAAAATCAATTGTTTATCCAACCTTTTACTATTGGAAAACAGATTACCAGAACAAGAAGGAAGAAAGCACTTATCTCGATCAGTTTAAATCAAAATCTTTGTATGTGAGGATTATGGATGTGGATTTTAATCCGGATCTACAATTGCCAGTACCCGTTTCGCCTATTAAATTTTCAGATCAGATACCTAAACAGACTGATATTGTACCGGTAGTGTTTATTGTAAACCAGGTTTTTAACAAAATAGACACCTTGCAGACCCTAGTGATGGCCGATCGTATCGCCAAATTTGTGAAAGCTAAGGTAAAGCAGGCTGGAAAACAAAGCTATCATGAACTCCAGATTGATTGCGATTGGACCAAAGGCACCAGGAACAGGTATTTTAAATTTCTTGAACAACTAAAGGCAAATCCACTTTTAAAAGCGAAAACCATTTCGGTAACCTTGCGCCTGCACCAGGTTAAAAATATCGTATCGAGCGGTGTACCTCCGGTAGAAAAGGCTATTTTGATGTGTTACAACATGGGCAATCTGCGTAAATATGGCACTCAAAATTCCATATTGGACCAAGATGAAATGGACCTGTACCTAAAAGATTATTTAGGGCAATATCCGGTACCGCTAGATGTAGCCCTGCCACTGTTCGAGTGGGCAGTAGTATTCAGAAACGGGCAATATGCGGGTATTTCTAAACGGATCAGTAAAATCCAGATAGAGGATAAAAAACTTTTTAAACAGAGGGAAAATTCCATTCTTTACGATCTTTTAGTTGATTATCCTGCTGCCGGATTAAAACGGGGTGATGTAGTAAGATGGGAACAGATTTCTCCCGAAGATTTACTTGCCAGCTCCAAATTTTTATCCCGATATTTAGCCTCCAGAGACCGGAACCTCGTTTTCTACCACTTAGACACCGACCTATTAAAACATTTTACCCATGAAAACCTTCAAAAAGTTATCGCTAATTTTTAGTGTATTCCTGATTACTTTTTTTGGCGAAATTGCCGTAAATCTAGCCTGTGGGGGCGAAATCGACCCATACGATTATTATATTTCCTATTTCCATAACAACATTGAGGGTGATGAATATTCGCCTTTTGCCTACAACCAAATGGTTTACCTCAACAGCGAAACCGATGTAGAAAGTGAGCCCGATATCAATAGTCGCGAATGGGCTAAATACCTAAATATTAAAAAGGACGATGTGCTAAAAGTAATGTATCAAACAGACAGTGCCACTGATGTAAAATTGGTAAATTTTGAAGGCAATATGGCGCAGTTACCCGATAGTCTGCAGCAAAACAGTTTTATCCAGGCACTGGCTAAACGCAAGGCGCCTTTAAAATATTATCAGTTCGCTAAAAGCTGCGAACCATTGGCCAATGTAGCATTCAGCCTTTGGGATGCAACACCGCGCGATACTGCCGGAATGGCCGCCAAAGCCAAAGAAGGCTTAGCTTTAACAGCAGCAGAAAAAGATGATTTTCTGAAATTGCGTTATGCGTATCAGGCTGAACGCATGTTTCATTTTGCAGGATTGCACACAGAAAGCAAATCAACCTACGAAAAATACATTAAAACCAGTAAGATAAACAGTGCTGCCAAGGGTTGGGCATTGGCTTTATATGCCGGATCGACCCGTAGGTTAGGGAATCCCGAAGAATCTGCTTTTTTATTCTCAAAAGTTTTTGCCAGCAACCCGGAACGGAGGATACAGGCCTATAAAAATTATTACTATACCAGCTCGCCTGTTGAGGGTGCTTTAAAATACGCAAAAACCAATAATGAAAAAGCCAATATATGGGCAATTAATGGATTCGGCAATGCCGATTCCGGCATAGAAAGCATCAACAAAGTTTACAGCTATGAACCTAAAAGCCAGTTGAACGGCACTTTACTGGTACGCGAAGTAAATAAGCTGGAGCAAGATCTTATTGTAGCAAACGATATCGCTAAAATTGGTTATAATTATTATTTTTCGGATAACGGAAGTTCTAAGTACCGCGATAGTATAAAAAACATCAACCTGAAACGTTTAAACGAGATCAGAACTTTTGCGGTAAAACTGGCTACCGAAAAGAAATACCCTCAACCCGAATTGGGTACCTTAACTGCAGCCTATTTATCCTGGATGGAGAACAAAGATTTCATGGCTGCAAATTACCTGGCTATTTTGAAACCGGATAAACTACCCGAAAGATTGCGCGATCAATACCGTATTATTGATTTACTGATTAAAGCAAAAAACATCAAAAAAGGCAATCCTTTTAACGAAAATGATTTGTTACCTACCTTAAAATGGCTGGATGAAAAACGTTTTGCGGAAAATAAAAACCAGCCAAATGGTCAATATTATGATAATGATCAGGCCGGCAAACGTTTTAGCAGAACCACCAGGAATTTTTATCAGCAGATTCTGGCACCTGCTTATTTAACCATGGGCGATACGGCAAAAGCGGCATTGGCAATGGTTAAAGGCGACCTGTCATACAAAACGTTAAAAGAGAATTCGCTTTTCCAGAATATGAGCTACCAGAGTATCAATTTCTGGCAGAAAAATTTGAGCCCGAAAAGTATGCAGGGTTTAGCGCTTTATAAAACCAAAGCAGCGGGCAATGATGTTACCGGTTTATTGGCTTCAGCTTTAAATCAACTCAAAAACGACGACTTTTATGAACTTTACGGCACTACTTATTTGCGTACGCATCAATACGATAAAGCGGTACAGATGTTTGCAAAGGTTTCGCCAAATTATAAATATTTCAATCCGGAGAACTGGTATGGAGATGAGTCAAATGCAAAACTTTATGCTAATCCTTTCATCGAAACCATTAACGATTTTCCTAAAACATATGTAACAGCCAAGGCATCTGTTAACAAAAAAGCTTTTGCCGCAGAAATGCTCCGTTTGCAGAAATTACTTGTTAGCGATAAAAAGAATGCAGCCCTTTATTATTACAAAATGGCTAATGCTGTTTATCAGACAGGTTATTTTGGTAATAGCTGGTTCCTGATCAGTTACGACTGGTCATCTTACGATAACAGTAGTCCGGCAAAATACGTGTATGATGGGGATTACAAAAAAGCACAAACTGCAAAAGCGTGGTATTTGAAAGCCAGGGCTTTAAGCACCAATGCCAATTTTAAGGCTAAATGTACTTTCATGCTGGCTAAATGTTTGCAAAAACAGATTATTATGAACGCCAATCCCTTATCATTTTATTACTACGATAAAAAGGATGTAAAATGGCGAAACTTCATCAAAGCAAATTACAATAACCCCTACCTCAAAGAATTAAGGTTTAATTATAGTAAAACACCTTTTTATACCGTAGCAGCTGGAGAGTGCAGTTATTTAGGAGATTTTATCAAGCCAAAAACACAAAACTAGTTATGCATCACCATTAAGAAATTAAGGTAGTTAAGAAAATCCTACTGAAACCTTAATGTCCTTAACTTCTTAATGGTTTAATAGTTTTATTCTAACTTGCGTGGCCATTTTTTCCTAAACTCTAAACCCTAAACCCTAAACCTACCACCTGATCAGCGCACTTGCCCAGGTAAAGCCTGATCCAAATGCCGCGAGGCATACCAAATCTCCATCCTTAATTTTACCGGCTTCCCAGGCTTCACACAAAGCAATCGGCACGGAAGCTGCGGTAGTATTGCCATATTTTTGGATATTATTAAAAACCTGATCATCGTTTAAACCCAACAACTGTTGTATGTATTGACTGATACGGAGATTTGCCTGATGCGGCACCAACAGATCAATGTCTTTTTCGGTTAAATTATTCGCAACTAAAGCTTCTTTAATTACCTCAGGAAATTTCACTACCGCTTTTTTGAAAACTGCCGGACCATCCATATAAGGTAATGCAGCACCGCTTTCTAAAATTTCCTTAGTCATAAATAATCCGCCCAATTCCTGTTCCGGATAAGCAGGCTTATCCTTTAACCACTTATTGGCATGAGCCCCCGGATAATGCATGGCCAGAATTTCGGCATCGGCACCATCACTATGTAAATGTGTACTTAAAATCCCTTTTCCTGGCTCATCTGTAGGTTGTAACAGTACTGCACCGGCACCATCGCCAAAAATTACCGAAACATTACGGCTCCGGGTTTCAAAGTCCATTGCAAATGAGTGTTTTTCACTCCCTACTACCAAAACATTTTTATACATGCCGGTTTTCACAAACTGATCTGCCACCGAAAGTGCGTATACAAATCCAGAACACTGGTTACGGATATCTAATGCACCAATTTCGCCCATGCCCATTTCGCGTTGCAACAACACACCACAACCAGGGAAATAATAATCTGGACTAAGGGTAGCAAAAACGATAAAATCAACATCTTTAACAGTAATACCAGCCCTTTCTATCGCAATTTTAGCGGCTTCAATGCCCATTGTAGTGGTAGTTTCCTCATTACGATCTGCAAAACGCCGTTCTTTAATACCTGTTCGTTCCTGAATCCATGCATCGCTGGTATCCATAAAACGGCTTAAATCATCGTTGGTATATACATTTTTAGGAACGTAATAACCTATTCCTGCAATTTTAGACTGGTGCATACTTGTATTTATTATTATTTGGTTAGCAAATGTATTAAAAGAGGCCGAAGAATATGTAAAATGTACGATGTAAGATGCAGTACGGACTTTATTAATTAAAAATACAATCTTTTGAATGATGAGATTATAAACCCAAGAGCAGGTATTTAGATATAAGTCAGATTATCATCCATTTTACCTATTACATCTTACATAAAAATAGTTATTTTTGCACCATGTCTACAGAAACCAAAGAAGAGACCTTTACGCTCGAAGAGATTTTAACTTCCCTTAAAACTGTACATCGCCTTATTTTGTGGAATGATGATATCAATACCTTTGATCATGTGATTTATTGCATGATGAAATACTTGGATTATAACGAATCGCAGGCCGAAAAAATTGCATGGAAAGTGCATAATGAGGGTAAATGCCCAGTTTTAGAAGGATCTTTTACCGAAATGGAAGTATACCGCAAAATTTTACAGCAAGAAGGGCTGACTGTTACTGTTGATTAAACCAGAGCTGCTTTTATTTTGTCTTAACGTCATGCTGAATTCATTTCAGCAACTAATAAGAAGCAGCCCCCGAAACAAATTCGGGTTGTTAACAACTGCCTAAAATGAAACGACAAGATTATCTCTCCAACCCCTTCAAAAGATCATTTAATCCCTGCTGTGTGGTTTGCGTTTTATCTTTGGCATACCATCCGTGAAGTTTTTCTGCCAAAATTGGCATTTCGGTAATTTCTTTTCTCCATTCCTTTAAAAGTTCCTGCAAAACTTGTGGTCTTGGACCCCAGGTTGCCAAAACTTGATCAGCAGATTGATTCAATATAATTAAAACAGGAATTGCCCTTCCACCGTTGGTTAAATGCGCATCAATTAATGGCAGATTTTTATCTCTAAGCACAAATCTTAGGTCAATTTTACCTAATGATGCAACCGCAATTTTATTAAACACCGGAACAATCTGGGCTGCATCGCCACACCATCCTTCAGTGATTACCAAAAATTTATAATTTTCCTTAAGGCGACCAATGCTTGAAGTCAAATCATCATTTAAGCTAATTGTTTTATCCACGCGATTCATCCTTTGTACATTCATTTTTGTATAGTGCAAATCGTAGGTTACATCACCAGTAGCCTTTCCCTCTAGCAGAAGTTGATCAATCAATGCGCGGTATGTTTGATAATCCATTCCTTGTTCGCTGAAAATTTCGCTGTAATTAACCATGATGTTTAAAATTATGTCGCAAAGGAAAGGAGAAATTCAATGAAAATCATCACGGATTTGCAAGAAAACACAAGCGGCTGATTGCTGCCAGAAAGCACCGAATGCTCATTTCCTGACGGTATTTCGTCCGGTAAGACACCAACCGATAGGCAAAAAGCTTTATAGTATGTGGAGACATGAACCATGGCTACGGGGGATAAAATCATGTTTAATTTTGGAGCGCTCTGCTTGTACAATACACCCAGTTCCTTCCCGTTTTACGCTTATACGCTTCGCTGCCTCGTGCCTCGTTGCTGCAGGGTAACGCTTCAACCGGGGCTAGGTGGCCAAAACAGCATTCCATCTTTATGGCTACAGGGTGCAGAAACCTTTGTTAATAAACCTGATTGAGCGGAATAGCCCGCATCCCGATTTTTCATCGGGAGAGGACTATAAGTGAAAGCGGGACTGCACACCACCAAGCACTACTGAAAGCTCATTTTCAAATTCTGTTTTGGCCGGCAAACACCCACCGATAGAATAACCCGCACCCGATGATGTTTCGTGCCTTTCAGCTTGACAAAAAAGTCGCTAAGCTCCCATCAACTTACTCACATGCTGCGTTAAGGCTACAAAATCGGCAACAGTTAACTGCTCAGCACGCTTTTCGAAATAAATATGATCGTCCATTTTATCTTTTGGCATCACCGCAGAAACGGCATTGCGCAGGGTTTTTCTACGTTGGTTGAAACCAGCCTTAACTACACGCCAAAACAATTTTTCATCACAGTCTAAAGTCTCCACTTCGTTCCGCGTTAAGCGGATCACTGCTGAATGTACTTTTGGCGGCGGATTAAACGTTCCGGGTTTAACGGTCATCAGGTATTCGATTTTATAATAAGCCTGAAGAAATACGCTTAAAATACCATATTCTTTACTGCCTGCAGGTGCAGCACAACGTTGGGCCACTTCTTTTTGGAACATTCCCACCATTTCTACCACTTTATGGCGGTTATCTAAAATTTTAAATAAAATCTGTGAAGAAATATTGTATGGGAAATTACCAATAATGGCAAATTGACCCGGAAAAACATCATTAAAATTGAGTTTCAAAAAATCGCCATTAATCAGACGATCGCCAAGCTCCGGATATTTCTCATTTAAAAAATGGTAAGATTCGGTATCGATATCGATCAGGTAAGTTTCAAGATCTTTCCGTTGCAACAAAAAATCGGATAGGATGCCCATTCCCGGCCCTACCTCTAAAACCTGGTGGTATTTATCGGTACTAACCAAGGCCTCAACAATACGGTTGGCAATGCCCTTATCGGTTAAAAAATGCTGACCTAAATGCTTTTTTGCTTTTACTAAACTCATCTTTACACTTTATTTTGCCACGGGGGCACTGAAATCACAGAAAAACTTTTACGAAGAAAGGGGGAAACCCGATCCCATCTCCTTGCACACCTTGTTTCTGTGGTTACTCTATTTTGTACAAAATAACTAATTTTTATCCGGTAAGCACCTCTTTAAACGAAAATCAGTAATTTGCGCTAAAATTTTCCAGTAATTATGAGCAATAAACTTAAAATTGGCATCAGTATAGGCGACGTAAACGGTATAGGTTTAGAGGTAATTATTAAAACATTATCAAATCCTGCCATTTTAAATTACTGTACACCAATTGTTTATGGCCACACAAAGGTTTCTTCTTTTCACAGAAAGGCAAACAGCCTTGGCGATTTTAGCTTTAACGTGATCAGCCACGCCAATCAGGCACAGGCAAAAAGAGCAAACATGATCAATTGCTGGGAAGAAGACGTGAAAATAGAACTGGGCCAGGTTACCGCAACGGGTGGTAAATATGCGCTTTTATCGTTAGAACGTGCTACTGCTGATCTGGTAAGTGGCGATATTGATGCCCTGGTTACTGCTCCGATCAATAAACACAACATTCAGTCAGAAACTTTTGCCTTTCCGGGCCATACCGAATACCTGCAGGAAAAAAGCGGCAGTAAAGATGTGCTGATGTTTTTGATCAGCGAAAATCTACGGGTAGGTGTTGTTACCGGCCATATTCCTATAAAAGATGTTCCTTCATCCATTACAAAAGAGAAAATAGTAAATAAATTAAAGCTGATCAACGAAAGTCTGAAAAAAGATTTTTGGATCGAAAAACCGAAAATTGCAGTTTTGGGCCTAAATCCACACGCCAGCGATAATGGTTTACTGGGTACTGAGGAAGCTGAAATTATTACCCCGGCTATTCAGGAAGCTTTTGACAAAGGCATTATTTGTTTTGGTCCATACCCTGCTGATGGCTTTTTCGGTAATGGCAGCTACAAGCAGTTCGATGCAGTTTTGGCCATGTACCACGACCAAGGTCTGATTCCTTTTAAAACATTAGCTTTCCATAATGGCGTAAACTATACCGCTGGTTTAAACTTCGTCCGCACCTCTCCCGATCATGGAACAGGTTATGATATTGCGGGTAAAGATTTAGCCGATCCGACTTCATTTACCGAAGCTTTATTTTCGGCCATCCACATTGTGAAAAACCGCAGGGAACAGGAAGAAATGTTAAAAAACCAGTTGCGTACGGGCGGAAAAGTAGTTGAAACACAGTTTGATATAAAAGACGACGCATCTTAAAAGGTGAAATATTAGCTTAAAGGCTAAAGTCGGAAGTCTGCAAATCCAAGGCCCAGGGACTGGATGTTAAAGACCAGACTCTAAGAAAAATCGTCATTCCGACGTAGCGAAGCACCATATCAACAGGATTGCCACTACTTTCGCATGGGTTGATTACCGTTAAAATTTTATCGCTAAATGGATTCGTATCTTTAAATAGCACTCTGACCATTAGACCGGTTTTCGGATTGACGGCTTTAACAGAAGAAAATGAATTAGGTGCTATTTCCAAAATCTCATATATTGCAAAAGCTTCGAGCCGAAACAAAATTAGCATATGAAAAATAAATTATCACCTATTATAAAACCCTCAGAATTAACCTGGTTAAACCAGGATGAAGAAATTGTAATCATAGATGCAAGTGCTGGCTCAAAAGCAAGGTATGATGAGCAACATTTAGCGGGTGCAATTTTTGCTGATGTAAATGAAGATTTAGCCAATATTGGCGATTTTGCAGCAGGCGGACGTCATCCTTTACCTACTTTTGATCAGTTTTCTACCGTTTTACAGAAACTCGGGATTACCAAACACAGCCATGTTATTGTTTACGATGATAAAAATGGCGGTAATGCAGCAGCAAGGTTGTGGTGGATGCTGAAAGCCATTGGTCATGAAAAAGTGCAGGTAATAGACGGCGGTTTCCAGGCGGCTGTTAAAGCAGGCTTCCCAACCACAGATAAAGTAGAAATTCCAAAATCTGTTGAAAAATACAAAATCGCAACCTGGAACTTACCCTTATCTGATATCAATGAAGTAGAAAAAGTGTCCGGAACTGACGATTATATCGTAATCGATGTGCGCGATGCTAACCGTTTTGCCGGTTTAACCGAACCTATTGATTTGATTGCCGGACATATTCCAGGCGCAGCCAATATTCCTTATACCGAAAACTTAGACACAACCGGCGCTTTCCTGGCCCCCGAAATATTGAAAGAAAAATATGCAGAGGCCCTGGCGCATGTGAAACCCGAAAATGTAATTGTACATTGCGGCTCTGGCATTACGGCATGCCATACCCTTTTGGCTATGGATTATGCAGGTTTGCCTATTCCTAAACTTTATGTTGGCTCTTGGAGCGAATGGAGCAGGAATAATAAGGAAATGGTATTGGCTGACCAGTAATTTTGCTAGTCGGGATACAAATCCTGACCAACTGAACCGTGGATTTGTAATCCACTCAAGGACTAAAAATCCCTTATCTAAAGTCGGGATTGCAAATCCCGACCAACCAGAACACCTATAAGATCTAAAAATCAAGAGTTAACATCAACAATTTTCAAAAAACATTTTTAATCTAATTTTTTTATCCCTACATTTGCAGGCTAAAATTTTACAGTACTTTGAACCCATTAAAACAATTTTCATTACCGTTTACCGGATTAAAATTGGGAACTCATCAGTTTGATTATGAGCTTGATGATCGCTTTTTTAATGCTTTTGAGTATTCGTTAATTAAAAGTGGAAATTTAAAAGTAGACCTGGAACTTGAGAAACAAGAAACCATGTTGCTTCTAAAATTCAAAGTTATGGGTACCGTAAATTTAGATTGCGATAAATGTTTATCTGAATTTCCGTTGCCGATAAATCTTTATGAAAGGCAGATTGTAAAGTTTGCTGAAGATGAGCTGGAGAGCGATAATGAGGAAATTATTACGCTAAGCCGTAAAGACACCGAGATTGATGTATCGGGGCCTTTATACGAAATGATTAATGTGGCTGTACCGTATATCAAAAACTGTGAACAGGCAGGTAAAGATTGCGACCAGGAGATGATTGACCGTTTAAATCAATTATCGATCGAAAAGCAGGCTGAAGAAAATGAACAAACAAGCGACCCACGTTGGGAAGCCCTTAATAAGTTAAAAAAATAATTAGATTATACACCAATGGCACATCCAAAACGGAAAATCTCGAAACAGAGAAAAAATAAAAGAAGAACACACTATAAAGCTGTTACTCCTTCTTTAGCAACATGCTCGGCAACAGGTGCTATTCACGTACCTCACCGTGCTTACAACGTTGATGGTAACCTATACTACAACGGCAAACTGGTTATCGAAAATACTCAGATTGGGTAATTTTCTTAAAAAATTGTTTGTGTTTTCAGCGGCTTTAGTCATACCTTAGTCCACTGAAAATTCAGGATTACACCTGACTCAACACAAACAGATTTTTTCTATGAAAATAGGCCTCGACATAATGGGCGGAGACTATGCTCCCAAGGCAATTGTTTTGGGAGCAATAGCAGCTCATCAATCGCTTAACGCCGGAGAGCATTTAGTTCTTATTGGCGATACTGAACAGATTAAACCCATTCTAGCAGAAGAAGGCTTTAATCCGGATCATTTTGAATACGTTCATACTGATGAAGTAATCGGTATGGGCGAACATCCCACCAAAGCAATCGTTCAGAAACCAAATTCGAGCATAGCAGTTGGTTTTAATCTTTTAAAAGAAGGTAAAATCGATTCTTTCGCAAGTGCTGGTAACTCTGGAGCCATGTTGGTTGGCGCAGTTTTTAGCGTTAAAACCATTCCGGGCATTATCCGCCCTTGTTTATGTACAATTCTTCCGAAAATTAAAGGTGGCACCGGCTTACTGTTGGATGTAGGTGCAAATGCCGACTGTAAACCCGATATTTTATTACAATTTGGCGTTTTAGGTAGTTTATATGCAGAAAATCTTTTGCAGATCAACACCCCAAAGGTGGCCCTGATGAATATCGGTGAGGAAGATGAAAAAGGAAATATGCTAAGCATGGCTACTTTCCCGTTAATGAAAGAAACCAACCTTTTCAACTTTGTTGGAAATGTGGAAGGAAGGGATTTATTTAATGATAAAGCCGACGTAATTGTGTGTGATGGTTTCACTGGAAATGTAATGTTAAAACTGGCAGAATCATTTTACGTGCTCACCATCAAAAAAGGGCTTAAAGATGAGTTCTTTGATCGTTTTAATTATGAACAGTATGGTGGAAGTCCGGTTTTGGGTGTCAATGCCCCTGTGGTTATCGGACATGGGATTTCCAGCCCATTAGCTGTTAAAAATATGGTTCTGCAATCGCGGGAAATGATTACAACCGGATTGGTAGAAAAAATTAGAATGGCATTTAAATAATTTATTAAAATTCTTAAAATGAGTAAAATTCACGCTGCTATCACAGCAGTAAATGGTTACGTTCCCGACTATGTGCTTACAAACGCAGAGTTAGAAACCATTGTTGACACTTCGGATGAATGGATTACCAGCAGAACGGGGATTAAAGAACGCAGAATTTTAAAAGGAGAAGGTTTAGGCACTTCAGATATGGCTGTTCATGCCGTAAATGGTTTACTTAAAAAGAGAGGAATTGATGCAAAGGAAATTGAACTGATTATCTTTTGCACCACTACTCCCGATTTTACTTTCCCTGCAACTGCTAACGTTTTAGCGGATAAAATTGGTGCAACCAATGCTTGGGGTTACGATTTACAGGCTGCCTGTTCAGGCTTTATTTTCGGCCTTTCAACAGGTGCATCATTTATCGAATCGGGCAGGCACAAAAAGGTATTGGTAGTTGGCGGCGATAAAATGTCGTCGATTATTAACTACGAAGACCGTACTACCTGCATTATTTTTGGTGATGGTTGCGGTTGTGCCCTGTTAGAACCAAACGAAGAAGGTTTAGGCGTTCAGGATTCGATTTTGAGAACCGATGGTTCAGGAAGAGATTTCTTAGGGATGAAAGCCGGTGGTTCTGTTAAACCAGCAACCCACGAAACTGTTGATGCTAAAGAGCATTTTGCACACCAGGAAGGCCCTACCGTATTTAAATTTGCGGTAACGAATATGGCCGATGTTGCTGCCGAAATTATGGAACGCAACAGCTTAACTGCTGAAGATGTAGCCTGGTTGGTACCTCATCAAGCCAATAAACGCATTATCGATGCCACTGCAAACCGCATGGGGGTTACTACCGATAAGGTGATGATCAATATCGAGCGTTATGGAAATACAACCAACGGAACTATTCCATTATGTTTATGGGAATGGGAAAGCAGATTGAAAAAAGGCGATAATATTATTCTAGCAGCCTTTGGTGGCGGTTTCACATGGGGATCGGTTTACCTTAAATGGGCATACGATACTAATTAGTTAGAAGCCTTTGACTACTCAGATAAAAAATAAAACAAAAAAAGTATAACTTAGTTAATTCAATAAACACTATTTTTTACATAACAAGCCTAAAAAATGGATATCAAACAAATACAGGAACTGATTAAATTTGTTTCTCGTTCTGGAGTAAATGAAGTTGCTATTGAGCAAGAAAACTTCAAAATCACGATCAAAACAAACCAAACACCAACAGTTGTTCATGCTACCGTGCCACAAGCTCCGCTTGTACAGGCTGCTGCCCCAGTTGCTACAGCTCCTACTGCTCCGGTTACTGCAACACCTGCCGTACCTGCCGCAGAAGACACTTCGAAATACCTAACAATTAAATCACCAATGATTGGTACCTTCTATCGTTCAGCTAGTCCGGAGAAACCAGTGTTTGTTAATGTTGGAGATGAGATTAGTGCAGGTAAAGTAGTTTGTATTATTGAAGCGATGAAACTTTTCAACGAAATCGAAAGTGAAGTTTCTGGCCGTATCGTTAAAATTCTGGTTGATAATGCATCACCTGTAGAATACGATCAACCGCTATTTTTAGTAGAACCTATTTAGAGATTAACGTTGCCCTGATCTGCAGCATAGCAAAAAGCTACAAGTAAACATATTTCAGGGGCTTCTTTTTAAACCGGATGCTGAGCTCAATTCATCATGACGGTTATTTTAAAGCATAGACGAAACGTAAAAAATATACATGGTTCGTGGTGACACGAACCATGGCATTTAATTTAAAAATTTGAATATATCGGCTTGTAATTCTCAGGTAATCTGTGTAACCACATCATCGGTGTAGTCATCAATTAAAAAATTATGTTTAAAAAAATACTTATTGCCAACAGGGGTGAAATCGCTTTGCGTATTATCCGTACCTGTAAGGAAATGGGCATCAAAACCGTTGCTGTTTACTCTACCGCAGATCGCGAGAGTTTACACGTACGTTTTGCTGATGAGGCTGTTTGTATTGGCCCTCCACCTAGTAAAGATTCTTATTTAAATATTCCAAATATTATTTCGGCAGCAGAATTAACCAATGCCGATGCCATACACCCGGGTTACGGTTTCCTATCGGAAAATGCCAAATTTTCAAATATCTGCCGTGAATATAACATCAAATTTATTGGTGCTACCCCTGAGCAGATCAACGATATGGGCGATAAAGCTTCTGCAAAGGCGACAATGAAAAATGCAGGTGTTCCAACTATCCCCGGATCAGAAGGTTTGCTTACCAGTGTTAAAGAAGGTATTGCAATTGCCAACGACATGGGCTATCCCGTTATCCTAAAAGCAACTGCCGGTGGTGGTGGCCGTGGTATGCGTGTGGTTTGGAAAGATGAAGATTTTGAAAATGCCTGGGACAGTGCCCGCCAGGAATCTGGTGCTGCATTTGGAAACGATGGCTTATATTTAGAAAAATACATCGAAGATCCACGCCATATCGAAATCCAGGTAATCGGAGATCAGTTTGGCAAAGCCTGTCACTTATCAGAACGCGATTGTTCAATTCAACGCCGTCACCAAAAACTGGTAGAAGAATCACCTTCTCCATTTATGACGGATGAGCTCCGCAAAAGAATGGGCGAAGCAGCAATTAAAGGTGCTATGGCCGTAAATTATGAAGGTGCAGGTACCATCGAATTTTTGGTTGATAAACACCGTAACTTCTACTTTATGGAAATGAATACCCGTATCCAGGTAGAACACCCGGTTACGGAAGAGGTGATCAACTTCGATTTAATTAAAGAACAGATTAAAGTTGCTGCCGGTATTCCGATTTCAGGCAAAAACTATACGCCAGAAATGCACGCAATTGAGTGCCGTATCAATGCCGAAGATCCGGCAAATAACTTCCGACCGTCACCAGGAAAAATTACGAATTTCCATTCACCGGGCGGTCATGGTGTTCGTGTAGATACACACGTTTATGCCGGTTATTCTATCCCTGCAAATTATGATTCTATGATTGCAAAGTTAATTTGCGTGGCCCAAACCCGCGAAGAAGCCATCTGCACCATGGAACGTGCTTTAAGCGAGTTTGTAATTGAAGGTATTAAAACCACTATTCCTTTCCATTTACAGTTGATGAAAGATCCTAACTTCAGGGCAGGGAATTTCACCACAAAATTTATGGAAACGTTTGAGTTTTCAGAATAATATAAACTATTTTTATATTTAACACGTAAATACCATTCTATTCAAATAGAATGGTATTTTTGTTTTCAACATGAGCGACAATAAAAAAACTTCACTTACCAAAGCAATCGGGCAAAAGAGCACCACTTTAGAGGCAGAAATGTCTTTTTTCGATCACCTGGATGTACTCCGTAAACATTTAATCAGAGCCGTAATTGCTATTGCCGTTTTTACCGGCATCGCTTTTTACTTCAATGAAGAAATCCTTGACAAAATCATTTTCGGCCCTAAAAAACCAGATTTTTGGACTTACCGTATGATGTGCAAACTGGTAGAGCACTTCCCTTCATTAGGCAAGGACATGTGTATCACCAAAATCAACGGCGAAATTATCAATACCGAAATGGCCGGCCAGTTTAACCTGCAGTTAAATGTTTGTGTAATGTGTGGTATTGTGGTAGGTTTTCCTTATTTACTGTGGGAAATCTGGCGTTTTGTTAAACCTGCCCTGCACGATAATGAGCGCAAATCGGCCAGTGGTTTTGTATTCTTCGCGTCACTATTATTTGTTATCGGTATCTTTTTCGGCTACTTTGTAGTTTGTCCGCTATCGGTTAATTTTTTAACTGGCTATACGGTGAGTTCTGAGATTAAAAATACTTTTACTGTCGATTCATACCTCTCATCTGTTGCCACTCTTACTTTAGGAACAGGGATTATTTTTGAGCTTCCGGTAATTATTTTCATTTTATCTAAGCTCGGTTTAATGACCCCTAAATTGATGCGGGCCAGCAGGCGCTATGCCACTGTAATTATCCTGATTATTGCAGCAATTGTTACCCCTACTCCAGACATTATGACGATGCTGATTGTGGCTACGCCTTTATTTTTATTGTATGAAGCCAGTATTTTTGTTTCGGCTTACATTGAAAGAAAGAAGAAAAAGGCTGAGGCAGCTTTCTATGCTAATTAACAAAAACATTACGAACAGAATTCATAATTCTCTATACATTTGACAATGTCTGATACAAAAATTAAAATTGCTATTGGCGCGGATCATGCCGGATTCGAATACAAAGAAATATTAAAAGATTTTTTACAGGATTACGAAGTAAAGGATTTCGGCACCTCTACCGCAGATTCAGTTGATTATCCTGATTTTGCGCACCCCGTTGCCAGTGCTGTTGAGAGTGGGGAATTTACCTATGGTATTTTACTTTGCGGCTCTGCTAATGGTGTGGCCATAACAGCAAACAAACATCAGGGCATTAGAGCAGGCTTATGCTGGGAAAATGAAGTAGCCTCTTTGGTACGTCAGCACAATAACGCTAATGTACTGTGTATCCCGGCACGTTTTGTTTCAGAAGATGAAGCAAAAAAAATTACCGAAACCTTTTTAACAACGGCATTTGAAGGCGGTCGCCATCAAGACCGGGTTGAAAAAATTTCGTGCTAAGCAGAAACTCAACTAACTATTATTATAATGAACAAAAAGTTTTTAACCCTTGGTTTGGCCACGCTTGTAACAGCAAGTTGTTTTGGCCAGGTTAAACCATTGCAGGCCAATAAAGACGCTATCAAGTTTAGCAAAGCCATTAACCCTGATAATGCCTATAAGCACCTTTCTGTGTTGGCTTCTGACGAATATGAAGGTCGCGAAACAGGAACCAAAGGCGCCTGGATGGCTGCCGATTATATCCGCGATTATTTTAAATCCATTGGTTTAAAAGGTCCGGTTGATGGTGGATATTTCCAGAAAATTAACCTGGTAAATGTTACTTTAAAAGAAAGCCATGTAACCGTTAACGGTCAGCCGAAAGAATATCAGAAAGATTATGTTGTTTCGCCAAGCTTAATCAGCGATAACGGTTTTACTTTTTCAACAGATCAAATCGTATTTATTGGTTACGGGATCAAAAAAGACAGCTACAACGACTTTGCCGGAACCGATATCAAAGGAAAAGTTGTAATGATGTTTAACGGTGGCGACCCAACCCTTAAACCTGGTACACGGATTGACAGAAAAGCTTACCGCGACATGTTAGAAAGCAGGGCAAAATATTTTGCCGAGAATAATGTTAAAGCCATTATCCTGATCGATCCGGGGGTGGATAGAATTACCGAAGACAGCAAACAATTTCAAAATAAAGGCCGTGTAATCGTCAAAACAAATGCTGCTATTGAGGCTCAAAAACAAAATGATATTCCACGTATTTCAATCTCTGTAGCCTTAGCAAACGACCTTTTAAAATCAAACAATACTACTGTAGCCGATTTACAAAAGAAAATTACCGAAAGCGTTACTCCTGCTTCGCAAATTGTGAATGTTCCTTTTTCAGCAAGTGCTGCCAAAAACGAAGTACCGGTTAGGTGCGAAAATGTTCTGGGTTATTTAGAAGGTTCTGATCCTGTTCTTAAAAAAGAAGTATTGATCTTAACTGGTCACTACGATCACATTGGTTTGGAAACAAATCCTAACGCGAAAGACAAAGTAAACAACGGTGCTGATGATGACGGATCGGGTACAACCGGCGTTTTATTGATGGCAAAAGCTTTTACCGATGCTAAAAAAGCTGGTAAAGGCCCTAAACGCAGTATCTTATTTATGACAGTGGTTGGTGAGGAAAAAGGCCTTTGGGGTTCTGAGTGGTACTCTGAGCATCCTGTTTTCCCTGTTGCCAATACCATTGCCGATTTAAATACCGACATGATTGGCCGTACGGGTGAAGAATATTTAGGCAAACCAGATTCGGCAAACTACATTTACTCGGTGGGTTCGAAAATGTTAAGCAGCGACCTGGCCAACATCAGCGAGCAGGTAAATGCTACCTATACCAAAATGAAACTGGATTACAAATACGACGATCCGAAAGATCCTGAACAGATTTATTATCGTTCAGACCACTATAACTTTGCCAAGTTAGGTATTCCGATTATTTTCTATTACGATGGAATGTTACAACAGGACTACCACAAACCGGGTGATGAAGTAAGTAAAATTAACTTCCCTTTATTGGCAAAAAGAGCCAAATTAACCTATTTTACTGCATGGGAGCTTGCCAACAGAGCTAAACGCCCGGTAGTAGACATGGATGGGAAAGGAAATCCGAAGAAATAATATTAAAAAAAGCCAAGCCTCAACGAAATGTTGGGGCTTTTTTATGCACATTACTTTTGGTGCCTGCATAAATTCATATCTTTGATTTTTAACGAAGTAACTCCAAACTAAAAGCAGCTATTCTTCGTTACCCCTATAATAATATTGCCATTGATGAAAACTGCCGAGGAATTTTTAGAGAAGTCAGATGAGAAAGCTTTCGATTTACCGCACCGTAAAACCATAAATTATAATATTGGTAAATACAATGCAGCAGTTGAACGCGGATTATCAAAATTCGAAAACCTTGAGGCCTCTAAAAAAAAGGCTCACGTGATCAAATGGCGCGTAATGGAAAACCTCGACAAGTTTTTACCCGAGTTCGAATCGAACTTTCAGCGTCGTGGCGGTAAGGTCATTTGGGCAAACGATGCTGCAGAAGCCCAGCAGGAAATCCTCAACATTATTAAAAGAAACAATGGCAAAACCGTCATCAAATCTAAATCGATGACGACGGAGGAAATCCACCTGAACGATTTTCTGGAACAAAATAACATTGAATCGCTTGAAAGTGATTTAGGCGAATACATTGTTCAGTTATTGGGTCAGGCACCCTATCATATTGTTACCCCTGCCATGCACTTAAGTGCTACAGATATTGCTCAACTATTTCACGATAAATTTGGCACCCCATTAGATGCCACTCCGCCGCAATTGGTACAAAAAGCAAGGGAATTGCTCCGTGATAAATACCTAAAGGCCGATATCGGGATCAGTGGAGGTAATTTTTTAATTGCAGACACCGGAAGCATTGCCTTAACCGAAAATGAAGGCAATGCGCGTTTAAGTACCACCTTCCCTAAAATTCACATTGCAATAGTAGGGATTGAAAAAGTAATTCCTTCTATAAGCGATCTTGATCTCTTTTGGCCTTTACTGGCCTCGCATGGAACCGGACAGAACCTAACCGTTTACAATACCATTTTAAGCGGGCCGCGCCAACCTAACGAAACCGATGGTCCAGAAGAAATGTATGTAATCTTGCTGGATAACGGACGTACCAATTTACTGGCACAGAAAGAACAAAGACAGGGTTTATACTGCATCCGTTGCGGTGCATGTCTAAATGCCTGCCCGGTATATAAAAATATTGGCGGTCATACTTATAATACCACTTATAGTGGGCCTATCGGTTCGGTAATTACACCGCATTTTAAAGGCATGGAAGAGTTTAAACATTTAAGTTATGCTTCCAGTCTCTGCGGAAAATGCTCGGAGGTCTGCCCGGTAAAAATCGATATCCATAAAATGTTATTGCTAAACCGTAGAGATGCTGCAGCGGGCCATGAAAATGGCAAAAAGGAAGAAATTGGCTGGAGCATGTTTAACAGGATGATGCAAAAGCGCAAATGGATGGATTTCTTTGGCGGAAAATTCAAAAACTTTATGCTCAAAACCTTCTTCAAAAAGAGTTGGGGTAAATACCGCGAAATGCCAAAAGTTGCCGATAAATCTTTTGCCAAGCAGTTCGAAGAGATGAAAAAGGAACGGGAATCTTAATCAGAAACCATTAGCCAAACAACCAAATATGCATTTCAATCGAGGAGATAAAGACGACAAATTTCTATTGGATTTATACAAAAGATTGCTTTACCCCCGGATGGTTGAAGACAAAATGCTTAAACTATTACGTCAGGGCAGAATTGGTAAATGGTTTTCAGGTATTGGTCAGGAAGCCATAGCAGTTGGCAGTACTTTGGCCATGCAAAGCAATGAATATATTTTGCCTATGCACCGTAATCTGGGGGTTTTTACGTCGCGCGATATTCCGCTCAAAAAATTAATGGCGCAGTGGCAGGGCAAAGTAACGGGGTTTACCAAAGGCCGCGACCGTTCTTTTCATTTTGGCACACAAGATTATAAAATTATTGGCATGATATCTCATCTTGGTCCGCAAATGGCCCTGGCAGACGGTATTGCACTGGCCAACGTTTTGTCCAATAAACAACATGCCACCCTGGTTTACACCGGGGAAGGTGCAACCAGCGAAGGCGATTTCCACGAAGCAGTGAATGTAGCTGCCGTATGGGGTCTGCCGGTTATTTTTCTGATTGAGAATAATGGATATGGGCTTTCAACCCCAAAATCGGAGCAGTACAGGTGCAAAAATCTGGTCGACAAAGCCATTGGATATGGCATTGAAGGCCGGCAGATTGACGGCAACAACATTCTTGAAGTATATGATACCATTAATCAGCTGGCTATGGTAATCAGGAAAGACCCAAGACCTGTTTTGGTTGAGTGTATGACTTTCAGGATGCGTGGCCATGAAGAAGCATCTGGAACTAAATATGTTCCGCAAGAACTGTTTGATGAATGGGAAAAGAAAGATCCGCTTAAAAATTACGAAGCCTATTTAATTGATCAGGATATTTTAACTTCCGATGCGGTTATCGACATCAAAATTCAAATTAAAAGAGATATTGAACTGGAAGTTGAAGAAGCATTTAATGAAGCCGAACCAGAAGCACATGCCGGCCAGGAGGAAGCTGACATGTATTTTCCTTATCAACAAAAGGTTGTTCAGCCCAGCCAATCCTCAACAGAAAAAAGATATTTAGATGCCATTAGCGATGCACTCGATTTAGCCATGCAAATGTATCCCAACCTGGTTTTAATGGGCCAGGATATTGCCGATTATGGTGGAGCTTTTAAAATTACAGACGGCTTTACCGCTAAATATGGCAAAGCCAGGGTACGCAATACCCCTATTTGCGAATCGGCTATTGTAGGAGCTGGCTTAGGCCTATCTATTAATGGTTATAAGGCAGTGGTAGAGATGCAATTTGCTGATTTTGTAACTGTTGGCTTTAATCAGATTGTAAACAACCTGGCTAAAACACATTACCGTTGGGGCGAAAAAGCTGATGTAGTGGTACGCATGCCTACGGGGGCAGGAACAGGTGCCGGGCCGTTCCATTCACAGAGTAATGAAGCCTGGTTTACCAAAACCCCTGGTTTGAAAATCGTTTATCCGGCTTTTCCTGAAGATGCAAAAGGATTATTGCTGGCTGCGATCGAAGATCCAAACCCGGTGTTATATTTTGAGCACAAATACTTATATAGAAGTTTAACAAGCCCTGTTCCGGATGGTTATTACACCACAGAAATTGGCAAAGCAGTAACGCTAACAGAAGGGAATAAATTTGCCATCATTACCTACGGACTAGGTGTACACTGGGCTTTAGATTATTTGAGTGAGCATCCGGAATGCGGAGCCACAATAGTTGACCTGCGCACGCTCCAGCCATGGGATAAAGAAGCCGTAAAACTAGCTGTAAAACAAACCGGAAGGGCACTAATTTTACATGAGGACACCTTAACCAATGGTTTTGGAGCAGAAATAGCTGCATGGATAGGAGAGCATTGTTTCCGGCATTTAGATGCCCCTGTAATGCGCTGCGCAAGCTTGGATACCGCAATCCCAATGAGCAAGATATTGGAAGAAGATTTCCTGGCCAAGGCACGATTAGCAGAAACAATAGATAAATTATTAAAATATTAACTCCTATTGTCATGCTGAATTTATTTCAGCATCTCTGAGTTAAGGCCCTGGAATGAACTCTGGGTAACGATTATTAAACACAAAACAAATGAGCAAATTAAAAGTCGAAGGAAATATTATCCACATCACAGAACGAAATATTTTCTTTGGAGAAATAGCGGTAGAAGCTGGTAAAATAAAATCAATTACCAAAATTTCCGATCAGCGGGAAGGCGCTCATTTTATTTCTCCGGGCTTTATTGATAGCCATGTACACATCGAAAGCAGCATGTTAATTCCGAGTGAATTCGCAAGGCTAGCAGTTGTCCATGGAACAGTTTCTACAGTAAGCGATCCGCACGAAATTGCCAATGTTTGTGGTATGGAAGGTGTAGAGTTTATGATCGAAAATGGCAATACCGTCCCTTTTAAGTTTAATTTCGGTGCGCCAAGCTGTGTTCCGGCTACTATATTCGAAACCGCCGGTGCAGAACTCAATCATGATGATGTAAAAGCACTTTTAGAACGGCCGGAAATAAAATACCTCAGTGAAATGATGAATTTTCCGGGAGTACTGTATAAAGATGAAGAAGTTTTAAAAAAAATTGCTGCTGCCCACCAATTGGGCAAACCCGTTGATGGGCATGCTCCAGGTTTAAGAGGCGATGCGGTGCAGCAATATATCGATGCAGGTATTTCTACCGACCACGAATGTTTTACAGCAGAAGAAGCGATGGATAAACTACAGCGTGGTATGAAAATTCTTATCCGCGAGGGAAGTGCAGCTAAAAATTTTGAAGCGCTGATCGGTCTGTTGAATGACTGGCCTGAAATGATAATGTTCTGCAGCGACGATAAACATCCCGATAGTTTAGTCGAAAACCATATTAATCAGCTTTGCGCAAGGGCGGTAGAAAAAGGAACCGATATTTTCAAAATCCTCCAGGCAGCCTGTATCAATCCTGTACTCCATTATAAACTTGATGTTGGAACGTTACAACTTAACGATCCGGCAGATTTTATCGTAATAGAAGATTTAAAAAATTTCAGGGTTAAACAAACCTATATTGATGGGTTATTACTGGCTGAAAATGGCAAAACCGTGGGCGATTGGGTAAAACATATTGAAGATAAAGAATCGGTAAACCATTTCCATTGCAGCTTAAAAAGGGAAGATGATTTTGTTTATGCGTTTACACGACAGGAAGAAATCCCTGTGATTGAAGCCTTAGACGGGCAGTTAATTACGAATAGATTATCTGCTAAACCAAAAGTGTCAAATCAAAACATCATCAGCGACCCGGAAAATGACATTTTAAAAATGGTGGTGGTAAATCGTTATCACGATGCACCAGTAGCAGTATCTTTTGTTAAGAATTTCGGTTTAAAACACGGCGCCATTGCCTCAAGCGTTGCACACGACAGCCATAATATTATTGCAGTTGGCGCTGATGATAAAAGCATTTGTGAAGCCGTAAACCTGGTTATTCAGGAAACCGGAGGTGTAGTGGCCCTTGGAAATGGGAAAAAAGAAGTTTTAGCTTTACCGGTTGCAGGCTTAATGAGCAATCAGAACGGGTACAAGGTTGCAAAAAGCTACACCTCAATAGATAAATTTGCCAAAGATTTGGGTTCTACTTTACTTGCCCCGTTTATGACACTTTCTTTTATGGCTTTACTGGTGATTCCACATTTAAAGTTAAGCGATAAGGGTTTGTTTAATGGAGATGAGTTTAAGTTAATATAATGCTTTGTCAAGATTCTTCACTGCCTTCAGAATGACTTTAGTCTAGCAAGAACACTTCGGCCAAAGGATTAAACAGATATAAACGTTTATCATCCAAACACATACAACGATAACGCTTTCTAATCCTTTCTCCTTTGGTAAAACGCCTACCGTCTTTAATTTTAAAGGTGGTATTGATAGGTAGCTGCTCTAAATGCAAAGTTTCGGTTTTATTACGGTCGTACTTTTTTAAGGCTCTCGATAAATGCAGATCAGAGCAGCTTGATGCCGCAGGATTAGACATGTAATTATCAATCGCTCGATGAATATCATCAGGAAAGATATTCAGCTCAAAAAATGGGACCATCATCCGCTGAAAGTTCTTTTTCCACTCCGATCCATGCGGTTTTACTTTATTTTTAAAATCGTTCCAGGTAAGTAAATGTGCAAACTCATGTACAGTGGTAACTAAAAAAGCATAATGGTTGAGGTTAAAATTTACTGAAATCCGGTGGCCCTTGCCCTGGTAAGGGTGACGGTAATCGCCCAGTTTTGTAGAACGGGTTTTAGCAATTTTAAATTCGCACTGAAAATAATCAATCCATTTGGCAATTAGTGGTGCTGCCTCGGCAGGCATGTATTGCGCTAAAACATTAACTTTCTCCATTTAACCGCAAAGTTCGCAAAGATTTACTTAGAAAACATAATTTTATGATAGGGATTTAATAAGTATTAAAATGTGCTTTAAACTCAGCTTAATAAAGTTCTATATCATGTGATCGTCATCTCGACCGGAACGCAGTGGAGTGGAGAGATCTGTCTCGAGATAGATTTCTTGACTTCGTTGCACTCTGCCCGAAATGACGCTTCTTACTCCGAGTCATTATCGTTTAACTGTATTTTTACATTACATATCATTCATGATAATCGCATTTGGCAGAAGTGGTTTAAACTAAACAAACTTATTCCTCAGATGGGAATAAAGAGGCCAGCACGAGTTTAATCTCGCCAAAAGAATAATCTTTTCCCAGAAATTCCCTTATTGTGGCCATCGATTTTGTTTTCTGGCTTTCTACTGCATCACTGATATTTCTGATCTTATTGGCCTTTACCAGTTTGGCTACATCGAGTTGCTGCGTTGATACATAATAAGCCAGGTGCCCTTCAATGGTGCCCAGCGATAAACCCCGCTCCTTAGCAATTTCAGCTAACGTTTTGCCTTCGTTATACAATTCAAAACTTAGGAGTTTGGTATCAGGCTTCGGCTCTTTCTTTTTCTTTTCAGCTGCAGTTCTTACTTTTAATGCCATTCCTTTAAGGGTAATTGCCTTTTTCAACTGTGCTTCCCTTTCAACTACATTCAAAAGTGCATCCGTATCGGCTTTATTAAACTCTTTGCCATCAATAATCGCTTCGAGCAATGCCTTGCTTTTATGAATTTTCTTCAACTGTTCATAAATCACAATTTCCAGTTCAAGCAATTCGGTCAGGTAGGTTTTTACCTGCTTTTCTTCTTTTATGGTTTCAATTTGCGCTAAAAATTTATCCGATACCTCCTTAATTAACGGACTGAAATATTTTACTGCGGCCTGTACCCTCTTGGATACATTGAACAAAGTATGTTCGGTTTGTTGGGCAAACAGATTTTTAAGCTGGTTAATAAAAGTATCGGCCGTTGCTGTAATTTTCTGAAAATCTTTGTACAAATCCATCGTCCATTCATCATAGCGCTGTTTAGTCGATTTAGCTTCACTTTTATCAAAAGTTTGCATGTGCTCCTTAAAATAATAGCGCACCATATTCAGGTCAAAAGCCGATAGCAGGTAGGTCCTTATAAAATCATAACTCTCGGCACTGATCTGCTGGTCAAGCACTTCTGCCGGTTGTTTGGTTTTAGAAAAATAATGGATGTTTTGGTCCTGCTGCAAACCGCTATCGCGAAGGTGAGAAGTTAACACCAAACCTTTAAGTGAGCGCAGGCGCGAAAGTGCAACATAAGCTTGCCCTGGGGCAAAAGCTTCGCCTATATCAATAATGGCCTTATCAAAAGTTAAACCCTGACTTTTGTGCACCGTAATGGCCCAGGCAAGCTTAATCGGATATTGTACAAAAGAACCGGCCACGTTTTCTTTGATCTCATTCGTGGCTTCATCCAGTTTATATTTTACATTCTCCCAGGTGTAGGGCGAGATCTGGATTACGGCTTTATCTTCCGGGAGTTCGATTTCGATCACATCTTTTTCAATATGGTGCACCACCCCTATTTTGCCGTTGTAATACCGTTTTTCAGCAGTCATGTCATTCTTAATAAACATTACCTGCGCACCAACTTTTAACTCTAAACTTTTATCGTTCGGATAAGCATATTCGTTAAACTCACCCTGTATCCTGGCTTCAAAAAAATACGATTTGGTTTTTAACTGCTCGAGCCGCTCGCGGTTTATAGTATCGGCCTTATTGTTGTGTGTGGTTAACGTAATATAATTTTCATCGGCAGCAGGTTTAAAATCCTGCTTAAAGTGCTGTTTTAACAAAGCAGTATCCTCCGGGGTGATTTTATTGTTCCGTAGGTTATTTAACAGGTTGATAAAGACTGAATCATCCTGCCGGTAAATTTTGTCCAGTTCAATATAAACCGGTGCATTATCCTGCAGGGCCAGGGCATCAAAAAAATAAATACTTTTATAAAATTTGGCCATAATGCGCCACTCATCATTTTTTACCACAGGTGGTAACTGATGCAGATCGCCGATAAAAAGCAATTGTACCCCTCCGAAAGGGAGGTTTCTATTTCTCCTTACATAGCGTAAAGCAAAATCAATGGCATCGAGCATATCTGCCCTCAGCATGCTCACCTCATCAATAACCAATAGTTCGAGTTCCTGTAACATACGGCGTTTATTGCCCTGCATGTTTAAGTGCTTGACTAAAGTTCTGGGTGTATTAAAATTGAAGTTGATGTTCTCGTTCACTAAAGCGCCCGCAGCATCAGGGAAAAATGCACCGAAAGGCAACTGGAAGAGCGAATGTATAGTTACTCCTGCTGCATTAATAGCGGCGATGCCCGTAGGTGCTACAATCAGGGCTTTTTTATGTGTAAGCTGAATGAGTTTCCGTAAAAAAGTTGTTTTACCCGTTCCGGCTTTTCCGGTTAAGAAAACATGTTTCGAGGTGTAATTAACAAATTTAGCCGCAATTTCTGCGGGCATAGAAGTTTCTTCTAAAGTGGGCATCGGCAGTAAAATTTTAGTTAGCAATACACGGAGGGACGAATAAAGCTAAACATTTTAGCACAAAACTAAAGAATGATTGATGAGAAATTTTAATTTTAACCGGATAATTTTCGACAGGAGGCCTGATAAATAGCAGAAACTTGAGGAATGGCCAGGACAAATGCTAACAGAATCACAAAAGAACCAACCTAAACCTGACAGAAACGGCAGCCTCCGATTTTTCTATCGGAGCTATAGTGTATGGCAGGACTGCAATAACAATAGAACCGCTGTACCCTGCTTTTCAATATATTATATCAAATAAAACAATACAACAACCTAACAATTAATGATAAAGCTTTTTATTATCTTTGCGCCCTGATGAAACAACAATATTCAAATCTTATCGCTGTTAAATTCCTTTAACAAGGTTTCATCATCTTTTATATCCAAAATTTTATTATGCTTAACCCTGAAATAGAAAAACGTAAAACCTTTGCCATTATTAGCCACCCCGATGCGGGCAAAACCACACTGACAGAAAAATTTCTGCTTTTTGGCGGGGCCATTAACACTGCCGGTGCGGTAAAAAGGAACAAAGCGAACCAAAGCAATACTTCCGACTTTATGGAAATTGAAAAGCAACGCGGTATCTCGGTTGCAACTTCGGTAATGGGTTTCGAGTACAGTGGTAAACGCATCAATATTCTGGATACGCCCGGACACAAAGATTTCGCCGAGGATACCTACCGTACTTTATCGGCAGTGGATAGCGTAATCCTGGTAGTCGACTGTGTAAAGGGTGTGGAGGAACAGACCGAAAAACTGATGTCGGTTTGCCGCATGCGGAACACTCCGGTAATTATCTTCATCAACAAGATGGACCGTGAAGGTAAGGAGGCTTACGATTTATTGGACGAGATCGAAGAAAAACTAAATATCAGCCTTTGTCCGCTTTCATGGCCAATTGGTCAGGGACACACTTTTAAAGGGGTGTACAGCATTTACAACAAACATTTAAATTTATTTAACTCCGATAAAACCAAGGTTACCGATTCGGTTGTGGCAGCAAACGATTTAAATGATCCATCTTTATTGGATTATCTGAAAGAAAACGAAATCAAAACATTAAAAGATGATGTTGAGCTGGTTGATGGCATTTATGGTAAAATAGATAAAGACTTATATACCGATGGTTTGGTTGCACCAGTGTTTTTTGGCAGTGCTATTAATAACTTCGGGATCAAGGAACTTTTGGATACCTTTATTGAAATTGCACCGAGTCCGAAACACCGCGAGGCCGAGGAGCGTGATGTTTTGGTAGAAGAAAAAAACTTTAGCGGTTTTGTGTTTAAAATTCATGCCAACTTAGACCCTAAGCACCGCGACAGGATTGCCTTTCTAAGGATCTGTTCGGGTAAATTTGAGCGGAATAAATTCTATTATCACACCCGTCAGGATAAAAAACTAAAATTCTCCAATCCGATGGATTTTATGGCCAACGAGAAAAGTATTGTTGAAGAAGCCTGGCCGGGTGATGTGGTTGGCCTGTATGACAGTGGTAACTTTAAAATAGGCGATACCTTAACAGAAGGCGAAAAGCTGCAGTTTAAAGGAATCCCAAGTTTCTCCCCTTCCATCTTTAAAGAGGTAGAAAACATGGATCCGATGCGTACAAAACAATTGGAGAAAGGTATTGAGCAGTTAACAGACGAAGGTGTGGCACAGTTATTTGTCATGCAGCCCGGAAACAGGAAAGTAATCGGTGCAGTTGGCGAACTTCAGTTTGAGGTGATCAATTTCAGATTAGAACACGAATATGGTGCAAAATGCCGTTTCCGTACCCTGAGTTATACTCGTTCGAGCTGGGTAACTTCTTCAGACAGGAAAAAACTTGACGAATTTGTGAAGCGTAAACAACAGCACATCGGTTTCGATAAGGAAGCTAACCCGGTTTACCTGGCCGATAGCGAATATATGATCAATTTAACCAAACAGGATTATCCTGATATCGAATTTCATAAAACAAGCGAGTTTAAAAGCTAATTCCCAAACCTCGCAGATTTTTAAAGCCTGCGAGGTTTTTTATTCCTCCTTAGTTTCATATTGTTTAAAAGTCTGCTCCAAACGCTTCTTGATTTTAGAGATTAATATCCTTGGTGCCAGCACTTTTACACACTCGCCAAACCCCAGGATCTCCCTTTCCAACTCATAATTTAATACAACATCAATCCTAAAAATGGTAGTTTTTTCGTTTTTAGCCAATACTACCTGCGATGAATGTAAAGGTTTAGTCACCACATAGGGTGCATGATCGTTAGTAAACTCGAGGATAACTTTTTGGGCACGGTCGCGCTCGCTCTTGGTTACACCAATTAAATCATCGTAATAACGGTCAAAATCTACTCCCTGGTAAGCAAAAAATTCCTCGTTGGGTAGCTCCTGAAATTCAACGATCCTATCCAATGCCAGATTTAAGATCCCTGGCCGCTTTTTCGCTTTACAGATCAAAAACCATCTGTTGCGGTATTCTTTTAACAGATACGGAAAGTAAATCCCCTGTTGCGACTGCTGTGCTTTGAACGATTTATATTCAATCAGCAACGATCGTTTATTTAAAACTGCCTGATATAAAGGAGGAATACATTCCAAACCCTTAACCAGTTTATTGCTTTCCAGCTGGATATTATTACCGCTCTGTTTGGTCGATTTATAAAGGTTATTTTCCAGACGGGCAATCATATCGCTCATTTCGTCGAAGTAATTAAAGGCATTAAACTGTTTCAGCACACCAACAATTTCTTTCATTTTATCTACATCCGCATTATTGATCGGTGCTTTGGTGATACTGAAATTTGGGTCTCCGTAAGCATAAAAGCGTTTATCTTTTACAATGATCGGTGCATTATAACCAAGCTTATCACTCCGCATCAATTGAATATCGGCCTGTATGGTACGCTTACTTACTCCACTGGTTATGCCTTCCAGTTCGTAAAGGGTTTCGGCAACCTTTTCTATAATATCATCGAGCGTCCATTTACGGAAACGGTTTCTCAAACAATCGTCGATGGTTTTGTAACGGATGAGGGCTGATTTATTGATGGCCATTTTAGCGTGATTTTAAGTTTATGCCAAAAATCTGGTGATTTCTTGAAGCTAAAGATATGAAAGCGTTTTTGATCTACGCAATACAATTGCGCAGTTAACAGCAAAAAGAAATATTTTTAACAAAAAAACAAAATTTATCACACTGTATACCAATAATTTAAACAGATAACATCAAAATATTTTTTACTGCGCAAATCAGCCGCGCAGGGGTGGTAGCATCTTTGTAATGTCGCCAGTCGATAATGAAGTTCTTTGAAAAACATCAACAATAACAACCTGATTTATAGAGACAGTTTACTGTTAAATGATACGCGCTCTCCGTCGTGCTGCTGCTGATTATTTGAGGCAGCAGGAAACCCCTGTTCCCGATAGGTGGAACAGGGTAACGTATATAAATCAGATCATTTATAAAGAAATTCCGGTGAATAACCGGGATGGCAACACTACATCAAAACTGATCCCGGTTGCGGGTTTCTGTATGGCCCCAAAGTATTCGTGCAATTGCATGGAATGTACTGATCAGGATGGTGGTAGTTTGTCTAAACACGTTGTGTGTCGTGGGTTCGAATCCCACTTCCGGCCCGCGCCGGAATAACTCAGGGGTTAGAGTAACAACCAAATATGCAGGTTCGAATCCTGCTTCCAACTGTCACTTGGAATAGTTAATTGGTAAGCGTTTAGGACTCAAAATCCAAAACAAAAAGAAGGGCAACTTTTCAAACCGCCCACCAAAATAAGCGTTGTGCAACCTCATTTGGCTTTAGGATTTTTCTAAATCCAAAAAGCAAATCTGTATTTGCTCAGTAAGAATCAGTGCAGCAAGAAAAGATTTAAAAATCAAATTGGTTGAATCAAGAAGGTAAAATACGCTAGAGGTATGAAACCGATAAGACAAACCCCGTTTCATTTTTAAACAAGCTTGATAAACTTTTACTTCCGCAAAAAACAGGTAAATGTGCTTGCGCAACACTTTTAAAAAGAATAAAATAATTAATTATACTCATTAAGTCCTCCCTCTTAGGGGAAGATTTAGATGGGGCTAACATCAAAAACATGAAAAGAGTAACGATTAACACCAATTATGTTGGATTGGTGTTTAAAAAAGGAAAATTAAAAAAAGTTTTAACAGCAGGAACTTACTGGTTAGGTTTCGGTGAAAGCATGACATTATATGATATGGCTAAAGAGTACTATTACTCAGTTGCCGAATTGGATATTTTGTTGGAAAATGCAGATTTTGTGAATTTGATTCACTTAATAAGCGTTGCCGACAACGAATTGGCCTTGGTTTACCAAAACAAAAACTTCAAATCTGTTTTAACTGCCGGAAGGCATGCCATTTGGAAAGGTTTATCAGCATACAATTTTGTTAAGGTAGATATCAGCAACATTAATATTGACGAAGTAATTGATAAGAATTTATTGGAGAAAGCACCATTGTTAAACTACATCAGGGCTTATAAAGTAGAATCATTCGAAAAAGCTTTGTTATTTATTGATGGCAAATTTGAAAGGATAATGGACGCCGGAAACTATGTTTACTGGAAAAACAGCACAAGTATTCAGGTTTTGAAAACTGATATCAGGCAATTAAATATGGAGATTATCGGACAAGAAATCTTAACAAAAGATAAAGCACAATTGAGGGTAAATTTCAGCATTCAATATAAAGTTGATGACATCATCAAAGCTTTATTGGAGAACAAAGAATTCGAAAAACAATTGTACATCACCATGCAATTGGCATTAAGAGAATGTATTGGCTTAATGACGTTTGACGAATTAATGGAAAGCAAAGAAAAAGTGGCCAAAATGGTAATGTCCATTACCTTGGATAAAGTTGAAAATTTGGGCATAAAATTGACCAACTGTGGTGTTAAAGACATTGTTTTACCGGGTGATGTTAAGGAGATTATGAACCAGGTCTTAGTTGCCGAGAAAAGGGCGCAAGCCAATATCATTACGCGAAGAGAAGAAACTGCCTCGACCAGAAGTTTGTTAAATACAGCCAAATTGATGGAAGAAAATACAATGTTGTATAAGTTGAAAGAGATGGAATATGTAGAGAAAATCGCAGAAAAAATCAATACCATCAGCTTATCGGGTAGCGGCCAAATTGTAGATCAATTGAAGCAAATCTTCGTGAAATAAATTAAATTTAGAAACCCCTCGGCGAGGTGAATGTTGCCTGCCGGGGATTAATGAGAAAAAAATGAAAAACAATATAACAGGTAACAACCTGATCGAAATAGGTTATACCGAAGGAAAAATAGTAGGCTTAGCTTTAGATATTCTGAAAGAAAATTTTGCAGATACCGAAGAAAAAGAATCGCTGGCTTTATTTAAAAAAGTAAAAGATTACCCGGAAAGTTTTTTGGATGATCCGGCTTTAAATCCGTTGGCTACGGCCATGATTGAAGCAGCCAATGCGCCAAAAGATGAAACCATTGAACTGGTAAGCCATGCTAAGCCTTACGCGGTATTTGGCGCTGATTACATTGAAGAAGGCGCCCGAAACCAAATGGATATAGCCATGAAATTACCGGTTTCGGCAGCGGGGGCATTAATGCCTGATGCCCATCAAGGTTATGGTTTACCAATCGGAGGTGTATTAGCGACCAGAAATGCCATTATACCTTACGGTGTAGGTGTTGATATTGGCTGCCGTATGGCTTTGAGTATTTTCGATATCCCCGAAAAACATTATTTCGGTAAAGATGCCATGTATAAGCGGGAATTAATCGCCCACACTAAATTCGGAGCAGGCAGAGAATTTAAGGGTTTGGAAAGAGCCGATCATAAAGTTTTGGAAGATGAGGCATTTAATTCTACGCCTTTTCTTAAAAAGCTGCATGGAAAGGCCTGGTCACAATTAGGTACATCAGGCGGAGGTAACCATTTTGCAGAATGGGGAATTATCGATTTCGCAGAACGCGATGAGGTTTTAAACATCGATAAAGGCCGCTATGTGGCTTTGTTAACCCACTCGGGTTCGCGCGGTTTAGGCGCCACCATTGCGGGGCATTACACCAAACTGGCAAAAGAGATGTGTAAGCTGCCTAAAGAAGCCGCAAACCTGGCTTATTTAGATATGGATACAGCCGAAGGACAAGAATATTGGTTAGCAATGAACCTTGCCGGCGATTATGCTTCAGCTTGTCATGAGATAATCCATAAAAGGTTAACCAAAGCCATCGGGGCAAAGGTTTTGGCCAAGGTAGAAAACCACCATAACTTTGCGTGGAAAGAAATTCTTGATGGTGAAGAAGTAATGGTGCACCGAAAAGGAGCTACACCCGCAGGTAAAGGCGTAATGGGAATTATCCCGGGAAGTATGACGGCACCTGGATTTTTAGTAAGAGGAAAAGGCGAAACCAGCGCAATCAACTCGGCATCGCATGGTGCAGGCAGACAAATGAGCAGGACGAAAGCGATTCAATCGATCACCAAATCGGATATGAAAGCCATTTTAAAGGATCATAATGTTACATTAATTGGGGCTGGCTTAGATGAAGCACCAATGGCCTATAAAGACATCAACATAGTAATGGCAGCACAAACGGAACTAGTTGATGTGGTGGCTAAATTCGAGCCTAAAATGGTAAGAATGGCTGATGATGGAAGCAGGGAGGATTAGTTTTTAGTCTTAAGTCCTCAGTCTGGAGTCCGGAGCCTATACAAAATCCAATAAAAAAATCCGTCATCTCGACCGAAACGCAGTGTAGCGGAGAGATCTATCTCGAGATTTAGCTTCACTAACCTGCGGGTTCTCAACTGCGTTTTACCTTGGTCGACATGACGATCAAAACAAAACCCCTCTTCAAAATAATTGAAGAGGGGTTTATATGTTATAAATGAAATACCTATTTCAACTTACTTAAGGCTATTTTAATTCTTGGTAACATATCTTTAATGTCCTGTAGGGTACAAGCCCCCACCGATGCCCTAAACCATGGCATGCTATCTTCATTTCCAAAGGCTGAGAAAGGTACCAATGCTGCTCCGGCTTCTTTGATCAGGTAGAAGTTTACATCTGCACTGTCTTTTAAAACCTGACCATCTTCGGTTGTTTTACCGATATAGTCAATTTTAATGGTCAGGTAAATGGCTCCCATTGGTTCTACCGCATCTACATTAAAGCCTTCGGCCTTTAAAGCATTAAAACCATCGTAAAGCGCGTTTAAGCTGTCTTGTACCTGAGCCTTAAAGCTGGTTAAAAAAGTATCAACCTGTGCTTTATCGTTAAAATAGTTAGACATGGCAACCTGCTCGGCTTTTGGAGCCCAGGCACCCATGTGGCCAACCAATGCTTTCATTCTGTTAATGATATCTTCCGGACCGAAACCCCATCCAACACGTACACCGGTTGCAGCCAGACATTTAGAGCTGCCATCTACAAAAATAGTAAACGGCCTCATCTCCGGCCTTAAAGAAACTGGATTTACATGCTTTTTACCAAAAGTCAAAAGCGAATAAATCTGATCATACATCATGTACAATGGCTTTTCATCTGCACCGCGTGAAGCATTTTCTTCCAAAACAGCATCACAGATCTCAGCCAGCGAATCTGCATCGAACATGGTTCCGGTTGGATTTAATGGCGAACATAAAGCCAATAACGTTGCGCCTTTTAAATGCGGTTTCAATTGCGCAGCTGTTGGCATAAAATTATGGGCTGCATCGGTTTCTACGGCAATGGTTTTAGCCGAAGTTAAATGAGAATAGTGGTTGTTGTTCCAAGATGGTGCAGGGAAAACCACGGTATCGCCAGGATCGATTAAAGCCAGATAGGTAGCATAAATCAACGGACGGGAACCACCGGAAACCAAAATACTGTTAGTATTATATTCAAGGCCAAATCTATCTTTCAATAGTTCCGAAACTGTTTCGCGCAATGGCAAAACCCCATCAGCTGGCGGGTAATTGGTTTGATTGGCATTATAGGCTTCCACAATACCTGCTTTTAACTCAGCTGGTATAGGGTAGATATTCGAATCGAAATCGCCAATGGTTAAGTTGGCAATCGATGCGCCCTTGCGCTTCATCTCGTTAACTTCGTTACCAATTTTTATAATTTCTGAACCAATTAATGAATTGGCTATTACTGAAACTTTCATATTATGCTATTAAATCTGCTATCGCTTTATTCACTTTTTCAAAACCAAACTGCGCCAATACAGCGTTCATTGCAGCAGTTATCTGCTCGTTACAAAGGTTACCGATACTGCCTTCGTGGGTATGGTGTATTTGGTTCGATGGTGCAAAAGTACCATTTTCAATCTGCTCGCCAACTATTTTATACGCTTCTCTAAACGGTACCCCCTGCAGGGCAAGTTCATTAACCACCTCAACACTGAACAGGTAATCGTATTTTTTATCCTTTAAAATATCGTCCTTTATGGTAATATTCTGGAACATAAAAGTGGCGATTTCCAGGCATTCATTTAGCGAAGCAATGGCTGGGAAAAGATTTTCCTTTAACAACTGCAAATCGCGGTGATAACCTGAAGGTAAATTGGTAATCATCATGGCAATTTCGTTCGGCAAAGCCTGAATTTTATTGCAACGCGAACGGATCAGTTCGAAAACATCAGGGTTCTTTTTATGTGGCATAATGCTCGAACCTGTAGTCAGCTCTGCCGGAAAACTGATAAATCCGAAATTCTGGTTAATGAACAAACAAACATCCATCGCCATTTTAGCCAGCGTTGCAGCTACCGCACTCATGGCCTGCGCCAAAATTCTTTCGGTTTTGCCACGGCCCATCTGCGCATAAACCACGTTATAGTTTAAGCTTTCAAAACCCAGTAATTTGGTTGTTAAAGTCCTGTTTAAAGGAAATGACGAGCCATAACCTGCTGCAGAGCCTAATGGGTTTTTATTGGTGATTTTCCAGGCGGCCAGCATCAGTTCCATATCATCGGCAAGGCTTTCGGCATAAGCACCAAACCACAAACCAAAAGATGAAGGCATAGCAATCTGTAAATGTGTATAACCTGGCAATAGTTTATCTTTATGGGTATTGCTCAGCGCTATTAACTGGTTAAACAATGTAGAAGTCTGGTTAACCATATCTTCGATGCAGGCACGGAAAAACAGCTTTAAATCGACCAAAACCTGGTCATTACGCGAGCGGCCACTATGAATTTTTTTGCCAGCTTCGCCAATGCGCTGTGTAAGCAGCCACTCCACCTGCGAGTGTACATCTTCTACACTGTCTTCGATGGTAAAATTACCGGCTTCAATTTCAGCGTAAATATTTTTAAGTTCCTGTTGAATGGTTTTCAATTCTTCAGCCGTTAGCAAATTAATGGTTTCCAACATTTCGGTGTGGGCCAGTGAACCCAGCACGTCAAATTTTGCCATTTGCAGATCGAGTTCACGGTCTTTACCTACCGTAAAATTTTCTACAAACTGATTTACATCAATATTTTTTTGCCAAATCTTCATTTTAATTTTATTTAACCGCAAAGGGCGCAAGGCTTTTCGCAAAGCGCACTAAGCTATACTATTTTTACCACAAAGTTCGCTGGGTTTTTCACAGAGAACACAAAGCATTCAAATATTTAAGTTAGGCCTCCAAGCCTCGTGCCCTAAAGCTCTTTAACCCTGTACAACCGGTTTCAACATGTTAATGTACCCTTCAACTCCTTCTGCAACCTCCCGTACATACAAAAATTCATCAGCCATGTGCGAGCGGCCTGAAAAACCTGGCCCAACTTTTACCGATGGGATATCTAATAAAGCCTGATCTGACGTAGTTGGCGAACCGTAAGTGGTTCGGCCCAGTGCTATCCCCGCCTGCACAACCGGATGGTTTTTATCGATAGACGAAGGTTTTAAACGGATAGAGCGTGGGGTAACATCACAATCTACGTTTGCACGGATAATTTCCAATACTTCTTCATTGGTATAGGCATCTGTTACACGCACATCAACCGTGAAGGTACAATTTGCCGGAACAACATTGTGTTGTGAACCTGCATTAATAATGGTAACCGTCATTTTTAATGGTCCGAAAACCTCAGATACTTTCGGAAACTGGTAATTTCTGAACCATTCAATATCTTTTAATGCCTTGTAAATGGCATTCTCGCCTTCTTCTCGGGCAGCATGACCGGCTTTTCCGTGCGATACACAATCCAATACCAGCAGGCCACGCTCAGCAATGGCGAGGTTCATTTCTGTCGGTTCGCCTACAATACCAAATTCAAGCTCACCTAAATCAGGCAATACCAGCTCTAAGCCATTGTTGCCAGAAATTTCTTCCTCGGCTGTAGCTGCCAAACAGATATTATATTTTAAATTTTCCTGTTCGTAATAATATAAAAATGTACCAATAAGTGAAACCAAACATCCACCGGCATCATTACTGCCTAAACCAAATAATTTATCGCCTTCAATTGCCGCATCGTAAGGATCGCGCGTATAACCAGAATTCGGTTTAACCGTATCGTGATGGGAGTTTAACAATAAAGTTGGCTTATTGGCATCAAAATGCTTGTTGTAGGCCCAAACGTTATTCATTTTTCGCTGGGTTTTGATCCCCCTCTCCTCCAGAAACTGAGCAATTAAATTCGCAGTTCTGTCTTCTTCTTTACTAAAAGACTGGATGCGGATTAACTGTCGCAATAAATCCAGGCTTTCTTTTTGTATATTTTCTAATGACATAGTATCAAGTACTCTTTATCCCGTATCCAGTATCCAGTATTAAGTATCAAGGATGGTTAATCCTGATACTTAATACTCGACACCAATTTATTTTGTTGTAAAAGTATCAAGACATTGCACCCTGCTTTTAGCATTGGTCTTTAAGCTTTTAGCCCTCCTTGGTGTATAAATTTCCGGCTTTTAAGGCCGAAAGTTTAATACCTTTTATCAGCGATGAGCTAAAACCATTGTGTTCCATTTCATTTAAGCCGGCAATGGTGCAACCTTTCGGCGAAGTTACCTTATCTATTTCAGTTTCGGGGTGTGTTGCGTTCAATAAAAGTAAATCGGCTGCTCCTTTAGCGGTTTGTACTGCCATTTTCAATGCTTCATCGGCATGAAAACCAATTTCTACTCCGCCTTGAGATGCTGCCCTGATTGCCCTTAAAAAGAATGCTATGCCACAGGCACAAAGTGCCGTGGCCGATGTCATTAAATCTTCGTTTATTTTAACCACCGAGCCAACGGTTTCAAACATCCTGGTTACCTCTTCAATGTTTTCTGCTGAGGCATTATCGCTGGCCATACAGGTCATAGACTGGCCGATAGCGATGGCCGTATTTGGCATTACGCGGATCACTTCAACATCATCTCCCAGCTTCGCTCTAACGGCCGCACAACTTACTCCTGAAATAACCGAAATAACCAGGTGTTTTGCGGGCACAATCGAAGCCTGTATTTCATCTAAAACCAGATTTAATTGTTGCGGCAAAACGGCTAAAATCACAACATCAGCGGCTTCAACAGCTTGTTTATTATGATTACTTACCTTAAAGCCCGCCTCGGCATACGACTTTAAATGATTAATATTTCTACGGGTTAACGTAATATCGGCAGCTTGGGCAAAATCGGCTTTCACCAAACCTTTTGCTAAAGATAAACCAATATTTCCGCTACCAATTATGGCTATTTTTTTTGACATGATATTAATTTTTCCTGAGGGTTAATTACACAGTTTTATTTTTCTTCTTTCGGGTTTTGAAAAGCAATTTCAGTAATTCTAATGGTATTTCAGTCCTGCTATCCACTTCAATCTTTTTAACTTCTGCCTTTTCATCCATTCATCGTCATTGCGAGGAGGAACGATGCAGCAATCTTTCTCGTTTTGAATACAAAAAGTATTTTCGTTTCTATCAGGTTTAGTTTGCAAAAGCAGTGATTATCGGTTTCTTTTCCCCTCTAAAAGTCTATAAAATCTACATCAGAAAGCCAGCACACTAAAGAATTACAAATGCAAATCGGTGTCCTTGCATCTTCAACCTTCCTGCCATCTACCTTACTTCAGCATCTTTGTTCCAAAAGTACCATCTGCAAGTTCGGCCAGTTCATCAGCCTTACCGATATAAACGGCAGAAACACCTTTTTTAATTGCCTCGAAAGCGTTGAGCAGTTTAGGGATCATTCCTCCCTGTACCGTTCCATCTGCTTTTAAGCCTTCAAACTCACCTGCTTTAATTTCCCTCACTACCGAAGCATCGTCACTAACATCCTTTAATACACCCTTTTTCTCGAAGCAATATACCAAACGTGTCTCATATAAAGATGACATGGCCACTGCAACAGAAGAGGCAATGGTATCGGCATTGGTATTGAGCAACTGTGAATTTCCATCATGGGTAATGGCACATAATACCGGAACCAGGCCAGCATTCAGCAAATTATGTAAAGTAGCCGATGACACCGAATTTTCGTCAAGATCGCCAACATAACCATAATCGATTACTGAACCGGCTAAAGGTCCGGGCTCATTACCGTAGGTTACAGCCTTTACCGGCCGCTTTGTTGCTTTGATCACATTTCCATCTGCGCCGCTCAAACCAATCGCATTGCTGCCTTTAGCCTGTAACTGCGCTACCATGTTTTTATTGATTAAGCCAGCATAAACCATCGTCACGATCCGTAAGGTTTCGATATCGGTAATCCGTCTGCCTTCAACCATTTTGGCCTCAATACCTAACGATTCGCTCAGTTCGGTTGCAATTTTACCTCCGCCATGAACCAAAATTTTATCTCCGGGCAAAGCTGTAAAATCCAATAAAAACTGATGCAGGTTTTCTGAATTATCGATTACATTTCCACCGATTTTTATGATAGTGAGTTGTTTCATATTGCTAGCATGTCCGTCATCGCGAGGCACAAAACAATCTTACAATTGTGGGTGGGTATTTTCTACCGCATTAAGATTACTTCGTACCCGTCGCAATGACGAGTTTCTTTTTTTATTTCAATTGTTCCAACATCGCTTTAATTACCGCCTGTGCAGCCCACAAACGGTTACCTGCCTCGTGGATCACCAACGAGTTCGGTCCGTCTAAAATTTCAGATGATAATTCTAAATCACGACGTACCGGTAAACAGTGCATTACTTTAGCATCATTGGTAAATTTCAACTTCTCGTTGTTCATCATCCAGCCATCAGGATAGGTTAATACTTTACCGTATTCTTTATAACTGCTCCAGTTTTTCACATACACATAATCTGCTCCCGATAAGGCTTCCTCTAAATTATACTGGATGTTTGCTCCGGAAGTAAAATCATCAGAAAGTTCGTAACCTTCTGGTTGGGCAATCGTAAAATCGATCATGCCTTCTTCCTGTGCTTTACACATCCACTCGGCAAAAGAATTTGGTACTGCCTGTGGCAATGCCTTTACGTGCGGTGCCCAGGCCAGAACTACCTTTGGTTTACGTCCGTCAGGCTTCTTTGTCCAGGTTTCATGAATGGTAATGATATCGGCAAAACTTTGTAATGGGTGGCGTGTTGCACTCTCTAAACTCACCACAGGCACCGCGCAGTATTTAACAAATTTATTAAAGAAATCTTCGCTGTAATCCTCCTCCCGGTTGTTTAGCTTCGGGAAAGAACGTAACCCCAAAATATCGCAGTATTGGCCCATTACAGCTGCAGCTTCGCGGATGTGTTCAACTGTTGTACCGTTCATTACCACACCATCCTGTGTTTCTAAAGCCCAGCCCTCTTTATCCATATTCATTACCATTACATTCATGCCCAGGTTTAAGGCTGCCTTTTGCGTACTTAACCGGGTACGTAAGCTCGGGTTCATAAAAACCAGACCCAAAGTCTTGTTTTTACCTAAATCCTGGTATGCAAAAGGATTTTCCTTTAATGCAAGCGCATCATTTACAAACTGTTTGATGCTTGGAACATCGTGTACGGAGGTGAAAAGTTTCATTTTTTAAAGCTTAAAGCTTAAAGCTTAAAGACTAAAGCCCCTGCAAAGTTTTAAACAGGCTGCATCATCTAAACCCTAAACAATTTATCGTCTTAACCGTTTCAGCAAGCCTATAAGCATTGCCTTAACTTCATTTATTTTATTATTTATTTCCAGATACTTGTCTTCGTTTAAGTACCTCAAATCGTTAGCAAGTAAACAGGCATATTCAACTTCATGACAAGATCCTAGTGCTATATCTAAAAACCGTGCAAAATCTTGTTCCGAGTTCCGACCTGCTCCCTCAACAATATTTAGCGGCACCGAGTAAGCTGCTCGCTTAACCTGACTATATAAATCATATTTTTCAGATGCTGGAAACATTGGTAGTATATCTGAATAAACAAATAACACCATTAAATGTGACTTTTTCCAAACATCCAGTTTTTGGTAGTCTCTCATTTTTATTTAGCTTAAATTTAAATTAGAAAGACCAAAGCCTTTCTATTCGAAAATAGGGATACTACTAATCTAGTTTTTATTTATTATAAACCAGAGCAAAAAACATAAATACTAAAGTACACTACTTGTCAGTTATTCATGCTTTCAGCTTTAGTCTTTAAGCTTTAAGCGCGCGACCAAATGCCTCCAAAAACTCATCAGCATGTGCTTTCGTCAAATTTAATGCAGGCAATAAACGGATTACATTTGGTTTTGCTTCTCCGGTAAAAATATGGTGCGTAAACAGTAGCTCTTTTTTAACATGTGCCAGTTCAGAAGGCAATTCAATTCCGATCATTAATCCACGACCGCGCACTTCTACTACCTGCTCAAATTTTTTAAGTTCTGCAATCAGGTAATTACCTACTTCTTCAGCATTTTTAATAAGGTTATCTTTTTCTATCACTTCCAAAACCGCTAAAGCCGCAGCACATGCCAGGTGGTTACCCCCGAAAGTGGTGCCTAACTCGCCATGCCAAGGTTTAAATTTAGGCGCAATAGAAATCCCGGCCACGGGAAATCCATTACCCATTCCTTTTGCCATGGTATATATATCTGCTTCTACGCCAGCATAATCATGCGAATAGAACGAGCCTGTGCGTCCGTAGCCGCATTGCACGCTATCTGCAATGTAAACGGCATTATATTCGTCACAAAGCGCACGGATCTTTTGTAAGAAACTTTTTGAAGCCTCTTTAATGCCACCAACACCTTGTATACCTTCCATAATTACTGCCGAAATATCATTGCCCTGTGCCTTAAAAGTTTCCTCTAAAGCAATTTCATTATTAAAAGGCAAAAAGATTACATTTTCGGTCTGGTTAACAGGAGCTACGATTTTAGGGTTATCGGTTACAGCCACGGCTAAGGAGGTACGTCCGTGGAAAGCACCGGTAAAAGCGATTACTTTTTTTCTTCCATTATAGAAAGAGGCCAGTTTTAAGGCATTTTCGTTTGCTTCGGCACCAGAGTTACATAAAAAAAGTTGAAAATCTTTTTTGCCAGAAACTTCTCCCAATTTTTCGGCAAGCTGAACCTGTAAAGGAATCTTCACCGAATTGGAATAAAAACCAACCTTGTTTAGCTGATTGGTTAAACGGCTTACATAATGCGGATGGGTATGACCTATTGAAATCACAGCATGTCCGCCATATAAATCCAAATATTGTTGTTCGTTAGCATCCCAAACATTGCTGCCTGCTGCTTTGGTTATTTCTATATCGTTAAGTGGGTAAACGTCGAATAAGTTCATTTTTTAATAAGGTTTGAAGGTTGAGGGTTTGAAGGTTGAAGGTTTATGTAGCCTAACCTTTTCCACTGCCTCTCAAAAATTTAATAAATGCGATTAACATCGCTTTAATTTCATTAATACTTTTATTTACAGTCTCGTAAGCTTCTAAATTGATATAACGTAAATCGCGGATGAGAATAAAAGCATATTCTACTTCTTTTGTAGAACCAAGTGCATTATCAAGATAGTGGACAAAATCTTTATCTGTATTCTTGCCGCTTCCTTCTACAATATTCAAAGGAATTGAATAGGTGGCCCGCCGAATTTGTTGGGTTAAAGCAAATTTTTCTTCAATAGGCATGACAGATAAGATTTCCTTATAAACCTGTAAAGTAAACAAGTGAGCCTTTTTCCAAACATCTAGTTTTTGATAATCTCTCATATATTTTAAAATTTTCAGATCTGAATCCAGACCTTTTTACCTTCAACCTTCCAGCCTTCAGCCTAGAAATTAGCTGCCTTCAATCTAAGCCCCGCGGTTTCCTCCAGACCGAACATTAAGTTCATGTTCTGAACTGCTTGTCCGCTGGCCCCCTTTAAAAGGTTATCGATAATGCTGATGATAAATAATTTACGGCCATGTTTTTCTATATGAATTAATGCTTTATTGGTATTTACCACCTGTTTTAAATCTATGTTTTTCTGACTAACATGCGTAAAAGGATGGGCACTATAATATTCTTCGTAAATATCTTGTGCTTCTTCCAAGGTTAAATCCGTTTCCAGGTACATTGCGGCCAAAATTCCCCGGGTAAAAGCTCCCCGCTGTGGCACAAAGTTTAACACCTCCGAAAGTGAAGGCTGCAACTGCAATAAGCTTTCACTAATTTCGTTCAGGTGCTGATGCTGAAATGCCTTATAGATAGAAAGATTGTTGTTCCTCCAGCTGAAGTGCGAGGTGGCAGCCAAGCTTTGTCCGGCACCAGTTGAACCGGTAGTTGCATTGATGTGAACTTCTTTCCGGATCAGTCCCTTTTCAGCCAAAGGCAATAACCCTAACTGGATACAAGTTGCGAAACAACCAGGATTAGCAATATTTTTAGCCGTTTTAATTTTATTGCGGTTCAGTTCAGGCAATCCGTAAACAAATTCACGGTTTTCGAATGTCGACTTCTGATGCAGCCTAAAATCCTGTGATAAATCGATAATTTTAATATTTTCGTTGATCGGGTTTACGGTTAAAAATTTTCTCGCATCGCCATGGCCAACGCATAAAAACAATACATCAATATCCTGCTGAATGCTGCTTACAAATTTTAAATCTGTATCGCCGATCAAATCAGTATGCACATCAGAAATCAGGTTTCCGGCATTACTGGTGCTGTTTACGAAAGCAATTTCAACATTTGGGTGATTAACAAGGATGCGTAACATTTCGCCTCCTGTGTAACCTGCACCACCAATTATGCCTGCTTTAATTTTATTCATCTCTATGAGTTTAGTGCTATTTTATAAAGAAAAAAATCTTCCTCATTTTGCTGCTTTACAAAACCGATACCTTCGTACAGCTGCTGTGCAGTAAAATTGTCGACAGCGGTTTCCAATTGTACAAATGTAGATCTCTTGGCTCTGGCAAAATCAAGGGTGGTTTTAATCAATTCGCTGCCGATCCCCTGTTTGCGGTAATCTTCAAGAACATATAAATCGTTCAGTATCCAGTTTTTATTCAGCCTTAACGATGAGTACTTAGGATATAACTGGGCAAAACCCACTGCTTGCTCCGTATCCTGATCTATGGCTAAAAATATAATGGATTCGTTATGCTGTAAACGTTCATCGATGAAAGCTTTAGCCATTCCGATATCTGAAAACTGGTTGTAAAACATGCGATATTGGTTAAACAGACCGATCACAAGATGAGCCTCATTTAATCCTATTTGTTTTATCGCTATATTATTCACAATCCGTTCTGTCGTTTTGGGTTGATGGATAAGAGAAAAGAATAAATTCCAAATCACCAACGCCGTCATTCATAATTTTATGTTTATCGCCAGCTTTAATCTGTAAACCTTCGTTGGCCTCAACCATGAACTTTTCTCCTTCAATTAAAAAGGTTGCCTGCCCCTTCAAGATGAAGAAAAACTGCTCTGCATAGGTATGAAAATGTAATTTCTCGGCAGTTTGAGATGGCATTAACTCCTGTTTAATGGCCGCATCAGGCTTGCTCACAAAATTCCATCCATCACAGTTATCACCCCATTTATAATGGTTTAAACAACTTTCTTTTGACAGGATTTTATTCATTTTAGTATTAAGAATCAAGTATCAAGATTACGCCTTTTAGCTTTCAACCTCACTATTCACTTTGTGCCAGATCATTACCTGGTTACCGAATATTTTAGAGAAACCTTTAACATCTTCGCCGGTCCAGGCGTTATTCATTTCGCCATAGCTACCAAATTTATTGCTCATTAAATCGTGGTCTGATTCAATTCCGATAATCTGGAAACGATATGGCAACAGTTCTACAAATACTTTACCACTCACAAATTTTTGCGTGTCGGCTAAAAATGCTTCAATATTCCGCATAATCGGATCGTGGAATTGCCCTTCGTGCAACCAGTTACCATAGAAAGATGATAACTGCTCTTTCCAGCTCAACTGCCATTTGGTTAAGGTATGTTTTTCTAAAGTATGGTGCGCTTTAATAATGATAATCGGTCCGGCAGCTTCGAAACCAACGCGGCCTTTAATGCCGATAATGGTATCTCCCACATGGATATCTCTTCCAATACCGAAAGGTTGTGCAATGGCCTGTAATTTTTGGATTGCCCTAACCGGAGCTAATGTTTCACCGTCAATAGCTACCAGTTCGCCTTTCACGAAAGTCAGTTCTAACCTACGCGATCCGGTTTCCGAAACCTGTGTTGGCCAGGCACTTTCTGGCAAGGTTTCATGAGAGGTTAAAGTTTCTTTTCCTCCTACCGAAGTTCCCCATAGCCCTTTATTGATAGAATATCTTGCTTTTTCGGCACTATATTCCACTCCATGTTGAGCCAAATATTCTATTTCCGCTTCGCGTGATAATTTTAAATCCCTGATCGGGGTAATAATCTCAACTCCAGGGATCAGGATGTTGAAGATCATATCGAAACGTACCTGATCGTTACCTGCACCGGTACTGCCATGGGCCACATAATCAGCACCGATTTTTTTAACATAGTTGGCAATCGCAGTTGCCTGACTTACACGTTCGGCACTTACCGATAACGGATAGGTGGCATTTTTAAGTACATTGCCAAAAATCAGGTACTTAATACAGTCATCATAATAACCTTCAGTTTCATCTACTACAGCATGCGATTTAACGCCTAAAGCATAAGCCCTTTTCTCAATTTCCTGTAATTCCTCATCAGAGAAACCACCTGTGTTTACAATCACCGAGTGAACTTCCAGCCCACGGTCTTTTGCCAGGTAAATACAACAAAATGAGGTATCTAAGCCTCCGCTAAATGCTAAAACAACTTTTTTCATGCTACTTAAATAAAAAGGTAAATAAAAATAAAAGGGCTTTTAATCCGGTTTTTGGCTTAGGTTTAACAACCAAGCGCTGTTTAATGCGCATAAAGCGCTCGTATAATTTGGGTTTTTTCTGTAGTTCTTCGGCAAACTTCTTAGCGGCATCGTGCTTTTGCGTAGCCGGATCGTAAAGCATGGCCGTACACATGCAGTTTTTACGTTCCTTCATTTTCAATATCTCGAAGTTTACACAGCTTTGGCAGCCTTTCCAAAATTCTTCATCCTGTGTAAGTTCAGAATAGGTAACCGGTTCATATCCCAGATCGGAATTGATTTTCATTACGGCCAAACCGGTGGTTAAGCCAAAAATCTTTGCCTTTGGGTACAAGCTTCTGGAAAGTTCGAAAACTTTCTGTTTAATGGCATGTGCCAAACCGGCCTTCCTAAATTTAGGGGAAACGATTAATCCAGAATTGGCTACAAACTGCCCGTGGCTCCAGGTTTCGATATAGCAGAAGCCAGCCCAGGTACCATCCTTGTGGAAAGCAATTACAGCTTTACCTTCGATCATTTTGCCTGCAACATACTCCGGCGAACGCTTGGCTATACCGGTACCGCGTGCTTTAGCAGACTCGGCCATCTCGGTTACAATTTCTTCGGCAAATACACGATGTTCAGGAAGTGCAACCTGCACTATAAATTCGTTAATATCCATTCGTTTTCTAACGAAAAATTATAAGTATTCTTGTTAATTGGGTTTTTAGAGAGGATCAATTCCTCGTTACGTTTAGTATAGGTACTAAATACGTGGAGTGAAATTTTGCCGGCTTATGGGAGAATAAAATACGGGTTGACAATGATTAATAAACAAACCTTTCCCACACACTGTTTGTGTCGGGGAAACTGAAAGTTTATATAAAATTTGTTTAATCATTTCTTGCGTATTCAAACGGCTTTAACTCTATTGAGGTGCAAAGGTTTAAATAAAAATCGAGTTACACAATAATATCGTGATTTTTTTATGTTAAGCTTTTGTTTTTTTTAGATTAATCTGACTTAATCAGGGTCTGGGGGGCATACTCCGGCTAAGAATTATTTGGCTTATAATTAATTTTATCATAATCTCTCTGGCCAGCATTAACCTTGTTAAAAAAGAGCACCAAATTTTAACATCTGCTTAACAACTTTTAACATACTAAAATGCTGATTAAAGCGCAATATTTGTAGTGCTGTAGCGAATACTGCTGAGCCGTCGTTTTATTGATGTTTCTTAATATTAAATCAAATTTTAAAACACCATGAAGAATTCTACTCCAAGTCATTTTAGAGCCCTTTCCTTATTTGTCTTATTTACTTTTACGGCACTTACTTCTTGCAAAAAGGCCGAAACTGTCGATCCCAATATATCTTATATCAGGGTAATTAATACTTCGCCCTCCCTGGCAACTTATAATGCTTATTTTAATGGCACGATGGTTAATTCGGCGGCTCTGCCATTTGGCGGGTCTACTTCTTACACCTCTTATACAGCAGGTTCTTATAGTTTAAAATTTACTACCGCCAGCAGTACAGAGAGCGTATTAACCAAAACTGTTGCTTTAAGTGCAAAGAATTACTATTCTGCTTACCTGATTAACAAACCCGGAGCATTGGATATTTTCACGGCTGGCGATGATCTCTCTACTCCATCAACAGATAAAGCTTACATCCGTTTCATCAACCTATCGCCGGATGCTCCTGCCCTCGACCTGGCAAAAACCAGTGCAACCACTGCCTTAATCAGCAATAAAGCCTACAAGAGCGCAAGTGGCTTTATCACTGTAGATGCCGGAACCTATTCGCTTGATGCAAAAGAAACTTCATCTGGAACAGTTAAAGCTACAATAGGCAGCACCAGCTTTACAGCAGGTTATCATTATGATATTATTTGTGGTGGTTTGGTAACACCTGCAAATGATACGGAACGCCCATTGAGTTTACAAGCTGTTTTAATCAAATAACAGGATTTTTTTAATTGTCGTATCAACAAAAAAGGCAATTTTCGATATGAAAATTGCCTTTTTTGTTGTATTTCTTGATATTATTTTTTGGTTACATCATTAAATTTAATTTGAATAACATAAGTACCTTCTAACTTAAGTTGCCATGACCATCTTGGGTTTACAGAGAAACCAGGTGAAGATGGAAAATTATCAATAGTAACATATTGACTAGGTATTCTGTAATACATTAGGAATCCCCAATCGGTTGTAGGCGTTACATACTTTGTTAACGGAAATGGCGCCACTTCAAAATCGCAAATCATTGCAGTATCCGTTTTGATAACCGGGTTAAACTTGGCATAGTTTTCAAAAACCGGACGATCTCCTCTTTGAATGATTTCGCCGGCTTTTGGATTGAATGTACGTCCGTTCTTATCAACCATTTTCAAAATTGCACGTGCACCTGAATTTGATATCTTGGTACAGGTAATGGTTGGGTTACGCATTGCTGTTACAGCCCCGGTTACATCATTAAATCCATTAGCAACATTATCAGTTACTACAAAAAGATCTTCCAATTCAGGGTCTACCACATTTATTGTAGCCAACTTAGGAAATAATTTTGTACCTGTCACATTTGTCATTTCTACATCAAAGTAGTATTTACCTAAGGGTAAATTCGCCGAAGCCTTATTAAAAGTAAGCTGCCCACTGGTTTCATTAAAGTACATAGGCAGTCGCTTAACAGTTTCTCTTTTTTTGTTCAGCAATGCTACAGTGGTATCTGTAGTGGCATCAAATGACATCCCTGGTTTAAACGTAGTAATTTCATACTCAGTATTAAATTGAGCAGGAGCAGGAGAACCATCCTCGCGTCGAAGATTTAGCAATTTAAATGTATATGGCGGTGTAGAACCATCGGCATTTATCCTATCAGATTGATATAAAATCAAGCCTCTTTTAGCATAGATATTATTATCCTTATATCGAATAGCATCACTTTGAAAGCCTTGTTGTATTTTTTTACATGCTGCCATGCTTAGCAATGCAAAAAAACCTATAATATATTTTGTTTTCATAATTATACATTGTTGAGGTTTAACATATTGTTTTTCACGGACAGTCTTAGTTACCTAACGACTGGGCATTAAAAAACAACCTATGATTTCCGTTGAGCACATGCACGATTCCAGTTGTAGTAATAATCCCCGAAGTCTGGCAATCAACAGCCTTATCTTTTTGATTATCCGGAATAGCATCCTGATTTGGCTCACGGTCATCCCTGGTACCTATCACTTTGGTATAGGTTACATAATCTACATTACTGACATACGCGTTAAAATCAAAAGTCCTTCTCAACTTAATCAGATACTGTACGTTAGGAATTGAACCAAGCATACTATCATAAAGTTTACCGGTAACTGTCATTTGATCACGGTTAATTTTACCTGCAAACATGTACGTTTTCAAGGAATCGCTCAATTCCTGAGAAGGAATGTCTTTAATCCCAAAATCAAAGTTTTCCTTACCAATTTTTATGGCCTGTTGATTCTTCTTCGCCGCAACGTAGTCTACGATTCCGTAATTTGTCGTAACAAAGAATGTTATATTTCCATTAACAGCATCTTTTAAACCTGCCCGGTCAATAACCTTAACTAAGGAATCAAACTTTGGATTAGATTTCAGATAGTCATATGTTGTCATATTGACAAAGGCATTACTAACGCCCCCATCATTTTTGTAGCTATCCTTTTTGCAGGATGTAAATGCGGCAGTTACAATCGCTATTACAGCTATAATATATTTTTTCATGATTTAATTGCTAATAGTTAAACTTTTCCTAACCAATAGGTTGTTTGTTTAAGATTCGGATTTTCCCTGAATAGTGCAGGATCCACTGGCCAATAAAACCCTTCTCTCCTAAACCTGGTTTCCGTAAGCCAATCCACAACATTACCATAGCGTCTGGTACGTAAAAGATCAAAGAACAGGTGCCCTTCAAGATACATCTCCTTACTTCTTTCCTTAATATACTCATCCATTACCCTACTTACAGAAAGTCCGTTTGGTACAAGTGTAGGATTGGGATTATTCCTTGTTCTGAATTCATTAATGATAGTAGTCGCGGTGGCTGCATCATTTTTATATAATGCAATTTCAGCTTTCAGCAACTTCATGTCACTTAAACGGAAAATAATCATGTTATTACTCAAGTAAGCATCTAATTTCTGTCCGGGGTTTCTATAAATTACATTGCTATATTTTGTGCAAATTGGTCTTTCAGGATTTGAAAGATCAAAATTTTTAGTAAAGCGAATATCTTTAGAATTTGATCCAAACTGATCTGACAGATAACGTGGGACAACATAAAATCTTGGATTATTAGAATATGTATTGATATACGCACCGCTAAGGAATCTCGTACCGATACTGGAATTAGAACCTTCTAATGTATTCTCACTCATGTTGATTTCGAATATTCCGTCACTAGAACGGCCTACAAAAGTTGATTTATAATTTGCAGTATCCGTTTGGCTATATCCTCCCTTTTGTATTAAAGTAGTAATTGTAGTATCTGCATTATTTACGTCAGTTAAATTTGGCGTATCTTGGCTAACATCAGACATCGTAGCCCTCCATAGATATAGGTGGGCCAATAATGCATATGCTGACCCTTTATTGGCGGTTACTTTTGCATCGCCAATGTTAATATAATTCCAGGTCAATAAATTGATGGCGTTTCTGCAATCTGTCTCAATTTGCTTCATCACATCTGCTCTCGAACTTCTAGGAAGCTGTGGTGCAGTGATTGGATCGTCATAAGCTGTAGTCACCAAAGGAACATCGCCCCAAACCCTTACCATCATAAAATAGCTTAAAGCACGGATAAACATTGCCTGACCCATGATATTGTTTTTAAACGCTGTCGGATCATCTGTATCTTTCAATTGGGCATTAGTCATCTTGCTTACATTAGCAATAACGATGTTAGACATCGCAATCGTTTTATAGTATAGCGTGTAATTAGCCAGTGAGTTTAAGTTATATTGAAACGTAAAATCACCATTTTGTATGCCTTCAAGCCCATCCCCAGTATACTGAATGGTAAAATAATTTTTGGCAATGGCATCTCCATACAAATAGTAACGGTTCTCCTTATCTGTACAAGCATTACGGAGCAATGCATAATTTCCAGCTAAGGCACTTCTTGCATCGCTCGCTGATTTCCAAAATTTTTCTAGGTAAGTAGAGTTTTTGGGCTCCTGCTCCAATATTTTTTTACAAGAAATAAGTGGAGTTATTAATATAACTAAACTTAATATGCTTAAAGTTTTTAAGTGCTGTCTCATAGTATTAAAATTAAAATTGAATTTCCAAACCAAGTGTATATTTTCTTGGGATAGGATATCCCGCGCCATTATATTCCCCGTATGGATTTACGTTTTCAGCATCGGGAAGGCGTTTAGACTGCTGGAACATATAAACATTATCTGCGATTGCAAAAAGCTTTAATTTATTTAAACCCAATTTTTTAAGCGTTTTAGCCGGAAAATTGTAACCAAAATTTATACTTCTGATTCTGAAATAACCACCTTTTTCCAGGAAGAATGTTTGGGCACCGGTATAATAGTAACGATAACTTCCCAAATCATATTTAGCATATTCTGCCTGATCTCCGGGGTTTCTCCAAATGTTTATTTTGCTTAAATCCGGAGTTGAAAATGCGGCAAATCTATTTATTGGGTCTCCATCTGTTGAGTTAGAAAAACGATCTGATTCAAATAAATTTAATACATCTCTATCAAAAGTGAAGGTGCAAAATATATTCAATGAAAAATTCTTATAACTGAAGTCATTGGTCCAGCCTCCGGTAATTTTTGGATTGGGGTCGCCAATTGGTGCTTTGTCCGGATTGATACCATCATTAAAAATATCAATGAAACCATCTCCGTCAAGATCAGCTAGATAAAATTGACCTGCTTGGTATGTACCATTACTATTCCTATATAACTCTCCAGTAAAAGGGTTAACAGGTATATCGCTTGTTCTCGAAAATACGCCATTTGTCCTATAAAGATAAAATGCATTTATTGGACTCCCAACTGAAAGGATGTGAGATTTATCAAATCTGTCTCCACTTAAAATAAGGTCTCTCCCACCATTGGGTAAATTCATAATTTGGTTTTTATTATACGAGGCGTTAACCCTTGTAAACCATTTGAAGTTTCCTTCAATCGGAGTAGCAGAAACTGTTAACTCCGCACCTGAATTTCGGACGCCTATAGAATTCGTTAAAGCCCTATCGTACCCCGTTGTTAATGGAAGGTTTACGCTAAATAACTGTAAAGAAGACTCTTTGTTATATACATCAAATGATAGTGCGTACTTACCATTTTTAATCTCCATATCGGTACCAATATTCCATTGAAGGGATTTTTCCCAGCTAAGGTTACTTTGCGCCGCACCATCACTTAAATTCGGTGTAATAGCAGTTGTACCATTGTAAGATGTCGCCCCGCCATTTCCATTAAACCCACCATTATTTACGGAATACAAATTGTATTGTAAATAATTATTATTAGGTAAACTTCCTGATGTTCCTAAACTTGCCCTCAATTTGATTAGCGTAAATGGATTATTTACCCAATTTTTTATAAAATTTTCTTCTGAAATTAGCCAACCAACAGACGCTGACGGGAAATATCCCCACTTATTGTTTTTACCAAATCTTGATGAACCGTCTGCCCTGGCGCTTGCCGAAAGCAAATACTTACCATTGAAATCATAAGCCAAACGTCCGTAATACGAAAGGAGTCCATAAGCCTGATAGTCGGAACCAGCTGAAATTCTTGATTGCTGAAACCCATTAACTACCTGAATGTTATCTGACGGACCTCCGTAACCTGAAGCAGATGTATTCTGGAACTGGTTATACTGAATGTCCTGCCCAGCAATAACACTCACAGAATGTTTACCAAACTGATTGTTATAAGATAAAAAGTTAGACGTTAGTGCATTGGTACCATTATCAGCGTAGCTGGATGATGAATTTCCCTGACCATTGTTCAATATACTCGTCCTACTATAATCCCTCCTGGCAGTATTTAATAAATAAGAGGACTGAGAAGTAAACATTAGGTGTTTATTAAACTCATAACTTAAATTTAAATTTAACGTAAGCTGATTACTGATGTTTTTATCCAAACTCTCATCATAGGCACCTAATAAAAGGGCCTTTTTATCTTCATCCAGATTTAATAACGATGAAGGCATATTGCCAGCCCCTAAATTAATAGGACTGCTACCATTCCCATTACCTCTTGAAAAATCCGATCTTGAGTAGGCAATGATGGGGTTAATCATTAATTTCTCTTTCATGGCTCTGGTTGTCAGATTTAATCTACCTGAATACCTTTTGAAACCAGTGGCTTTAATAATACCTTGTTCATCATAGTAGCCTCCACTAAACCTGTATACCATTCCATTCGCGCCACCACCACTCACACTTAAATCGCCGTTAGTAATTTTTCCAGATTGATAAAAAAGATCTTGCCAGTCTGTATTACCATTATAAGCGGGATTTAAACTATCAGTCAAGATGTAAGGAAGCTGTTTCAGGTCATTATAAGACAGTTGCCTTTGCAAAATATCCATCTTCTGTCTTCTCTCGGTAGTTCCAAGTGTCACATCTCTCAACTTTGGTCTTTGGGTTAAACCTGCATAGGTATTGATTGAAACCCGGGGCTCGCCGCTAAGCCCCTTTTTCGTCGTTATCAAGATAACCCCATTAGCTGCACGGGATCCATAGATAGCTGCTGCAGACGCATCTTTCAATACATCTATAGATTCGATATCTGTTGGATTTATGCCAGCTAAATAATTCTGACCTGTTCCTACACCTGATCCGACATAGGTTTCGGTTGGTTGCGGAACACCATCAACTACATAAAGGGGCGAGTTTATTACATTAAATTCATCGTAGCCCCTGCTTACTAATGAATTACCCCTTACAGACACAGTAGGCGCTGCTCCGGGCTGACCAGTGAAATTCTGAACGTTTACACCCGATACCCTACCTTGTAGCAATTGATCAAAACTTGCGGATGGCAAATTAGCCAGCTCTTTAGATGAAATACTGGAAATTGCAGCTGTAGTTTTCTTCCTGGTAATTTTTTGATAACCGATAGTAACCACTTCATTCAGGGTATTGTTATCCTCTTCCAAAGAAAAGTTTACTGTACCGCTTGCTGAAACCGTTTTCTCTGCTGAACGATAGCCCACTATTCTGGCCACAATAACTGCACCGTCTTTCTGAACCGTTAGGCTGAACTTTCCATCGGCATTGGTAGCTGTACCATTTTTGGTGCCTTTTTCAATAATCGAAACACCCGGTAAAGGTTTATTAGAAGGATCTAAAACTGTTCCCCTGATTGTTTTCTGGGCAAAAGCCAGCCAGGGGATGAGCAGATAAAATAATGTGGCCGTTAAAAATTTCACATAGGCATGTCTTGTAGAATTTTTTTCCATTGATGATTAGTTAGTTAGGTTTGATTTCCGACTAAAGTATCAACTTTTTTACTTGACATTTAATTACTTTTTAGCTAAATAAAACCATATTTTAACCTAAAAAATTAACATTAATTAACATTTAATTCTTTAATACCCGCCTTTTACAGCTTAAAATATGCCTATATTGATCCGAATGGCACATTTAAGCTAAATAAATCACATTTGCTTTTATTTTTTGGAATAAATTCAGTTAATCAGTCAACTGGAAGATTTTTATAAAAAACAGCTTAAAAATCTAAGAAAAGAAGCTTCTAAAACGTTAAACTAATCTTTTAGGACATTAATATGGTCCTAATTAAAGAAATGCCCATCCCGCCTATTTAGAATAATTCAAAATAATTTGGATAATCCATTTTTCTATCGTTATTTTGCGTCTCTTTAGAATTAATCCAAATAAATATTAGCATGTTTAAAATCAAACTTTCCGGTTTAACTTTTCTTTTAACTTTTTTCAGCTTGCTCTCTTTTGCACAACAATTTTCCACAATTAGCGGTAAGGTAACCACCTCAGATGGTAAACCGGCAGCTTATATCTCTATAGGTTTAAAAGGGAAAGGTTTGGGAAACATAACCAACGATAAAGGTTTTTTCGAAATTCATCGTGTTAAACCGGGTTCTTATATCATACGTGCATCGGGTGTTGGTATTCAGAGTATAGAAAAATCAATCATAATCACTACAGGTGAGAACAAAACAATCGATTTTGTCATCAGCCAGAATTCCAATCAGCTCAGCGAGGTCAATATTAATAAAGGTAAAGCCAATAAATACGGTGCCCAAAAGAGTGATTATGTATCTAAAATGCCGATAACCAATTTAGAAAATCCGCAGGTTTACACCACCATTACGAAAGAAACTTTTAACGATCAATTGATATTCTCCGTTGATGACGCAACGCGTAACGCGGTGGGTATCCAAAAAATGTGGGAATCAACCGGTCGTGGAGGCGATGGCGGTGCATATTATGCATCAAGGGGTTTTATTGTTCAATCAAAACTCAGAAACGGGATCGTAGGTAATATAACCAGTCGCAACGATGCGGCGAACATAGAAAGCGTTGAAGTAATTAAAGGTCCGTCGGCAACTTTATTCGGAAGTACTTTAACTTCTTATGGAGGTTTAATTAACCGCATCACCAAAAAGCCTTTCGAAGGTTTAGGTGGGGAGGTAACCTATTCGGCAGGTAGCTATGATGTAAACAGGGTAAGCACCGATTTTAATTTCCCGGTTGATAAAAATAATCACATTTATGCACGTTTAAATGCTTCTTATAATTACAAAGGCTCTTTCCAGCAAAATGTATTCGACAGGGGTTTCTTTGTTGCACCGAGTTTAGCCTATAAGGTAAACGATAAGTTGGATTTTACCTTTGATGCGGAAATTTCTAATGGTAAAAACACCTTAAAACCATTTGTTTTCTTCTATTTTCCGGTAAAAGACCTTGGTTTTGACCGGGCTGATCAGTCTGGCATACCTTACGATAAATCGTTTACCGGAGATGCAATGAAGCAAAAATACAACAGTACAAATTTCTTTGGCCAGGCGAATTATAAATTTAACGAAAACTGGTCATCGCACACCAGCTTTTCATCTAGTTATAGTTTTTCTAATGGCCGCGGAACTTACCTGTTCCTGGTTCCAAATAACTATCCACCGCTAGGCAATCCAACTGCTGCGCCAGGTGCCGACTTCATTTCAAGGGCAGACCAGTCGACAGATAACAGCAAGCTTTACAACTACGAAATTCAACAGAATTTTAACGGTACTTTTAATTTAGGATCAATCAAAAACAGGATTGTGTTAGGTTTGGATTATTTACGCCAAAATTCAGATCAGTTATTTTACTCAATTAATTCATTTGATGTAACCAATAAAAATGGAAACGGAGCAAACTATAATAATTTTACCGAACATAATTTAGCAGCTTTTTATGCTGCAAATGCTAGCGATCCAAATACTGTATTTAATTATCCCTTAAATTTTAAATCAAATACTTATAGTGCTTATGCCTCAGATGTAATTAATTTAACTGACAGATTAATTGCCTTAGCAGCATTAAGGGTAGACAGGTTTGATAATAAAGGTAATTCTGATCGTGCAGGTTCAGCTCCAAAAGGGGCTTACAAACAAACGGTTTTCTCTCCTAAATTTGGCCTGGTATTCCAGCCAATTAAAGATCAGTTATCGCTATTTGCTAATTACCAAAACGGTTTTAATAACATTAATGGTATAGATTATAAAGGCGATTCATTTAAGCCAGAGCAAGCTAATCAGATAGAAGGTGGAGTTAAAAGTAACCTGTTTGACGGCAAACTAACCGGATCGGTATCTTATTACTACATCAAAGTTAAAGATATTGTAAGGGGTTATAACGGAGATCCGTTAAATCCAAATGCACAGATCCAGGATGGTAACAAAATCAGCAAGGGTATTGAAGCAGAAATTGTAGCCAACCCTTTAAATGGTTTAAACATTATTGCGGGTTTTGCTTATAACGATAACCGTCTCCAAAATGCTTCTCCTGATGTTGAAGGGAGACGTGACGCTTATTCGGCTTCGCCATACTCAGCAAACTTATGGATCAGTTATAAGTTTGCGACAGGTTCATTAAGAGGCTTTGGTTTAGGTGCCGGTGGTAACTATGCCAGCGATAACAAAATTGTAAACAGCGTAAGTCAGGGTGTGTTTATATTGCCAGCTTACGAAGTTTTTAACGCATCGGTATTCTATGATCACCCAAGGTTTAGGATCGGTGCTAAAGTAGACAACTTTACCAACCAAAAATACTGGACTGGTTATAGTACCATGAATCCACAGGATTTAAGAACCTTTACCGGCAGCTTGACTTATAAATTTTAATAAAATCAACCGGGAGCACCTGGGTCAGATCAGCTGCTCCCGGTTAAAAAACCGAAAACATGAAAACTAAAATCTCATTATTGGCATTATTTCTCGCCTTGGGCATCACGAATGTCTTTGCACATGCTTTATGGATAGAAACCCCGGCAACAGGCAAAAAAGGACAAACACAGGACGTAAAAGTTTTTTTTGGAGAATACGAAAGCAATGCGCCAGATACTGCAGCCAAGTGGTTCAGCAACCTGAAAGATTTCAAATTGGTTTTAACGGCTCCCAATGGTACCACAACAATTTTAACAACTTCGCCGGATGTACTTTTTTATAAAGCCCGTTTTACACCCGATCAGGACGGAACTTATAAACTTTCTGTTGTACACGAGGTGGCTACTGTTTACGAAAAAGCAAAAATTGAATATTATGCTTTTGCTGATGTTGCTGTTGGCACCTTAAAAATAAATAAGCTATTTCCCGCCGATGCGGCTTTAACCATCAGGCCCGATAAACACGCTTTAAAAGTTGGTGAAACTGCTGTTCATGAAGTTATTTACAACAAAACCCCTTTTGCAAACCAGAAATTAACCCTTGTTGGTCCTGATAAAAAAGGCCAGCCTGCCGAAACTGATGTAAATGGTAAATTTACCTTTAACCCGGTTGCAAAAGGAAATTATTTTCTGGAGGCTTTTGCCGAAGATAAAACACCGGGCAAACTGAACGGGCAGGATTACGATAAAACCTGGCATTTGGTAACCTATACTACCGAAGTTAAATAAACCGGATTAACTCTAAACTTTTCAGCCAACCGGGAGCCAAAACTGCCTGTCGGTTCATTATTAAAAGCTTAATGTCGCCAACAAAACCTCTACAGAAAAAGACTAAGAAATCGCAGATAAGAAGAATCAGCGATTGGCTGCACTTGTGGCTGGGTATAACATCTGGCCTTGTGGTTTTTCACCTGGGCATTACTGGTTGTATTTTTGCCTTTCAGAAAGAAATCACCGAGTTTATACATAGAAAAGAGTTTTTTGTTGAGGTACCGGCAGATAAAAAAACAGTTCCTTTAAGCATATTAAAATCGACTGCCGAAAAAGCCCTGGGCGGAAAGAAAAAAGTTACTTTCATTTCGAGCTATGCCCAAGCCGACCGGGCATGGGAGTTTAACACTTATAAACCTGGTAATCCTAAAGCATTTTGGTACTTCGATTCTATAGATTATTACGATCTTGTGCTCATCAATCCTTATACGGGAAAAGTTACATTAGTTTCCGATAATAAATACGAATTCTTCGGCATCATTAAAATGCTGCACTGGAGTTTTCTCATTAACCACCCCATCGGGCAGCAGATTATCGGTTGGAGCACCATCATTTTTGTTTTTCTTTTAATCTCGGGTATGGTAATGTGGTGGCCTAAGAACCTCAAAAAATCAAACTTCGATAAAAGTTTTAAAATTAAATGGAAGGCCAAATTTAAACGCATCAATTATGATATGCACAACGTATTGGGTTTTTATGTGATGGTCATTTGCCTGATGCTGGCACTAACAGGCCTCGTGTGGGCCTTCCAATGGTTCCAAAAAACGGTGTATGTAGTGGCATCAGGCAGCACTAAACCACCCAAAGAAATACCGGCAAAATCAGATTCGACCAAAACCATTGAAGCCATTCCTTTTGATGTGGCTTTCGAAACCGCGCAAAAAACCTTTAAAGATGCAGACCGCATCGGGATGTCGCCAGCCGAAGGTGGTACAGCAACCATTTATGCAACCGGCTATAAGGGCGAAGAAACCTATTGGAATTTCGATGTCCTGCTACTCGATCAATACACAGGCAAATTGCTCGCCCGTAAAAACCAAAGCGATAAAAATGCGGGTGAAGCACTTATCGGGATGAACTATGATATCCATGTTGGGGCTATTTTAGGCCTACCCGGAAAAATAATGGCATTTTTTGCCAGTTTAATTGCAGCAAGTTTACCCATTACCGGATTTATTATCTGGTGGGGCAAAAAGAAAAAGAAGAAAAATCCCGCCATTGCGGAAAATTAACCACCCCCTAATTAATAATAAAAATGAAATTTTTGAACCTAATTTTGGTATTAACCGGCTTAATTACCCTTAATACCAGCGCACAAACAAAAGTAGATACTCCGGAAGAAAAATTGGAAAAAGACAGAAAGGCCATTAAATCTTTAGCGGGTTTCTATGAAGTGAATTTCAATTACGGTGAAGTAACCGCACCCGATCCGAATTACAAATTCAGTAAACCTTACGAAAGCCATGGCAATGAATGGGCCGAAATTATTGTTGATGAGCCTAAAAGAATTGTGATTCAGCATATGCTGGCCATAAATGATACAACGGTAATTAAACACTGGCGCCAGGACTGGACTTATGAAGATACCGATATTATGCTTTATACTGAAGGTAATGCATGGAAAAAAGGCCATTTAACACCAGCAGATGTAAAAGGTAAATGGACACAAAAAGTGTATCAGGTAGATGATAGTCCGCGTTACCAGGGTTATGGCACCTGGAGCCATGTTGGCGCTCATGATGCATGGCAGAGCGAAACCGATTCGCCACTACCAAGGCGAGAATCTACCGTGCGTAAAGATTATAATGTATTAAACCGCGGCAGCAGAATTACCATTACCAAAGATGGCTGGATGTTTGAGCAGGACAATAAAAAAATTGTACGCTCGGCCAGTGGCGATAAATTGCTTGCTGTTGAAAAAGGTTATGAGGAATTTACCAAAATAGATCCTAAAAATTTTGCCAATGCGCAAAAATGGTGGGCAAATCAAAAATCTTACTGGGCTGATGTGCGAGGCGTTTGGGCAGATATTATCGGATCTCAGAACACCTTCAAAGTACAAACGATGGCAAATGGTAAATTGCTTTACGAAACGCTTTTTAGTTTAGGCGATCAATCTATCAAAGAAAAATGGACAACAGCGCAGAACAAAGAAAAAATTAAAACAGCTTTACAGCCTTACCTGGTAAAATAATAAGAATAATTATATCTAATGGTTGATGGATTAATAGCAGGAGCCGTTAATCCATCAACCATTTTTATTTTCAATTATCGTCATGCAGCATTCATTTCAGCATCTATCAGATCCCTGGAATAAATTCAGGCTAACGATCACCTTTTCCTCGGTTTTATTTTACTAAATTCCGGCATGAAAAAATTCAGTTTCTTCATTTTCCTGTTTTGTACCGTAAACAGTTTTGCACAGGATTCTGCCTATGTGCGGACTGTAATAAACACCCTAACCTCAAAAACATTCTGGGGCAGGGGATATGCCAAAGAGGGTATGAAAAAAGCCGCCGATTATATTGCCCATACCTATCAAAAAACCGGCTTATTGCCAATGGGCACTCACTATCAGCAATATTTTTCTTTCCCTGTAAATACCTTCCCGGGAAAAATGATGGTCGCTATTAATGGACAGGAACTCGTGCCAGGTAAAGATTTTATCGTTAATAGCGAAAGCCCTGGCATTAAGCAAAAAGCCAGTTTAACACCGATTGACAGCCTTAATTACCAGGCTACGCCTTCATTAATCATTTCATTAAAAGACAAACTTACCTGGTCGGCAGCTACAGAAGTGGGAGGAGTAACCAATATCCAGGTTAACAAGAAATATTTCACAGCTATTCCAAAAGAAATCAGCGTTGATATCGAAAACAAATTTATCCCCGATTTCCAGGCTGCCAATATTTGCGGCCTGGTTAAAGGAACTAAATACCCTGATTCACTTTTAATCATTACCGCGCATTACGATCATCTGGGCGGAATGGGTGCCAATACCTTTTTCCCCGGTGCAAATGATAATGCTGCCGGCGTGGCTACCCTGTTAAGTTTAGCCAAATATTATGCGATCCACCCTCAGCCCTATTCCATTGGCTTTATTTGTTTTGCAGCAGAAGAGTCGGGCCTTTTGGGGTCTGGGTATTTTGTAGAAAACCCGTTGGTTCCCTTAGGTAACATTAAATTCCTCCTTAACCTCGATCTGGTTGGAACAGGTGAAGCCGGAATGACTGTGGTTAACGCACCTGTTTACCCAAAAGCCTTTGCACAGCTCAATGCTGTAAACAACGAACATCACTACATTTCCAAAATTAATCCGAGGGGTAAAGCAGCCAATAGCGATCATTATTTCTTTACCGAGAAAGGGGTTCCTGCGTTTTTTATCTACACCCAGGGCGGTCCTTCAGCCTATCACGATATATTTGATAAACCCGAAACCCTACCCCTCACTAAATATAATGATCTCTTTAAACTGATAGTTGGTTTTAACCAAAAACTAATGGAATAAGCCTTACATACGGGACAAAAAGCTTAAACCGCTATCCCAACGTTTAGTTCTAAGGTATTAACACCCAAATTCCTTTTTTACCCAATTGGGATAATATATTGAGGCTTTGGGATAATTAAATATAGCTTACAAATGCATCTGTTCATCTTTGAATCAACAAAACGAACAAAGATGAAAACCATACAAAAACTTAGCCTTGCATTTTTATTATTAACCGCAATCGCGTTTAAATCAAATGCCCAAAATCAGATCGAAATTGTTATAGTAGGCTCTGCCCACGATAATTCTAAATCTGCACTAAACTTCCAGGAGATTATTGATAAGCTGAAAAACTTTAAACCTGATATGGTTTTTGGTGAATATTTACCTGAGGCCGATTATGCTAAACTTGAAGAAAGCAATTGGGCCGTAAAAGTTTTTAAAAAAGGTCACGATTACATCGAAAAACTAAATCCGGAAAAGCCCAAAAACATTACTGCTCAGATTAAAAAAGATCGGAAAGCACTTGAATCTTTTGCTTACTACCATAAAACCCGTATGAATTTAGCCGTTAATTATGCCAAAAACTGGGACAGGGCAAATGCTGAATATCAGATTTTTATTCTCCAAAATTATATGAAAAACAGTTTTGGTAAAGAAGAACAGCTTGAATATACAAAAATGTTTGGTAGCATAGATTCTTTAAAAAAAGCAGGCTTATACCGCCCAGGAAGCGAATACAGCAAAATCTATTTCCCGCTCATTTATCAATTGGGCCAGAATCAGATTTATAAAATGGATTGCCAAACTTATGATAAACCATGGAGCGAAGCCTGGGCTAAAACCGATTCTTTGTACAAAGTCATGATCAATAAAGCTAAGGCCGACAGCATTTCGGCTGAAGCAGCAACAGTTAAAGCTATAGAAAGCTATTGGAGTTATGGTGAAGAAGAATCGAAAGTTTTTAATGCCGATCCGTATGCGGGCATGAACACGGTGAAATACGGTGTGCTGGATGAAGCCTGGAACTTTTATGGTGGTCCTCATTTTTATGGTTATGCAGGCTTTCCTACCGAATCGGTAAAAGCAATGATTGCCCAATGGACGTTAAGAAATGAGGGCATGTGCAAAAACATCGTTGAGCAGGCAAAAGCGAAAAACGCCAAAAGGGTTATTGTGGGTGTTGGCGCCTCGCACCGCAAATGGATGGAAGAAATACTGGCCAAGAACCCAGCAATAAAAATTATTAATTACAACGATTTACACTAAATTAATCATCTTTTCAATTGGCCTCCTTGCAAAGCAATGGAGGCTTTTTTGCTTTTAAGATTGTAATTTTTCTGTGGCTATTTGCAAATACAGCCTAATCAGCCTACTTTTAAACTAAAATATTAGTTGTTTTTTACATGCAACATTTTAAAAAATTTGGTGTCAGCCTCTTTAACAACCTTATCCATCACATTTTTAATCAGGTTCGTCACATTTATTGATTTCGTAAAAAAATAGCTAATACTTTCAGGTTCCTTATTTAAAACCATACATGAAAAAACTCTTACTCTCGCTTGCTTTTAGCTTAATTATTTTTAACCTGTTTGCACAAAAAAACGGAAGCATTACCGGAATATTAGCCGATAGTGCCAATCATAAAGTTACCTTAAATTATTCTACTGTTTCGGTTTATAAAGTTGGCGACAGTGTATTAACCACTTATAAACTTTCAGACGATAAAGGTCTTTTTAAAATCAATGGCCTTGCCACGGGTATAAAATACCGCTTAGTGGTAACCGCATGGCAATATGGAACTTTCAGAAAAGAAGTTGAGTTAACTGCCGCAAATCCTGCCGTAAACCTTGGTACTCTTTACCTTTCGACCAAAGCGAACGATTTAAATGAAGTTGTAATTTCAGCAGAACGGCCACCCGTTATCGTACGCAAAGATACCATCGAGTTTAATGCAGAATCATTTAAAACCCTGCCATCAGCGGTGGTAGAAGATCTTTTAAAAAAATTACCCGGCGTTGCTATAGCACCTGATGGTTCTATACAGGTTAATGGAAAATCCGTGAGTAAAATCCTGGTTGACGGAAAAGAATTTTTTGGTGGCGACCAACAGATTGCTACTAAAAACCTGCCAGCCAATATTATTGATAAAGTGCAGGTAGTTGATGATAAACAAGCCAAAAGACGCGATCCGGACCTAACCGCAGCAGAAATTCCACAGGTTATTAATTTAAAACTGAAAAAAGCCATTAAAAAAGGTGCTTTTGGAAAGCTATATGCAGGTGGCGGACAGCGAGGCCTTTATCAGGCCGGTGGATTGATGAACTTTTTTAGGGATACCACACAGGTAAGTGTATTGGCTTATGGTAATAATATCAACCAGCCAGGCTTTAACCCTAATGACGTACAACGTATTGGTGGTTTTAACCGAAGTGGGATAAACTCGATGATGATGACATCGGGAGGTTATTTCGAGTTTAACGGTATTAGTTTTGGAGGAAGCTATAACGGTGTTCAGGCTTCATCGGGCGGTGGTTTTAATTTTAATACCATTAACAAAAAAGGCATTAAATTTAATACACAGTATTTTTTTGGCCGATCGGATAATCTTCTGGAGAAACTCAGCAATACCAACCAGACACTAGGTACCGACAGGCTGATTACCAATGCCAATGAAAATACCAGTTCCCTTATTCTAAAACACAATATTGGCGGAAAATTAGACTGGCAGATCGATTCCTTAACGCAACTGACCATTGAACCGGCAATTGTGCTCAACTCCAACAATTCAGTAAGTAAAGTTTCTTCAGGCAATACCAATGCAAATAACCAATTGATTAATACACTCGAAAATTTAAACGATAGGAACAGTTCTACAAATAAATATCAGTTAATAGCTGATTTTAGTAAGGATTTTAAGAAAGCAGGAAGATCATTTAACCTGGGTACTGATATTTCTGCAACCCCAAATCCTATTGTTAATTATAACAGAAGCAGCAGCGTTTTTTACCTTACTCCTTCTACCGTAGAAATTGACCAGTTAAGGAACAATACCATCGATAATTTCAAGGCTTATATTTATGCCAATTATACCGAACCCATCAGTAAAAAATTGAATTTTAAAGCAGATGTAAGTGGCAATATCATCAACAATGAAAATGCGTTAAGCACTTTTTACCGCAATCCGGCTAACCAGTTATACGATATTGTAATTCCGAATTTGTCGCAAACCGTTAAGCAGGCAGGGTTTAAAACCAATACCAATATGAGTGTGAGGTATAAAATAACGAAAGATCTCTATCTTCAACCTGGTTTGGTGCACAATTACATCTCGCTCAATAACCGTTTTACAAATGCAGCCAATATCAACCAACGGTATAACTTTATCTGGCCAACGTTCCAGTTCAAGTACAAAATTTTCTCATTCAATTATTCTGCAAGGTTTACGGAGCCTAATGTAAATTATCTTCAACCTGTGGCCGACAATACCAACGCATTTTATATCAGGAACGGAAATCCAAACCTGCTTCCGGCAAGAACGCAGAACTTAAGTATGAACATGTATAAGTACGATCCGAAAAGCTTAATCAATTATAATCTTTATGGTTATGGTAATTTTACCAAAAATGGCATCGTGAACAGCATCACCATCAATAATGGCGTGCAAACGGTTAATCCAATCAATATGAGCGGCATCTTTAACTTTCAGGGTGGAGCTAACATTTCAAAAGATTTCAGGAAAGATAAAACAAGCTTAAAGGTTGGACTGGGTTTCTGGGCCAATTTTGATCATACGCCTGTTATTGTAAACAACATCCAAAGTGATGCAAATGTATTTTACGTTGGGCCAAATGGGAGTGTGAGACTAAACCTGAACGATAAGGTTGAGATTAATCAGTCGTATTCCGTAAACCTCAACCGCAGTAAGTATAACGACAGTTTTTACACCAATATCAGTTACAACACCCACCAGAGTACATCAGAACTGATTATCCGTTATCCTAAAAAACTGGTTTTCGAAACCAGCTATTCCTTAACCATCAACGACCAAAAAATTGCAGGTTATAACAATAATATTAAATTCTGGAATGCCGCCTTTACTTACCTGTTCATGAAAAACGACAGGGCACAGTTGAAATTTTCGGTTAACGATATTTTACAGAGCAATGTGCGCAGAAACATCCAGATTACAGGCAATAGCGTTATCGATACGCAGACTAATAACCTGGGTAGGTATGGCATGCTTACCCTTACTTATAATATCCAGAATTTTGGTCAAAAAGTTGGCGGCCGACAAACATTTTTTAATTTTTAAAGTGTCTGTCAGTCCTGAATATTAACTCCGGGGTTTGTGTTTCAAGAAACCCCGGAATTGCGATTTATTTTACAGGAATAAATCTGATAACAACTGATACGATTTTATCCGGTCTTCAAAATGTTCGGTAATGGTAACCGCCATTAATTCATCCACATCATAATCAGCAGCCAGTTGGGAAAGCCGCTCTTTTATTACTACTGGTGTGCCGTAAATCATCCGCGGTTTATTGGCATTTATTCGTTCCTGTTCTGCAGCATTATAACTGATATCTTTAATATCATTCCAACCCACCGAGGTTAATCTTCCTCCCTTTTCAAGCTGGAGAAAACGGTAGCTCATTAACGCCTCCTGCTGCTTTACCTTTTCTTCATTGTCTGAGCAGAAAACAAAAAGTGCCACATTTTCAACTGGCTTTGCTAAGTCAACCGAGGGCTTAAAATGTTCCCGGTAGTATTGAACTGCCTGTGGCCCTCCATGTGGATTGATAAAATGCGCAAAAGAAAACCCCATTCCGAAGTGGGCCGAAAATAAAGCACTTTGTCCGCTGCTGCTCAATAACCATTGCTGTGGAACCGTTTCAGCAATTGGTATTGCCTTTATTTTTGCCTGGATACCGCCATCAGAGGTGTCATGAAGGTAATGCTGCAATTCGCGCAGCTGTTCTACAAAATCCTGCTCACTCCAATTATTTGATGGATTAAGCATCGAAGCCGTAATACGGTCGGTACCGGGTGCCCTGCCCATACCCAAATCGATGCGATTAGGATGCATTACCTCCAATAAACGAAAACTTTCTGCCACTTTTAACGCGCTATGGTTGGGCAGCATGATACCGCCGGAACCTATTCTCAATGTTTTGGTATGATTGGCCAAATGCGCAATTAAGATCTCGGGCGTTGAGCCCGCTAAACTCGTAGTATTGTGATGTTCTGAAACCCAAAAACGGTGGTAACCTAACCGCTCGGTTTCTTGTGCAAGAATAGTAGTTTCTTCAATGGCACGACGGGCAGTAACACCCTTGCGAACCGGCGATTGATCTAAGACACTTAACTTTATTTTTGTATTGCTCATAATTCGTATATCACAAATGTATGAGCCTGCTTATCTAAAATATTAGCCCAAAAAGCTTTATGACTTTAAGATTATTGCGCTAAAGTCAATTTGACTAAATACTGATCTTCTCCATCATCGAAAATCAGTTCGGCATCCCATCCCGTTTCCTTTGCAGTATGTTTAATGGTTTCTTCATCTATGTAAATCCAGTTGAACCAGTTGCCTTTTTCGCCTTTATATTCATACTGGTAAGATACTTCCCCGTAATATTGGTTTTCAGGTTTTGGCATATCCTCATATAAATAGGCAATGTCAGAAGAATCGAAAATTACCTGTCCATCCGGGTTGATCAGGTCTTTTAATTTGATCAGAAAATCCCTAAAACCTGGCAATGTTCCGGTAAGGCCTATACCGTTCATGAGCATAATAACAGTATCAAATTTCTCCCGGTAGGTAAAAACATCCTGTACAAATGCCTTTTTTACGCCACGATCTTTCATAATGTTTACCGCAGCTTCCGAAATATCAATGGCTGTAACATCGATATTAAAAGCCTGCAAAAGCAAAGCGTGACTGCCCACACCAGCACCGATATCCAATACCTTACCGCTGCACATGTGCAAAGCCTGAAGTTCCAACACCGGCATATCTTCATCATCACGGAAGAAAAACTCCAAAGGCATTTCTTCAGCTTCTCCGTAAGAATTATGTAACCAAAGGGTATCAGCCTCGCCTGTCCTGTATATATCTGTTAACGCTTTACCAAAAACATCCATGTGGCAAAGATAGGGAGGAAAGCTGAAAGACTAAAGCTTAAAGAAAATGAGCCATAAAAAACCCTCATTACAACAAATGAGTTATAAGTTAGTCGGGATTTACAAATCCGTTTTAAGAATTAAGTTCTTGTAATCTTTATTGAACCAGATTTAAAATTGTGAAATGAGGTCTGGATTACAAATCCAGACCAACAAATTAATTTTATACCAACTCAAACACCTGGTGGTATTCGGGTATGGCTACATGTTTAAACCCATTATTTTTTAACCTGGTGGCGAAATGCTGCTGTACTTCGTATTCGCCATGTACCAAAAACAGCTGTTTTACTTTTGCGGGATCCTGGCAGGATAAGAAATGCAGTAAATCTTCATAATCGCCATGCGCACTCATCGATTTAATTGATTGTACTTCAGCTTTCACTTCATATTCTTCACGAAAAATCTCTACTACTTTTTGTCCGGCGATTAACCTGCCGCCAAGCGAATTTGGCTCGCAATACCCCACCATTAAAATGGTATTTTTGGGATTACCGATATTATTCCGGATATGGTGCTTTACACGGCCTGCCTCTGCCATGCCTGATGCCGAAATAATTACACAAGGCCTAGGATCTTCATTTAAAGCTTTCGATTCTTCTACACTTTCAATAAAACGCAGTCCTTTAAAACCGAACACATCATGATCTATTTTTAAGGTTTCTTTAACCCCATTATTATACACTTCAGGATGGTTCTTAAGAATTTCTGTAGCTTTTGATGATAACGGGCTATCTACATAATAAGGAACATCGGGTAATTTACCTTTCAGTTCCAATCCGTTTAAAGCATAAAGCAATTCCTGAGTACGGCCTACGGCAAACGCCGGAATAATTACTTTACCCTTTTTTATTTTACAGGTATTGGAAATGATCTCCAACAGCATATTTTCAATCGGATCGAGGTCTTTATGCAGCGAATCGCCATAGGTAGATTCCATTAAAATGTAATCGGCCTGATCAAACTGCTGTGGGCTTTTTAAAAGCAGATCACCATAACGGCCCACGTCGCCCGAAAAAGTAATCCTGGTCGGTTTTCCATCTTCAGTAATCGTAAGGTGTACGGCAGCACTTCCTAAAATATGGCCTGCATCTGTAAATTTTAAACGTATACCAGGTTCTATTTCAAAATCTTCTTCATAATCTACTATCTTCATCTGGCTCACCGTTTTGGTAACATCTTCTTCAGTATAAAGTGCTTCCTCCATTTCTTCGCCGTGGCGCAGGTGGCGGTTGGCATATTCGGCATCCTGCATCTGGATCTTTGCAGAGTCCATCATCAGTATGCGGGCAAGGTCCATTGTTGCTGATGTACAGAAAATTTTGCCTTCAAAACCTTCTGCAACCAATTTGGGCAATAACCCGCAATGATCTATATGCGCATGCGATAAGATCATGTAGGTCACCTTTTTGGCATCGAAACCAAAATAATCATTTAATTTATCAGTAACATGACCCATTCCCTGGAATAAGCCACAATCCAATAGTATCTGGATACCATTTTTTAATGTAATAAGGTGCTTACTCCCCGTAACTGTACGGGCGGCACCATGAAAAGCAATGTTCATCAAGATGGTGGTTAGAAATATATAGAATAAAAGTGCCGGATATTTCCGGCACTTCCAATTCTTTAAGCATTTATTTCTGCTACTTTATCTTTAACCTTGCCGGCAACACTTGTGGCTTTATCCGCCAAGCCTGCTAATTTATCTTTTGAAGCATCTAAAAGATCAGCAAAAAAATCTGACACCTTACTTTTTAGGTCGCTGGTAGAATCTGATGATAATGCCAAGGCAATGGTTGCTCCTAATGCTGCTCCGGCTAAAACGCCAACTATAATTTTTGTCTCTTTTTTCATATTCTTAGTAATTTACTTATTAAACATATTTAACCAACAGGTGTTTTTATTTTTTTCACCTCACAAAAACCAATCCACAATGAAGCGCATATTTTTCATAGACCTGGACAATACCATTTATTTTACCAAGGCAAACGAAGAACAGTTGATGGGCGAATTATACCGTTTCCTGGAAAAACTGGATTTGGGCATCAGCAAAGAAAATTTTCAACTTGCCAAACAGGAAATGCTGAGGGTGCCTTTTCTAAAAGTGGCTAAAAAGTATGGCTTTAAGGAAGAAGTAATGCCTGAAGTGATTTCGTACCTCGAGAATAGGGAGGTAACCAAGCCCTTAAAACCAAGCAATGATTACCACTACATCAAAAGCCTGACAGGCAGAAAGTTTATTGTAACGGCGGGTTTTCCAAAACAGCAGCAATCAAAAGTAAAGATGCTGGGTATTGCCGATGATTTTGAGGAAGTACATGTTGTAGACGTTTCCATTACCAATAAAAAGGAAAGCTTTCAGATGCTCATTGATCGCCATCACCTTAACAAAGAGGAAATTCTCATTATTGGCGACGATGCCGGATCGGAAATCAAATCCGGATTGGAACTGGGGATCAGCACTTTTCTGCTCGATCCTGAAAACCTGTATCCAAATGCCGAAACCACTTTTAGCGGGACTGATTTGAGTACTCTGCATGCAGTAGCCGGGCAGTAATGCAGCGTAACCTACCATATTTAATAAAAATTAAAAAAAGGAAGCATTATTTTATGGTTGATTATTACCATATTAAACCTAAATTTATTCTTTACACTTAATTAAAAAATACTTAGTTTTATCTTACACCGAAACTAAAAAATGGCGATTAAACCTCTTCCGAATGAAAAAGAGTTGCTACTGGAAATAGCAAATGGCGACGGGATTGCCTTTGCCGAATTGTTTCGTGCATACCATGGTCCGTTAATCAAATATATTTACACCATGCTTGAATCAGTAGATATCTGTGAAGAGATGGTACAGGATGTATTTTTGAAAGTATGGGAAAACAGGGCAATATTACCTAAACTGGACAAGTTTACCGCTTATCTCTTTATTTTAACACGTAACTATACCATCAGTGCCATCCGCCGGATGGTTAAAGATAAAAAACATAGCCAGCTATACGCAGAAGAGGTATTAAACCTTAACGAAAGTGAAGAAATTTTTAATGTAGACCAGGAATATCAGAATATTCTGCTCAAGGCTATTGCAGAATTACCTCCTTCTCAGCAAAGGGTATTACAACTTCGCCAGCAGGGACTAAAAAGCAGGCAAATTGCAGGAGAAATGGGAATATCTATCGAATCTGTTAAAAAATACCAGCAATGGGCAACCAAGTCGATCGCTAAATTTCTAAAATTACATACCGCAATAACCATTTCTGTTATCCTGAGTATGAATTAATTTTTTTTCCTGATTTTATTTTTTTTATATCCCGTTTTTTATTTGTCTGCGTCTTTAGTAGTGATCCGTCAGGAATCCTAACCAAATATGACTGAAAACCAAAGATTGAATTTTTTATTCGATCGGCAATTGCAGCGTTTAAATTCTACTGAAGAAAAGGAAGAATTTCTATCGCTGATGGCCGATCCCTGCAATAAAGAACAGGTTAAACGATTGCTGAAGAGCTATTGGGAGGCCTTTGATGAAAATGAATTTAGTCCGGCCGTTTTCCTGGTTGGCGATGGCGAAGAAATCCTCTCCAGAATACAAAGTGAAAATATTTATGCCTTACCGCAACCTCGCCGATGGCCGAAACGCTGGATAGGAATTGCTGCTGCATTAGCAATCATTATATTCGGTGCCAGCCTGTTTTATTTGAAGCAAAATACCGGTTTTACCAGCTTTTCCGATACAAATGCACACATTATACCCGGCTCAACTGGCGCAACACTTAAACTGGCCAATGGTAAAACAATTAAATTATCTGATGCAGTAAATGGCGAACTCGCAAACGAGGCTGGTGTAAGTATTACCAAAACTAAAAATGGCCTGTTGATTTACGAAATAAAAGGAACAACACTTCCGGATCAAATCAATACACTCTCTACCAACAATGGAGAAACCTATCAGGTCCGTTTGCCTGATGGGTCTCTGGTTTGGTTAAACGCTGCATCCAGTATTTCGTACAGTACGGCTTTGATTCATTCAGGTAAACGCTCAGTTAACCTGGTTGGAGAGGCGTATTTTGAAGTCGAAAAAGATAAAAACCATCCTTTTATAGTTAAAACAGGAACACAGGAAGTGGAGGTATTGGGTACGCATTTTAACGTAAACGCTTACCACGACGAATCAACGGCGAAAACCACCTTACTTGAAGGAAGTGTTAAAATTAAAAATAAGACGAATCAAAAAATTATTGCCCCAGGAGAACAGGCAATAGTGAATGGGGATGACATTTCAGTTGATAAAGTAAACACTGAATATGCTATAGCCTGGAAAAATGGCGTTTTCCGTTTCACTGATAAAACACTGGAGGCCGGCATGCTTGAAGTGGCCAGATGGTATAATGTGCAGGTTACTTATAAGCGCCCGGAATTAAAAAATGAACTACTTGGTGGCCGCATTTCCAAATACGCAAACATTAATCAGGTATTGAAAAAAATGGAATTGGCCAAAGCCTTCAAGTTTACGGTAAAAGGGCGCGAAATCATCGTAGAATAACAAAACCAATTAATTATTATATCAACTAAACTAATCAAAAACAAACATGAAGAAATCAGAGTACGATTAACAGCAAAATTCTTTCAGGCAAGATTAAAATAAAAACTGGAAGTGCGACCAACACTTCCAGCGAATGACTTGTCCGAGTAAAACTAGTTAGCAACTATTTTTTTAACCTAAAACAAGATAAACCAAATGTATAAATTTTACCTAAGAATATTAGGGGGCTATTCCTTTATACCTAAAATCCTGCGAATTATGAAGTTAACGACGTTATTACTCATTGTAACGATCATGCAGGTCAGTGCAGTCAGCTATGCACAAAGACTAACATTTAAACAACAAAACGTGAGTATTGTCAGAATATTTGAAGAGATTGAAAAACAAACGGGTTACGATGTTTTCTACCTTCCGAAAGTATTAAAAACGAGCCGCACCATCGATGCTGATTTTAACAATACCCCACTAGAACAGGTTATGAAGGTTTGCCTGATGAACCAACCAGTGGCATTTACGATTGACGAGCGGACAATTGTGATCACGAAAAAAGAACAACCGGTACCCGATCAAAGGACTGCTGTACCCAAACCTGTTATTGAACAGGCAAAGTATAAAGTTAGCGGAACGGTGAAGGATGAATTAGGCTTGCCCATTTCAAGTGTTACTGTAAGGGTACCGCACACCAAAAATGGTGTTTTAACAGATTTAAACGGGAAATATGCCATAGATGTTGAAGCTACAGACTCGCTTGAATTTATCTATGTTGGATATAAACGTGTTGAAGTTGCCGTGCGGAACAGGGTGGATATTGATGTTATCATGGAGCCTGAATCTGGAAGTTTGAACGAAATTGCCGTTATTGGTTTTGGGCGACAGAAAAAGGTAAGTGTGGTAGGCGCCCAGGCTACTATTAAACCCGAAGAGCTGAAACTCCCGGTAAGGGATTTAACCTCTGCATTAGCCGGACGTTTGGCAGGTGTAATATCTACGCAACGTGGTGGGGCACCGGGGGCAGATGGAGCCGATATTTTTATCCGTGGTATCGCAACTTTTGCCAGTAGCCCTCAATCGCCGTTACTCGTGGTAGATGGTGTTCCAGACAGGCCAATCAACAACATTGACCCTGAGGATGTGGAGAGTTTCACTATATTAAAAGATGCAACAGCTACCGCGGTATACGGTACAAGGGGTGCCAATGGCGTAATCCTCATTAATACTAAAAAGGGAAAAATAGGAAAACCGACCATCAATGTGGAGCTAAACAGTTCGCGCTCAAAATTTACAGAGCTTCCAAACTTTATAGATGCGCCTACCTTTATGACTTTATATAATGAGGGCTTATCAACCAGGGGAAGAACACCTCAATATGATCCCGCTATAATAGCGAAGCATGCCAGTGGAGAAGATCCCGATTTATACCCTAATGTAAACTGGTACGATTATCTGTTTAACGATTTTTCCAGTGCCAGCAGAGCCAACCTGAATGTAAGTGGTGGTGTAGATGCAGCCAAATATTATGTATCGGCCGGTTATTACACCGAAAAAGGAATGTTTAAACAGGCTGAGGCGCAATCCTTTAATTCGACCCTAAAGCTCGAAAGGTTTAATTTTAACAGTAATGTAAGTGTTAGGGTCACCAAAAGTACCAATCTGGAGCTGGGAATTAACGGATTTATTACCAATTATAATGCGCCATCAGCTGGTGTAAATGCGATTTTTGATTATGCTACGCAGCAGGCGCCTCACGTAGTACCTCCAATTTATTCGAACGGCCAGTGGCCCAAATATCCGGGCGTTCCATTTAACCCCTACTACTACCTGGTTGCCAACGGTTATTCAAACACCTATTCAAATACTGTTAGAAGCAATATCAAGGTAATTCAGGAACTTGACTTCCTAACCAAAGGGTTATCCTTTTCAACCATGTTTGCTTTTGATGCGGTTAACGGAAGCAGCTTAACCCGGTCAAGAACCTTGCAGTCTTACCTGGCCACAGGTCGCGATGCTAACGGCAAGCTTATTACCAGAATTGCCGAAACCGGTTCAGACGTATTGGGCTTTTCTGCCGACCGTAACAGTAACAGAAGATTTTATACCGAAACTTCCCTTAACTATTCGAGAAAATACGGTAATCATGATGTTTCAGGCTTGTTGCTTTTCAATCAATCCGACTACGTAAATGGAAATGCTACAGACTTGATCAGCTCTATACCTTTCAGGCAGCGTTCGCTGGTTGGGAGGGCAAATTACGGCTATAAAGACAAGTATTTTATCGAAACCAACTTTGGTTATTCAGGATCTGAAAATTTTGTTCCGAGCAAACGTTTTGGTTTCTTCCCTTCAGTTGGTGCAGGCTGGGTTGCTTCTAAAGAGAAATTTTTTGAACCTGTTAAAGACATTGTATCTTACCTGAAATTCCGCTATACCTATGGCTTAACGGGTAACAGTAATACCAATTCCCGTTTCTTATTTTTATCAACTTTAGGTGATGCATTTTCATATACTTTCGGTATTCCGGGAGCAGACAGGGGTTATACCGGCTACCAGGAAAACAGAATAGGCAGTGATGTGCAGTGGGAAACTGGTTTCAGGCACAACCTTGGTATTGAAATTAATTTCTTAAAAGATGATCTTCAGCTGATTGTGGAGTTGTTTAAAGAGAAAAGAAACGGCATCCTGCTTCAAAACTACACTATTCCATACATTTCCGGATTCACGAATACGAATATCCCTTATGTAAATGTGGGAAAAACAGCAAACCGTGGTATCGATCTGACTTTAAACTACAACAAGAGCTTCAGAAATGGATTTGTAACTTTCAGGGGAACCTTCAACATGAATGAGAACAAGAACATTTTTGATGGTTTACCACCTTGGCAATACCCATGGCTTAATCGTACCGGACACGCTATCGGTCAGCGTTTTGGTTACGTAGCCATGGGCTTATTCAAAGACCAGAATGAAATCGACAATGCACCTACACAAGCAGGCGATGTACGTCCGGGCGATATCCGTTATAAAGACCTGAATGGAGATGGCATCATTTCTACATTTGACCAGCAGGCCATTGGTTATGGCAGTACCCCAAGAATTTTATATGGTTTAAATGTTGGCGCAGGCTATAAAGGCTTTGATTTTGTGCTTTTCTTTCAGGGTGCAGGTCAGGTCGATTTCAGCTATAACGGGGGCACGGGAACAACGCCTTTCTCTCAGGGCGCTACTTTCGGAAACATGTATACCAAAATAACAGATCGTTGGACGGTAGAAAACCCTAATCCAAATGCATTTTATCCACGCCTATCTACCAACCAGGATGTTACCACAAACTACGATTCCAGTACCTGGTGGGTTAAACGTGCAGATTACATCCGCTTGAAAAGCGCAGAAGTAGGTTATACTTTTGGTATAAAGGCATTGAGCAAAGTTGCGGTTAAAAAGCTGAGAATTTATGCCAATGGCACCAATCTGGTAACTTTTTCAAAATGGAAATTTTGGGATCCTGAACTGGGCGATGGCCGCGGGGCATCCTATCCAAACATTTCAACTTTCAATTTAGGTTTACGTGCTAATTTTAACTGATTATGAAAAACAAATTCGCAAAAAAATTAATTCTGGCGCTATTAATACCATTCCTTTTTCTACCCATAAGCTGTAAAAAAGGATATTTTGATACCGTACCGGATAATATCAATACCATAGATAAAGTATTTTCGAACCGGGCCAATACCGAACGCTGGTTCTTTAGCCTGTATGCAGGTATACAGGATATATGGGACCAACCTTATGGCTATCAGTATGCAGGTATCAGTGATGAGCTGGAGTATGCCAACTGGGGAACAGGCAATGCCTTAACCATCAATTCAGGAGCGGTTACCAGCGATAATTCGCCTACACGTTTCGAAACCTATTACCAATTGGTACGGAACATTAACATTTTCCTGGAGCGGGTTGATGAGTGTAAGGAGCTTTTAGACCAACAGAACGGCGAATCCATTGTAAAAGAATACAAAGGAGAAGCACGTTTTTTAAGGGCATATTACCATTGGTTGCTGATGAAAGAAGTAGGTCCGGCAGCTATTGCACCCCTGGTTTCGGGCTTGCCAAATGATAATTTTCAAATCCCAAGAAGTTCGTGGGATGAATGCGTAAAATTTGTGCTTAATGAAATGCGTGCATCTGAAGCCAGCCTGACGAGCTTACACCTTACGGGTTCCAACACTGTTGATGATTATCAGGTAGGCCGGATTACATTACCCATTGCAGCAGCAATTGAAGCCCAGATTTTACTGGCACATGCCAGCCCGCTGTTTAACGGGAATTCAGAATTTGCAGACTGGAAGAACTTTGACGGAAAGCAATTATTTAACCAAACCTACGATCCCAGCCGTTGGACAGCTGCAGCCGAGGCAATGAAAAGAGCCATTGATCTGAATGTGGCCCAGGGCCATAAACTTTTTATAAAACAGAATGCCAACTTATTTCTTCAGGGATTTAATTCGACCAGGGATATGTTTTGGGATGGCTGGAAAGAAGAAGGTATTTGGCTAAGAAGGGCAAACAATGTGCATTCTGGCTGGTCTCAGCATTGTGCACCAAAAAATTCCCTGTCCGGCAATGGCTGGAATGGTATTGGTGTATTACAGGAGCTTGTTGATGATTTCAGAATGGAAAATGGGCGTGGTATTAAAGAAACACCTTCCTATAACGAAACAACATTCACCAACACTGCAACACCTTATTATTCTGCAGGAACAAATAATATGTATGTTGGAAGAGAGCCCCGTTTTTATGTCGATGTAACCTTTAGCGGCGCCGTAATACCGGTGGTTCCTGCTGCAGGGCAAACCTATGTTACTTATTATTCTACAGCGGCATCGGGTAAAAAGGCAAATGCACGGGATTATCCGAAAACCGGGTATACAGCCAGAAAAAACATTCATCCCAATACCAATTTAAGCACCTGAAGCAACCCTGCACGTCCGGCTATGCTGATCAGGATGGCCGAACTGTACTTAAGTTATGCCGAAGCTTTAAACGAATCGCAGCCAGGCCATGCCGATGTGTTAAAATACCTGAATGATGTACGTACACGCGGAGGTATCCCTGCAATCCCGGCAGACCTTGGTCAGACGGAAATGCGGAAACAAATTCGCCTGGAAAGGCGAATCGAGCTCTGTTACGAATCGAGCATTAGGTTTTGGGATGTACGCCGGTGGAAAATCCCGGATGAAACCGGTTCTAAACAGGGTGGCGATTTTTATGGCATGAACATCGATGCCGGTACTTCTTTGTCTGACCCTGCTTTTTACAAGCGGGTAGTTGCAACCTCCAGGGTACTGTGGCAGCGTAAATTTTATTTCCTCCCTTATCGCCAGAATGAAATGGACAGGAACAAACAAATTGTTCAGCTTCCGGGATACTAACTTAAAATGATGTTATATGAAACGATATAAAATATTATCCTGTATCATAGCTGTGCTTACAGTTATGGGTGCATGTAAGAAAGAAGAAGCATACCTTGAAAAATCAGACAGTAAAGAAAATGCAGTGGTATATGTTTCCAGAAAAGCCAATGCACAAAAAATAATCGTTTATCCGGCAAAGGATACTGTTGTATCCTACGATTTTGGTGCATCTTTCGCTGCCGTGGGTTTGCCGCTAAACAATATTACGGTGAGATTTAAGATAGATGATAAAGCCTTTGATAGTGTAAATGTTGTGCGTACCAGTCAAAACCTTACCCCCTATTCTAAACTCCCAGAAAGCGCCTATACCATTAGCGCATTGGATGTAACCATATCAAGCGGGGCAATTACTTCTAACCTGGCTTCCTTAAAGTACAATTCCAAAAACCTTGATCCCAACAAAGTTTATATGTTGCCGATCAGTATTGTTGATGCTTCCGGATATAAGATCAATCCTTCGTTAAAAACAATGTTTATTACGACCGTGAAGTACAAGGCACCCGAGATTCTTGCAGACAGAACTGGCTGGGCCCTCAGCGCATCAAGCACTCAGGCCGGAGATGGATCACTTGCAAGTGTAATTGACGGCGACCTGGCAACCTTCTGGCATTCGCAATATTCACCCACCGTTTTACCATACCCACATTGGATCCAGGTAGATATGCTTACGCTCACCAATGTAACCAGCATATCTATGGCTCCCCGCAATAACAACAATACAGGGTTTACCAAATTTAACCTGAAAGGAAGTATTGATGGCAGCGTTTGGACTGATCTTTTAACAGCCAAAGCCATGGACCCCAATTTAAAAGCTTTACAGAACTATGAGCTCGATGCCCCTACTAAAGTTAGGTTCCTGAAGTTAGAAATGACCGAAGGGCCTCAGGATTATACACATTTAGCAGAATTTCAGGTCTTTAAAGTAAAATAAATATTAATGAATAACACGGCTATTTTCTTAAAATCCAGCCGGATCAAGAATAAGCCTTAACAATAAAAAGTCCCGGTTTGCACCGGGACTTTTTCTATTTATCCTCTACCACCTCTAGATGGTCTTCCTCCTTCAGAACCACCTCTTTCACCACCGCCACCACGTTGTTGCGGGGCTTCCATTCTTCTTTGTTCTTGTCGCTGTTGCATTTGCTCGTTACGTTGTTGCTGCATTTGTGCATCACGTTGGGCCCTTTCTTGTTGTTGTTGGGCACGTTGCTGTTGCATCTGTTCATTACGCTGTGCTCTTTGTTGCTCCATTTGTGCACGTTGTTGCTGCATTTGCTCGTTACGTTGCTGTTGCATTTGTGCATCGCGTTGAGCCCTTTCTTGTTGTTGTTGCTGAGCTTGTTGTGCACGCTGTTGCTGCATTTGATCATTACGCTGTTGTTGCATTTGTGCATCGCGTTGTGCACGTTGCTGTTGCATCTGATCGTTACGTTGTGCCCTTAATTGGTCCATTTGAGCACGTTGCTGATCATCCTGGCCACGTTGTTGTGGTTGCATATCACGTTGCCCGCGTTGTTGATCTACGCTCATGCGATCTTGGTTACGCTGCTGCCTCATCTGCTCTAAACGTTGTTGATCCTGGCCACGGTTGGCATTATCCTGCCTGTTTCCATTATCGATACCATTAGCACCTCCACGACTAAAACGTCCGTTTGCATCTCTGTTATATGGCTGATTATTATCTCTGCCTATAGCGCTGTTATTTCTATCTGGTTGTGTAGAATTACGGCCATCTCTTGATCCGAAACGGTTATCATTATTGCCCGGATTACCGGCGTTTTGATCGCGGTTGGCATAACCTTCATTCCTTCCATTTCTGCTGAAACCGGCGCTGCCCTGTTCAAATCTCCTTGGTGCAGCATTGCGGTTATCTACATTACGCTCTGGCCTTGGCCTGTAAATAGAAACCTCCCTATCACTAACCCTGCTTGCCCCAGGTCTTGAACTTTGCGCATAACGGTAAACTGTTACATCCCTGTTGGTTGCACGCCTGATATCTTCAATCCTTGGGCCACCATAATAAGTTCTTCTGTTATATACATAAGTATTATTAATGATGGTGGTGTTACGGATATATACATTATTGCGCCCGTAATCATATCTTGGGAAAACACTAACATAAATACTGCGTTGTGGAATAAAGTTCCAGCAAAATTCTGGTACAATATAACGGCGGCCAAAACTTAAATTAATACTGATGCTTGGTGCCATTGGCGCCCATCCGTAATAACCATCGCCACTTCTCCAATCAACCCATGCCGGTCCCCAGTTGGTATCAGGTAGCCAAATCCATTGCCTGTAGCTGTTAATTACCCAACGGCCATAGTGGAAAGGTGCCCAGCCCCAATCGTAATTGGAAACCCAGGTATTACCATATTCGGTCATCACCCAACGTCCGTTTGTGTAATACGGGCGGAAATCACTTTGATCTACATCCGGACGCCAAACATAACCATATTGCGGGTCCTGTATCCAGGTACCGTAGGGTGAAAGTTCATCGTAAAAAGTCTGCAAAGAGATGTTACCGGTACTATAACCATCGTTCCGGTAGTCGTTTTGGTAGTCTTGTGCCCTGACAAGGGTTGTGGTTCCGGCAAGGAGCCCAAAAAGCCCCAGCACAAGTGCCGTAAATTTCAGTGTTTTCATTTGTATGTTTATTTTAATAACCTATCAACCATGTATCAATTAGAGAACCAAAAATGCATAAGGTTTAATATGCATGCATAGTTTCTGGTTTTTCCTGCAAATATTGCCCTTTAGGGCATACTTAACTAATATCTAACGCTTTAAGTATGTTTTTAATTGTGCAGAAAATAAGTCAGTTAGAAATAAAATTTGCTACACATTTGCTTACAAAATAGATTATATTGCCAGTTCTACAAGCTTTCGAACTTAAATTCTATTTATTGTACGTATTTTTGTAACATGCAAAAAGGCACTTTATATCTTATTCCTGTACCGCTGGCCGAAGAGGTAGCACATAAAACTTTTACCCCTTACCTGGTTGATACCATTAACCAGATTGATACTTACATTGTAGAAAACAGTAAAACAGCCCGCCGTTTTTTAAAAGAGGCCGGTTTAAAAACCCCTCAGAAAGATTTAATTGTGCACGATTATGGTAAACATAACCGGAAGGATCTAGGTCAGTTTTTTACAGAGCTGGTGGCAGGAAAAGATGTGGGCTTAATGAGTGAGGCGGGTTGCCCTGGCATTGCCGATCCGGGGGCAGACATTGTGGCTGAAGCGCATAAACGCGGTATTAAAGTAGTTCCGCTGGTAGGGCCAAGCTCAATTTTATTGGCTTTGATGGCATCTGGTTTTAACGGGCAGAGTTTCGCATTTTGGGGATATTTACCCATTGATAAGGAACAACGTACCAAGAGGATCAAAGATCTCGATATATCGGCCAGCCGTTATAAACAAACACAGATTTTTATCGAAACACCGTTTCGCAATAACCAGCTCTTTGAAGAGGTCTTAAAAAGCTGCAAACCCAATACACAGGTTTGTGTGGCAAGTAACCTTACTGCTCCAGATGAATTTATTAAAACCCAAAGTGTTTATAACTGGCGCAAAGAAAATATAGACCTTCATAAACAGCCTACTATATTTTTGTTGTACTAGGCTTCTTTAGTCGAGCCTCCTTCCCTCGAAGGGGGAATCTTAAAGCTTATTGCATTACGATTCCCAATCAAGTTGGGAATGACGGATTACGCCATGAGAAATATTAGAATTTCAAAAAATCAAAACATATCCAATCCCACATTGGTTGTTATTATAGCGCTCTGCTATTTATTTACCAAATTTTTGAGTTATGAAAAATACAGGCACACCCAAAAACAATCCAACATTTCAAGGTAGTTCAATAGCTGACAGGGCTAACCACGATATTAAAACCGATAAAAAAATCCAGGGAATCACTAATGGTGGCGGCCAAAGGTCAGATCAAACTTCCAATAAGGACAACCAAAGAAAATACGATAATAAAAAATAATTAATGCAGCTGAATGTATCAAAAGGGCTTGTCAGAAGAACAAGATTGAAACAGAATTTCTGACAAGCCATTATCATTAATCATATTTTATTTAGCCGTTACATTATAAAAGTTATAATCTGTCATAGGAGCGCCTGTTATTCCTAGATTATGACAAATGGTAATGATTTGACCACGGTGATAAGTACTATGGTTAAAAACATGCAGCACATATTCGAAATTTTCAAAATCAGAAGTAAACCAGGGACTTTGAATTTCTGTTTTTTCATTAAATCTATCTTCGCCGATTGCTGTAATATAAGCAGCAAGGTTTTCTGACTGTTTTAACAGGGAATCAAAAATATCATTTAAACTTCCGTATTCCCTAAATTCAAATTCTGTTTTAGTTAGAATAGAATACCAATACTCCTGTGCCTGTAAGATATGCGCAAGGGTTAGTTTTACACTTTTAAAACTTGATAACACTTCTTGCTCCAATAATGGCTCAGGATGTGTTTTTAACCAATTTACCAGGGTTAAATTTGCCCAGAAATTGTAGTTTGCATAATTCTTCATTAAATACACAAGGGAGGTTTCTTCCATTGTTTCTGCAAATAATTGTTCCTGTATCATAGCTTTTTGTTTTTAGTTAAACAAAGAAAACACAAGCCACTGACAACCCTATGGCAGTGTAAAATTCAGATAAAAAATATTTTTTATTCGGTTTAGAATTGACTCTGTAATAGTTTAGAATGCATTTATCCTGTTAAAAAATATATTGCTTCCCGCGTTTAGCTGAAAGAAACATGTAAAAAAAAGACTGTTCATGTAAATTTTTAAATACAAACATAGATTTAAACAGCTACACGGCATACTAATTAAGTTTTCGTGTAAAAATCTTAGTTGGCTAAAAATTTATGTAACACCTTCTGTTACATTTGTTTCATCAGCTCTTAAGGATTAACTAACCTCTTATCCAAATGAAAAAAAACCTAAAAAAAATCGCTGTTGTAGCGATGGTTGCAGTAGCAATTGCAGCGTGTAAAAAAAACCAAGAAACATTAAGCCCAGAACCACAAGAAACTGTAAAAAATGCCGATAAGGTTTTACAGCACATTAAAAATCTTGGGTTCCCTGAATCAAGTATTGTAGATAACGGAAATGAGTATATCGTTGAAGAAGATATTATATTTCCCAAAGACATGAATATCCCGGCTAGTACCGCGGGACCAAAAACTGAGCAATACTATACCGGAAGCATTGTAAACAGCACCAATAAATTAAACATCAGGGTTTTTGTAGATCCTTCTATGACATCTATGAGCAGTGAGATCAATAGTGCCATTGCGCAATGGAATGGTGTATCTGGTTCTACCCTGCGCTTTAATATTGTAACTGCAGCTCCTTACGACATTTTGATCAAAGATGAAAATTTAGGATCTGGTGTTTGTGGTCAGGGGCAATTCCCATCAGGCGGAAGCGCAGGGGCTTTAATCAAAATCAACAAAAGTTATATTGCAGGTAATTCATTTGCTCAACGTGCCAGAACCATTTGTCATGAATTTGGTCACTGCATCTCATTCAGGCATACCAACTGGGCAGCCCAAGGCGAGTCAACTGCAACAAATGTTCCTGGTGTTACCGGAACAGATTCTCAGTCGCTCATGAACGGTGGCCAATGCGGCTCGGGTGCGACCGTTTTATCGCAAAAAGATAAAGACGCAACCGCTGTTTTATATTAAACCCAAAATAATCAATTAACCTAAACTAAATCCTTAAATCAGCTGAAGATGAGCTCGGGTACCTAAGCGGTACCTGAGCTTATTCTTTAGCTAAAGCGATAATATCTTTCCCTTCCAGGACCCGTCTTTCACCATTATGGCTTAAGGTATTGATCATTGCACGGCCCAGCTCAGCCATGGTACAGAAACCACCTGGGTAAACCGCCCTACCAATAGGAAATAACCAGTTGATGTATTTATAGAATTTATGTGCATATTTTTGGCCTGGCAGCGGCTTGATAAAACCCGGACGGAAATTAAAAACCTGTTCGAAAGGCAATTTTGTTAAATCGCTTTCCGTTTTGCCTTTTACCTGTGCCCATTTTAAACGGCCATGCTCATTTGTTCCCCCACCAGAAACATAGCAAAAAGTCATATCGCTATTGAGCTTGCTCAATGTCTGCGCAACGTGCATGGTGAGTGTATAGGTCATTTTATAATAAGTCTCCTGATCAACACCCACCGAAGTAATACCTAAACAAAAAAAGCAGGCATTATAGCCCGTTAGCTGATTTTCTATTGCTGTAAAATCGAAAAAATCAGGATGGATAATTTCCCTTAGCTTTGGATGGGTATAACCGCAAGGTTTACGGTTAACAACTAAAACACTGTTAATTTCAGCACTGTTCAGGCATTGCATCAATACGCCTTCGCCAACCATTCCGGTAGCTCCGGTTATGATTACATTATTTTGATTTCTGGTTTTTCCCATCGGAAGTTTATTTAATAAATCAAAACGAAGATAAGTGAATCTTTGTTTGCCAAATAAAGCAGTTGCATTTCTTTTTGCTTTATTGAGGTAGAAAGAGGATAATTAATTATATTTAATAAAACAGCAATATGATGAGACCAAGCTTGCCAGGTATTAAAATAACACTGCTTACTTGCCTGTTATTTATTTCCAGCCGGTTATTTGCGCAGAACGAATTAAGTCCGGGGCAAATCTATCCTGATTTATTTGAGAAAGTTCAAATGGCAAGAATTTATCCTGACAGTAAATCTTTTGCAGATGCCATTCCAAAAAAGCGTCCTTCAGATATCATGAAGGCTTATAATACTTTCAAAAATACCCGAAATTTCGACTTAAAAGCTTTTGTAAATGAATATTTTAATATTCCGGAAAGCCATCAAGCAACTTATCAATCTGATATCAGTGCGGGCATCGAAAAACACCTGGATACCTTGTGGACGGTTTTAAAAAGAACCCCTGACACGGCTTCCACCTACCAAACATCGTTGCTGCCATTACCAAAGCCCTATATTGTTCCGGGCGGCCGGTTCAGGGAAATTTATTATTGGGATTCTTATTTTACAATGCTTGGATTGCAAAAGGCCGGCAGAATAAAAACCATAAAAGATATGGTTGATAATTTCGCTTATCTCATCAATAAATATGGTTTTATCCCCAATGGAAACCGTACTTATTATTTAACACGTTCTCAACCGCCATTTTTTGCGGCAATGGTTCAGTTGCTTACCCGGCATAACAAGGATGTAACACTTACAGATTATAAGGATGTCCTGGAAAAAGAATATCATTTCTGGATGAAAGGGGCAGAGCAGTTAAAAAATGGCAAAGCGATAAACCATGTGGTAAAACTTACTGATGGCACTATTTTAAACCGTTACTACGATGCCAGCGATCGGCCCCGCGAAGAATCGTACAGGGAGGATTTTGAAGCCGCTAAATTAACCAAACAGGCTCCGGCTACATTTCTCAGAAACGTACGCTCTGCAGCAGAATCGGGGTGGGATTTTAGCAGCAGGTGGTTTGCCGATGGTAAAAATTACAACCAGATTATTACTACGGATCTGCTTCCGGTTGATTTAAATACTTTACTATATAATCTTGAAATTACCATTGCTAAAGCAAACAGCGAAGCAGGCAACCAAACAAAAGCTGCTTTATTTACCAAAAAAGCTAATTTGCGTAAAAAAGCTATCCATAAATATTTTTGGAACAAAAAACAGGGCTTTTTTACCGATTATAATTGGAAAAACCAGTCACTTTCCAGTCAGCTCACACTCGCAGCAACATTTCCATTGTATTTCAACCTGGCAACGCCGGAACAGGCTAAAGCCGTTAAAGAAAAACTGGAAAGGAATTTTCTTAAAACAGGCGGCTTAATTACCACCTTAACCACCACAAAAGAGCAATGGGATGCGCCAAATGCATGGGCACCGCTCCAATATATCAGCATTACCGGGTTGCGTAATTATGGTTACGATAAATTGGCCGATACGGTTACCAGCCGATGGATAAACCTGAATATTTCTGTATTTAAGGAAACCGGGAAACTGATTGAGAAATACAATGTGGTACAGCCGAACAGCAAAGGGGGCGGTGGAGAATATCCCCTTCAGGATGGCTTTGGTTGGACAAACGGTGTACTTTTAAAGCTGCTGAAAAAATAATTCATAGTATTTGTTCCTCTTTAATCCTTTAGAGAAAGCAGCCATGATTTAAGAAAACAGAGGCTGAACCCAAAACAGGCATCATAAATATGCCAGTGGTTACAGCCTCTGTTGAAGAATATTAAATTTTAATATCCAGGATTTTGTATCAGATTAGGATTACCCAATTGATTGTCGGGAATAGGGAAAAGTAGGTATTTAGCTTCGCTTGCAGGTTTTTCCTGCCAGGCGGCAAGAAATTTGCCAAAACGGATTAAGTCCTGTCTCCTAAAACTTTCCCAATACAGCTCACGGCCGCGTTCATCCAGCAGGATATCCAATGTAAGGCTTGGTAAAACTGATGCGCCCCTTACTGTCCTGATTGAGTTAACAATAGTTAAGGCTTGTGCTGGTTGCGAGGTTCTTAACTGTGCTTCGGCTTTCATCAATAATACATCGGCATAACGAAAATAAACCCAATCGTTATCGGGCTTTTTAGATCCGGAGTTGGCATAATCAATCGGGTATTTAATTACGCGGATACCCGCCACTTCCAAATGGTTGGGATCTCTTTCGATAATACTTACCTCTGGTGTGAAAGCCAATGGATTGCCTTTACGGTCTTTTAATGCCACGCCATTCTGGTTTACCTGCTGTCCAACCAAAAATCCAATCCTAACCCCGGCGATATTGGTTTGTCCGGCGTAGGATCCTCCTCTTCTTTTATCTGACGCTTCAAATTTGGCGTAGAAGTTAGACAGGGTTGAAAAACCATTGTAACCACTCGGATCCTGGTTATAGTGTGTGGTACATTTCCATTGTCCATCTAAATCGCTCCCGCTTACACCTCCTAAATTTTGTGCGGTAAAAATATTTTCAGTTGAAAGCACATCGTTTGTTGGTGCAAAATTATCAAAATAGTTTGGCGTGAGTACATAACCACCAGCGGCTATTTCATCAGCGAGTGAAATAACCTTGGCCATATCAGCAGCGTCGAAAGTTGGCGTGCTGCGGTTTAAAAAAGCACCTTTGTTCAGGTAAATTTTCATTAACAGGGTTCTGGCCGCATTTTTATTGGCAATGTTTGCCGGTCCATTGGGCAGATCGGGGATAATGGCATTTAATTCGCTGATTAAGTAGGCAATTTCGTCGGCAGCATTCCGAACACGCGATGGTTTGGTAACACCTTCTCCCGGATCCCTGTACGGAACCTGGCCCCAGCCATCTAAAACAGAAAACTGGGCAAATGCACGTAAGAAGCGTGCCTGTGCTGCCTGAACCGCATTCGGGCTGGCATTTAACACACTTGTGGCTACATAAGAAATGCTGTTCAAATCCCTAAAAACATCCGAAATCCGGGTATGATCTGGTGCCCATTTATGTAAGTGCAGTGCCCGCCAGGCACCATTATCGTCCCAGTCGCCTGCGCGCGTTGGTACAATAATTTCGTCTGATGTAACCTCCTGCAAAGCAGACCAATTCCATGGCGCCTGATAAGGGCCAATCATTGCTGCATATGTAGCACCCAATACTCCTGCAACATTATTTGACGATACTGCTCCACTGCCAACCTGGCCATTCAGGTTTTCATCCAGCTTGGTACAGCCCGAAAAACTCAGGGCGACCATAGCAAAAGTGAAAATATATTGATTTTTCATGTGATTATAATTAAAAGATTAAAGGGAAAAATTAACACCAAAATTGAAGGTCCTTGCTGTTGGGTAAGCGGTGTAATCTATACCTGCAGATGGAACACCGCTCACTCCTTTGTTCACATTCACCTCCGGATCAAAGCCAGTATATTTTGTAATTACGAACAGATTTTGCCCGTTAACATAAACGTTTAGCGACTTAATCGATTTACCAATGTTGCCAATATTATAATTAAGCGTGGCATTGGCCAATTTTAGGTAATTGCCTTTTTCGATATACCTCGATGAAGCGGCGATCGGATTAGCAAGCGACTCTTGTATAGGCGAGTTGATCAAAGCGGCAGAAATATTGCGCTGGGCGCCCAGGTTGGATATTGCAAGTACCGAGTTTGCGGTATTGTTGTAGATATCCTGGCCAAACGAGCCGTTAAAATTTGCTGTAAATGAGAACTTCTTATACCTTAAGTTTGTACTTAAACCCAAAATTACTTTTGGATTGGGATTGCCGACATAATAAGCGGTAAAACCATCATCGGTATATTTCGAAAATCCACCGGCATCCAAACCATTGTATTGGCGGGTAACCATGGCAAAAAGCGGTAGCCCGTTTTGGATCACCTCAGTGGTTACACCACTCAAACCCTGTCCGTTTAACGAACCTGTTTTAATAATGCCATTAATGTTCTGTACTTTATTGTTGATAAAAGTAGCATTACCTCCTAAAGACCAGGTAAGGTTATCCTGATCGATAATGATACCATTTAAGGTCAGCTCCAGCCCTTTATTAATGATCTGGCCAGGTAAATTTACCCACGTAGGTACGTTGCCCCCAACTGCCGGAGAAAATGCAATTTGTGGGAATAAGAGATCTTTTGTTGTTTTATTGAAATAATCAACCGATCCTGTTAACCTGTTTTTAAACAGGCCAAAATCGATACCTATGTTAGCTTGTTTGTCTGATTGCCATTTTAAATCGGCATTTTCATTGTTAATCGGCGTTAAAATCGGCAAGCCATTCGCATTTCCAAAATCATAGCGAAGCTGCGCAGAACCTGAAGGGAAATCCTGGTTACCGGTTTTACCATAACCCACACGTAATTTTAACAGATCCAACCATTGGACATCAGACATGAAACTTTCTTTTCTGATATCCCAGGCAGCTGCAAAAGAAGGGAAATAACCATACCGGTTTGATTTACCAAACTTGGTTGAACCATCGGCCCTAAACGTTGCGGTTAAGATGTACCGGTTATCGTAATTAAAAATTGCCCTTGCAAAATACGACTGTAATTGTGTTGTAGGATTGTTGAAGGTAGAAAATGTACGGTTAGCCGGGGCTGTGGTCTGAAAGGCGTCGGTATAATCAGCAGCTATATCACCAAAACCGGTTGCCGTATTGGTTGCCCCTTTGTTGATAAAGTTAGAATATTCGTAACCCAAAATGGCGTTCAGGTTTAGTTTGCTTACAATTTCCTTGTTAAAATTTAAGGTATTGGTAAACTGTTGTGTAATTAACTCGTTGTTGGAATAGCTCGCATAACCACCAAGAAAAGTGCCTGAGGGCTGTATCCCCTGCAGATTTAAGGTACTCCTTGTAGAAGCCCTCCTGATACCCGTGCTGTAATTTACGCTGGCCAGCATTCGGTATTCTAACCAGGGCGTAATTTTATAATATGGAGAAACGCTTCCTAAAATGGTAGAAACTTTAGATTTATCGCTATTTGCAGCCAGAGCAGCCAAAGGATTGATCGTGGTAGAACCATAATCTATAAATAAACTTCCATCGGGATTATAAAAGGATTGGGTGGGGTTCCAGGATAGTGCCTGCGAAATCAAACTTCCGGTAAAACCTGCATCAGTGGTAATGGGCGCTACACTTTCGAGGTATTGATTGCTGATCATATTAACATCCAAACCAAGCTTTTTGCTCTCGAGGAATTTGAAATTGCCGTTAAATCCCGCGCTGTATTTTTTAAAATCGGTTGTCTTGATAATCCCCTGCTGGTCCTGATAACCGAGTGAAACGCGGAAGGTGTTACCATTAGTGCCACCACTTATACCAACAGAGTAATTCTGATTATAGGCCGTTCTGGTAATCGCGTCCAATGCATCAACACTAGTACCGAAATTACCTGCGGTAAGATTGTATTTCGATAATGCTGCACGGTACTCATCGCCCGTTAACACATCAACTTTTCTGGCAATATTGCTTATACCAGCAGAGGCGCTTACATCAATTTTGGTTTCTCCTGATTTCCCTCTTTTAGTGGTAATCAAAACCACACCGTATGCAGCACGCGAGCCATAAATTGCCGTAGCCGATGCATCTTTTAATATCTCCATGGATTCGATATCTGCCGGGTTGATAAAGTTTAAAGGGTTACCATCTGGCGCGGTACCGATACCTGCACTGGCTGATGGCCTTGCCGAACGTCCGTCAAGTGCTACCCCATCTACCACGTAAAGGGGTTGTCCGGTTCCGGTAATGGCTGAGTTCCCCCTAATACGAACAGTAGATGCTCCACCTGGCTGGCCACTGTTATTGATCATCTGCACGCCTGCAACCTTGCCTTGTATCAGCTGATCAGGGGCATTTAACGGGCCTTTATTAAAATCTTTGGCTGACACGGTTGTTGCAGCACCCGTTAAATCATTTTTTCTTACAGATGCATAACCAACCACCACAACAGCCTCTAAATTATTCAGCGAACTTAAAGTAATATTCAGCAGGGTTTGATTATTAATATTTACCGTTTGTGATTCGTAGCCCACAAAACTTACGGTTAGCTGCGCCGTTCCGGGAGCAGTAATCTGATATTTACCTCCAGCATCGCTTTGGGTTCTTGTATTTGTACCGGTTACCTGTACAGTTGCACCTGCTAAAGGCGTTTTATCGCTATCGTATATTATACCTTTTACGGTGATTTGGGCTATAGCTGCCGTGCTCAATAGGAGCATCAGGAGGCTCATGCCCATCATTTTCTTTAATGAATACAATTTCTGTTTTAGAAATAAAACAGACGAATTGCCTGGTAAAGTCATGTTCATAATTGATTTAATTAGTTGGTTAGAAAATAGGAACGTTTAAACGATTTAGTTCTTTCTGATTTTAAGGCGGTGTGTGTTTCATGGTTTGCTTTTTTAGGTTATATTAATTGATGATATTGTTCACGCTTTGCACAGATGGAGCAATTCGAATCCCCGGGATCGTTCCCGGAATTTATGTTAAAAAATGACTGGACATTTTTTAACTCATATTTACCCCCATCTAAAAGCGATCGGTATATGGTTAGGGTATTTTGACCATCGCACAGATTATTTACTTGATTTGAAAAATTATTTGCAATAGGTAGTGACCGTCCGGGAGAAAACAGGCGAGATAAAACGATGAAAAGTTTCACTTGTCTCATAATTTTAGCTACAATAAACTTGAACCCTATAAATAAGGCACCTGAGTTATTGTTATTTAGTTTAGTATTTGGTTAATGTAATGATTAAGTGTCGGTGTTGAACGGTTAAGTTTACACTTCTTATCCATTTTATAACATGAAGATAACTTATAAATTATATAAAACCATAAAAAGTAACATAATTTATTGCGATGACATGTTATAAAGGATTTGGTTGCCCAATATAAGCTGATGATAAAGACGGTTTAGCACGATAGTAATCAAAGCAATAAACAGATTAGAAAAAGCTTTTTAAAGTACAAATTAACTTTTTGGTCATATAAATTAATTGATTCCTTTTCTTTGAACCTCCGGAAAGGATATAAAAAATTGCAGCAACTTTGATATAAATAATAAACCCCAAAAGCTTTTTACAACTTTGGGGTTCAATCAAAAAATACTATAGCTAAAAAATTATCTTGCCAATGGCCCTTTCATCTGGTAATCTTTAGGAGCTTCTGCCCCCAAAAGGTTTTGAACAAAGTAATCCCAGCGGCGGCGCATCATATAAGGCGAATAAGTGCCATACCCATGGGCGCTGTTTGGAAAAATAACCAGGTCGAATGATTTGTTTGCTTTTTCAAGCGCCTCTACTACCAACAGCGTATTGTATGGCGGCACGTTATCATCCATCAATCCATGAACCAGCATCAGCTTGCCTTTTAAATTTTTGGCATAATTTTGATTTGCCTGGGCTTCGTAATCTGAATTTTCTACCAGGCCGTTATAGCGTTCGCCCCAATCGTCCTCGTAGTTCCTGTTGTCGTGGTTTCCCGATTCTGAAATACCTACTTTAAAGAAATCGGGATATCGGAACATTGCTGCAGCAGTGGCAAAACCACCACCTGAATGCCCCCAGATGCCTACTTTTGTCGTATCGATAGGATATTTTGCCGAAAGCTGTCTGATGGCTGCAATCTGATCAGGCAAAGTATTCTCAGCCATATTACCATAACTCATATCATGGAAACTTTTAGAGCGGTCGGGATTACTCGTTCCCTCTATTACCACCACGATAAAGCCCAGCTCAGCCAGGGCCTGGTTGTCGCCACGAGAAGCAGCAAAAGACCAACTGCCTACGCTACCGCCCTGAGGCCCAGGATAAATATAATCAATAACGGGATATTTCCGGCTGGCATCCATTTTTGTTGGCGTAAAAACCAGGCCGTAGATATCGGTTTTACCATCTTTGGCTTTAACCGAAACCGGAGTTGGTGCTTTCCAACCGGTAGCAGCTAACCTGGAAACATCGGTTTTTTCTAAAGTATTAACCAGTTTTCCGTCGATGCTTCTTAATACGGTAACCGGAGGGACGTCTGGCTGCGAGTAGCTGTCTACAAAATATTTGAAAGATGGAGAAAATACGACCTGGTGATTACCGGTTTCCGGTGTTAAAAGGGTTAAGTTTTTTCCATCAAAACCAATTTTATACAGGTAACTGAAATAAGGGTTACCTTTTTCGCGGCCATTGGCAAAGAAATAAAGTGTACGTGCTTTTTCGTCAACTTTAACCAGGCGAGTAACCACAAAATCGCCTTTGGTAATCTGGTTTTTCAATTTTCCATTACCGGAATCGTATAGGTACAAATGCCCCCAGTTATCTCTTTCCGAATACCAGATAATTTCTTTTGAGGCAGGAAGGTAACGCCAGTTAATGGCACCCTGGCCCGATTCATATTGTGTTTTTACGGTTTCTTCGAAAACTTCCCTCACAGCACCGGTTGTGGCGTTGGCAATACGGAATTTTTCGTTTTTATGATCGCGTGAGGTGGATAGAAAGGCTACTTCCGAGCCATCGGCTTTCCAATCAATATCATCAAACGTACCACTGCTTGATATATCGTCGCTTAGTGTTGCACGGTGCGGGTCGGCAGGAATGTTAAGGGAAATTACCTTTGGATTTTCAACATCAATGATTACCCTTCTGATGGTCGCGATCTGTTTATCACCGGGTAAAGGGTATTTCCATGCTTTTAATACCGGCGCCCCTACATTAGTGGTTACCAGGTACATGTCTTTTGAATTTCTTTGATCCTGCTGAAAGGTAGCGATCTTTTTTGAATCGGGCGACCAACGTAAAACTGGGGCATCACTGTGTGTCCAGCCTGCGTTATCGGTAGCATAACCATAATCTTTAATACCATCGGTAGTGAGCTGCGTTAATTTATTAGAAGCCACATCTCGCACAAAAAGATTATAATCTTTAATTAAAATGGCTTTTTTACCATCAGGCGATAACACCTCATTACGGCCACCCATACGTCGCGATGGCATTTCGCCAGTTTTAAAATCAGTAGTGGGTGTTTTGGTTTTTTTTTCAGGATCGACCAGGAAAGTCTGTTCGGTGCCATTGGTTTTAGTGCTATACCAAAATTTATCGTCATCAAGCCAATTGGGTTGCACGTTGGCATGATCTACATACTTTGTGGTGTTATAGCTCATAAAACTTTCCGCTCTTTCATAATCGTTAACGGTTAAAGCTTTTTGCTGAGCATTTGCTGCAATGGCCAAAGTACAAGCCGTTACAGTAAGCCAATATTTATTCATCATGTTAGTTAATCTTGCGATAAAAATACTGCTGTTTTAGCAAAAAATTGGTATTAATCGTGATACAAATAAAAGGTTTTTATCGCAAAGGGCGCACGGAGAGAAGAGCAAAGCGTATAAAACTGTGGGTTATTGGATACGCTTTAACTTGTAACCTCCGGCACCGGAATCCGACTCAATTCATTTTTAAACTGTCGGTTTGATTAATTTAACTTTTCAATATCTCTACATATCCATCTGTTCCATTCACCCTGATGCGCTGCCCGTCTTTGATGAGTTTAGTAGCATTTTCTACACCTACAACTGCCGGCAAACCGTATTCTCGTGCAATAACGGCTCCGTGGGTCATCAGGCCGCCAACTTCAGTAATCAGGCCTTTAACAGACACAAACAATGGGGTCCAGCTGGGATCGGTAAAAGTAGTTACCAATATATCTCCATCTTCGAGATCAGCACTTTCTATATTTAAAATTACACGTGCCCGCCCTTCTATCACCCCCGATGAAACCGCTAAACCAACAATAGCTCCCTCCGGAAGGTTTTGATGGTGATACCTGCCTGAGATAATTTCACCATCAGAGGTGATTACACGAGGTGGATTAAGCTTTTCATACAAACGATGTTCTTCTTTTCGCTGAGCAATAAGCTTTTTATCGGATTTATGTGTGACCACTAATTGCTTTAGTTCATTAAATGTGAGGTAATAAACCGTTTCTTTTTCATCAATTACCCCAGCTTCTAATAATTTTTCGGCTTCTTTTATCAAGGCTTGTTTATACACGTAAAAGCGGCTAACAATCGCATACTTAGGGTATTCGCGATAACCTGCAAAATTGCGGAGCAGGCTGATTATCTCTTTTGTTTCTCCGATTTTTTGTTCGGCTTCAGGTAAAAGCGCGAGCTTATTCAATAATTCTTTTTCTTTTTTTAACGCCTCTGCCCTTCCCCGGTCGAACTTCTGTTTACCGGCATAAGGTTCAAAGTTTTTGATATTGCTGAGTATGAGCGGAATCAAAATCGATGGTTTTTCTCCCCAGCGGGTATTGGTAATATCAATTTCGCCTGCACAGCGCATGCCATATTTGTTCAGGTAGTCTTCAATGGCCTCTTTAACCATGGTTCCGCCATTAAACCGGGGTAACTCCTCTAAAAACCGATCGTCTTTAACCTCCTGTAAATAATTGATAATTTCAGGGAAAGGCCGGATCGCATCAGCCACATCCAGTAGTGCCAGTCCCATTTCGGATGTGATATTATTCGATACGGATTGTGAAAGTATATCGGATACGTTTTTTTCACCTAACCATTTATCCATTTTTTCATTGATCCATGATGCAGCATTCATCGCTGCGATGATTACCTTAATGTGTTCCGAATCAAACGCCATTTTTTTTGATAACTCAATGTCTTCCAGAATAAAATCAAATAGTTCCGGTCCTGATTTCGTTTGGATATTCCGTTTTAATATTTCTATTGATTCTTCGCTCTGTTTAATCAGCTCAAAAACAATTGCAGGGGTGCTTCCCGCCTGTTTCAAAATTTCAGCAGACGATAAACCTTTGGTGCTTTTAGCAATTAAAACGCCTGCCCCATCATCCGGTAGTGATTTTATAAAATCTTCTCTTTCGATTATGGTAACCAATGCATCTTTGATCAGCGGATCGTGCTGTTCCATGGCTTCCAGTAAATTTTTTCTTCCTGTAGCGGTGGCCAGGCTATCGATTACATCTACAAATAATCTTCCACCCGCTTTATACATCGGCCTGGCAGCTCTTAATTGCCATAAAGATAATCCAAGAGGTTTCATCGGGTCTGTCATCATTTGCTGGTGACCAACAGAAATATAAACATGTTTTTCGTTATCGCCCGCCTCGGGCACGGGAAATAAGGTAGTAATCGGCCTGCTTTGCAAAATATAAAAGGTATCATTTATCCAGCACCATTCGATATCCTGTGGGCTGCCAAAATGCGTTTCAATTTTTCTCCCGAGTGCTTCAAGCTGTAAAATTTGCTCATCACTAAGCACTTGCCGGGCTTGCAGCTCCGAGGGCAGTTCCTGTACTTTTGTCCCTCCACCTTTCAGGGACCAAATAGCCAGTTTCTTGGCCGGTATTTTCTTATCCGCAATCTTACCGTCGCAAACCTGATAGTTATCTGCGTTAACCAAACCCGAAACCATGGCTTCACCTAAGCCAAAACCGGCATCAATGGATAGCACTTTGCGGTTACCGGTTATGGGGTTGGCTGTAAACATCACTCCTGCCGCTTCGGCGAAAATCATTTTTTGTACAACGACCGAAAGTTGAACCTTATGATGATCAAAGCCATTTTGAATGCGGTAAGTGATGGCACGATCGGTAAATAAAGAGGCCCAGCATTTGCTGATATGCCTCAAAATTGCCTCTTTGCCCAGGATATTCAAATAAGTATCCTGCTGACCTGCAAAGGATGCAGTAGGCAAATCTTCTGCTGTAGCGCTTGATCTTACCGCAAACGGCTCATTTTCATTATAGTGGTCAAGGTAAATTTCAATTTCGCGGGTAATCTCCAGGGGGATAGGCAGATTTTCAAGGGCAGACCGGATTTTTGAACCTATTCCGGTAATCGCCACGCGGTTTTCAGCCTTAAGATTTGTCAGCTGATCCAGTAAAACCTTAATTTCCGGATGGTTTTCTACAAGCTTTCTGTAGGCTTCAGTGCTGATGCAAAAACCACCAGGCACCACTATACCTTCAATTTTCGACAGTGCACCTAAATTGGCACCTTTGCCTCCAACTTTTAAAATGTCTGACTTATCGATTTCCTCAAAACCAATTACGTAATTGCCCATATTTTTCTTGTTTTATCTGGTAGAAATATTGCCCCTCTATGTCTTTTTTTTAAGGGACAAATCCAAAAATATAAGCTAAAAACCACGAAATCAACGTTTTTTAACTATATTTTTCAAAACGCAATATTGCTTATGCAGTTGGCGTTATCCTTACAACGAATGAGTTATTTTTCTGGCTCCAATAACAACAAAAGTATTTCTGGTGATCAAAAAAACAAGGGCTAGAACCGCAGCATGGGTAGGAAAATAACTTGAACTTTAAACTTACTTCCATCACCATACATTATAAGAAACCGGTTGCTATTTATTAAAAGATTTCCAGTCAATATTATCTTTTGCCCACTGAGCTGCAGAAGTTGTTTGAATACCGTTTTGAAAATTAAAAGTTTTCTCCAATGGCCAGGAAACACCTCTTCCTGCTCCGAATATTGAACGGTACTTTTTAACAAAATTGGTAGGATCATTTTTAAGATCATTAGTGATCTCTGTCATATCAGAAAGCGTACGGTTATACTTTTGACCTGATAATAATTCGGCAATATCGGCTAACTGTCCATAGGTGATCGTATCGCCAGCAATGTATACGATCTCGTTTTCGATAGGTGGTTCTGTAAAAAATATCTCAGCGGTTAGTCTGCCAATATCATCAGGCGTGGTCAAGGTAACCGCTGTATCCCATCCACCAATGGCATTGATTGACTTATTCTTTAAATCTAAAATGCCAAAGAAAGGTTCAAAAAGATAGCTGGTAAACATACCTGTGGAAATAATTACCCATTTTGTAGCACTTTGTGATCTTAGCAGCTCACGTACATCAAGCTGTTCGTCAAAAAGATCCTGCGCACTGCCGCGTCCTATCACTTCAAAGTCAACTCCGAACTGCCATGGAAAATATCTTTTAACACCGGCATTGAGTACGGCATTAGCCAACTTTAGTTGAAAACCTCCTGCACCACTTCCATAACCTGTACATGAAATGATGGTGTCGTAGTTTTTGAAAATAGCGATAAGTTCAGAAGACAGAGCAGAAAGGTCACCCGGAAGTAACTCTACCCCCCATTCCTTGAGCTCCATAATATTCTTTTTCTTATTGGTATCTTCAGTGTTGATTGTTGTTTCTCTCAGCAAAACCGTAACTGTTACATTGTTGTAGTTTTTAGCTTTTTTTGCTATATTTTGGATAACAGGCATACCTAATTCACCTGCTCCTAAAATTAAAATTGATGTATTATTCATTTTAAAAAAATTAAGCTTAGGAATGCTTATCTAAACGGATACAACGAGTTCCTTTTCTTGAGCAAAGTTATTTTATTCGGCTAACAGAACCAATAAGGTACTTCGTTGTGAGCTACTTACACCGATGTTAGTTTTTTGATTTTTAGTTACATTAATTTTAAAGAAGCTGAAATTTTTATCACTTTAGATCATCTATACATTACAAAATTTTCTTTTATAAAAGTTTTCTCATTTAAAAAAATCTATCTTTAAACTGCCAAAATGTTCTTTAAAATATACTATATTGAAAGACTTATGACAGATGAAGAAATTATAAAAGCCTGGGATGATATTTGCAAGGTACTGAACAAAGACCAGGATGATCTCAAGCGTGACATTTTGAATCATGTTGGCAATAAATGGTCACTTTTTGTAATCCACGCTTTAGGAATAGACGGTAGAATGCGCTTTTCGAATCTGGAAAACCATATTAATGGAATCAGCCAACGGATGTTGAGCAAATGCCTGCGTGAACTGGAAAGGGACGGATTAGTTGTCAGAAGTATTTATCCTGAAGTACCACCAAGGGTTGAATATGAATTAACACCTCTAGGCCGGGATCTATTGGTTCAGGTTACCCCGCTTTGGTTTTGGATTGCCCGCCACAGTAATGAACTTAATAATGCAAGATCAAATTATGTAAAATATATGAATAGATAGCCTGATAAAGAATGTTATCTATATCTATCAAATCGGAGTGCTAATTCAGCAAAGCGACAAAGAACGCTCATAGCCGAAATCCCAAATTTATTGACAAATATTCAACCTATTAAATTCATTAAAACTATCCGGGGAGTTTAGCGTTTATAACCCGAGATACTCTTATCGCCTTCACTAATCGATCGCTTTGACCGTATTGGAATCAATTAAAATCGAAAAGCGATGGAAAAACATGTACTCATCATAGAGGATGATCAGGAAATTAGTGAACTGTTTGGAATCATCTTCGAGTTGGCCGATTACCGTACTACCCTACTTACCATTGCGCCTGATCCCGTGTACATGAGTGAACAAAACTTTCAGTTAATTATAACGGATATCAGGCTTGTAGGTTCTAAATATAATGGCAACGAGTTGTGCCGCCTGTTCAAATTGCAATATCCAGAGGATAAAACCCCCATCTTGCTGATATCTGCAGAATCAAACGGGGATATTTTGGCCAGGGAGTGCGGAGCAGATGGCTTTATGCATAAACCCTTTAATATTGATGACTTGCTTGTGCGTGCTTCAGAAATGATGGCCTAAGATGGATGCAACAAAAAGGATCTTTGTGCGTCCTATAGAAAAATTATGCCATGAAGAAATTGATCATTTCCCTAGTTTTTTTCTTAGTCACTGCCTTTGGGTATTCACAAGTTAACGTAAACAAGCCTATCGATTCCATTATGAAAGTGGCCTACCAAAGGGGTATTTTTAATGGGAATATTTTAGTCGCCAAGCAAGGAAAGGTGATTTATGAGCAATCCTTCGGTTTCGCAGATGGTGCCAAAAGCCTGCCTATGAAAAAGGACTTACGATTTGACATTGGATCTGTGAGTAAAGAATTCAATGGGGTAGCCATTATGTTATTGAACGAAAAAGGAAAACTTTCGCTTGATGATAAACTCTCAAAATATTTCCCTGAGTTTCCAAGCTGGGCCAATGAGGTTAGAATCAGGCATCTCATTAACTACACCAGTGGCATACCGGTTTTCGGGCCGGCCGGAGATGGTAACGATAGCTTAATCTACCAGAGTTTACTCCGGATGAAATCACTTAAGAGTACACCGGGTAGTTTATATATCTATAATGCCGTTAACGTATCGCTTCAACGAAAGATCATTGAAAAAGTGAGCGGATTGAGTTATGCAAAATTCCTGGAAAAATACCTTTTCAAACCTGCAGGTATGCGCTTCTCTTTGGTCGACTATCCGGTGGATGCAAAAGGTATGGCTCATGCTTTTGATGAACAAGGTAAGACTACCGTTTATGAACAACAAACAAAAGGTTGGGTAAGATTACCTATAAACGACCTGTATAAATGGATTGCCGCATTGGACAATAATAAAATTATCAGCCCCTCATCCTTTCGCGAACTTTCTAAAGCGTTTCCGGGTGGAGAGAGCAGCCTCGGAACCTCCGAATTCAGGAACGATACGTTATTGTGGCATCAGCATCAGGGCTCTAACAGCAATTATGAAGCAGCTTATTATAGTAATGTGAAGGATAGCATCGTTATCGTCATGATGACCAACAATCAGCAAATGAAAGTATGGCCATTGAAGACAGCTATAGTACAGGCGCTCGAAAGACAGAATTTCGCCATCCCCAAAAAATCACTTTACCTTGCCATCCGCGACAGGATGCTTACAGATACAGCCTCTGGAATGTCTTACTACAGAAAACTGAAGAATGAAGCCCAGGAACAATTTGATTTTAGCTTTGAAATTGGAGACCTGATCAGTACAGGCAAATATCTTCAGCGCAGAAAAAAAATCGACGAGGCCATTCTGCTATTTAATACTGCTGTAGCACTGCAAGCCCGTAAAGAGGATTTATCTTATGGTTATGAGTTGATAGGAGAATGTTTCTATAGTAAAGGGGAAGCGGCACTGGCGCTTACCAACTATCAAAAATCGCTTGATTTAAATCCAATGAACAAAAATTCGGCAGAAATGATAAAAAAACTGGGAAAATAAAAAGAGATTATCCTGCTGGGAAAAACAAAAAAGGGCAAACTACCCGGAAAAGGTAATCTGCCCTTTTTTACAAGAGCGCTTGTGTTTAAGCTATTTAACAATCCATGGAGCCTGGTTAATATCATCAATTCCACCAAATTGGCGCATCAATGCCTGCTTAAGGTTTTCGCCATTGGTTGTTCTTTCAATATCAGGATACTGAAACCGTTTGGGAATCCTGCCGCTATTACCCGTTCCAGATCCGGTTAGAAACTGAGGAATTCCAGTGCGGCGGTATTGATAATAGGCTTCAAATCCCGAATTACGAAAATAGGCAAGGTATTTTTGGGTTAAAATCTGCTTTAAACCATCTGTGTTATTACCTGCATATTTAATAACAGGTTGCGCATAATAATCGGTTTCGAAAGTGAAATTAACGTTGTAGTTTTCAAATTCACCAAGCTTGCCATCCTTTTTAAGGAAAGTTACTACGTTATTGCCATCATGAATGCCATAAAAAGCAATAGAAGCCTGAATTCCTTTTTTGTACCAGCTTTCGGCATCACCTGTAGTCCAGCCCCTGTTTATACCTTCAGCCATGATGAAACACAACTCGGGATAAGCAATAATAAACGTATTTTCTGCGGTGTAGCCACTATAATATCTATAACGGCCAATAAGTGAGTACAGGCCTTTCTGTACTTTATCCAGCATTACGCCCTGGTCTTCGCCAGAATTTGCACCAACAAAGTTGCGGTAATCGGTAATGGCATAACCATTAGCCTCGGCAATACCCCTTGCAGGCTCTGCAACCATATAAGCACGCGGATCTTTATAGACCGAAAGCGTATTCAAATAGGTGCCTGCCATGTTATAGCGAAGGGCATCATTACCAAAATTATCTTTATTATTAGGGTATTTGTTAAAGCTTTCGTTGTATACAAACTGTAAATTATCAGCCATGCTGCTCATTAGCGGGTATTTTGCAGCATTGGCTACTATAGATGCAAACTGTTGCTTTACCTGTAAATCGGCATCATCAACCCGGTTGCTTAACTGGATCAGGGTTCTTAAACGGAAGGTATTTACAACTTTTTGCCAGGCAGCAAGGTCGTTTTTAAGGTAAATATCGCCTTTCAATTCGTTGTTTCCTGCTGCGATTAGGCTTGTGAGGTCATTATTGGCCTCTTCCAGCCAGGTTAACGATTGCCTGAAGATATCTTTTTGGGTATCGTATTTTGGTGTAAGGTTAGAGAAACCTTTTAACGCATCGTTCATGGGCAAATCGCCAACTTTTAAGCTCATCTTCACAAAAAAGTAGGCCTTAAAAAATTTAGCCAGGGCCAGATAAGGTTTAGTTACCGCACCGCCTAGGCGGTTGGCCTCTTCTTCCATTTTTACCACATTTTTTAAGGTGGCATAATCTAGAGAAGCGCCGGTCCAATCGTAATTATTGGTGGCATAATAATAGTAATTGGCTGCGGTATACTGGTCCCATCTTTCCGTGCTCGAGAATGGTGCCTCGTACATATCGTAAAGGATGCCGTTGAGTAACAAATTTGGTGGTACGTGTTCGGCCTGATTGGGATTTTTAAAATTCTCTTCAAAATCTTTCTTACAGCCACTGGCAACAGCAACAGCCAAGAAAAGAAACAGGATTTTATATAATGATTTCATGATCTTAATATTTTAGGATTAAAAAGTAACATTAAGGTTAAAGCCTATACTTCTTGTAGTTGGCGTTTGCAGCGTAGAAGTACCTTCTCTACCCGAATACTGGTCTACATCCACATCGTTATAAGTAGAATTGATAAAGTACAACAGGTTGCGTCCCACTACCGAAATGTTAGCCGATTTGATAAATGTTCGCTCCAATAATTTTTTAGGCAACTGATAACCAATGGTTACTTCACGCAATTTTGCATAAGTACGGCTCATCATTGTATTTTCTTTGGCACCGTAAAAAACGCCCAAATAATCCTGAAGCAATTGTGGTGTGGTATTCGGAGCAAAGACAAGATCGCCATAATTGGTAATTACGCCTGTAACAGGATCGAAATTGAGTTTAGCTCCATTTGCAACCACTACACCATCCCCTACCCAGGTTCCCTTGTAATTTTTATCGTTTACATGCAAATAGTCCTGGTACCTGGCTTCGCCCATTTTACCCTGAACAGTTTCGATCTGACGACCACCCTGGAAAGATTTAAGCCTCACATAATCCTGCATTACGCCACCCACTTTTCCGTCCAACTGAAAGCTGAAAGAGAAATTCTGATACCTGAACTTATTGTTGATGCTCCATACCCAGTTCGGATCGGCGTGCCCCAACAACTGATTTACCGGTAAAGAAATAGGAGTACCGCTTGAGGTATGTATCACTTGTCCGCTCGGTGTTTTAGCCAATACAGAACCATAAATATTATCGATACGGTCGCCGGCCTTAAAGAACTGGTCAACATAGGTTTCGCCAGGAGCAAGCTCTTTATAAATCTGCTTGTAAGTAGACCAGTTCAACATTACATCCCAACCAAATTTCTCGGTCATAATTGGTGCACCAGATAAGCTTAACTCAACGCCACTGTTTTGGGTCTTACGACCGTTGATGGTGTTGGTTTGATAACCGGTAGCAGGCGAAATGTTCTGCTTGATAATTTTTGGTCCGTCGATGTACCTGAAATAAGTAGCCTCGAAACCTAACCTGTTCTTGATGAACTTAAGGTCTATACCCCCTTCATAGTTCGTTCTGCTCTGGGCCTTAACTGCATTGAGATCAATCAGGTTATTGGTATAATAAGCACCTGTTTGGTTGTTATAGGTTGGCCTGACGCTATATGGCGATGAAAGGCCATAACCCGGGCCACCATAAGAGGAAGTATATTCTGCACCATAACCTATAGGATAAGTTTGCAATGGCGTTGCGCCGATATACTCTAGTGTACCCAAACCAGGATCTTTTACGTTTGCATAAGAAACCCTCAGCTTGGCGAATGAAATAAAGCTTGGCATCTTAACATAATCAGACACGACCGAACTTAAAGATACGGAAGGATAAAATGCTGCATTGTTTCCAGGTGGAAGTGCCGAGTTTTTATCTATACGGCCTGTTGTATTAACATTCAGGTATTTTTTAAAGCTGATATCAACAGAATAAAATGCACTTAACACCAACATTTTTGAGTTAAAATCAAACGCTTTTACAGGGTTTTTAGAGTTGGAGAAGTTATAAACGTTCGGAACGTTTAAGTAATCGGTAGTAGTGAAGCTGGAATTATAGCTAAAGTTACGGGCATTACCCCCACCAAACGCGCTAACTTCAAATAAATCGCCAATATTTTTGTTAAACTTTACAATCAACTGGGTATTGTTCTCGAACATGCTCCTGCGGTCTTCGCGGTAATCGCCAAGCCCTTCCTCACGACCGTACGGATGTGCAGAGAACGGCATTTTTTCTGTTCTTAGCTGATCGTAGGTAGAAATCTGTGTTTTAAGCATCACATCCAAACCTTTTGTAAAATTATAGTTCAGAGAGGCATAACCGTTAACGTCGTTCTTTTTATGTCCGCGCAGCCATTCGTACGACATGAAATAAGGGTTATGATACCTTTGGTATTCGGCATAAACAGACTGGATGCCTTCTTTACCCGGTTGCCAATAGTTTTTCATATCGTCTATATTCCAATCGGCCCCGCCCCATAGCGTCATGTTGTAAATCACACTGTTCGGGCCATAATTTACATCCGGAATATTATCGGAAAACTGACGGCTGTAATTGATATAGGCTTCGGCCCTTAATTTCGGGCTAATATTATAAGAACCGCTCACATTAAAGTTGTTAATATTGAGCTGGGTATTTGGAATAATTCCTTTTTGGTAATTGTTGGATATCGAAAGTCTCAAATTGTATTTATCTGTAGCTGAAGACAATGCGATATTGTTTGTCGACAATAAGCCGGTTTGAATAAAACGCTTGAGGTTGTCTTTTCCCCTGGCTACCCATGGCGTTCCCTGGCGTACGCCGTTTGCATCCACCGGGCTATCGTACTGTGGAATCAACTGGCCTTCGAATTTTGGCCCCCAGATGTCGTAATCGCCATCATTTAAACCGCCACCCTTTCCGTCGCCAAAAGCGTAGGCACTGTGCTCACCCGGTCCGTATTCATCCTGACTTTTAGGCAAGGCAATAAATCCTTTATTAAACTGTGTGCTCGAGTTAAATTCTACCTCAATGTTTTTATCGTTTAATTTACCTTTTTTAGTGGTGATCAATAAGGCTCCGTTATAAGCCTGGTAGCCATATAGTGCAGCCGCAGCCGGTCCTTTTAGCACAGTATAGGTATCAATATCATCAGGGTTAATGTTCCAGGTATCAGAATTAATAGGAACTCCATCTACCACCACCAGATTTACGTTGTTACCACGAAGGTAGAGCGCCGATCTGCCCAAAAGCTCAGATGATACACCAACGGTTAAACCCGCTACTTTACCAACAAGGCCGTTTACCGGGTTTGGTTCTCTGGCTTTAACCAAATCTGCTCCTTTAATTTCCTGAATGGCGTAACCAAGGTTCCTTTTCTCTTTGCGGACACCCAGTGCCGTAACCACAACCTCGTTCAGGTTTTTCGAATCTGTTTTTAAAACTACTTCTAAGTTTGGTCCGGATACCTGGATTTCGCGCGAAATAAAGCCAATAGAACTGAAAACCAAGGTTTCGCCAGTTTTGGCATCAATGCTAAAATGCCCCGACAAATCGGTTGATGTAGCTTTTTTATTTCCTTTTACCAGTACGCTTACTCCTGGAATAACCTGTTGGGTTTCGTCTTTAACCGTACCCGTAATTTTTGTTTGTGCCCATACAAAGTAAGGCGAGAGGCATAGAAACAGCAAAGCCATTATGCCCAATTTTAACTTGTGCAGATATTTCATTTATCAATAAAATGTATGAAGGTTTACGAAGGCAATAATAAGATGTGCATGTTAGCATTAAACCAACTTTCAGTTAACAAAACACCCTATTTCTGTTTAGTATTTGTTAACTGTATATTTTCTTAATACTTGCTGCGGCATAACCGGCACTCGCGGTCATACCTTTACCACCAATGGCCGTTCTAATGTGAATTTTCTGATCCAAATCGTATGCTACAATGTGCTTGGTAGGATGCTGAGGGTAAAAGCCTGCCCAGGTAGTTTGCAGCTTCCTCACATCGAAATCAACAATCCTTTCAGCTTCTTTCAGCATCAGTTCGTTAATATGATGGCTTAAATCGAATCCCAGGTCGTCAAAATTGTTCACTCCCGCATAGATGTGCGAATCGCCGATGATAATGCTGTTATCAGTGGCCTTTTTAAACAAGATATGAATACCCCATTTTTTGAGTTCCTCATAAGCATCGGGCGTAGGAATACTTTTAAAAGAAGGGCAATAATGCTCAAAACTCTCGTACCTTCTAATGGTTAAACCGGTAAGGATATTTCCTTCGAGCGCTACATTGGCCATTGGCACGCTACGCATCATTTGCAGCTTGCTTACCACAATGCCACTTTCGCTGAACAATTCGGGATACAGCAATTTAAATTCATAACCATTACAGATAATTGCTTTTTCGGCGGTAAAGGTGGCGGCCTTATTTTGCAAGCCAACTACCACACCAGTGCCTTTAGCTTCGCAGGTGGTAACCGGACTATCATACAGGAGGCGGTAATTGGTAAATTTTGCCTGCATATATTGGTGTAGCCTGCGGATCATCAATTCGGGTTCTACACTAATTTCCTGAGGGAAATAAAGCGCCTCTTTGGCATAGCCCGATTTTATTGCCGGATATTGGGCCAGTACCGCTTCCTTGCTTAGCAATGCAGCCTGATAACCGATCAAATCGTAATGTGCTTTCAGTTCGTTGATAAGGGTCTGTTCACCTTCGTCAGATGCAATGTAAACGCTTCCGTTGTTGCGCATAGAAATATCAAATTCCTGCTGGATGTTTCTGTAGATCTCCAGTCCGGCTACCCCATATTCAAACCACTCGGCCTCCATGCCCGATGGCACTACCTGGCCAAAATTGCGCACTGTAGCGCCTACCGGATAATTATCTTTTTCCAGTTGCAACACAGATTTTCCGGCAAGCAAGGCGTGGTAGGCATGGAAGGTGCCTAATATCCCGCCGCCTATTACAATAAGATCGAAATGTTTATCGCTCATTTTATTTTTTGTAAGTTGCGCACAACCGAAGCCAGCTTCAGCATGCACGAATTTATTAAATACTTTGTTTTATAGTTCTAATTCATCATGACCAGGCTCTTTTTAAAGCAGGCCTGTTTTTTTTAACTAGCTTTTTGGTTTTTTTTAACGTTTTTCGCCTAAAATAAAGGAGTGAAAGTATCCCCGATACACCGCCAACCAAAGGCACAGCCAATAGGCATTGCCTAAAAAAGTGCATCCAGCCCATATTTGTTTCACCAAACTCGTGAAGCATCAATACCGAAAAACTTCCTACATAGCCTATCGAATCAGCTACATACATAATAAAACCAATGTTGCCTTTGTAATGAAAATTGGCAATCATACGCTCAAAAAATATAGCATTATAGGGGATATAGGCCATGTAAAGCCCCATGCCCAACAACGCCATCCAGCTAACAGCATCAATGTGCCCCCGATCAAAAAGAAAAGTGCCAATGCCAACCAAAAAACAACCGCCGATAATCATCAGGTGAATAACTGTAAAGGCCTTTAGGTTGTCTTTAATCAGGATAAGTAATCCCATCATGGCAAGCACAACTATCGAAATAACAGTATCTATCTGTGTATAAATGTGGTTGTTATGAATACCTAAACCATTCCATATTTCTACTTCGAAATTATCGCGCATATCGCGGATACAGGTAAGCAGCACGTAAATAATAATGGTTAGCACAATTCCGGGAAGGAAAGCCAGGATAAATTCTTTTCGTTGCTTTTGATCCATCGGCACACGTTTGGTACGCAATTGCTGGTCTTCTTTTGAAGGCGCAGGCATTGCCTCAAGACAAAAGACAAAGAAAAATAAGGGCAATAGAAAAATCAGCCCGGTAAGAAAAGGCATCCAGTAATCGCTTACCGAAAAAACGGCCATTAATGTACGGGCTACTGTTTTAACAAAACCAGAGGCAAAAATTAAGCTGATTGACATTAATGCACCCATAAATTCAGTTGTTTTCCGCCCTTCCAGGTAGCTGAAAACCAGTCCCCAGATCATGCCCAAAGGGAAACCGTTTAACAACAGGAAAACAATATTATATGGCGCTGGTACCAACGCAAAGCCCAATAATGCAAGCCATGAACAAATCATTAACAAAATAATGCTTTTTGCCCGGTTGCTTTTACCCGATTCTGAAATGAAGCGGATCCCATAAAATTTGCTTAAGGCATAACCAACCATCTGTGCAATAACCAGCCACACTTTATAATCGATATGCAGCACTTCCTGGTTTTCGAAAGTGGCCGAAGCAAATGCTTTTCTAAAAGCATACATACTGGTATAACAACCAAAGGCAGCCATACCACCAAGCACGGTAATGAGCCAATAAGGCCATTTAGCGGCTTTTTGACGGGCAACATGCAGCAAATTCATTAACTTGCTATAATGTCGAGCACCTGTGTTAAATTGTCTATAATATGCGTTGGCCTGTAGGGCTCGAGTTCCTCTCTGGTAAACGAGCCTGTGGTAATGCCAATCACATATTTGCAGCCGGTATTTTTTCCTTCGTTAATATCAACCTCGGTATCGCCAACTTTTGCAATTTCTGCTGCATCAACAATGTTCAGTTGCTGCATCATCTTATGAATCATGTCTGGGTAAGGGCGGCCATTCGCTACCTCGTCACTGGCAATAACCACATCTACCTTATCAGACCAGCTCAGCCTTTGAATAATGAGATCGGCAATGTCTTTTGAAAAACCGGTATCCAAACCGATTTTAATGCCCTGGTTACGCAGCGCTTTGAAAGTTTCTTCTGCGTTGGGAAGAGGAACAATCTGATCAGAGGTACGGTAAAATTGCAGCATGTTCGCTACAAAATCATGGTGAATAACCTGGATCAGATTGTCTGTTATATGTTCAGCGTCTGGCTCGTAAACCTCCAGCATCATTTTGATGGCCAAAGGTTTTTCATAGCCCATAATCGGATTGATTTTCTTTAGCGGAATTTCATATCCGTGGTTTTTCATGGCCTGCTGGAAAGCAAGGCCTACATAGTTTTCATCCTTAACGGTTGTGCCCGCCATATCGAACACCACTAACTTAATTGACATAACTTATATTTTATGCCACAATAGTAAACTTTGTTTATTATTTGTAAACAAAGTTTACATTATCAAATTGTTAAGTCCAACCGCAAATGGCCGGTAACTATTTTGCAAATACCTCGCTAACAGGTTTGCCCCGCCAGCTCTGCGGCTGATCTAAACCCATGATCCAGGCAAGAGTGGCCGCGGTATCGTAAGTAATGATTACATCTTTTATGTGGTGGTTTTTACGAATGCCCGGCCCGGCAATAATCCATGGAATCTGAACTTCGTCCAGTGTTTTCCCTCCGTGGCCTTTGCCTGTGCCACCATGGTCTGCCGTGATCAGGACGATCGTTTCATCTGCTATGCCTGCATCCTGAACCGCCTTCAAAATCCTGCCGATGCGCTGATCTACCAATTCCAGCTGCTTGTAATAGGCCGGTGTACGGTGCCCTATACTATGGCCTGTGCCATCGGGCTCATCAAAGTGCACAAAAGTGAAAAAAGGCTTTTCATTTTTTATGACAGAGGCAGCAGTATCTGCGCAAAAATCGTCCTGTTCTTTACCATTAACCACAATGTTTACCGCTTCCTTTTCAAATAAATAGCCAATACCGTTCCAGCTGTAAACAATCGCCGTTTTAGCTTGCTTTTTCTGATCCCTGATTACACTAAATATACCAGGGAATAAACCATAAGCCGTTTTGGTTACCGAAGGGATTTCGGGCACTTTGCTGTTCCATTCGGTATAACCGTGTTCAGTTGGACCAGCCCCCATTAATAAAGATGCCCAATTTACTGCGCTTGATGAAGGCAGTACGCAGCGAGCTTCCGCCGTCCACGAACCGTTGCGCATCAAGGCCTTAAGGTTAGGCATATTCGCATCTGCTAATGCATAACCGCCAAAACCATCGCAGCCTATTAAAATAATGTGTTTAGCTTTTTTAACCTGAGCCTGAGCAACTACCGACAGGCAAAGCAAAAGCAGGGTTGTTCTTAGATAACTTTTCATAATCATACAGTTTATCCTCAAAAGTAAGGGCTATTTATGAATATGAAGAAAAATTTGTTAAGTATTAATAAACATTGTTTACTAACTACTCAAAGAAATAAACAACCAGCATGAGTGCTTTGGTATTGCCTATGTTTACAGGGGTATGGGAAAGCCGGCCGTCAAAAAGCATCGAATCGCCCTTTTCGAGGATCACTTTCTTTTTGGAGAACTGGTATTCCACTTTACCCTCTATCATGTATTTAAACTCGAAAGCTTCGGTTTTAACCATAGGCCGGTGGGCATTAACTTCCAACTCAAGCAGTACAAAATCGGCAGTAGAAAATTTAATGTTCTTGGTGAGGATCCGCGAATAATTAAACCCTGCAGCCTGTTCCTTTTCAAATTTTTGATACTGATCTTTTCTTTTGACCAGCACCGGGGCATCTTTTTTATGGAAATTAATGTTTTTGAAAAAGCTGTTAAGGTCTATTTCCAAACTCTTTATGATATCCATCAAGACCATTAGCGAGGGGATAGTCCGGCTGTTTTCTATTTGCGAAATAAGCCCTTTGCTTACCTCTGCCTTATCGGCAAGTTCCTGAACGGTGATACCAAGTTCTTTGCGTCGTTCTTTAATTTTAAGACTTATCTGTAGAAGAATTTCTTCCTGCATGGCACAAAATGGGGTTAATGTCGCTAATGTATTATTTTATTCCTGTAATCTGCATCAACAATTAGATTAATTACAAGGAATCGCAAACTGGCTTTGGCATATTAATATCGCAGATACCAAGGCGGTTTAGAACGTGGTGCCGGATATTTTCAGAGTTTAATCAGGTGTGGATTCCATTTAAAATACGTCCTTTTGAGCAACCTCGAACCTTAATAAACGTTGTTTTTATGATAAAGAATTGATATAATTGTAACGAATGCACCATAATTTGTATCCTTATATGATATGTATGGCACCCAATATTCAAACACTTTACCCGTATTCTGGGGCACTTGCGCAATACGTTTACTGCTATTATTTTTTTGAAGGAACAGATGGTGATTTTAAAAATATGCATTATTCTTTTCCTCATACATATAATGCCATAACGATATATAGCAATGGCTCTTATCAAATCGAAGAAGAAAAAATAATAATTAATGGCAATGACAATGGCTCACCATTTGTTATACTGCAGGGGAAGCGTACTAAACCACTGTTGGTTGATTTAAATGGCAAATTTGCACGTATTACAATCATTTTTAAACCATTGGGTCTAAACCAGTTTGTGAACAAACCATTAAGCAAATTAATGGGAACTGCGCCACGTGTCTTTAGTGAATGGCAGGGAAAGTTTTATAGACAAATGTTGAGAAATCTTTTTATTGAAATTCCCATTAGCCAACGCATTGCATATTTGGAACAATTCTTATTGTCCATTCTAAACCCGATCTCCCTAACTGAAATTGAAATTTCATTAATTTATTTATCTGATTTCAACAACGAAAGAAGCATCAGTCAAATCGCAGCCTTAGTAAGTAAGCCGCTTCGGTCATTCAACAGGCATTTCAAATCACATATTGGTGTATCGCCGGCCTGCTACAGACAGATTGCACGTTTCAGACATTCGTTGGAGAACAAACTTTTTGACGAACAATTTCAGAAACTAACTACTATTGCTTACAATAGTAACTTTTATGATCAGGCTTATTTTAACAAATTATATAAGCAACTTTCTGGCTCAAATCCTAAAAAGTTTTTTCAGAGTGTTAGGCAGATTGGCGATACACACCTGGTATTCAAATATATTTAGTATTGGCTGAAAAATACAATTTTTTTCAGTTCGATAGCAATAACTTAGTAACACAATACTTTGTGAAACTATGAATAGAAAATATATTGTAATCACTGCCATATTATTATTTAAGGCTTTTTATTCTTTGGCTCAATCTTCATCACTTGCCAACAGGTATTTAGATACGGCGGTCGCCTATCAGCGAACAGTTAAGAACTATTTAATAGCTTTGAAATATTACGATTTGGCCATTAAAGAAGGGAATGATGGTAATTATACTTACTACAATGCCGCACAATGCGCTTGCCAGGCAGGACAAACTGAAAAGGCTATAGATTATTACAAAAAAGGGTTCGCAAAGTTCATGGATTATAATAATTATGAGTATTTCGCAACTGACACCCTGATCAAGTGCTTTAGTGACACTCCTGATTGGAAGCATTATCTTTCCATCATGAAACCGAAATACGATTCAGCCCAAGTCGTTCGTGCAAACTACCTCAAAAGCATTCATGACAGTACAAAGAGAATGAATAGCTCTTTACTAAGCGACCCAATCAAAATCGTTAAGTTTCTCAAAAATAAGTCGGCGCAGCAAACTATTGCATGGATAAAAAATTATAACAGCTTCCCAAACCCGCCGGTCAAAAGTCACAGTACACTTTATCAAATAAAGGTAAATGACTCTCTTATTGTACCTTTCTTGGTTTACATACCTAAAAGTTATAATCCGGCAAAAAAAAATAAATTGTTTGTTTTTTTACATGGTGCGGTAAGTCAGCGGCCAGCATTTTATTCCGCTCCTATGTCGCCTGATGATCAGCACAGAAAAGCGCTCCAAAAACCGATAGATGATGGAGCAATTATTATTTACCCACTCGCCAAAAAAGGTTTTAACTGGTTATATAATCTTTCAGCATTTGAAACCATACTGAAAGAAATCAGTTTTGTGAAATCAATATACAATATTGATGATAACAAAGTATTTCTTGGTGGCCATTCTGATGGTGGCATTGGCACATTTTGGATGGCTACACATAAATCCTACCCATTTGCAGGTTTTCTGGGATTAAATTATTTCCCTATGTCTTATTTCAATAATACCTGCTTAGCCAATTTAAAAAATAATACTCCATTTTATGGGATCAGTACAACAGATGACGGCACTTTTAATATCGCAAGCGTCACTAATATCAAAAATTATGGTTCGAGCATTGGAGATAATTGGCACAGTTTTACATTGCCGGGCGAGCATGGAATGCCATTTGATGAGCCTGGCAGCATTTCATTTGCTTATGACAGCCTGTTTAATCATATTCGTAAACCTTTCCCAAAACATATCGAATGGGAAACAGACGACGTAAAAAACGGGCGCGCTTATTGGCTTGAGATCACGCAATTGGATACGCTTCAGAACAAAGCAACCTGGCATAAAGAATATAATCCACCAGCAACACAAATCAATGCCAGAACAGCTAAATATAATTTTAATCCGCACAAATCAGGAGCAATAACCGCCACTTGGCATGGCAATACTATAGCAGTTCATGTATCGAGAGTAAAAGCATTCACCATTTATGTTTCTCCCGAAATGATAGATCTAAATAAACCTCTTACAATTACGGTGAATGGAAACGCTGTATGGACAAAAAAGGTTGTTATCGATAAGGAAACAATAGTAGATGAATTTATTAAGACAAAAGACCGTGATCTGATTATCGTAAAAAAGATTAAAGTTGAGTTAGAATAACAAGGCATAAGATAACAAAACCTCTAATTGGATGTTTTGTCAACGATTAATACGTTCGTGATTTCACCTTTTGAAAAAAGCATTGGATTATTCATGCTATTAAAAAAATAAGTTCATCCAACGGTATAAAGGCATTGCCATTGAAATTAGCAATATCATTTGCCTCAGAATTATCTTTACCGGGCTTGGTACTATAAGAATTTTAGGATGGGACGCCCAAAAAACATTAGCAGTATTGATTTATACAGTGGCTGAGAAAATATATTCTTTCGTAAAAGACATTTCCATCACAGCATTATCCCTTTTTAATGTCAACAAAAGAAAGCACGTGCTAAGTATAAACGTGATTTTCATAATGTAAAGGGTCTATTGTGGGAACAGATCAATTTCTCCGGTCAGTTCCGTTTCGATTTGCGCCGTACCGATAATTCCTGTTTCAACTGATGAATCAACACTCTGTGTTTTTCCATGCTGTCTGGCACCTGCAACCTGCCATTAATGTAAAAAGAAGGCGGTCCATCTCCAATGGACACCAGCTTGTACTGTGTACCGTCAGGAGCGGAAGTCTCAATGGTATTCTCCGCAGTTTCCTCTGGTGCGGCGCTTACTTTTTCGTATAATACGCCTTTTTCAGACGCAGGCCTGGCATACCACCAGAAACCAGCCAACATCCCCAGCACTACGGCCATTCCTGCGGCAAATAATATTTTCGATCTTTTAGGTGAAGCACTGGCAGGATAACTAATACCTGTCCCAATCGTGTAGCCTTTTTTAGGCACCGTCCGGATAAGGTCTTTTTCCGTATCCTGCAAGGTCTTCCTGAGCAGTGCAATAGCATGGTTCAGTGCCTCACCCGCACCGCCATAATTATCCCACACCTCCCTGATTAGCAGTTCCCTTGAAACCAGGTTGCCGGCATCTTTCAACAAGAGCTCCAGCACTTGCATCAGGCGAGGCTCAAGTTTGGTGTCAACACCGGAAAAGTTATCTCTAATCAGGTGCAACTCCGGGTAAATCTGAAAACGGTTACGTATAATATAAGCGGGGCTATCCATCTTTTTATAATTGGATTACATACTGCTAAAATATTCAAAATAAACGGTCATTTCCAGCACTTATAAAATCTATAGCAAATCCATAGGTATTTTTTAACGGGTTTAGCCTCAACATGGCATAGGTTTGAAGAAAAATATTGCCATGAACAAAAAAAAGTATTTTGCCATCTTATGCCTGCTGCTGACCGGTTACTCAGCTATCGCACAATCTACTCGCAAGCTTACCGACAGCGTGTCCATCCTTTTAAGGCATGTCTACGTCTTTCCTGAAAAAGCAGAGGGGATGAGCAACCTTATCCAGAAAAAACAGAAGGCAGGAAAATATGAACAATTCGGCAAGCCTGGAGATTTAGCCACCATGCTTACCTCAGACCTTCGGTCGGTCTATGCCGACCGTCACCTGTTAGTCCGTTATGACCCCCAGCTCGAAAAAAGGATTAGCATCTTCAGCCAGACCAGGAAACAAGATACAACCTCAATCAGGCGTGAACAACGGCAGAATTTCTTTTTCAGAAAGGCGGAGATACTTCCAGGTAATATTGGGTACATTGATTTCAGCAATTTTCCGGATACCAATGCACTTTCGCGTCAGACTGTAAGGGCTACCTTTACCTTTGTGGCCCACACCGATGCGCTGATCATAGACCTTCGGGCTAACTTTGGCGGTAGTACGGCTATGGCCAGCGAGATATTAAGCTATTTCTTTCCTTCCAAAACCTATTTAGGACGGCAATATAATCGGATCGAGAATAGCTGGAAGGACGAATGGATTGTTAATGAGCCATCGGTAACAGGAGGGCTATCCCTATCCATGCCGGTGTATTTCCTGACCAGCAGGCATACTTTTTCAGCGGCTGAAGGTTTTGCCTACACATTGCAACAGTTGAAAAAGGCAAGGATTATTGGGCAACCAACTGCAGGCGGGGCACATGCCACACGCAGCTTTGCACTTGGGCAGGGCTACGTAGCTTTTATCCCCTTTACCCGAAGTGAGAATGCGGCATCACATACAGACTGGGAAGGTAACGGCGTTATTCCAGATGACACAAGCTCAGATACCAAGGCATTGGTCTCTGCTAAAGAGATCATTTACCGTCAGTTTCTCCATACCACAACCGACAGCACGGAGATACGAAAATTTACCTGGCTGCTGAATGACCTCAGAACGGCTTTGCCTGTTTCGGAAAAAGATCTCCCCATGTATTGCGGAAGTTTTGAGGAATTTACGTTTTTCGTAAAAGAAGGGCAACTGTGTGGAACAGCAGACCGGAAAGATCAGCCTTATACCCTGGCTTATCTTGGCAACAATCTTTTTAGGGGCAGCCAGTGGCTGGTCGAATTCATAAAGGACCAGTCAGGCAATTTTAGTATGATCAAACTATACTGGCCAGATGGATGGGTCGATACCATCAAAAGGTCGGCTAACCCAGAAAAATCTTAGGATCTACAACTTATAAAAGCAGTTTTTAAGATAAGCATCTATAATCTTGCTGTATTTTGTGAATTTATGTTATGGCATCGGATTAAAAGCAGAAGTAATGAAATATATTTCAGGGTGTTTCTCATCGATTTATTTTAAGTTTAATTATCGATCGGCCATATCCACAGGAATCTCTACATAGGGGCTATTGCTATGGAAAAAGCTATTGAGGTAATCAAAATGCCACAAAAATTTCTTTTGAGACTTAGCTGCTATGCCAGACTGTTTTGACGGTAATATTTGGCATCTATTTGTTTGATATTTGTCTCAAATAACTTTCATAGTTGAAATAAGGTTCATTGGTGAGTAAATTTGGTTTCAGGTATAATGCTCCTTTTTTGTTGTCTAAAATCACATTGAAGTGCTTCAAAATCTGGTTACCAAACAAACTTGCTTTGGCGTTGGGGACTGAAGGATCGGAAGCGTTGGTCACAATATCTTTAAACTCCACACCGCCAATATAAGCATCAAGGCGAATTATTTTTCTTCCATTGACTACAGTAAGAGGTTGCAATTCCTCCCAATTGTTTTCTAATCCTGTAAAATCATTCCCGATCAGCATAGATCCGTCTCTGCCGGTATCAAAAAGAAACCAAGAGCTATATTTTTTATTGTTATGTACAATTTCTACATTAAACATCGGCCGGTTTTGCACATAATAAACAGGCATTTTTTTATAGGCTTTGGCTTCAGGGGGCAGGTTTTCATAAATCATGAATTCCTTCTTATCATAATCAATTCCGATAATTTTGTCCCGGAAAAATCCGTTTCCGATGATGACGTCTTCAAAATCATCCATATTTCCAACCTCAGTCAGTTCAATATTATTCCATTGTAAGCCAGATATCTTCACTTGATTATCCACACTGGTTCTCTCCTTGTTTAGTCCATGAGTATTGCTTATCATTTTGTGTGAAGAAAATTCTAAACCGATTTTTTCAGAAGATTTTCTGTTAATCACGCTGGTTCCTGCTCCCAGATCAAACTGCAGAAGCACATTTTTGTTGTTGACCAGTCCATCAAAAAAAATCTTTGATTTAATCAGTTTGAAAGGCATTTTAATTGGATAAATATTTTTTGTTTCAAAATAAGCGATATCAGGAGGCAAAACAGACGCAATCTGAATGTGGCAACTATCTTTATCATTTAGTAAAACCACAAAATCATATTTTTTTTGAGGTTTGGTACGGATGATCAGTTCGTCCTGGTCTGTTTTGAATTTTATGACACTTTTCTTGGAAGGAATATTGACGTAATAAATATCAGGATTTGCTCCAGGTTCCAAATGCCAATCCATTTTAACGTTCTTTCCATCACTGATCCAGGCTTTCTCTGAAGCAGATCTGATGGTTCTGATTTTTTGCTGGCCAAAGCAGGTGTTTATTCCTAAAATAAAAATCAAGAAAATTTTTAATAACTGCTGATTCAAACTTGTTGCTACCATTCCGTATTTTTTTGTGCAAAGGAATGCAGTCGTTTTGTAAAATACGAAAATGAAGCCCGCCAATGTCACGTCAATTACCCGTCAGGAAACTGTCAACAATCATAACATATTGATATTAGGTAAAATACAATTCGGATTCCCTTTTCCCAAAACGAGTGAATTTCGGATGATGACAAACCCATTTACACCAATCCAAAGTACAGGGATAAGCATTTTTATGTTACTTTCTACCCCAAACCAGTCCTTCAAAATCAAGACAAAAATGAACAATACAATACCGATCAGCGTCCAGATGACCTGTATCGAGAGCAGTTGCTTATTGACTGGATTTTGCTGTTTCTTCCAAAGAATAAGAGCGAGTGGAATAAGAATATTTAACGGTGGAAAGCAAATAAATGGCAACGCAGAAAGATTTACAATCTTGTTCCATGTAAGCATATTTTGATTGTTGTTTTCAGGAATTTCTTTCCTTTCAAAGTACGATTCGTCAACTTGCAAAGCTTTAGCAAGAGCCTTAAGTGTAAAACCTTTTGGCATTTGCCCGGATTCTATCCGCTGAATGGTTCTCACGGAAATACCAGATTTTTCGGCCAATTCATCTTGTGTAAGACGAAGCTTTTCCCGTTGCTCTGTTAATTTCGACATCTTATTTTCCTTTATAATACTTTTACTAATTTATAAAAACAAGCTTTTATTTATACAATATCTGTTTAGTCTTTACTTACTTGGAAATACATTATGCCCGCTTCATAATAATATTGGGTTAGTTCTGGTTCCGAGTGTACAAAAGTTGCGGACTGATAGACACTCGTGTTTTTTAAAGGTTATAGAATTTTAAACGGTGCTGGTTATTTCCGAAAGGTAATACCTGCAAAATCGACCAATTGTTCCCCTTTACTAGTGCTAAAGGTAACTGTAAAACCGCCAAATCCGGCATTAACACCCGAGGAAAGCGCATGGTTATTGTCAATCACATCCAAAGGGATTTCGTTGGTACTACCCATTGTTTTGAGCCTGCACATCAACACCATATCAGCGGTAATATATAGCTCAATACTTTTAAACTTGCTGTCGCCGATGAGCATCTGGTAACCATACTGCTGATATAATCCTATCCGCTTTTGCCAAAGACCAATATCAATCGGTTTTAGTTGATAGCCCCAATTATACTCCCTTTGGCCGGCCCGCTGAATCAGATAATGATAGCCTTGGATATTGGTAAAGAAAAAACGCTGGTCACTTTTTTTCATAATTGTATCATTTCCTTTGATCTCATAAGGGGCATATTGATTTGCGCTGAGCGGTTTTAAAATAGTTGTTTTACCATTCTCCAGCATCTTGAGATATTTGTCCGCTACTGAAATAGTCGCGTAAGAGTTGGCTTTAGCATAACTGCCAGCGTGTTTCTTTAGCTCAGCAGGTGTCAATTGAACAATATGACCAGTATCACGAACCAATCCGGTTATCGGAGCGGGGAACAGATCAGAAATACGTAGGCCGAACCTTGGTAGTAGGTTAAAGCAGAAGTCTTCTGCTGCCTGCCCACCCTCGGCTGTATTGGTCATCACGATAACTGCGGCATTCTTTTGGGGAAAGAGCAGTAATTTGGCCTGGGCAAAACCAGCGCTACCTGCGTGATAAACGGCGAAAGTTGAGTCATTTTTGAACATAAACCAGCCCAAGCCTTTTTTGTTGCTCTCGATCGGTACCGACGCATTCTGAAGGCTGAACATCTCATGCAGAGTGCTTGCTTTAATAATAGTATTCGTTTCACCCCGGTAAGCCTTTAGCAGGCCGGTCGCGTATTTTGTAAAGTCATTCAGATCCGCATAAATGCCCCCAGAGGCGATATCGCGGAGTTCAAACTCCTGGAATTTTTGCCCATATGCATATATCTTACTCCGGTTCTTAAGACTGTCCATGGCGAATCCGCTATGCGACATTGCTAGTGGGGCAAGAATGTGGCGGCGAATATAACCAGCATAGTCCTCTTTACTGACGTTCTTAATGACATTACCCAGCAGATTGTAACCAGCATTCGAATAAAGTCCTACCATGCCAGCAGGGTATAACAAGTAGGTCTGGTTGACAAAGCCGGGAACGTCAGTATATTTTCCGCTTTCCAGATCTGAGTTTTTCCAGATGTCGGATTGTATACCAGAGGTATGCGTCATTACCGCTTTCAAGGTGATCTTACTCGGGCTGATGCCCGGCCTAACCATTGGGCGAAACTGCGGCAAGTAGTTTTTTAATGGTTTATTGATATCCAGCTTCCCCTGTTCATTCAACTGCATTAGTGCTAATGCAGTAAAGGTTTTGGTTATGGAACCGATATTGACCACGGTTTGGGGTGTCATCGCAATTTTGTTTTCTCGGTCGGCATAACCGAAGCCCTTTTCCCAGATCACTTTGCCGTCAATTATGATAGCAGCACTCAGTCCAACTATATGGTCAGATACCATTTTTTCCTGGAAATATTGTTCAGAAGTTTTGATAAGATTGGCCTGGTTGACAGGTTGCTGCGCGGCAGCACTGATAGTTATTAGCACAAGGAACATTAACCACAGCTTCATGTCGTGAAAGGTAACATTTTCAAAGTTAAATTGCAATTACCCTCTCATCATTTTATTCAAGCATCCATCAATCTTACAAGGCTTGACACCTCCAATTAACAGAAGAAGAATAAATTTCGCAGCACGATTTAGATTTGCAATTAGTTATCAGTTTGCATTTCTTGCAGTTTAATAAATGCTTAGCCATTTTCTGTCTTTAACATGATACTGAAATATAAATCTTATCAAAACTTCTGAACATGCAGCCCACCATTGGGGATTTCAGGGATAGTAGACACCGGATTTCAATCCAAAGTGTGCACCCGGCTTTAGTCCCTGGATCCAGGGAAATTTGATTCAATCTGTACCAAAGATAAAAGTTCATCCGAAATTTCAGCTTTCAGTTTTTAAAGGTCTGAATAGCGTTCATAATTATCAAGATGCACAATGATTTTACTATCTGACAATCAATATCTTACACGTATTCTCGTGTGTAATTTTCACAAAAAAGCAACTACACACGATTTCCACATGAAAACATTGAGTAAAATTGAAAAATTTGAAAAGTTTTAGCAGAAATTTCGGGGATAGAAAAAGAAGAAGGCCCAATAGAAAAAGGCTTTTCCTATACAGAAAGACCTTTCTTACAACTCAGTGCGGAGAAAGAGGGTCTCGAACCTAAGCCCGAAATGGCCGTCTATCAAGGACTTTTTTATTTTTTTGCCAATTTCACACGATTTCCACACGTGAATCCGTGGTACGTGATTTTTGGCATAAAAAAGTTCATTCGCGGAGAGAGAGGGATTCGAACCCTCGATACCGTTGCCAGTATACAAACTTTCCAGGCTTGCTCTTTCGACCACTCAGACACCTCTCCGTATTGGGATTGCAAAAATATATTTTTTATTGATAAAAAAAATGCCCCCGGGTTAAAATCGGGAGCATTTATATACTATGATATTAGAAATTAATCTATAACTGTAATTTTTAACATATTGGTCTTTCCTTTTGCTTCCATTGGAATAGCAGCAGTATTAATGACGATATCGCCTTGTTTAACCAATTTTTTGCTTTTTAAGAATTCGTTTACCTCAATAATGGTATTATCGGTACTTTCCCACTTATCGTAATAAAAGCCCCTAACGCCCCAAAGTAAACTTACCGCATTTAATAATGCCTTGTTACTGGTAAAAATAAAGGTTAAGGCTTCCGGACGGTGACTTGAAATTTCGAAAGCGGTATAACCACTTAATGTCATCGATACAATACCTACCGCATTGGTCTGTTTTGCAAGGAAACAAGCCGAATCGCAAATGGCATCGCTCAGGAAAGATGGCGATTTTGGTTTTAAGAATTTATCAGGGTTGAACGGATAGTTATTCTGTTCGATATTCTGGATGATTTTCTGCATGGTTTCGATAACGATCAACGGGAATTCCCCTACTGATGTTTCACCGCTCAACATCACGGCATCTGCACCATCCAGTACTGAATTGGCCACATCGTTCACCTCTGCACGGGTTGGACGAGGGGTGGTGATCATACTCTCTAACATCTGGGTGGCTACAATAACCGGTTTAGATGCCGCCCTGCATTTGGCAACGATCATTTTTTGCAATAATGGCACTTCTTCCATCGGGCACTCCACGCCCAAATCGCCACGGGCAACCATGATACCATCTGTTGCAGCAATAATTTCGTCGATATTGGCAATCGCCTCTGGTTTTTCTATTTTAGCAATAACACGTGCTGTTTTTCCACGCTCGGCAATAATTTTTTTCAGTTCAACAATGTCTTCCGCTTTACGTACGAAAGATAACCCGATCCATTCCACATCATTATCTAAAACGAAATCAAGATTTTCACGGTCTTCAGGCGTTAAAGAAGGGATGGAAACTTTGGTATTTGGAAGGTTAACCCCTTTTCTTGAAGTTAAAATGCCCCCATGAACTACTTCACACACCACTTCATCCTTTAAGTTGGTAGATAACACTTTCATCTGAAGTTTTCCATCATCCAAAAGGATAATTTCTCCTGCCTGAACATCCTGAGGGAAATTTTGGTAGGTAATATAAATGCGTTCTTCGTTACCAATGCATTCGTTGGTGGTAATGATGGTTTTGTTGCCATTGATTAGGTTGATACCGCCTTCTTTTACTAAACCGATACGGATTTTAGGCCCTTGTAAATCGGCAAGGATACCTACATTGTATTCGTATTTCTGGTTTAAATCGCGGATGGTATCTAAAACCGCCTGGTGATCTGCTTGTGATCCGTGCGAGAAGTTTAGACGGCAAACATCTAAACCTGCGTTAAACATACTGTATAATACATCTGGTTTTGCTGATGCTGGCCCAAGCGTGGCTACAATTTTGGTTCTCGAATGAAAAGGTTTCATTTAATTAATTGATTTTTAGCTATGCAGTTATTAGAACACTGAATGATGATCTAAATTAATCAAACTGCATTAAAATTTATATATTTTGTTCTTTTGTTCTTGGTTTGTAACTGTCAAATATAGTGTATTTAATACACCAAGTATATAATTTTTATATTACCAAATTCTCCTTGCTCTTCAACTTGGTGGGGTCTATTTTTGCAGCAACCTGAATATCAGGCAGTTTATTAAGTCCGTTTATAAGATAATCTAAATCCTCTTTATCAATAAATTCTTTAATGATAATAAAAAAATCTACCTTATTCATCTCGGGCACCAAAAAACCATCGCTGCTTTTATTACATATCAGGTAATATTCTACCTCGCCCTGCTCTACAAAAAAGTAATATTTGGAGAAACACCAGGCGGGCTCATCTACATTAAAAAATATTTCGTGGTCATCTATTTTTTCGAACTGCGTATTTAGCCGGGTATTAATTTTGTGGCAAAGTACATAGTCTTTAAGGGGAGCTGTTATCGCAATTAGTATAAAATCAAGGTCTAAGGTAAGTTTTAGGTATGTCTTATTCAAAGCGAAATAAATTATTTACAGAACGAAATTAAAAAACTAATTCTATATTCGCTGTGTTATTGAGATGGCAAAATTACGTATCGAAATAAAAACATTTGAAAATTGTAAGAATTTATTTTTCTTTGCACAGAATTATTTAACCATTAAATTATAAAATTATGTCTGATATTGCTTCAAGAGTTAAGGCTATTATCGTAGAAAAACTAGGTGTTGACGAAAGCGAAGTTACGCCAGAGGCTTCATTCACCAACGATTTAGGTGCAGATTCTTTAGATACCGTAGAGTTGATTATGGAATTTGAAAAAGAATTCAATGTAGCTATTCCTGATGATCAGGCTGAAACCATCGGTACTGTTGGTCAAGCGATTGCTTATTTGGAAAAAAACGTTAAATAGAATTACGCTTTTTCAGTATAAATGGAATTAAAAAGAGTAGTAGTAACAGGGTTGGGTGCGCTCACTCCCATAGGCAATAATGTTCCAGATTTTTGGGAAGGGTTGACTAAAGGGGTGAGTGGCGCTGCTCCTATTAAGGGTTTTAACACTGAAAAATTTAAAACTAAATTCGCTTGCGAGGTAAAAAACTTCAATCCCGAAGACTTTTTGGATAAAAAAGAAGCCCGTAAGTTAGATCCGTTTGTACAATATGCCCTTGTATCAACAGAAGAAGCGGTGAAAGACGGTGGTTTTGATTTTGAAAAATTAGATACCAACCGTATTGGTGTTATCTGGGGTGCAGGCATTGGTGGATTAAAAACTTTTTTGGATGAAATTTCAAATTTCGCCAAAGGAGACGGTACACCAAGATACAATCCATTTTTTATTCCTAAAATGATCGTTGATATCGCTCCAGGGCATATCTCTATCAAATACGGCTTGCGTGGGCCAAATTTTGCAACTGTTTCAGCATGTGCTTCTTCAACAAACGCCATGATCGATGCATTCAACTATATCCGTTTGGGTATGGCCGATGTAATCATCAGCGGGGGATCTGAAGCCATCATCAATGAGGCAGGTATGGGCGGTTTTAATGCCATGCATGCATTATCTACACGTAACGATGATCCGGCAACAGCATCACGTCCCTTTGATAAAGACCGTGACGGATTTGTAGCCGGTGAAGGTGCAGGAACCATTATTTTAGAAGAACTTGAACATGCAAAGGCAAGGGGTGCAAAAATTTATGCAGAACTTGTTGGCGGTGGAATGAGTGCCGATGCCAATCACATCACCGCACCACATCCTGAAGGTTTGGGAGCCAGAATGGTAATGACCAATGCACTAAAAGACGCTGGTTTAACAACTGCCGATATAGATTATATCAATGTACACGGTACTTCTACGCCGCTGGGCGATATCAGTGAAACCAAGGCCATTGGTACATTGTTTGGTGAAGATGCTTACAGGTTAAACATCAGCTCTACCAAATCGATGACTGGTCACCTTTTAGGTGCAGCCGGAGCTATTGAGGCTATTGCAGCAATTCTTTCTGTTAAAAATGATATTGTTCCTCCAACGATCAATCATTTTACAGATGATCCTGCATTTGACCCTAAATTGAATTTTACTTTCAACAAGGCGCAAAAACGTACTGTTAGGGCTGCTTTAAGTAATACATTCGGTTTTGGTGGCCATAACGCTTCTGTGATTTTCAAGAAATACGAAGATTAATTTAAAACAGCGCTACTATATAATTTTGTATGCTAATTAAAAATAGATAACTTAGTTAAATATGCTAATTAGCCGTTAATTGTGTTGTTTATTTAATGCCGATATTAAAATTATATAAACTTTATTTCTCTCCTGAAAAGGAGTTTGTTAAAAAGCTGAAAAATATTTTGGGCTTTGTTCCAGGCAATGTTACGCTTTATAAAATGGCGTTCAGACATCGCTCTGCAGCAAAAATCCTGAAAAACGGAAGCAGGAGCAGCAATGAACGCTTAGAATTTTTAGGCGATGCTGTTCTGGGTTCAGTAATAGCAGAGCTCCTTTTTAAACACTACCCGTACAAAGAGGAGGGTTTTTTAACCGAAATGCGCTCTAAAATCGTAAACCGGGCTAATCTAAACCAGCTGGCCAAAAAAATTGGTTTCGACAAACTTATCCAGTTTGATCAACGCTCGGTAAGTATCCAAACCAAGCACAATTCGATGTTGGGTGATGCCTTTGAAGCGATTGTGGGCGCTATTTATATGGATAAGGGCTACAATTTTACCAAAGAGTTTTTATTGCGCAGGATCGTAAAACCGCACATTGATATCCATACCCTCGAACTTACTGAAACCAATTTTAAAAGTAAACTCATCGAGTGGTGCCAGCGCCACGGTAAGGATGTAATGTTTGAACTGGTACAGAACGGTGATGGCGAAAGTGCAAAACTGTTTACCATCAGTGCCATTGTAGAGGGCGAACAATATGGCACAGGAAGAGATTACAACAAGAAAAATGCAGAAAAACTAGCTGCAGAGAAGGCTTGCGAAGCTTTGAGTATCTAAAGGTTTATTAGTTTACTGGTTTATTTGTAACCGCAAGCCGCTTACTGTAAACTGTATTTATTTAACTGGTTAACTGAAATCCAAATTCCTAATCAATCATGAGCAACTGTAACTAACACCCAAATGACTCAAGACTCCAGACTAAGGACTCCACACTAAATTCTACTTCCCTTTCCCGAGTGTATCTGTAAATTTTTTCGAAGATTCTTTAATATATTTAATATAATCGTAGCTGTTCCAATACTGGGCCTTGTCAAATTCAGGGCGACAGTTCAGCATATACTTCTCCAGGGTATCGCCCCTTAATTCAGTATTATTTTTAATGATCGTTTGGTTAAAATAAACATCAATCTGCGATTGCTTGATCTCATTGTCGGCATAACGGCTAAATCTTCGGGCATTTTTCGGATCGCTACCGATTAAATTATATAGCGCATTTAATGGACTAAATATAGCCGATAGAAATGTTGTTTTACCACCATTGTACACACCCTTCTTTTTAAACTCTCGTTTAATTTCGTCCAGGTCTTGCTTTTTGGTATTCCCTACAATGGTTACATCTGCCAATGTAGTACTTCCCCTAACCAGGTAAATGACCAGATCTTTTTCACTGTTCACCACCACATGCTGATCAATCAGGTCTCTTTTAGTCACCAGGAGTGTATCGCCAATCCTGGCTTTTAACTGGAACATACCGATATCGTTACTCCCAACTCCGATTCGAGTACGCAAATTGGTGATTTCTGATAATGCGATCCTGATATTGGAGCCTTTCTCAATGACCACACCTTTCACAATAAAATCCTGTGCTTTTGCGAAAAAGCCAACTGTTGTAAAAACGAAGAGTATTAGGGCAAATTTAAAGTTTCTCATGGGGTGTTAATTTGTTTGCTTCAAAGTATCGGTATATTTTTTAGCCGATTCTTTGATGTATTTAACAGCATCGTAATGGTTCCAATTAATTGTCATGCTGCGTGTCGGGTAATAGTCTAGCAGAAATTTATCAATATCTTTCCCTGTCAATGTAGTATTGTTCAAGACTAAACTTTTATTAAAAAACTTGTCTACCTCGATCAAACTTAACTCTTTTTTATAATAACGGTTAAAATTACGCGCTCTTGCGGGTGTTTTCCCAAAAAGCTCGTAAAAAAACGTTATAGGGCTGCCACCAAATGGATTTAATAGAATTAATGGTGGTTCACCCGCATAAAAAGAGCCATTATGCCTTAAATCGTGCTTAATATCTTCCATTTCCTGCTTCTTGGTTTGCCCTTTAACTGTAACCTCCTCTAACATTGTGTTCCCCCTAACCAAATAAACAACCAGGTCATCATTCGTTTTAACCACCACTTTTTGTTCATTCAGGTTTCTTTTTTGAATTAACAGCGTATCACCGATCCGGCTACTTAGCTGAAACATTCCGATATCGTTACTGGTTGTACCCATTTTACTACGGAGATTGGTAATACCAGCCAAGGCAATCCTGACATTAGAACCTCTTTCGATCACTATACCTTTCAATACAAAATCCTGGGCGCATACTTTAAAGCCTTGTATTAAAACGATCAGTAGAAGAATAATTTTCAAATGCTTCATTATTTTAAAATGGCAAGTTAAATTATCTGATAGCGCACAGACCAGGTTTATACCTTAACAGCAGATTGGTTTTGTTGTTTGTCTGCCGCCTTTATTGTTACATCTTAAGCAGAAAACTATTTAGCCACTGTAAACTGGATTAAAATAATTTCTTATCTGCCAATATTTTTGTAAAATTAACATTTGTTATCCTTGAAAACTGTTAAATAAACGTTAATAATCATGAGAAAACTAATAGGTGGATTGTATTTATTTTATTCAGCTAGTGTATTTTTCCTGCTCATGCTTATTGTTTGCCCCTTTATTATCATCAGTATGGGCATTTTTAAAGAGAAAACCGGTAGAAAAATTTCATTCTATTTTTTAAAATGCTGGGCTTGGGGTTTTAGCCTGTTTACCTTTTTATGGTTTTCGGCCAACGGCGCAAAAATTGATACTTCCCGGTCTTATATCTATGTTGGCAACCATAGTTCGTTTTTAGACGCTGTTGCCATTGTAATCTGTATACCACAGGCTTTTAGTCCGCTGGGGAAAATAGAAATGCTCAAAATCCCCGTATTTGGATGGATTTATAAACGTTTGGTGGTGATGATTGACAGGAGCAGCAGAGAAAGCCGCGACCATTCTGTAGCCGAGCTTCGAAAAGACCTGGCCGAGGGACAGTCAATTTTGATTTTCCCTGAAGGCACCATGAACAGATCTGAATTACCTTTGAATCCATTTTATGATGGGGCATTCCGTTTAGCCATAGAAACGCAGACACCGGTTTTACCTTTTGCCATATTGAACAGCAGGGCACATTTACCCCGTACTGATCCGCTTTTGCTAAACCCTGGATTGACTAAAACTGTATTTAGCGAAGCTATTGAGGTAAAAGGTTTAGGAGCAGAGGATCTGGAAAAATTAAAACAAAAAACGTTTAATGCTATTTTGGGGATGTTGGAAAAGTAACCTCAGATTCTTTTTATTTTTATTAGGAAACGAATGCTCCGGAACTTTTGGCTTAGCCAGCCCTGCCATCCACTGTAGCTCCGATAGAAGACCTGTGAAACAAGCAAGCACACCAAAATATAACATAAACCGGTGCTTAAATCGGAGGCTGCCGTTACTGTCAGGTTTAAAAACTGAGGTTCTGCATTCTGTAGGCAACAAGCCTCTGCCAAAAGCTACTCCACTTTGTACCTAAACCCAATTGCAGCGAACACGAAGTAAAGCGTAAAGCGGGGCGGCTTCTGCGATAAAAGACTGAACCTTGGTTTTCAAAATATCGGCGACATTATATTTTATTTGCAACTACCCACAATTCTGAGGCACTGACCATTATTATTTCTCCTTTCGGCTTAAAACCCTATCTTTGCGCATGATAAAATCCATGACAGGATACGGCTTAGCAACAGCCGATTATGCAAACGCAAAGTATAGTGTCGAAATCAAATCGCTCAACAGTAAATTTCTGGAGCTGAATTTAAAATACCCTAAAGCTTTTTCTGATAAAGAACTGATCTTGCGCAATATCTGCAGCAAAGACATTGAACGAGGAAAGGTAAGCTTAAACATCAATGTAGAACGCACCAATGGTGAAGTTACAGGTGCAACCATCAATACGGCATTATTAAGCCACTATTACAAACAACTTATTGCCGTTAACGAAGAGTTAGGTGCAGAGAGCAGCAATTTATTACAAACGGCATTAACTTTTCCCGATGTAATCAGCTATAAGGAAGAAAGCATAAGCGAAGATGAATGGAACCAGTTGTACCAGATTTTCACCTCAGCCCTGGCCAATTTCAATAAATTCAGGGAAGATGAGGGGGCTGTATTAAAGGCCGATCTGGAATTGAGGATTAAAAATATTCTTTCTTACTTTAAATCTGTTGAGGAACTGGAACCTAAAAGGATTTCGGCCATCCGCGATAAATTCAGTCAGTTTTTGGATGATGCCGTTGGTAAGGTAAATATAGATCAGAACCGTTTTGAGCAGGAATTAATCTATTACATAGATAAAATCGACATCACAGAGGAAAAAACTCGTTTAAAAAGCCATTGCGATTATTTCTTGCAAACGTTAACCAGCAAAGAAGCAAACGGCAAAAAATTAGGCTTTATTTCACAGGAAATTGGCCGCGAAATCAATACCATGGGAGCAAAAGCGAACGATGCCCAGATGCAGCAGTTTGTTGTAGGTATGAAAGAGGAATTAGAAAAGATAAAAGAACAATTACTGAATGTGTTGTAGCGTCAGGCGGAGAGCGATAAGCGCTTAACGCCTAACACCAATCGCAAAACTTTTAAAAATGCAAGGCAAATTAATTATATTTTCAGCACCATCAGGAGCAGGTAAAACGACTATAGTACATCATTTATTAAAAAAGTTTCCTGAACTGAGCTTTTCTATTTCTGCTACAACGCGCGAGCTACGTGGAGATGAAACACACGAAAACGACTACTATTTTATTAGCAAGGAAGAGTTTTTACACCGGGTTGCCCGCCAGGAATTTGTAGAGTTTGAAGAGGTTTATAACGGAACCTTTTACGGCACGCTGCGTTCAGAAATAGACCGCATCTGGAATGAAGGCAAACATGTAATTTTCGATATCGATGTAGAAGGTGGTTTACGTTTAAAAAGAAAATACGAAGAGGATGCACTGGCCATTTTTGTTCAGCCACCATCATTGGAAGTATTGAAAGAACGTTTAAGCGGCCGTGGAACAGATAGCCCTGAAAAATTGCAGGAACGGTTTATTAAAGCCGAAAAAGAATTACTTTATGCAGATAAATTCGATGTAGTCTTAAAAAATTTCGATCTTAATACCGCCTGTGCAGAAGCGGAGCAGTTGGTTGGGGATTTCTTGAAAAGTTAGCAGTTTGCGATTTGCAGTTTTCAGCAGGCAAACACTGGTCTGGAAATAGAGAAATTTATAGTTTGCAGTATTGGAAAGATAAAAGCAGCGAAACAAACATTTAAATAACAGATTCAGGATATTTTATGGGCAATTTTTTTGATTTATTAGTGTATAAGAAGTCATTTGAGTTGCCCATAGATATTTTTGAAATCAGCAAATCTTTTCTCAAAGAAGAAATTTATTCATTAACCGATCAGAAGATCTTCGCGTTCTACCAACATTTGCTTAGTTGAAGCTTATAGAAAACGTCGATATAAAGCTCATTTCATCAGTAAACTTTCGGATAGCGACATGGAAAATAGCGAAACTAGAGGTTGGCTAAAATTTGCTTTCGAGTGCAAATACCTCACCAAAGAACAATACGAAAAATTAACTACTCAAAGTGATGAGATTGGAAAACTCCTAAACCACATGATGAGCAATCCTGAAAAATATGGCGTTGCTTAACTGTTTTAGTAATTTTAATTAGTATTATCCAACTGAAAAATGTCAACTGAAAACCGCAAACATGAAAACTGGACTCTTCTTCGGTTCTTATAACCCCATCCATACCGGTCACTTAATTATTGCCAACTACATGGCTAACCATACCGGACTCGATGAGGTTTGGCTGGTGGTTTCGCCGCATAACCCATTAAAAGATAAAAACGGTTTAACCAATATGTACGATCGTTTAGAAATGGCCAAACTGGCAACCGAAAATGCCGAACACATCCGTGTGAGCGACATTGAATTTGCACTGCCACAGCCTTCATATACGATTGATACCTTAACTTATCTCCACGAGAAATACCCTGAGAAGCAATTTGTATTGATTATGGGTGCCGACAACCTGGTTTCCTTCAAAAAGTGGAAAAACTACGAAGTATTATTAAAAAATTACCAGATTTACGTATATCCCCGCCCCGGAGCTGATGTAACAGAATGGCAAAACCATCCGGCCATTACTTTTACCCAAACACCCCTGATGGAGATTTCTTCAACCTTTATCCGTAAGGCAATTAAAGCACAAAAGAATGTACAGTTTTTCCTACCCGATAAGGTAATTAATTTTATTGAAGGCAAGGGGATGTATAAGTCTTAAGCTAATATCGGCTTAATCAGCACTTTTATTAAAATACTGTATTAAATCGATTACCTGGACGAGTTTTTGTTTAATACGGCTTTGGTTTATTAATTTAGCTGACCTGATACAACAAAATAAGTGAAAAAAAATATTTTTATACTCATTGCCCTTTGCGGAACTGCATTTTCTGGCAGCGCACAGCAAAAAACCTATTTAGAAATGTTAGCCAATCAGCCCAGGTGGGTCGATTCGGTTTTTAATAAGCTAAATCGAAGAGAGCGCATTGCTCAAATGTTCTTTGTACGTGCACACACCAATCTGGGCCAGAAATATACCGATTCGGTTGGCCAGGTAATTAAAAGGGAACAGTTAGGTGGGGTAATCTTTTTTCAGGGTGGTCCGGGCCGGCAGGCCATTGCCACCAATGCTTACCAGAAATTGAGCCATGTGCCTTTAATTGTAGCTAACGATGGCGAATGGGGTTTGGGTATGCGCTTAGACAGTACCATTTCTTATCCTTACCAAATGACCCTGGGTGCAATCCAAAACAAGGAACTTATATACAAAATGGGTCTAGAGGTAGCCAAAGATTATAAGCGCATGGGCATGCAAATGAATTTAGCTCCTGATGCCGACATTAACAATAATCCTAAAAACCCGGTGATTAATTACCGTTCGTTTGGCGAAAATAAATATAACGTAGCAACCAAAGTTGCAGCTTATATGAAGGGTATGCAGGATGGTGGTTTATTAACCACTTTAAAGCATTTTCCGGGCCATGGCGATACCGATGTGGATTCGCATTACGATTTACCTCAGCTTACCTTTTCAGCTACCCGGTTAGATACCCTGGAGATGTACCCTTTTAGAGAACTGATTAAGCAGGGGGCATCGGGGGTGATGATAGCGCACATGAATATCCCTTCGCTTGATAATACACCAAACTTACCTTCTACCCTTTCCAAACCCATTGTTACCGGCATTTTAAAGCAAAAACTCGGATTTAAAGGCTTAATCATTTCTGATGCGATGGACATGAAAGGTGTGGTTAAATATTTCAAAAACGGCGAAGCCGATTTAATGGGTATTATTGCCGGTAACGATATTCTGGAGCTTTCTGAAAACAGCGACAGGGCCATTAAGCTTGTGCGTAAAGCGGTTAGGCAAGACCGGATAAGCATGAAAGACATCGATGCCAGCGTACGCAAGATATTAACCGCTAAATACTGGGCGGGTTTAGCCAAAAAAGATACAATAGTAACACAGGGTATAGTTGCTGCTGTTAACCGGAATGCCAGCAATGCACTGGTGCAGGAACTCGCCAATGCTTCAGTTACTTTGTTAAAGGGTAAAGATTACATAAAACGGTTAATACCGATTAGAAGAACGGCTATTATCAGTATCGGTGTACCTTCTGTTACCACTTTCCAGAAAGAAATTGCCAAAGGTTACTATAACTCGGTTTATTATGTCCTGGATAAAGATGCCAACCCAACACAAATCTCGAATATTGCCCGCGAAATCAGCGCTTTTGACCAGGTTATTGTAGGTATACATGATAGCAGATCAAGGCCCGCAAACAACATACCACTAAATGCAGGAGTAAAGAATTTTATTAAAGAATTATCAGGAAAAAATGCTGTTTTTGCCTTATTTGCTAATCCATACAACCTGGCAGGGTTACCAGGACTGGAAAATAGCAAAGGACTTGTTGTAGCCTATCAAAAAGAAGATTACATGCAAATTTCGGCCGCAGCCGTAATTAATAACAGATTGGTGCCAACGGGTAAATTACCGGTAAGTGTAGCGCCGAATTATAAATTTGGAGAAGGCCAATAGTGTTTAACCAAACGGGCACAGATTGCATAAAAATTAGCAATCAATTGTTTTGGCCCCTTCGCTTTAAACTTTAGTCTTTCCGCTTTAGCCTTTCTGCTTTTTTTAAAACAATTTCAGGCTGAAAACGATTAATCTATTATAAAAACTCAATGTTATGATAGACCCGGAAGATGACGATTATTCAAACGATCCTAACGATGCACTGCGCAGAGAGGACGAAGTAGAAAACATCAACGAAATTAGTGGTGATGATACCAGTATCGAACATGATAAAGACCTGCTGGAACAGGCCGACAGGGCTTCGAGAGCGTCTTACGAGCTGAACTTCGATGATGAAGACGAGGATGATGATTTAGATGATTAAAAAAGGCGGCAGATTAGATTAACAATATGATCTGCCGCCATTTATTCAAAAGTTTTATAAAACTACTTTGCTTTTGGCTTATACGTTTCCGGATTAACCGCAGTGGTGGTCCATCCTTTTAAAAACGCTGTTATTTTCTTTACATCGTGACCAACTTTCTTTTTACCGTTAGCTCCAACCTCTTCAGTTTCTAAATAGGAAGAATTTTCAATGTGCAATACTTTTCCTTTTCCATCCAAAACTAAAAACACCGGAAAACCGAAACGTTGTGGGTAGCCTAAACTGGCTAAAACACTTTCGTTTTTATTTTCAGGGCTGTAGTTAACCAATACCGTTTCGAAGTTATCGTTGATGTATTTTTTCAATGTAGCAGTACTATCAACCAAATTGTGGAAAGCAATGCACCAGCTGCACCAGTTACCGCCAACCTGTAATAAAACATGCTTATTTTCTTTCGATGCCTTTGCAACCGCCGCTGCAATATCTGCTTTGGCATCGGCCTGAGGGTTATAAATATGAACCCCTTCTTTTTTTGCTTGACTAAAAGTTGTAGTCGCAAATAATAAAGCGGTTAATAAAATGACTAATCGTTTCATAAGTTTTAAGAATAATAAACACAAATCTAATAAAGTCTAGTGATGAGATAGATTATTCGCAAATTCTTTACAGAAGGGAAACATTCATTGGTCATTGGTCATTGGTCATTGGTCATTGGTCATTGGTCATTGGTCATTGGTCATTAATGGAATTGTTTTTGCCAAAAGGTTTAATCAAGCTTGTCATTTTTCCATTTCCTACACCTTCCATCTTAATATTTTCCCTATTCCATTTTCTTTATCTTTGTATTTCCATGGATTTTTTAGACATACATACCCATAAAACTGCTATACAAAAAGGGGTAACCAGCATTCAAAGCTTGTCGTTAACAAACGATATCTTTTTAGCTATGCCTAAAACAAAGCCAATTTCGGTTGGTTTGCACCCATGGTTTGCCAAAATTGATCACTTAGAATTTCAAATGAAATATTTAACTGTGGTGGCCAATCAAACGAATGTAAAACAGATCGGTGAATGTGGACTAGATCGATTGAGGGGCGAAAACCTGGAAAATCAGATCATCATCCTTGAAAAACAGATCGAACTCGCCGAAAAAATACAGAAACCACTAATTTTACACTGTGTTAAATGTTTTTCAGAATTAATCGCGGTTAAAGAAAGATTAAAGGTGAAAGTTCCTATGATTATCCATGGTTTTAATAAAAATGAAGCACTTGGCAAACAGCTATTAGATAAAGGTTTTATGCTTTCCTTCGGTACAGCAGCTTTAAAAGCAGCTTCTGGCGCAGCAAAACTGATTGAAAACACCGATCACTTCTTCCTGGAAACCGACGATTCAGATATCTCCATTCAGGAAATTTACCAGGCCGCAGCCATTTTAAAAAAATGTAGCGTTGATGAGCTTAAAGCTCGTATTTTTGCCGACTGGAATAAATTGAATTTAAAAAACTAGCCACGGATGTGCAGAAAGCACGGAAAGTTTTCTTAGCTAATGCAAGATCCATTGAGTTATAAGTTGTGTCCATCCCCGCCTGAATGGCAGGGCAGGCTTTTCATCTGTGGTTAAATACAAGAATTGATATGTCTGATGTAAGCTGGCTTTCGCGCTCTGCGCTCCTTGTTGGAAATGATGGAATTGAAAAACTCCAATCGAAACATGTTCTGGTTATCGGTTTGGGGGGTGTAGGTTCTTTTGCTGCCGAATTTATTTGCCGCTCCGGTATTGGTGAAATGACGATCGTAGATGGCGACGTGGTAGATCCCACCAACCGAAACAGGCAATTGCCGGCATTGGCAACCAATCATGGGGTAAGCAAGGCTGCAATTATGCAGGAACGCTTACTGGCGATTAACCCTGCCCTGAAACTGCATGTGGTAAGCACTTTTTTAACCCCTGAAAAATGCAGGGAAATCCTGGAGTCTGATTTCGATTATGTAATGGATTGTATTGATAGCGTAATGCCAAAAATCACTTTACTCTCCACAGCACTTCAAAAAAACATACCGATCGTAAGTTCGATGGGGGCCGGTGGCAAAATGGATCCAACCAAACTAAGAATTACTTTACTTCCCGAAACCTACCAATGTGTTTTTGCCAGTTATGTACGCAAACGGTTGAACAAACTTGAAAATTCGGCTAAAATTAAAGCTGTTTTCTCCACTGAAGGAGTAGACAAAAACTCGATGATTATGACCGACGGAAGCAATTTTAAACGCTCGGCTTATGGTACCATTTCCTATTTACCTGCAGCCTTTGGCGGGGCCTGTGCATCAGTTGTAATTCGCGACCTGCTTAATTTACCTATTGAAATGGCTCAACGGCCAGCAAGAATCAGCTTAAAAACCATTCAGAAAAAGAAGAAGAAAAAGGCCTGATGTTGATATCATGATTTCGGGAAAATTTTAAATTGTTGTAAGTTAGGGCAAGAAAATAGCTTGAGCTATTAATTACCACTCCGCCCTGCGGGCATCTACCGGTGTATCGGGAGGAATAACACAACTAAAAAATGCAAAAAAAAATTAACCCCGATGCCGGTTTAGGCGCCCAGCATTCCCCTCTCTCAGAGGGGTGTCCGAAGGACGGGGTGTTAAAAAATACTTTGCAAAAAGAAATTGTAATAAACGGGATAACTTTAACCACAAGACCGATTGCTAACCTAACTTATCAACCCCGATTAAGAGAAAGGGCAAAAGCATTACATCAGGCGCAAAATTTACCTGAAGTATTATTCTGGATGCAGGTAACAAAAAAACGCTTTCACAAAATAGATTTTGATCGACAACGTATAATAGGTAATTATATAGTTGATTTTTACATCAAGCAGCTTGGTCTTGTAATCGAAATTGATGGCTGCAGTCATGATGACAAACAAGATTATGATAAGCAAAGAGAAGATTATTTAATTTCTCTGGGATTAAAAATTTACCGCATAACAGTTGACGACGTAATGAAACAAATGGAGTTCGTGATCATGGGTTTGGAAGAATATATTATTACAACGTATGGAAATCAACCGCCACTAATTAAATAAATTTAGAGATAATAATTAACCACCCCGCCCTGCGGGCACCCCTCCAAAGGAGGGGAATAAAAGACACCTATGCCCCAACCCCTCAAAATCCTTCAAGCCTCTGCCGGTTCCGGTAAAACGTTCAGTTTAACTGCACATTATCTTACGTTGCTCTTCAGTGGAGATCATAAATACCGCGAAATTTTAGCCGTAACTTTTACCAACAAAGCTACCGAAGAGATGAAAACGAGGATATTAGAGGTATTGCTTGGATTGGCAAAAGATGATCGATCAAAAAAAATCGACGATTATCGGAAGCTTATTTTAAAGGCTTATCTGATGTTAAGCACCCAGGAACTCCAGTTCAAAGCCGATAAGATTTACCGCAAAATTCTGCACGATTATAGCCGTTTTTCGGTGAGCACCATCGATGGTTTCGTGCAAAAAGTAATCCGTGGTTTTGCCTTTGAGCTCGGCCTTAATGCCGATTATAATTTAGAAATGAATTATGATAAAGTGAAGGACGATCTGGTTAACAAATTAGACGAAGCCCTGGATCACAATAAACAGCTCCTGCAGTGGATCATCGATCTGGCCATCGAACGCATTAGCGATAACAAAAGCTGGAACTATAAATTCGAGCTCTATAATCTTATCGGGGAAATATTTTCAGAGCGTTTCCAGGTTTTTGAAGACGCGGTAAATGCCCTTGGACTTGAAAACATCGATGAACTCTTTAAAAAATACATACAGCTTACCAAATCGGAAATTAAAAACTTCGAAGAAGAACTGGTGGCATTGGCAACTGAAGCCAACGAAGCCCTTAATGTAATCGGCGTAGAAAACGATCACCTTAAAGGCAAATCAAGAAGTCCGCTGGCAAAAATCATTTTAGTAGCCAGGGGCGACTTTTCAAAAATAGAACTGCTTTTTAAATTAATTGATGAGCCGGATGAATGGTTCCAGAAAAATGCAAATTTTCCTGAAGCTTACGATACGGTAAACCCGATATTAAAAAAGCTAAAAACGCATTACTTAACACATCTGCCCAATTACGGACTGGCTATCGCCTTTAATAAAAACCTCTATTATTTAAGGTTAATGCAGGAAATTGCCGTTCTTCTTAAAGAGTATAGGGCCGAAAACGATAACCTGCTGATCAGTGATGCACAAAAGCTGATTTCGGGAATCACAGAAGATGCTGGCGATAACCCTTCTTTCATTTGGGAAAAAGTGGGCAATCGGTACCGCAACTTCCTGTTTGATGAGTTTCAGGATACTTCTACCAGTCAATGGGGAAGTTTTAAATCATTATTGACCAATGCAATGGCTACGCCAAGTCAGGATTTAATCGACCACCTCATCGTCGGCGATACCAAGCAGTCTATTTACCGCTGGCGTAATGGCGACTGGAACATCCTGCATAAACATGCTAAAATAGATGTTGGTGCTAAAAATGTTCTCGAAGAAAGTCTGGAAGAAAATTACCGAAGTGCAGAAAATATCATCACTTTTAATAATTTTCTTTACAAAGCCATTCCGCTTACTTTGCAGAATGAGCTGAACGAAAACCTGGCCTCTAAACCTGAAAATATCCTTAATTGGTGGCAGGAACAAAATTACCAGCAGATTATTACTGACATTTATAGCGGCTCTACCCAGAATTTCGCTACCAATACTTTAAAAGGTGGTACCATTAAAATCAAGAAATTTGGTAAAGACCATGCCCCAGAAGAGGCCCGTTTTACCGAAACTGTTTTTAGGGATATTGCTCTTGATGATATGGTTAAAGAAATTAATCAGCTCAAAAATGAGCAGCAATATGCGTTAAAAGACATTGCTATCCTGGTACGATCGAACAGTGAAGCCCTGTTAACGGTAAAAAAACTGATGGAACATAACTTGCCCGTTCTGTCAGGAGATGCCTTGTTGATTTCAAATAATTCGGCCATACAACTGATTATTAATACCTTAAAAACCCTAATAGGATTAGAAAGTCAAACGGCATTGTATAAAGCCAATTGCATCGCGCTTTACCATTCCTTACACGGAAGAGATGCCGATGCCAACCATTACATTAACCTTAGTCAAAAACCGCTCTATACACTAACGGCAGTTTTACCCACCGCTTTATGCCTGAACTGGCAGAGCTGGCTACAGTTGCCCTTGCCAGAACTGGTCGAAATCCTGATTGAAAGCTATGGTTTAAAAGACCTCACGGCCAATTTACCTTACCTGCTGGCATTTAGAGACTTAACAGCATTAGCCGGAAAACTTGGAGAAAAAGGCATTATCGCATTTTTAACCTGGTGGGAAGAAGATGGGATTAAGAAGTCTTTACCTTCTCCGGAAGGTGCAGATGCCATTCAGATCATTACCATTCACAAATCGAAAGGTTTGGCTTTCAGGGCTGTCTTCGTGCCATTTTGCAACTGGGAAATAAAAGGCAAACCCAATGGCACTTTCTGGGTTTCATCAGAAGAAACGGTTTATCAAGAACTGAAAGGCATACCCCTAAAATATAATGAAGCTTTGGCCGATTCGGCAATTGCAAAGGCATATTACGAAGAACTGCTTTACAATAACATGGATGCACTGAATATGCTCTATGTGGCCACTACACGTTCTAAAGATTACCTGTACATTGCTACTATGGGTAAAAAGGAGATGAAATTATCAAACATGGGCGATGTCATCAATTTTACTTTTGAAGAGCAGTTTGACGAGAATGGGATCTACGAAATTGTTGATTATGTAAGGGTCGAAAACAAAACCGAACAATCTAATTTTATCGACCTGAAAAGCTATCCTACTACTACCCGTTTATCCGAACTTTATATTCCATCAGAAGAAAAACACCTGAAACATTTGGTCAATATCGAAAAATCTGGCCGGAAAGGCTCATTACTGCACGATATACTTGCCAGTGCCCGCGACCAACAAGAAGTGGAAGATTATACCGATCAATTGGTTTTACAAGGCATTATTAAAGATGAGGAAAAGCAAAAACTGATCGGGTCTGCTTTGGAAGTATTAAATAATCCGGAATTACAATCTATTTTAGGCAAAACAAGCGAAAATATCATAGAAAAAACCATTGTTGATGAAAAAGGAAAAAGCCACCGGCCAGACAGGGTGCTGGTAAATGGAGAAGAAGTTATTATTCTTGATTATAAATTTACACTAGAAGAGAGCGATAAACACATTGAGCAGGTACATACCTACAAAGCCTTACTTTCGGAAATGGGCTATCAGAATATCAAAACTTACCTTTTTTACGCAGTTAAGGGCAAATTAAAATTAGTGTGATATGGAAAAAGCAAATGATTTATACAAGAATATATTAAATATACTGAAAAGATACAGAGCCGAAGCTTACAAAGCCATTAACACGGCCATGGTAATTTCTTATTGGCAAATCGGGAAGGAAATAGTTGAAAATGAGCAAGGAGGGAATGTAAAAGCAGCTTATGGAGAAGAAATTTTACAATCATTATCTAAAAAATTATCAGCAGATTTTGGTAAAGGCTTTTCATATTCTAACTTGAGAAATTTTCGCCAATTTTACCTAACCTATCCCGAAGAACAAATTTGCTACGCAGTGCGTATCACTTCTTATAATGCTGATAATCAACAAAATGAAATATCATACGCACTGCGTAGCAATTTAAGCTGGACACATCATCGGCTAATTATGAGGGTGGATGATGCTCAGGCCAGAGCATATTATCTAAATGAAGCAGAACATCAACAATGGAGTTCGCGAGAATTAGAAAGAAACATTAACTCATCGTATTTTCAACGGCTATTATCGAATCAGAAAGAAGTAGCCCCAACTAACCATAATATACAACTTTCTGAAAATTTCATTAAAGATCCTTATGTTCTAGAGTTTCTAAAAATCGAACAATCATCAACATTAAAAGAGAAGGACATAGAAACCAGGATAATTAATCATCTTCAGCAATTTTTATTAGAACTAGGTAAAGGATTTTCTTTTGTAGGCAGGCAGTTTAGAATAAGCACCGAAACCAGTAACTTTTATATTGATCTTGTTTTCTATAATTATATTCTAAAATGTTTTGTGCTATTTGATTTAAAAACCAATAAACTTACCCATCAAGATGTTGGCCAAATGGATATGTATATCAAAATGTTTGATGATTTAAAAAAACAGGAAAACGATAATCCAACAATTGGCATTATCCTTTGTACTGATAAAGAGGAAACGGTTGTTAAATATTCTATGCTGAAGGATAGCAAACAGTTGTTTGCCTCAAAATATCAAATGTATCTACCAACGGAGAAACAGCTGGCAGATTGGATCGAAAACAATAAAGCAATTATCGAATTGCAATTAAAAAACCAAGGGAACGATTAAAAGATCTACATGAAACCATTTTTACAGGAAGTTGCAGAAGATTTAGTTGCCCGGTTTGGCAATCAGCTGGAAAGTTGTGCCATTGTTTTTAACAATAAACGCCCGTCAGCTTATTTGCAGAAACACTTTGCCGATATTATCGGCAAGCCATTTTTCAGCCCGTCATTTTTTACCATACAGGAATTCTTTGCCAGTTCTACCAGCTATAAAATAGCCGATTTTTACCTGCAGTTTTTTACCCTTCACAGCATTTATAATCAACTGCTGGCAGAAGAGAAACTGGAAAACATATCAAGTCACAAGTTTTTTCCTTTAGCCAAGATCATCCTAAGCGATTTTAACCAGATTGATGCCGATCTTGTAGATGCTGAGAAATTATACCGTGACCTGGAAGATATTTCAACGATCAATAAAGACTTTGATTATTTAAGTCCCGAGCAATACCAGTTTCTTGCCCAGTTCTGGACTTCCTATTCGGAGGGGAAACATAAAAAGCAACAAGAACTGTTCATTAAAATGTGGCGAAGAATGCCTAAACTTTACCATAAGTTTCATGCTGCATTGAAGGAAAAGGGCTACCTAACTAATGGCTCGGTTTACCGTTATCTTTCAGATAATATCGCCCAGCACCAGGCGTTCAATGCCAATTTTAAAAACGGCAAGATCATTTTTGTTGGCTTTAATGCTTTAAGCAGTGCAGAAGCCAAAATATTCACACAGTTGCAGGAAGCCGGTAACGCACTCTTTTATTTCGATGCCGATAGCTATTATTTAGATGATGTTTCGCAAGAGGCAGGTCTGTTTTTACGTAAAAACATCAACCAGCTTGGATTGAAAAATGAATTTGAAGGGCAGGAAAGTTTGATGAAATCAGTACCGCACCAGGTAAATGTTTTTAAAGTTCAGGGGCAATCGGCTCAGGCCAAAATACTCAATAACATTTTGCAAGAAGATTATAAATCAGCAGAAGCCGTTGGAAAAACAGTGGTGGTTTTGGCTGACGAAAGCCTTTTGATCCCAACACTGCAAACCATCCCAACCAACATTAACGGCAAGCAAATCGACCTGAATGTAACCATGGGTTTTGCCCTGTCGACCTCCAGTATTTTTGGGCTGGTTGATTTATGGTTAGGTAGTCAACTGGAAATTTTACAGCGCGATAAGGTAAGTTATAAAAATGTAGAAGCTTTTTTAACCCATCCTCTAACTGGTTTAACACAAAAAATGCGCGATAAAGTGTTAACTGCCCTGCTGGAGGAAAACCAGGTAGAGATCGATCATAAACGTTTATTGCGTCAAAGCGGGCTGTTTGAAACTTTCTATAAAAAAATTGATGATCCGCAGCATGTGGTCACTAATCTTTTAGATGTACTCGATTATGTGCTCATGCGTCTATCGAACGCTAAAACGCTAAAAAAGATAGATGCTGAGCTCTTTGTAAAAACCATACAGGAATTAAACAGGTTGCACGATACATTCAGCAACCACATCGGTAAAGAAGAAATCCCTTTTGTAATTTACCTTGTTCAAAAATCACTGCAGACCATTGCAGTACCACTTTCGGGCGATCCGCTCAACGGTATACAGGTAATGGGATTACTCGAAACCCGGAACTTAAATTTCGATAAAGTGGTATTTTTAGGTTTTAATGAAGGGATTATTCCCAAATCATCAATTGGCAACAGCTTTATACCTGATTCCATACGCCGTGTTTATGGCCTTCCGGTACTGGAAAATCTCGATGCCATCTCCTCTTACATGGTATATCGCCTATTACAACGGGCAAAGAATATTAATTTTGTCTATAACAGCTTAACCGACGAATACACTTCCGGCGAAGCCAGCAGGATTTTAAAACAGCTCGAGTATGAGAGCGGTTTCGATTTCAGCTACAATGAACTTAATCTCGAAGTAAAAACCGAAGCTTTTAAAGAGGTAAAGATCGATAAAACCAATAATGCCTTTATCCAGGAAACACTTCAAAAATATCTCAATAAAAAAAAGGTCCTTTCACCTTCCGCAATTACCCAGTACATCTCCAACCCTATTGATTTCTTTTTCAATTATATTGCTGGGATTAAGGAGCCTAAAGAAATAAGTGCAGTGGTAGAAGCTAACGAAATCGGGTCGATTTTACATAAGGTAATGGAGTATTTTTACGAGGATTTAAGATCGGGCGAAATTACTGCTGAGCGCATTAAGGAAAAACGCAAACAGATTCCTGCACTGATACAAAAAGCCTTTAATGCCGTGATGTTCAAAAATCCCGATACGGTAATGGAATACAAAGGCATGCAAAAGGTTATTTTATCCATTGTGGATGCCTATGTGAATATCATTTTAAACCAGGATGAAACACAAACCCCATTCCATATCATTAGTCTTGAACAAAAAGTAGAGGCCGAAATCAGCTTCCCGTTAAAGGGAAAAGAGGTTAGTGTGAAGATATTCGGCTTTATCGACCGTGTTGATGTAAAAGATGGCATAACCAAAATTATCGATTACAAAACCGGTAGCGACAAGTTAACTTTTAAAGATATTCCAGAGTTGTTTAATTCTGATGGCAAACACATTAATAAAGCGCTGATTCAAACCCTGTTATACACTTATGCTTATGAGCAGTTTTCGGGAAAAAGTTTTGTGGAACCGAATCTGTATGTGGTAAAAACCATGAGCGTAGACGGCGTTTGGTTTAAATCCGGCAGGCAAACCCTTTCAGGCGAATACCTGGAAGAAATAAAACCGGAATTTTTGGCGGAACTCAGAAAAAAACTGACTGAACTGTTCGAAGCACCCTATTTTGTGGCCAGTATTGTTGAGGATAATTACAAATATTCTATTTATAAAACCTTGTTTGGGAAATAGTTCCAACCGTAAAGAAATAAAGTAAATTGCAAAGGACACCAAGTACTTAGTAAAATAACCACAGAGCAAACAAAGTAAGTCGCAGAGTACGCAGCTTTAGATTGAAAAATATCAACTTCGTGTTCTCCATGGTAAAAAACTTTCTGGCTTTGCGCTTAATCTCTTAAATTTAAAAATGCTAACCTTAAATTTCACAAAATTTCCTGTACTGAAAACCGAACGCTTAATCCTTCGAGAACACGATCTTGATGATGCTGAAGCCCTTTTCGCTTTGCGCACTAACGAAACAGTAATGAAATACATTGATAGAGAAAGACCAAAAGATATTTTTGAGATTAAAGATTTTATTTCCCGTTTTAGAAATGGTTATGAGAATGGCGACAACCTGGCTTGGGTAATTGCTTTAAAAGAAACTCCCGATAAGATGATTGGCTCTGTAGGTTATTGGCGAACCGACTTTGCCAACCATAGGGCCGAGATTGGTTACATGTTACATCCTGATTATTGGCGGCAGGGAATTATCTCTGAAGCCTTAAAAAGATCAATTGATTTCGGTTTTAATGAGGTTAACCTACATACCATCAGTGCAAACATTAATGTAGAAAACGATGCTTCAAGACAAATGCTGATTAAACATGGTTTTGTGAAAGAAGCGCATTTTAAACAAGATTATTATTTTAGGGGCCAATTTCTTGACAGCGAGATTTATGGATTGTTGAACCCAAACCATTAAATAAAGCGTAACACTGGTTCCCGCCTCCTTAAATGCAGAATAAACCGTAAAATCCTATACGGGAAAATGGGTTTTACTTTTTGTGACAACTGGGATTTAAAAAATATGCCCTGGGGCATGATGCAGTTTTTCATTTTAGGCAACAGTGGACGACATCATCCATTTTGGAGAAGATATTTCGGAAAAAGCCTAAGCTTTGATACAAAAAGCTTAACAAAAACACAATTACCCAATAATATTTCTTCTTTAAACGGATAAACAAAAAATATAGCCAAAAAAGTGCGAAATAATGAATTAAAACACCCATAATTATTACAAAACATAGGCATTTTAGCCTTTGGTTTCAAAGCGATTAATAATTATATTTGCCCCCGTTATAAAAATTTACAATGAGAGAAATCCAATTTAGAGAAGCACTACGCGAAGCCATGAGCGAAGAAATGCGTAAAGATGACCGCGTTTTTTTATTAGGTGAAGAAGTAGCAGAATATAACGGGGCGTACAAAGTGAGTCAGGGTATGCTTGACGAGTTTGGTGCGAAACGTATTATCGATACCCCGATTGCCGAATTAGGTTTCGCAGGTATTGCAACTGGTGCCGCAACAGCAGGCCTTATTCCGATTGTTGAATTTATGACTTTCAACTTCTCATTAGTAGCTATTGATCAGATTATCAATGGTGCTGCTAAAATTTTATCAATGAGTGGAGGTCAGTTCTCATGCCCTATGGTTTTCCGTGGCCCAACAGGTAACGCTGGCCAATTAGGTGCACAACACTCTCAAAACTTCGAAAACTGGTACGCCAATACCCCAGGCTTAAAAGTGGTAGTTCCGGCTACACCTTACGATGCAAAAGGCTTATTAAAACAATCAATCCTTGACCCTGATCCGGTTATCTTCATGGAATCGGAGGTAATGTACGGCGATAAAGGTGATGTTCCTGCCGAAGAGTACTATATCGAATTAGGAAAAGCCAATATAACCAAACAAGGTACCGATGTAACCATCGTAACTTTTGGTAAAATGTTAACCCGTGTGGTAAATCCGGCTGTAGAAGAATTAACCAAAGAAGGAATCAATGTAGAAGTAATCGATTTACGTTCTGTTCGTCCAATCGATTATGCAACCATCATCGAATCGGTTAAGAAAACAAACCGTTTGGTTGTGGTTGAAGAAGCCTGGCCATTGGCATCTATCTCTTCAGAAATTGCTTTCAATGTACAAAGAAATGCATTCGATTACCTAGATGCACCGGTTTTACGTATCACTTGTGCAGATGTTCCGCTTCCATACTCTCCAACTTTAATTGCAGCCAGCTTACCAAATGCAGAACGCGTAATTAAAGCCGTAAAAGAAGTAATGTACGCAACAAAATAAATGGTCATTCCGCGCATAGCGAAAGATCTTCCAAGATATAAATCCTCCAAATTACTTTGGAGGATTTTTTTTGACCTTTTACCGCGTACCGACTTAGAAATGAGATAAACAATCAGTTATTTTTGAACGTTACCCAAGCTGTGCAAGTTGTCAGGCTTTTCAGGGCTGTACTTCGTTCCGGTAGCAATAAAGAACTGGTACTAAACCCTTACAATCCCTACCGCGAAATCAAACGCCACAAATTGCCTCTAAAAAGAGTCCACATAAACCTTGAAGGATTCAAAAATCAAACTAAAATTGATGATAAGGATAATTTTATATAATTTGATCGCAGCATGTGGAAAAAGCTGAGCAATACTATCCTTTTTACTCTATTTGCCTTCTTTGGGTTAATTATATTATTGCTTTTTTCACCATTGATTCTCATTTCAACATTTATTAATAAAATTGAAAGCAAAACGCTTGAAGAGGAATACAGGCAATACCTTCTAAAAATTGATGGCCATAAACTCTTTTGTTATAACAATAGAAAACATACAAAGGAATTTATAGAGAAACAGATTATGCCAATCTTACCAAAAGATGTAAAATTGATCTTTCTTGATGGAAGATTTCCAGTTTCAGAATATCCGCATCAATTTACTTCAATGTTATTGTACAACATCCGCAATCAGGTAGGTTTTCCTTATCTTCTAAGAATTCAGGAAGGTAACGTCCTCGAAAAATCGATCAATAATGAACTTTATAATAGTTTAAACCAAGGACATGACACTAAGCCATTGTATGATGCAATAAATAATTTTTATCAATAACTTCATTCAAGATCCACACATCATTATGCCAGAATACATTGCTGACCAAACCTTCGAAAAAGCCGATTTTACCATACGTGCCTTACCCAAAGCAGAATATGAAAACTGTAAATTTATCAACTGCGATTTTTCAGGTTCAGATTTAAGCGGTGTTAAGTTTCTGGATTGTCAGTTTAGCCATTGCAACCTGAGTTTGGCTAATATTAGCAAAACAACTTTTAACGAGATAGACTTTAGCGACTGTAAAATGCTAGGCCTAAGGTTCGAAAATTGTAATGATTTTGGTTTGTCGTTTAACTTTAGCAATTCAAAACTGGATCATTGTTCTTTCTATAAACTCAAATTAAAAAAAACAACCTTTAAAAATGCGCAGCTTCACGAGGTAGACTTTTCAGAAACCGACCTGTCCGGCTCAACTTTCGAAAATTGCGATTTACTTAATGCCACATTCGACAGAACGATGTTAGAAAAAGTTGATTTCAGGACAGCTTATAATTTTTCAATCGACCCCGATAACAACCGGATAAAAAAAGCTAAATTCTCGCAATCGGGTTTAGCGGGTTTGTTGCACAAATACGATATTCTAATCAGTTAATGATTTATCCGGGAATCTTTGTAATTTCATAACAAGATAATTTATGGAACAGCCAAAACCGGAAAACATCGACCAATACATTGCCAACTTCCCAGTTGCAACACAAAAATTACTGCAACAAGTACGTGAAACCATTCACCTTGCTGTGCCCCAGGCTAAAGAAGTAATTAGTTATGGCATGCCTGCATTTAAGCAAAAAGGAATTTTAGTTTACTTTGCAGGTTATGCCAAACACATTGGTTTTTACCCAACAGGTTCGGGCATCGAAGCCTTTAAAGATGAATTTAGTGGTTATAAATGGAGCAAGGGCGCGGTGCAGTTTCCCTTAAATAAACCTTTACCCTTAGAGCTGATTAAGAGGATAACCCAATTTAAAGCCGAGCGCGACTTGCAAAAAGCCTCAAAAAAGAAATAAAGTACCTATCGAGGCTGCACTACCCCAATTTTCTACAAAATTTACTCACACATTTTGGTGGAAAACTTCATTTTAAAAATCATTAAATCCCGTAAATCCTCATTAGCTTTGCTTCCTTTAATTTTTACCTTTAGAATATGTTAACCCACCATAAAATAATTGCATCAGAATTGAACGTAGCAGAAAAGCAGGTAACTGCTACTATAAATCTGTTAGATGAAGGTGCAACAGTACCTTTTATTTCCCGTTACCGTAAAGAACTGACCGGCAGTTTAGATGAAGTTGAAGTAGCCGCAATACGTGACCGTGTTTTACAGTTACGCGACCTGGATAAACGCCGCGAGGCCATCTTAAAATCGATGACCGATTTAGGAAAGCTTACCCCTGAATTGGAGAAACAGATTAATGAGGCCGAAACCATTTCTCTTTTAGAAGATATTTACCTGCCATACAAACCTAAACGTAAAACACGTGCATCAGTTGCTAAAGAAAAAGGACTGGAGCCCCTTGCTTTACAGATTTTTGATCAGGGTAATTTTGATCTGGATACCGAAGCCGAAAAATTTATAGATGCCGAAAAAGGCGTAAATAGTTTAGAAGAAGCTTTGGCCGGGGCAAGGGACATTATTGCAGAAATGATTTCAGAAAATGCAGAAGCACGTACCAAAATGCGTACTTACTTTCAGGAAAAGGCTGAATTTAAATCTGAAGTGATTAAAGGAAAAGAAGAGGAAGGGATTAAATATAAAGATTACTTTGAATGGAACGAGCCCGTTAAAACCGCGGCTTCGCATCGTGTATTGGCCATGCGCCGCGGCGAAAAAGAACTGATTTTACGTTTAGATGCCCTCCCTCCTGCCGAAGATGCCATTGCTTTACTTGAAAACCAGTTTATTACAGGCAATAATGCAGCTTCGAAACAAGTGCAGCAAGCTTTAGAAGATGGTTACAAGCGCTTACTGGAGCCAGCCATGGAAACTGAATTACGTGTTTTCACCAAACAAAAAGCCGATGAAGAAGCCATCCGTGTTTTTGCTGAAAATGCACGTCAGCTTTTACTCGCGGCACCAATGGGCCAAAAAAATGTATTGGCCATCGATCCGGGTTTCCGTACCGGTTGTAAAGTAGTTTGCTTGGATAAGCAAGGACAATTATTAGAAAATACAGCCATTTATCCGCATACCGGACAGGGGAATGTTAAAAATGCCGAATTCACCATTCTGCAGCTTTGCGAAAAATATGATATCGAGGCCATTGCTATTGGTAATGGAACTGCTGGAAGGGAAACAGAAGCTTTTGTTCGAGGTTTAAATCTACCCAACATTGCAATTGTAATGGTAAATGAAAGTGGAGCCTCGATTTATTCGGCCTCTGAAGTAGCACGCGAGGAGTTCCCAACACAGGATATTACCGTTCGTGGTGCAGTATCTATTGGTCGCCGATTAATGGATCCTTTGGCAGAGCTGGTAAAAATCGATCCAAAATCGATTGGTGTTGGCCAGTATCAACATGATGTAGATCAGAATAAATTACAGGCCAGCTTAGATGATACCGTAATCAGTGCCGTAAACGCCGTTGGTGTTGAGTTAAATACGGCTTCTAAACAAATTTTAGCTTACGTTTCGGGTTTAGGACCAGCTTTGGCACAAAATATTGTCGATTACAGAAATACCCATGGGGCGTTTAAAAACCGCGAAAGCCTGAAAAAAGTTCCGCGTTTGGGCGATAAAGCTTACGAGCAGGCAGCAGGTTTCCTGCGTATCCGCAATGCAGAAAACGTATTGGATACCAGCGGAGTACACCCGGAGCGCTATGCCGTAGTTGATCAAATGGCCAAAGACCTGGGCACAACTGTTTCAGCACTGATGAAAGATACCCAGCTACAAAAACAGATCAAGCCACAACACTATGTTACAGACGAAATTGGTTTACCTACCCTTAACGACATTCTAAAAGAGCTGGCCAAACCCGGCCGCGATCCGCGTGAGCAGTTTGAAGCTTTTAGCTTTACTGAAGGCGTTAATGAAATTGCAGATTTAAGAACCGGTATGAAATTACCGGGTATTGTAACCAATATTACCAATTTTGGTGCCTTTGTTGATATCGGTGTACACCAGGACGGATTGGTACACACCAGCCAATTGGCAAACCGTTTTGTAGCTAACCCAAATGATGTGGTAAAAGTGCATCAAAAGGTAGAAGTTACGGTAATGGAAGTAGATGTGGCCCGCAAAAGGATTTCGTTGTCGATGAAAACTGAAGCAGGTCCAAAGTCAGAAGCCCGCAGTCGGGAATCCAGAGAGCAAAAACCTAAGCAAGACTTTAAAAACAACAATAAGCAAAATTTTAAGCCCCGTAATGAACCAAAAGACGCCGATGGCGATTTACAGGAAAAACTAGCCAAGCTTAAAGGCATGTTTAAATAGTTCAAGCAGTCATACTGAGTCTGTCGAAGTATCTCATGGTCTTCGACAGACTTTTTTTATACCTGTTCTAACTTACCTCTAAACTCCAACCGCCTTCTTGGCAAACTTTCCGGGTAATTGGTCTGAATAAAGGCAATCATTTTTTCCCTTACGTAACAGCGCAAATCAAAAGCCTTTGAGGAATTGGCTGCGCTCATTAAAAAACGTACTTCTATAGTGCCATCTTTTGTACTATCAGTTACTTGTACCACATTAACGCGTTTATCCCAAATTGGGTTTGCATTTAATAACCTGGTAAGTTCCTCCCGCATGGGCTCAATGGGGATTGTATAATCGAGGTAAAGAAAAACTGTACCCAATAAATCTGCCGAAACCCGCGTCCAGTTTTGAAAAGGCTTTTCAATAAAATAAGTAATCGGCAAAATTAACCGCCGCTGATCCCAGATATTAACCACTACATAAGTTAAGGTAATTTCCTCAACCTTGCCCCATTCGCTTTCTACAATCAAAACATCATCGATACGGATGGGTTGCGTAAACGCGATCTGAAAGCCCGCCAATAAGTTACCGAGCGATTTTTGTGCCGCAAAACCAATAATAATCCCGCCGATACCTACACCCGTAAGCAAGCCGGCTCCTATTTTACGCATGCTTTCAAAACTCAGCAGGATAATGGCAACTGTAACAAGAACAATTAATGAAACAATAAATTTGCGTACAAATTGCAATTGTGTTCTGATTTTACGCTCTTTTAGATTATTTTCCTTATTTAAATCGTATTTGAAGTAAAAATAATCCTCAAGCACATTAACAGTCCGCACCAGAATCAAAGCAAAGTTAATGGTCAACGCAATTTCTAAAGCCTTTTCCAGCGGAACGCGGTAAACCGGTGCCATTTGCATCAGCGATAAAGAAAAATTTAACAACAAAAGCGGGATAAACACACCAACAGGATGACGCAGATGTTTGATAATGGATTTTATGAAGATAAAATTCCACCAGCGCGAGAGTAAGATAAAGATTTTATGAACAACAAACTTAATGGACATACCCAGTAAAACAGCAAACAAGCCAATAATGATATTTTTCAAAAACAAGGGAATGGGTGAACCGTATAAATGATCTAAGTACTGCATAGAAACTGGATTATTAATACAACCGAAAGGCATTAACTAATGAATTAACATCCACCATTTAATTTTTGTTTATTGATACATCAGTGAGGCCCATTAAATTTTACATATTTTAGGGTTTACATTTATGAAATTATCAGCTTATGGATTTTTTCAATGCCCAAAGTATATTTTTTACGGTTCTGGATTACAAAATGAGCTATCTCGAGTTCTTTGCCGTAATAACCGGAATCATCTCGGTGATCCTCTCTGCAAAAGCCAGTATATGGAGCTGGCCTGCGGGTATTATTAATGTGTTTCTCTCAGCCTTTTTATATTACCAAACCCAGCTTTACCCCGATATGTTCCTCATGGTTTTCTTTTTCATTACCAATATTATGGGTTGGTGGAGGTGGGCCAATCCTAAACCGGAAGAAGAAGATAAAAACAAAGAGCTCAAAATCAGTTTTATGCCGCTAAAGCAGTTCCTGATTTTATTTACTCTGGGTGTTATTGGCACATTGCTTATCGGTACTTTAGCCAGCAAACTCCACCATTGGCTACCCTTATTGTTTAATTTACCCAGCGCCTACCCATTTGTTGATTCTTTTATTTTTGTAATGAGTGTGATCACTACTTTTTTAATGATCCAGAAAAGGATAGAGTGCTGGATTATCTGGCTGATGATTGATATCGTAGCCACTTATCTCTACTTCTTAAAGGGCATTAAATTTATGGGGGTCGAATATTTTATCTTTACCATCATTGCCGGCTTTGCATTATGGAACTGGATTAAGGAATATAGAAGTTACAGCAAATCAAACTAGTTGCCCTCCTCCTTTGAAGAAATTATTTAATTTGTTTCTTTGATAAGCGTGATTTGATTCGTATCTTCAGGTAAACTCCAACATGATATGACAGCTAAACAATTGCTTCCTATCATCCCTGACAATATTCTGGTTAATAAAATTTACGAACTGAGGGGCCACAAAGTAATGCTCGACAGTGACCTGGCAGCGCTGTATGGTGTGGAGACTAAAGTTTTAAATCAAAGCATCCGTAGAAACATTGAACGCTTCCCTACTGATTTCATGTTCCAGCTAACCGCTGACGAATGGGAAATATTGAGGTCACAAATTGTGACCTCAAAAAAAGGAAGGGGTGGAAGAACCTATTTACCACATGTTTTTACCGAACATGGTATCCTGATGCTTTCGAGTGTATTGAGCAGTAAGCAAGCTATCCAGGTAAACATTCAAATTGTAAGAATCTTTACTCGTATCCGCCGGTTGCTTTCAGAAAATACTGAGCTTAAACTGGAAATAGAAGAAATAAAAAAGAAACTAAGCAACCATGATAAAAATATCGAACTGGTTTTTGGCTACTTAGATAAACTGATCGATCAGAAAAGCAAGCTAAGGAAAAGAATTGGTTTTATGCCAGACGATCTGTGATTTGGTGCAAAAGAGACTATATAGATTTTTGAAGTCGCAAATTGCGACTTCAAGACCTGCTTCAACAAAACTCTATACTTTGAGCACTTTAATGACATTGGAGCAAGAAAGTTGTCATGCGAGTGTGCAGATGCTGAAATAAGTTCAGCATGACAGTTAATAAGCTATTATTACGATAAAAATTTTTCTTTCCAACTATTTGATAATAAAAGTATTCTCTCTATCTTTGCAGTCCCAATTTTAATGGGAATAATAAATTGTTTAATAAATTAAATACAAGCAAGTGAATACGTTAAGTTACAAAACTGTCTCGGCCAATGCTAAAACTGTAAACAAACAGTGGGTTGTTGTTGATGCGGAAGGCGAGATTTTGGGGCGCTTGTCATCGAAGATCGCTATGATCATCCGTGGTAAAAACAAGCCTGAGTACACCCCACACGTAGACTGCGGTGATAATGTAATTGTTATCAATGCAGACAAGGTTAAATTGACAGGAAACAAATTCAGCGAAAAGCAGTATGTTTCTTACACTGGTTATCCAGGTGGTCAACGTTTTATCTCTCCAAAAGAGTTAATGGCGAAACACCCTCAACGTGTAATCGAGAAAGCGGTACGTGGTATGTTACCGAAAACTAAATTGGGTAAAAAATTATACACTAATCTTTTTGTGTATGCTGGTGCAAACCACCCTCATGCAGCTCAATCTCCAAAAACCATTAAACTTTAAGAAATGTCAGTTACTAACACTTCAGGAAGAAGAAAAACAGCTGTAGCACGTATCTACTTAAAAGATGGTGCTGGCGCAATTACCGTTAACGGTAAAGATCACAAAGAATATTTCCCTACTTTACCTTTACAATATATCGTAAACCAAAGTTTAGAAGTTGCTGAACTAGTTGGCCGTTACGATATTACCGTAAACGTACAAGGTGGCGGAGTAAAAGGACAAGCAGAAGCTGTTCGTTTAGCTATTGCTAAAGCGATTGTTGAACTAGATGCGGAGAAAAAACCTGCATTACGTGCTAAAGGCCTAATGACGCGTGATATGCGTATGGTTGAGCGTAAAAAACCAGGACGTGCTAAAGCCCGTAAGAAATTCCAATTCAGTAAACGTTAATCACAGGAGGCAAAGACAATGGCAAGAACAACTTATCAAGACTTATTGGATGCAGGTGTACACTTTGGTCACCTTACCCGTAAATGGAATCCAAAAATGGCTCCTTACATTTTCATGGAGCGTAATGGAATTCACATTATAGATTTAAATAAAACATTAACTAAAACTGAAGAAGCTGCGGCTGCGATTAAACAAATCGTAAAATCAGGACGTAAAGTTTTATTCGTATCAACAAAGAAACAAGCTAAAGGAATCGTAGCTGAGCAAGCTAAAAAAGTAAATATGCCTTTCGTAACCGAGCGTTGGTTAGGTGGTATGTTAACTAACTTTGCTACTGTTCGCAAGTCAATCAAAAAGATGTCTAACATCGATAAAATGACTAAAGACGGTACTTATGCTATCCTTTCTAAAAAAGAGCGTTTAATGATCCAACGTGAGCGTGTTAAATTAGAATCCCTTTTAGGTGGTATTGCTGATTTAAACCGTTTACCTGCAGCTTTATTCTTAATCGATGTTAAGAAAGAGCATATCGCGGTAACAGAAGCGTTAAAATTAAACATCCCTACTTTTGCGATGGTTGATACTAACTCTGATCCTTCTAACATCGATTTCCCAATCCCTGCGAATGATGATGCTACAAAATCGATCTCTTTAATTACTGATGTAATTATCAAAGCGATTGAAGAAGGTTTAGAAGAGCGTAAACGCGAAAAAGATGATGAAGCAGAAAAAGAAGCAGTAGCTGCTAAAGCTGCAGCTGATGCGCCTGAAGCTAAAGAGCCAAGACGTAAAAAAGCTGCTGAAGCTGAGGTTGAAGCCTCTTCATCAGAAGAAACTAAAACAGAAGAATAGTAATATTTTTTAATTGCAGGTTACTGGTTTCAGGTTTTAAGTTGGCTTAACATGAGTTTAACTTAGCGCTTGTAACTTGTAACCTGTAGTTGTTATAACAAGATTGTAAATTTTAAAAAAGGAAATAAAATGTCTACAGTACAAATTTCTGCAGCAGATGTAAACAAATTGCGTCAACAAACTGGCGCTGGTATGATGGATTGCAAAAAAGCTTTAGTTGAAGCTAATGGCGATTTCGAAGCGGCTGTTGATTTATTGCGCAAAAAAGGTCAGAAAGTATCTGCCGCCCGTTCTGGCAATGCTACTTCAGAAGGTTTGGTATCAATCGCTGTTTCAGCAGATGGTACAAATGGTAAATTAGTTGCTTTAGCTTGCGAAACTGAACCAGTTTCTAAAGTTGAAGATTTCCGTAACCTGGCTCAGGCTGTTTTAGCTGCAGCGGTTGCCAACAACCCTGCTACTGCTGAAGAGTTATCAGCAATTGCTTTGGAAGACGGACGTACAGTTGCTGAAACAATCACTGAATTAACCGGTAAAATCGGTGAAAAAATCGTTATCCAGGAGTATGTAAATATCTCTGGTGAAAAAATCGTTTCTTATATCCACTCTAACGGTAAAATGGGCGTTTTAGTAGTATTTGAAGGTGCTAACGGTGTAGATATTACTGAAGCTGGTAAAGATGTTGCTATGCAGATTGCTGCAATGAACCCGGTTGCTGTTGATAAAGACGGTGTTGATCCTGCTACTATTGAGCGTGAAATCGAGATCGCTAAAGATGTTATCCGTCAGGAAGGTAAACCAGAAGAAATGGTTGAGAAAATTGCTGCTGGTAAATTGAACAAATTCTACAAAGACAGCACTTTATTAAACCAGGAGTTTGTTAAAGATAGTTCTGTAGATGTTCGTAAATTCTTAGACAACACTGTTAAAGGATTAACTGTGTCTGCTTTCAAACGCGTACAATTAGGTGCATAAGCACACATAAAACATATAAAAAGCCCCATTTCTGGGGCTTTTTTTTGCGTTATACTACAGAAAAAGGTTGTCATTTCGAGCGAAATGCAGCGTAGTCAAGAAGCACGAAGTGCTCAGCGAAGCTCAATCTTCCCGCCCTGGAGGACTTAATATAATAACTATCGAATCCAAACGGCGATAATTTCCTACTTCTTCAAAGCGGTATATGCCCCTACTTCCTTACCCGAATCATCGAGCATGCTAACAATCAGTTTATTTTTGTCTGCTTTTATACGGGTAATGGTTCTTGTACCTTTCTGTGGCCCGCCACCAATAATTAATGGATAATGGTTAAGGTCTTTGTCGGGCTGGTATACCATGTATTTGTGGGTATGCCCGCTCAGTACCAAATCAACTTTTCCCTGGTTCAATAAAGGTTCAAACAACTCAGTACAATGTTTTGGCCCATGCGCATCACCAGAATAACGGGGCGGAATATGCATCAATACAACACGAAAAGGAGCCTTTTTAAACTCTTTAGTATTGATTTCTGTTTTAAGCCATGCTGCCTGTTGCATCCGGTAATCGTCGAAATTAACAATGCCTGCGTAAACCGGATGTGCATCTTCCTTATCTTCCCCTGTATCAATAACTACAAAACGCACAGGTCCTAAAGTAAAAGCAGTATGTCCCACATGCATATAATATTGTGCAAACTCACGCGCAAATTTACCACGGGTTTCGTGATTGCCCCTAACGTAGATAAAAGGCGTATTTTTAGCAAAATTATCTACACATGGCTGCAACATATGGTCGATAATCTGTTTTTCATCCGTCTGGTAGTCAAAAATATCACCATTAAAGAAAACAAAATCCTGCTGTGCAGCCGGTATAAGCCCCAATAAATGCGGAATAGACTCAGGCCGATCATGAATATCGTTCAGCATAACAAACGATACCTCTTCTTTAGCCTGATTGGCATTCAAAAACGACTCAACATTGCTGCTCACCGTTTCGCCATAGGTTAATTTATAAGGCTGAAAATCTTTGATTTCTTTGGAAATAATTTTATAATAATACTTTGTACCGGGTTTTAAATTCTGGAGCGTAACTGCGTTTAATTTACTATTGGCTTGCATTAAACCTAATTCAGCTTTCCCATAAGCTTTCTGGTTCAACTGATTGGCCTGCTCACCAAATTCTACCCATCCTGCCGCATTTTTATTGGTTAGCCACAAAATCGTCATCGAGTTATTAAAATTAGTTTGCAGATAAGGCCCTACTGCAATTTTAAATGCATCTTCTTTTTCGGCAACATCTGCAAGAGCTGCCCCAGGTGCAACTAATGTTGCAGCACTTAAAGTAAGTCCGGCCTTTAGAAAGCTCCTTCTATTGGGCTGATTTTCATTCATTTGATTAGTTTATCTTATTAACCAAATATATCGCTACAATAGTTAACTTTGATTGTGTAAGCTTAAATTTACTCAAACGTTTGTTATGCCCAAGATCATTCCCAATACTTCATATTACCATAACGATACATTAATAAGCGGCCGGGAAATTGAAATCAGCCATACTGATATTACCAACATCAGACCTGCAACAACAATAGTCAATAACCAGTCGATCACCGTACCCGGGTTTATAGATTTACAGATTTATGGCTCAGGCGGACGTCTGTTCTCTGCCGATCCAACCGTCGAATCGTTAACCATTATGGAAGATGATTTGCTGAAAAAAGGAACAACGGGTTTCCTGGCCTGCTTGGCTACCAATACGCCAGAAGTATTCAATGCCTGTATCAAAACCGTTAAAGCACACCGCACTTTCGCAAAAAACTGCCTGGGCTTACATTTAGAAGGTCCGTTTTTAAATCCGAAACGTTTAGGTGCGCATGTCCCAACATTTGTTCGCAAGGCCTCACTGGATGAAATCAAACAATTGCTCGATTTCGGCGATGGTGTAATTAAAATGATGACCATTGCACCCGAGCTCCAGGATGATGAGGTAATACAGTACCTGCTGGATAATGGAGTAGTGGTTTCTTTAGGCCATAGTAATGCCACATTTGAGGAAGCTACAGCTGCCTACAATATAGGTGTACAAACCACCACACACCTTTTTAATGCCATGAGTCCCATCCATCACCGGGAGCCCGGTATTCCTACTGCGGTTTTTAGCCATCATAAAGCGATGGCCAGTATCATTGCTGATGGGCAGCATGTGGATTACGAAGTGGTTAAGTTTGCCCAGAAGCTGTTAAAAGAACGGCTGTTCCTGATCACCGATGCCGTTACAGCCTGTTCAACCGGCCCATACCAGCATATCCAAAAGGGGAATAAATATGTAATGCCTGATGGAACGCTTTCGGGGTCCTCGCTCACCATGCTAGAAGCCGTTAAAAACTGTGTATCGCACTGCGGTATTAGTTTAAAAGATGCCATTAAAATGGCGACACAATATCCCGCCGGTTTAATCGGAATTGAAAATCTTTGTTCAAAAATAGCAATAGGAGCACAGGCAAATTTGGTGGTACTGGACAATGAAATAAATTTAAAAGAGGTTATTTTTAAAGGCGAGACAGTATAATTTATCCAATATGTTCAGAAGAATTCTGCCTGCAATTATTTTGTTTTTCATTTGTACCTGTAAGCTGTGGGCACAGGAAACAAACCAAGGCTTTACCATTATCCCCCTTGGTGTTAAAGGAGGTGATGATGAAAGCAATTTATCATCTTACATGATTGCTCCAATAGGAAGTGAAAAATACGTCTGTCTTGATGCAGGAACTATAAATGCCGGTATCCAAAAGGCAATCGATATGAAATCGCTGAAAGGAATCAGCGAGGAGGTTCAGCGCAGGCAGATTAAAGATTACCTGATATCGCACGGTCATTTAGATCATTTAGCCGGATTGATTATCAATTCTCCGGCTGATACCGCAAAAAACATTTATGGCCTGCCTTCAGTACTCAATATTTTAAAGGATAAATATTTTACCTGGGATGCTTGGGCCAATTTTGCCAATGAAGGTGAAAAGCCACAGCTAAAAAAGTATACTTATTTTCCATTGACTGAAAACACTACGTATCCGCTGAAGGATACGGAAATGAAAGTAAGGGCTTTTGAACTGAGCCATGGTAATCCTTATAAAAGCACGGCTTTTCTGATCGGCCATGATAATGTTTATATACTTTACCTGGGGGATACCGGCGCCGATGAAATTGAAAAATCAGATAAACTCGCCAGCCTATGGCAAAATATAGCACCGCTAATTACCGCAGGTCAGCTAAAAGCTATTTTTTTAGAAGTTTCATTCCCTGATGAGCAGCCCGATAAACAACTGTTCGGGCACCTTACGCCAAAGCTTTTCTTTAGCGAACTGGCAAAACTTGAAGCATTAACAACCAATAGAGCCTTTAAAAAAATTTCATTTATTGTTACCCATATCAAACCGCCACAACAAACAGCAGAAAAAGTAAAGCAGCAATTGATTTCAAGAAACATACAAAACCTAAAACTAATCTTCCCAGAGCAAGGACAGGCCTTAACAATTAATTAATATAACCAAAACATAAGCAGTAAAATGTCAGTGTATTTTTGCTAAAAAAACATTGATGAAAAAACTTATATTATTAATAACTTTTATGTTAGCCGTAACGGTTTACGGCTTTGCACAAGGGGTTACCACTGCATCATTTATTGGTACAGTTAAAGATCAAAAAGGGGTAATACCTGGCGCAACGGTTACTGCCATACATATTCCATCGGGTACAAAATACTCTACCCTAACCCGGGCTGATGGCAGGTACAACCTACCAAACGTGCGTGTAGGTGGCCCATACACCATTAAAATAAGTTATATTGGTTATAACGAACTGGTAAAAGAAAACCTGAACACCACCATTGGGGAAGATTTAAGAGTTGATGCTTCGCTTACCGAAACCTCGCAGAACCTGGCCGATGTGGTGGTAAAAGGAACGCAAGATAAGGTGATCAATTCATCGCGTACAGGTGCAAGGGAAACCATTACCAGACAGCAGATTGATAATTTACCAACCATCAGTCGTTCGTTGGCTGATTTTACCAAATTAACGCCATCAGCAAACTCTACAACCATTGGAGGCTTAAGTTTTGGTGGCAGAAGCGGCTCTTACAACAACTTAACGGTAGATGGGGCCTTATTTAACAACTCGTTCGGATTATCGGGCAGTTTGGGCGGACAGGCCAATTCACAACCGATTTCATTAGATGCCATTGAACAGATCCAGGTTGATATTGCCCCTTACGATGTGCGCCAGGGATCATTCACCGGAGCAGGGATCAATACCATCGTAAAATCCGGAACAAACAATTTTAAAGGTTCCGCATATTACTATACCAGGGGTACTGATTTAACAGGCTACTCAGCAGGTGTAACTAAAATTCCAATTGTTGATTTCAACTACAACCAGCGTGGTTTAAACATTGGCGGACCAATTATTAAAGACAAATTATTTCTCTTTGTTTCTGGCGAACAGGAAAGGATCAGTACACCGGCAACTTCTTTCGTAGCATCAAGGCCAGGTTTATCTGGAGCCAATGTTTCAGCTGCAGATGCGGCTACATTAGACCGCTTGTCAAACTATCTAATGAGCAAGTACAATTATTCAACCGGTCCGTACGAAAATTATCCATATAAAACCCAAAGCGATAAAATTACAGCCAAAATAGACTGGAATATTAATGCTAATAACACCTTAAGTGCAAAATATTTCTACCTGAAATCGAACAGACAGGTTGTTGCCAGTGGCTCGGGCATTCCAGCAGGCTTAAACGGCAGCCGTTCGCCATCATCAACCTCTATGCCTTATTTCGGTTCGAGTTATACCATCAACAATAACTTTAACATTGGTATTGTAGAATTGAATACCAGGATCGGCAACAACATGTCGAACAAATTAACGCTGGGTTACTCTGCATTAAGAGATTTCCGCAATTCGAACGGTTCTGAATTGCCAATGGTTGATATCGGTAATGGAAACGGCGGTATATTAACCAGCTTTGGTTACGAAGTATTTACTGCTAATAACCTGTTAAACTCTGATATCTACCAGTTTTCGGACGATTTCTCGATTTATGCAGGTAAACACGAAATCACTATTGGTACCAGCAACCAGTTGAATAAATTCTTAAACGGTTTTGCTCCAAACTATAACGGGCTCTATTATTTTAAAACGGCCGATGATTTTATCAATAATCAGCCTGCTGTAAGTTACTCCTACCGTAACTCGGCATTGGCCGATGGATCATTTCCTTTCGCTAAAATGTCGTCGTACAACTTAAGTTTATATGCGCAGGATAAATACCAGGTGAGTGATAATTTTAAATTAACCTATGGCATCAGGGCCGATTATACCTATTTCCCTACCAAACTGGATCCAAATCCAAATTTGGCAGCATTAACCTTCCAAAATGGTTTACAGGTGGATATTTCTAAATTCCCGAATAAAAAACTGTTGTTCTCACCACGTGTAGGCTTCAACTATGACGTTTTTGGCGACAAAACCACACAATTACGTGGCGGAACCGGAATTTTCACCGGTCAGGTACCTTATGTTTGGATTTCTAACCAGGCTTCAAACACCGGAACATTATTTAGTTCAAGTACCGTTTCTACCCCTGGCGATCCCCGTTTGATTTTTAATCCGAATGTAAACGCCAACCGCCCTGCACCAGGTACCGCAACGGCCAATACTTCTTATGAGGTTGATGCAGCTTCGAAAGATTTTAAATATCCACAGATCTGGAGAACAAACGTTGCCGTTGATCAAAAATTACCAATGGGCATCATTGCCACTCTGGAAGCATCGTACACTAAAGATATTAATGCTGTAAACTTCTCAAATGCGGCATTGCCGAACAATTCAACAGGCTTAATTACCCTTCCCGGAATTGAAGGACAGCAACGTTATAACGCAAAGTCTACACAAACAGGTAATACGGCGGCAAATCCTTCTATTTCGCCATTTATTTACATGCAGAATACCAAAAAAGGCTATTCTTACTTCATTACAGGTCAGTTGCAAAAATCTTTTTTCAATGGATTTAACGCAAGTGTAGCTTATACCTACAGCCAATCCAAATCTGTAAATGATGGTGGCTCTACAGCAAGTTCGATCTGGTCGCAAAGGGCAATTGCAGGCGATGCAAATTCTGATGTCCTGGCCAATACCAACTTTATCCAACCAAACCGGGTTATTGCTTCTTTAAGCTATAAAAAAGAGTATTTTAAACATGCAGCTACCACTATAGGTTTAATTTTCGAATCGGCAAATAACGGGGCATTTAGCTATGTTTCATCCGGTGATATTAACAACGATGGTGGGGCGAATGACCTTGTTTACATCCCACGTAACAAAGGCGATATTATTCTGGTTCCTGATTTTGCCAGCGATACCCGTACTCAGGATCAGATCTGGAACCAACTGAATGCCTATATTAATCAGGATAGCTACCTTAGTAAACATAGAGGCGAGTTCGCAAAAAGAAACGGTGCCATCATGTCGTACTTTAAAAGAGCAGATTTACACCTTGCACAGGATTTCTTTGTTGGGCCGAAAGGAAAAAGAAACACACTTCAGTTTACACTGGATATTATTAACCTTGGCAACCTGTTAAACAGTGATTGGGGCTTATATCAAACGCCTAATATCCCATTATCTACTTATAATACCGCAGTATTATTGGCCTATAAAGGTTTAGATCCTACAACAGGAAAACCAACTTATTCATTCCCTTATCAGGATAAAGCCAATTTAATACCATATACCACAACGTATAAAAATATTACCGACCAGATTTCGCGCTGGCAGGCCCAATTTGGTGTACGTTATATCTTTAACTAGTAAATAATTTAAATATTTTTTTTCTGCTGCCCCCAAATAGTATCGCTTTTTGGGGGCAGCGTATTTAATAAATTCCATCTATTTCTTTAAACCACTATTTCTATTTAAATATTTACATCAATTATTAAAAAGCATAGCTCGGTATTAAAAAAATGTTAATATTTTTGAGGTCATGAAATACAAGCGCATCCTACTAAAGCTTAGCGGAGAATCGCTAATGGGCGACAAACAATACGGTATTGATAATGATCGTGTTAAGCAATATGCAGAAGATATTAAAGCGGTACACGATAAAGGTTTAGAAATCGCCATCGTAATTGGAGGAGGAAATATTTTTAGAGGCCTAAGCGCTGAAAAAAGTGGGATGGACAGGGCACAGGCCGATTACATGGGCATGTTGGCAACCGTGATCAACTCTATGGCCCTACAAGATGCCTTAGAGAAAGTTGGTATCAAAACCCGTTTGCTTACCGCAATTAAAATGGAACAGATCTGCGAGCCCTTTATCCGCCGGAGAGCTGTTCGCCACCTGGAAAAAGGCCGTGTGGTCATTTTTGGCGCCGGTACCGGAAATCCATATTTCACCACCGATTCTGCAGCGGCTTTACGTGCAATCGAAATTAAAGCCGATGTGGTTTTGAAAGGAACGCGTGTTGATGGAATTTATACCGCAGATCCGGAAAAAGATCCTTTAGCTACAAAATACGGCGAAATTTCTTTCAGGGAAGTGTATGATAAAGGGCTTAATGTAATGGATATGACGGCCTTTACCCTATGCGAAGAAAACCAACTTCCTATTATTGTGTTTGATATGAACAAACATGGTAACTTCATGAAAATTGCCAGTGGTGAGCCAATCGGTACACTGGTGAAGTAAGCATTAAAAAAAATATTATTTTTGTAGATATAAATACAATTATGAACGAACTCATACAATTGCAATTAATGGATGCGCAATCCTCTATGGATAAAGCGATCGATCATTGTGAAGCTGAATTAACTAAAATAAGGGCTGGTAAAGCATCAGCTGGTATGTTGGATGGTATCTTTGTTGACTATTACGGCGCTTCTACAGCACTGGCACAGGTAGCAAGCATCAATACACCAGATGCAAGAACAATCGTAATCCAACCTTGGGAAAAATCACTTTTAACCACCATCGAAAAAGCAATTCAGGTTGCCAATATCGGCATCAATCCCCAAAACGATGGTATTGTGATCCGCCTGATTGTACCGCCTTTAACAGAAGAGCGCAGAAAAGAACTGGTTAGAAAAGTGAAAGAGGAAGCAGAAAGAGGCCGTATTACAGTACGTAACATCCGCAAAGAAGCCAATTCAAAAATCCAGAAACTAAAAGGTGAAGGTGTATCAGACGATGAAATTAAAACCGGCGAAAATGAAGTGCAAAAACTGACCGACGCTTATATCATCAAGGTTGATAAACACGCAGAAGCTAAAGAAAAAGACGTAATGACCGTTTAACTTTCATTAAAATTATTATAAAGGGAACTGATCTAAAAATCGGTTCCCTTTTTTTATATTATTTTTTCGCACTTGATCCCCTTACATTCAATACTGTTGGAAGTGATACCTGTGCACTTTCTATATTTCTACCTGCTTTTTTGAGCTTGTTCAATAAAATTTTCATAACGTTCTCCGCAATGGCTTCAAGCGGCTGCGCAATTGCCGTAACAGGTGGATTGCAGAATTCGAGGATCTCGAAATCATCAAAAGATACCACCGCTAGGTCTTTATGGATACGGATACCTTCTTTTCTGAACGTTCTTAAACCGTCCAGGCAGATGTAGTTGGCTGCAAAAATTACGGCATCCAGCTGTTTTTCCTTTTTAAAGAATTTCACCATTTCCTTGATCGATTCTGCCGAGTTAACATAGCTGATCTTTTTTACAACAGCTGGGAGTTTATGTTTTTCTATAGCAGTTTCGTAGCCCGATAAACGGTCGACCATTTGCAGCTGAGCAGTATCTATCGTCACAAAACCTATATTTTTATAACCATTGTTTATCAGGTGTTCGGTAGCTTGGAAGGTACTGTTCTTATTATCGATAATTACATAATCGGTTTTTACATCCTGCACATAACGATCGAAAAGTACCACCGGCGCATCCGTTTGGATCAGTTTTTTCACTTCTTCTTCCAAACCTTCAGGTAGCGCCATGATGTAACCATCAACATGCCTGTCTTTAAAAATCTGTAAGAGCTGTATGGCTTTTTCTGTATCGTTACGGGTACTGCTAAAAAGAATTTTATAACCCAAACTCGAGGCAATTTCATCAATGTGCCGCGCTATTCCCGAGAAAAACGGCTCAGAAATATCATCAACAAGGAAACCGATAATTTTTGTTTTGCCTGTTCGCAGACTGGTAGCAAGGGCATTCGGCTGGTAGTTTAATTCGGTAACAAGATCTAAAACCTTTTTGGTAAGCGATTCGCTGATGTTCTTCTCCCTCGCTTTTCCATTGATTACGAACGATACGGTTGTAATGGAAATATTTAACTGTTTGGCTATATCTTTAATGGAGACGCGTTTCTTCATCACATGCATTGAACGAGTAAAAAATTAATTGGTAATATAATAATATATCTGTAAATATCCGCGATATTAAAAACTGGCCTAAAAATAAAAAGAGCAACCCATCCAGGTTGCTCAATTAACTAACTTATTATTCATAAAAAATGCTGTTGGGGAAGGAGTCGAACCTTCAAGGGGTAGTTAGCTACAGTTCAAAAAATTAATTTGTGGTCAACCCAATAAACTGCGTTTGTCCCATTATTCCCCACCACCGAGACAAGGAGGCGTGTCTGCCAATTTCACCACCCAACAATTTAGTCATTAGTCCAAAGCCTGCAGTCGTAAGCCTATTAAAGACGTTGACTCTTGACTTAGGACTAAAGCCGCTGTAGGGGAAGGAATCGAACCTTCAAGGAGTGGTTAGTACTGTTACCAGTATATTCCCATTATTCTCCGCCACCGAGACAAGGAGGTGTGTCTGCCTGTTTCACCACCCTACATTTTGTTAAACAATTTTGAAAGAACGTTTCCTTTTTGTTAATTGCTTGATACAAATGTAAAGGAACATCCAATACCTTGCAAATATTTTAAACATTTAATTTTATTTTTATAATATTGATAAATATTTGTAAATTCGCTTATCATAATTCAAAAATATGCTTAAAAAAGACAATTCCAATTTAGAAATTGACAACCTCGACATCGATATATTAAAGCAATTGATGCAGGATGCCACTAAACCTTATACAGAAATCGCCAAAGATCTGATTGTTTCGGGTGGAACAATACACGTTAGGATGAAGAAATTACAGGAAATGGGCATTATAAAAGGCTCTCACTTAATTATCGATCCGCAGAAGGCAGGGTATGACATTTGCGCTTTTTTAGGCATCTACCTGGAAAAAGGCATCCAATATAAAGATGCGGTTGCCCAGTTGAGTAAAATTAAAGAGGTAGTAGAGTTACACTATACTACAGGCGCTTATAGTATGTTTGCTAAAATAATCTGCAGAGACACCAACCACCTGCGCCATGTTTTAAATGAAGAAATCCAGGCCGTAACCGGCATCCAGCGTACAGAAACATTAATTTCGTTAGAAGAAAGCATTAAAAGGCAGATTGAGCTTGGTTAAGGAGAAAGGAGACTAAAGCTAAAAGATTAAAGACCAAAGAGTAGAAAAAGTTATAAGCCCAGATGATCTCGTATGTCTTATACGGTAAGAAATTAGTGTTTTATTTGAAAATGAACATTCAGGAGAAATTCGGAAACAGTAGTCCCGTTATCTGCTATAGTCCCGATTAAAAATCGGGGGCTACCGCTTCTACCGGGTTTAGAAACAAAGGTTCGTGCAATAAATAGCAATTTGCCTATTCGCTCTTCGAATCCGTTCAGAGCGACAAACGCAACAAACTGCTCCAGAAAAGGACTCAGAAAAAGGCACATATGCTCCCAGCCAAAAATAGTATCACCTCACTAGCCATCTAGACCCGATTGAAGTGAACACGAAGCCGTAGGCAAAGTAAAACGGAAAGCGGGAGGGAACATCAATAGTTGTATAGTCACTGCTCTCCTACCCTTCGACTCTGCTATCATTGACGTTATTTTGTAATCACTTATTAATGAACGAATTGCGACATTATGTATTTCCGTATAGCTAGGCCATAGCACAGTGTCCCCGTTCTACTTAAAACCTGCCTAATAAATTTTTCGGGCTGCACTGCCTAAGCCAACCTACCAGCTTCGAAAGAAAAATTTTCAGCCGGTGTCTTTTGTTTTTTCATAAGCTTTTATGTCTTTAATTGCACTCAAGCTAGCTGCGCTGGTCTTTTTGACACCAAAAAGAAAGAAGCCTGTCTGGCTAGGACTAATAAAACATCCCGTCCTGCGGACACCCCTCTGAAAGAGGGGAATTACATATCGCACAAGACCAATAATTAAATGTCATTTATATCGATTTTTATGCAATAAATTATCCCTCAGGGTGACAAATACTTTAAATAAATCATTTTTGAGCATCAGTAGTCAACATATAAGTTGGGAACGACGATAACTTAGAAATAATCTCCGAAAAAATACGCCTTATTTCAACAATTGGTAGGCAACCAACGCTGCAACGTAAGCCATAGAGGTCATATAAATCAGCTGAATTACCGGCCATTTCCATCCTTTGGTTTCACGGTAAACAATGGCTACGGTACTCATGCACTGCATCGCAAAAGCATAAAAAAGCATAAGCGAAATCCCTGTAGCGAAGGTATAAACCGGTAAACCTGTACGGCTATTTTTAGAGGCCTCCATACGCGCCCTGATGGTATTTGTATCCCCATCACCACCATCAACACTGTAAATGGTAGCCATGGTACCCACAAAGGCTTCGCGGGCTGCAAAAGAGGTAATCAAACCGATGCCGATCTTCCAGTCGTAACCTAATGGACGGATAACGGGTTCAATAGCATGACCAAGAATTCCGACATAAGAGTTTTCCAGCTTTTCTGTAGCCACCAAAGTTTTGATGTGTGCGGTATTTTTTGTGGTATCGGCCAATGCCCTTTCGTATTTTTTATCAATATTTTCAAAACGGTTCCCCGGTCCGAACGAGGCCATTACCCACAGGATAACCGAAATGGCAATAATTACCTTACCTGCTTCAAGAACAAAGGTTTTAGATTTCTCGTACATGGTATAAAACACATTTTTCCACCTGGGCATGCGGTAAACCGGCAATTCCATGATGAAATACGACCTTTCTTTGGTTTTGATGATGAATTTCATTACCCAAGCCACCATTACTGCAGCAAAAATACCCACCAGATACATCACCATCAGTGCCAGGCCTTGTAAATTGAAAATGCCCAAAACTGTTTGCGAAGGGATAATTAAGGAAATAATAAGGATGTATACCGGAAGCCTTGCCGAACAGCTAACCAATGGGGTAACCATGATGGTAATCATTCTGTCTTTCCAGTTTTCTATATTCCGGGCGGCCATAATAGATGGAACAGCGCAGGCCAAACCACCGATCATTGGGACCACAGATTTTCCGTTAAGGCCAACTTTACTCATGATTTTATCCATCATAAAGGTAACACGGGCCATATAACCGGTATCTTCTAAAATAGATATAAAGGCAAAAAGAATGGCAATCTGCGGAATGAACACAAAAATACCCCCTAAACCGGCAATTACACCATCTAATAACAGGTCGGTAAGCATGCCGGCGGGTAAATATTCGTGTCCAACATTGGTGATATAACCAAAGCCGCTTTCAATCCAATCCATCGGATAAGACGACCATGCAAAAATAGCGTTGAAAATAACGAACAGGATCAACAGGAAAATAGCGAAGCCCCATACTTTATGGGTAAGAATTCCATCTATTTTATCACTAAAAGAAAATTTCTTTTCAGTGCCTTTATCTGCCACAACGCCTGATAGTATGCTGCTGAGGTGTTTATAACGTAAAATGGTTTCTGCCGCCTGGATTTTAGACGATTCGAAATGATGCGATTGCTCTATCTTTTCAATTTCCTCCTGTTCTTTTTCGCTAAAAAAAGTAAGGTATTCGTGCTGATGGAGCACCTGAAGGGCATAATAATCGTTATCCGAATTCAGTTTCGATTTGATGGCATTAATGGCTTCTGGCGCCAGAAAGTTTACATCAACATCCTGAAACTGGGTGGCAATTTTATTAGTATTGGCAATAGCCTGTTTTAATTTATCAATTCCGATGTTATTTCTTGCTGAAATGGAAACTACCTGAACGCCCAGTTTTTGCGAAAGTTTATCAAGGTCGATCTCAATACCCTGTTTGGTGGAAAGATCGATCATATTCAGGGCCAAAATCATTGGGATACCCAAATCGGCCACCTGCGAATACAACAGCATGTTTCGCTTTAGATTAGAGGCATCGGCAATTAATACGATTACGTCGGGATGGCTATTGTTATTTTTATCAGCAAGTACCTGAAATACGATACTTTCGTCAGAACTTTTAGGATATAAGCTATAAGTTCCGGGTAAATCGATAATCTCGGCATCCTTATCGTCAGTAAGTTTTGTAAAACCAGTCTTCTTATCGACAGTGATGCCTGGGAAGTTTCCTATTTTTTGATTTAACCCTGTTAAACGGTTAAATAAAGTAGATTTACCTGTATTGGGATTACCAACTAACGCAACTTTAATATCCAAACCAGCTTATTTATTGTATAATGATCACATCAGCCTCGCTTTTACGCAAACAAAGCTGATAACCAGCAACACGGATCGCCATTGGATCGCCAAGAGGGGCAAACCGCTCTACCTCAACCATCTCGCCCGGCAAACAGCCCATCTCCATTAACTTTACAGACATATCTAGATCTGTAAAGGCTACAATTGTTCCTTTTTCTCCAATTTTTAGGTGCGACAGCTTCATGTGCTAAATTTGGTGCAAGTTAGCCTTTCTTTAGATTTATTCCAAATAAGAAACAAGATATGCAGCTATAAATTATACAGGTTTACGCTAAAATGATCAATTTCTTTGTCTGCCGCCACCAAAGCCGCCACCACCATTTTCGCCACGGCTCCGGTCGCCTTCTTCACCTCCCCTAATCCTGTTTTTGCCCCCCATGCGGTTTAACGAATAGGTAAATGAAAACATGAAATAACGCCTTAGCACATTATAACTTACATCCTGTATAGTGTTGTTATTGGCGGTGCGGCTTACCCCCTGGTTTTCGTTCAATAAATCGTTTACCGCAGCTTTAAAAGTCCCCCTGTTTTTAAAAAACTGTTTGCTGATGTAAGAATTAACTAGTGTAAAGTGGGTATCAAAAGCCTCTCCCCTTCCGGTATTCTGGTTATAATCGGCATCAATTGACCAACGGATATTGCCCGGAAACAAATAGCTTACATTGATATTGGGACTGAAGGTATAAAAACGGGTATTGGAATTTGGCTGTACTGAATAGGTGGCACGGTTGATTGATCCGTTTACACCCGCTATTAAATCGAGTTTATCTAAATTCGAGACCAAGCGGTAGCCGTTAGTAATAGACCAGCTATTGGTGATATTTTTTAAAGAGTTGGTAAAGTTTACATCGCGGTCGTAATTTCCACTGATATTGACGTGGAAATTAAGCTTATTCTCGGCCATAAGGGGCAAACTTAACGAGGAAGATAGTGAGCCTGAGTAAACGCCATTCACGTTTACAGGCAGTACTGCAAATTTACCCTGGTTAATACCGCTTTCAATTAAGCTGCTGCTGTTTGCAATTTTGTTGGAGGTTTGGGTGAGGTTTATATTTACAAATAACGACCTGTTTTTTCCAACCGTAAAAGTATTGTATGCAATGCGTAGGGTATTGTTAAACTCGGGCTTTAAATTGGGGTTACCCAACGGGATGCTTTGTGTGTTGGTATTGTTAGGTACAGGTTGCAATTGTTGTATGGTAGGCTGATTGGTACTGCCCCTGTAATTGAAAACCAAACGTTTACTGTTGCTAAAATTATACCTGAACATGGCAGATGGCGTATAGTTAAATACATTCTGCTTTAATATAAAGCCCCGTGATATGTTATTGTTTTTACGATCGGTATTTTGAACGGCTATCCCCACATTCCAGTTGTACTTTTTGGCCATTTTATTAAAACTGAAACCGGCCGTATTAGTTAAAATGGTGTTTTCGTAAACATTGCTCAATGAATCATTCCGTAAATCATAATTTAACGTAGCCGGATTAAAGTCGTAAGTGAACCTGTCGGAAGTATTGTGGTTATAGCCGTTCTGGTAGTTAAACTCCAGGCTCAGGGTTTTATCCAAGGGCTCGGTATAAACGAGACGGGTATTCTGACTGATAGATTCACTCTCCTGGTCATTAAACTGATCAGTGGTCTTTGATGTAGTAACGCCGTTTTCCTGCCTGGTTTCGGGATTGCTATTGTAATTATCTGCGTCGCTGTTGTTAATGCTCGTATTGAAGTTTAGAGAAAGTGTCCTGCCCCTGCGCATAAATTTCTTCCTCAATAGAATATTGTTACTGATGGATGGGGCAGTACTGTGGTTCCTGAGATTTTGCGAACCACTGATCATATAGGTATTAAAATCGCGGGTATACTTGCTGATGTTCAGACTCTCGTTATCGGTATAACTTAAATTAGGCTGTACTTTAAGTGAGGTTAAGGAATCGAGTTTGGTATCGATCATGAAATTTAAACGGTGGTTTAAGCGATCCGAATTGTTGGTCTGGTTATTATTAAAAACAGTGGTTACATTACCCAACAGATTTTGGGTTACACTGTTCCTTAAAATAAGGTTATCAGATTTATTAACGAAATAACTTAAACTCACTTCAGTTTGATCGGCATATATATCTGAGAAATTGAATCCGCCGGCCTTTGTATCGGTAATTCCTCCACGCCCGCCGGTGCTGCCACCATTTCCCCCGCCCAGGCCACCTCCAAAATTTTGTTTATTTACATTGTTAAACTGTGCAATTATGCTCAGCCGCTTATCCTGGTTAAAATGGTTAATATTCGTATTTACATCATAGCGGTCGTTAGAACCGTAACCTGCTGTGCTATTTCCAAAGTAACCTTTTTTCTTATCTTTCCTGGTGGTAATATTGATGATCTTGGTTCGCGAGCCATCATCAATTCCGGTAAACTGTGCCTGATCGGAAAGTTCGTCAATAATCTGAATTTTATCAATCATATCTGCCGGAAGGTTTTTAGTAGCCAATAAAGGATCATTCCCAAAAAACTCTTTACCATCTACCTTCACTTTGGTAATGGTCTCACCCTGTGCTTTTACTGTTCCGGCCTTGTCTACTTCCACTCCTGGTAATTTCTTTAACAAATCTTCTACTACAGCATTCTCTACTACTTTAAATGAGCTTGCATTAAATTCAAGGGTATCTTTTTTCACTACAATTGGCGGAACTTCGGCTTTGATATCAACGGTTTGAAGATCGATAGCTCCACCTTCCAAAACAATATCACCCAAAGCTACATCTGTTTTATCAGCAGCAATAGTAAAATCCTTTGTGGTATTTTTTAAGCCTAAAAATGCAGCATATAATTTATAACTACCGGGTTTTAGGTTTTTGAAAACAAATTTTCCGTCTTCATTTGTACTTATTGCACCAACCATGCTCGAATCGCTAAGATTTTTGATCGCTATTGAAGCATAATCGATTGGTTTTTTATCTTTCGACTGGATTATCCTGCCACTTACCGAACCAGTTTTTTGGGCATAAACATAAAATGATGATAAAATGAGGAAAAGCGTAAAAATTTGTTTCATCCGGTTAGTTTGATTGTTGGGTTAAAGACTAACTGTTAGGCTAAAGGTTTAGTTCTGCTTTAGTAACATTTGAAATACAAAAAAGGCCCCGCTTTTAACCGGGACCTTTTTTGTTTTATTAGACATTAATTTACATTCTCATACGGCCACCGCCCCCGCGCTGACCTGGCATCTGCATATCGCCACTCATGTTTCTTCCGCCAATGCGGGTTAACGAATAAGTGAATGAAAACATGTAATAACGTTTTAATACATTATAATTTAAATCAGTAATTGAAGTACCTGTGGCTGTTCTGCTTACACCTGTATTCTGGTTCAATGCATCATTTACAGAAAACTTAAATGTTCCCCTGTTCTTAAAGAACTGACGGCTGATGTAAGGGTTAAGAATGGTGTACTCCTGGTTGTATAAATCGCCACCGCCAAAATTTCTGAAGTAATCGATGTCCATTGCCAGCCTGATATTGCCCGGCAATACATAACTCACATCAAAACTTGGGTTTATGGTATAAAACTGTGTATTTGCTGATTGTTGAGCTGAAAACGTTGAATGGGTATAGCTACCGGTTATACCGCCTGTTAAATCGAATTTATCAACATTGGTAACCAATTTATAACTGTTTGAAATGGTATAACTGTTTGTAATGTTTTTAACAGAGGTGGTACCTCCCTGCGGGACAATGTAATTCACATTTCTATTGTAAGCGCCATTACCTGAAATGTTTAAGGTTAATTTACGCTCTGCCATTAACGGTAAAGACCAGGTTGCATTAGCATTGCCTGCGTAAACACCATCAACATTAATGTAACTCACCTGTTGGATCCCGCTTGGCAATTGTGCTACACTGTTACCAATACTGTTAAATGTTTGGGTTAAATTTAAACCTGCAAAGAAAAACCTACCATTTTCAATATTGAAATTGTTAAAATTGATTCTCAACTGGTTATTAAATGAAGGTTTCAAAGCCGGATTACCTACATAAATGGTCTGCGAGTTTGTATTATCCGGAATTGGCTGGATCTGATCGATAGTCGGTTGAGTGGTAGAACCACGATAGTTGATAAACAAGCGTTTACGGTTACTAAAGTTATACCTGAACTGTGCAGAAGGGGTAATATTGATAAAATTCTGTGTACGTTTTAAACCTGTGGTTAAATTGGTATTTACCCTATTGGTCTGTTGTGCAGCTACACCAATATTCCAGTTATACTTTTTCTCGGTTGTGGTTAAACTGGCGCCTAAGGCGTTGGTTAAAGTACGGTTGTTATAGATATTCGAAAAAGTATTATCCACAATATCAAACTGTAAAGTTGATGGATTATAATTAAATACATCCCTTTGCGAATCGCTGTTTGAATAACCGTTCTGATAGTTAAACTCTACACTCAATGTTTTGTTTAAAGGCTCTGTATAAACTACGCGTGCGGTATTATTTAACGAGTGACTGGTTGTATTGTTTAACTGATTGGTTAACGAATCTCTTGAAACCCCATTGATTGTGATCTTTTCATTACGGTAATTGAGGTTGGTACCATCATTATCGTTTATACTGGTATTTACATTTAGGGAAAGGGTACGGCCCCTTCGTTTAAAGCTTTTCCTTATCAACAAATTATTACTCACTGCAGGAGTAGCAGCTGTTGTGGTGTTACGCTGTAAACCAGTTGTTAAAGAGGTAATAAAATCACGTGTATAGTTTGTAACACTGTTCCCATCAGTTTCTGTATAAGTCAGGTTAGGCTGAATTTTGATTGATAATGAGGGATCGATTTTAGTATCCACCATAAAATTGAAACGGTGGTTGATCCGATCGGTTGTATTATCCAGATCTTGACTGATATTGGTGGTTCCCGTACCTAAAAGATTTTGGGTATTAGAGTTCTGAATACTTTCTGAATTGGCCTTGTTAAAGAAATAACTGGCTTGGAACTGGGTACCATCTTTATAGGTATCGGCAAAGTTTAAACCTGCCGCATTGGTATTGGTTATACCGCCGCTACCACCGGAGTTACCTCCTCCACCGCCGCCAAAACCACCACGGCCACCGCCAAAGCCTCCACCACCGAAACCGTTACCAACACCACCGCCCTGGCCAAAATTCTGCTTGTTCACATTGTTAAACTGGCCAATAAAGCTGATCTGCTGGTCTTCGTCAAATTTGTTAACATTTAAACTGGCATCGTAACGGTCATTAGAACCATAACCAGCCGTACTGTTTCCAAAATAGCCATGCTTCATCCCGTTTTTAGTAGTGATGTTTAAGATTTTATTTCTTGTTCCATCATCAATACCTGTAAACTGCGCCTGCTCAGACAGTTCATCAATTACCTGTATCTTATCTACCATGTCGGCAGGAAGATTTTTCGTGGCCAGTAAAGGATCGTTACCAAAAAATTCTTTACCATCAACTTTTACTTTGGTAATGGTTTCGCCCTGGGCCTTAACACTACCATCTTTTGCAACCTCAACCCCTGGTACTTTTTTTAACAGGTCTTCCACTACAGCATTTTCGCGTACTTTAATCGATTTGGCATCAAATTCAAGCGTATCCTTTTTTACCACGATAGGAATAGTTGCGGTTACATTAACTGTATTTAAATCAACGCCATCGTCACTCATGGCAATTTCACCGGCATTTACGGTAGTTTTAGCTACTTCAACATCTTTGGTTGCTGTTTTTAAGCCTAGAAAGGCCGCATAAATACGATATCTGCCAGGTGCTATAGTTTTAAAACTAAAAGTTCCGTCAGGACTGGTTTGAACGGAGGCTACCACACTCGAATCTTTCAAACTTTTAAGTGCCACGGTAGCAAAATCGACCGGTTTTTTATCTTTTGCGTTAATTACTTTACCGTTTACCGCACCAGTATTTTGCGCCTGAGCGATGTAACCACAAAAAAGGAGTACAATAAATATTACCTTCTGTATGTTTCTTTTCATCAAAAAAAATTAAATATAAAAATATAACTAAGCTATCAGACTACAGAAAAGCTTAAAGGTTTGTTAAAAGCTTGGTAACATTTTAAATACAGCTTTTGGAGAGGCCATCAGGCCTGAAAAGAAGGTCGATTGGGATCGGGGTATTATTTTTGGCGTGAAGGATAAACTTTATAGTATACTTTTGGGCAGTTACAGTTCTTTTTAAAGATGCTGCATGCACTTAAACATATGGATACAATTACACAGAAAATACTAACCCTTGTTTTCATCGATTTTATTTTATTTTCAATTGTAATGAAAGTGTTCAGAATACATCAATTGTTTTTGGTAAGCGATGTATTCGTGATGGTTTCATTGAAATTCAATTTATGGAGCAGTACATAACTAAAAACGGCCATACATGCGCCTAACATATCACATCCAAAATCCCACCATTCTGCAGACCGGTAGGTAAAAACTTTCCATTGTAGTAACTCTATTCCTCCGCCTATTATGGCATTAATCAGCAAAATTTTAAAAATGGTTAATGTTCTGAAAGCGTAAGTATGCTGATATTTTATCTTGCCAAAAAAGAGTAAGACTGATAAAACGAAAAAAAAGCCCAAATGGGTCATTTTATCAAATCCTTCAAAGAAAAAACCGCTTTTCGAAACGGAATCGGAAATATGCATATTACAAAACACTAAAACAATGATGGTCCACAGGATGGCCCATTTTTGATGTTTTAGTGTTTTGTACAAAATATAGTGATTAAGCGCCTACCAGTTCCTGATAAGCTTCTGCTGTTAATAAACCTTCTGCTTCAGCCGGGTTGGTCAAAGATACTTTTACCATCCAGCCCTCTCCGTAAGGATCTGAATTAACCAATTCCGGATTATCGTTTAATTCGGCATTAACTTCCAATACTGTTCCCGTAACTGGCATATAAAGATCAGAAACAGTTTTAACAGCCTCTACAGTACCAAAAACTTCTTCTTTTGCCACTTCGCTACCCACAGTGTTAATATCAACATAAACGATATCGCCCAATTCGCGCTGTGCAAAATCAGTTACGCCAATATAAGCTTCGTTACCTTCAATTCTAACCCACTCGTGGTCTTTAGTGTACTTTAATTCTGATGGAAAATTCATTATTTTATATGTTTTGAAAATAAGTTGTTCGTTTAATCTCGTTTGCTATCGTTTCTGCATCAAAAATACAATTTAGTTTATCCATTCGCAATGGCTTAAAAATTAACTTAACAAAAAATCAAATGTTACAGGCAGAGCAGCAGGTGAATATTAAACTCATAAATAATATGTATATTGATATACAAATTAACCCTCAATATGAAACCTTCGATTGTTTATACTTTAAAAGTATGCTTGGCAACCTTGCTTACTGCAGTTCCTCTTACCGCAGCTATTGGATTTACTTATATCGGTTTAATCACCTTAGTTAAACCAACAAATTATGTTTTCACCTTTATTATTCCGTTTAGCCATGTGTTAATTTTTGTAGGGATTATTGCGGTGTTAATTAGCCTCAATATGTACCTAACAGAAAAAACGGGTTATAAAAGGTTTATCAACGACAGGCCCATAGTACATTCCATCGTGATATTTACACTTTATCTGATTGTGAGCAAAAACATTTTCTCAATGGATTTCGACTATATTTTATTTAGTTACGTTCCAATGTTCATCACAGCCTACATATTCAGTAAAATATTCTCTTCACCAGGTAAGAGGTCTGTTTGGCCCCCACTTAATAAGAGGTGTGATGATGAATTAAAAGTTTTAGAGAAACCTGTTTATGATACAGCATGTTTCTACAAACGAGAACCAATTAATTCAACGTAAACCTTAAACTAAATCCAAAATTACTGAAAGAAGTATTAAAGGTTTGCGAAGTATAAGGCTTGGTAATATTCGAATCGTAAAACAACTTGATATTAAATTTCTGATTCAACACATAATCTACACTTGGCCTTAAGGTAATGTTTTTTGCTCCCGATGATACTTCTGCCTCAGTTACATCAGCACGATAGATGACTGTTTTGTTATCGCGGATGGCCACATCGAGCTTAAAGTCCATATTGTTATCCATCTTTATGCTTTTAAACCAGCCAAAAGGGAAACGGAATTTATTGGTACGGTAACCTATGCCCAACACCATATTATTCTCTGATAGCTGCGCCAATTGACTGTTGGCCAGGCTCAGCCCGAGTAACCTCGACCGGTTTAACTCGAAAGAAGCAGTAAGGTTATTTTTAAACCGGGTATCAACCCCTATTAACGGGGCAAAATACTCTGAAACAGTTACCTGTGCAAACTGATATTCGGGCAGGAAGTTGTTGTTTACATCGCGGCTGCTCACAGCTCCATTGGTTTCCTGGTAACGTAATAGTGAATTAAATCCATTGATGTTATAAACCGAGCGATAACCGTGACGGATATCTACAGATGAAAATTTATCGGCAATAAAAGGAATACGTGTTAATCCGCTATAAGTTAAATTCCAGTTAGGGAGTGGGATTTTAGGGAAAGCATTCATGCTCATTTTACCTGCATCCTTACCCGAATAGGCCGCCAAAAAAGCAGAGATAATTACATCCTGGCTTTCTTTACCATAACCATCGGCATAACCTCCGTTTAAACCTGATGAGTTAGGGTTCTGCGCGCCTAACCTTCTTGAAATAATAATCCGGTTGGCCATAAACTGGTTAAACAGTACCGAAATGGTATTCGAATTGCTTTCTTTAAATGCGGTACCCAAAGCTATGTACGAAATGCTGTAATCTCCGGTGGTAATGGCGCTTAAATTTTCGAAAGAGGAAACGCTGGCCACGTACCTGAAGTTGGTAGAAAAATTCCGTGTTTGTGCTTTATTGGCCTTTAAGGTAATCCGTAAATCTTTAAATGGTTCTAATTGTCCGGTAAGCTGGAAATCTTCGCGCAGTGTATTTACATATAACTGGTTTTGCAAAGTATCAGTTGTTAACCAGCCGTTGCCAAGTGCCATTTCCCTGATATCGCGCTGACTACCAAAAACAAAGCCCAGACCCGGCGCTCCGGTAGCCTTATCGAGACCAAAAAACTGCGTTGTAGGCATATAACCCGGCAAGAAAATACCTTTGGTTTGCACAAAACTGGCATTCACATTTTTCAAACTTGTTAACAGGTTAATGAAAAACTTTTTAGCCCCGCCTGCATCCTGATCATTGGCTGAATTCCTGATAAAACCAAATTTATTGTAAAGCGTAGTAAGGGTTAAGGTAGGATTTACCTGAACGGTCCTACTGTTCTGGATCGTATTACCCAAATTGATATTAGGATCGCGTAAGGTAGAAAGGGGCTCGGTTTGCCAGTTAAAATTGGTCCCGTAACGGGTTTTTACCGAAATCCAGTTTAGTCCGGGGATTTTATCAATCGGCAGATTATAGGTAACATTTAAATTGTGGTTATAATCGGTTGTACGCCCTAAACGTTTTAAGTTTTGCCAAACGGTATCGCGTTTTAAACCATCAATTCTTCCATCAGGTTCGTCAATGATCGAATAGTTGGTCGCATTAAAATCCAGCTGTAAAGAGCGGGTAAGGTTCCACGCAATGCCATAAACCCTGCTCATGGTAAAGTTTTTATTAAAGGTGGTTCCATAACCACTCCGGTAAACTCCGATGGTATTATTTGGATCGTTGTTCCGTAAGGTATTTTCTGAATATAAACGGTCTACGTCAATCCTGAAATTAATGGCGCTCGGGAAAATACTAAAATTAAAATCCTTCAATAAAGCCAGCATATTTGATTTTATAATCTTTTCAAATGGAGCTATCGTTTTAGCCTCTTTAGAATAACTATACTGTAAAGATGCCCTGTAAGTATTCTGAATGCTGTTCTGATTAATAAAATCGCGGTGATTGTACTGCGTGTAAGCATAGCTTACTGCAAAATTCTCAATATCCCATAAGTGCACAGGTTTGGTGCTGTTCATCCGGTCTTTTCTAACGTTGGTAAAATTTATACCTCTTCTAACCGTATAATCCTGTGCAAAATTTAAAATCGAATCTTTTTGTTCTTTTGTCGATCGATCTAAAGCATTTTTCAGTTCGATATCTGGTGTTCTTGGATTGTATTGTGGCGTAGAAACCTGTTTCGAATAATTAACAAACATTGGGATCTTAACCCCCGATTTCTGCGGCAGGAATTTGCCCAACTCTACTGATGAAGATACATCCAGCAGCACATTGTCTGCACGGTTTCTTTCACTCACTTTCGAATCGATAGAGCCAAAGCCAACGGTAGATTTACTTCCAGAAATGTTTACATCTGCAAAATCGGCCAATTTTAAGTTCAATCTTCCTGTGGCTGCCCAACCTCCTCTTTCATCAAATTCGGTTAACCTTAATTCGTTGAACCAAACCAGCGCGCTTTTGTCCTGTCCGTCATCACGGTTGGCTCCACCATTTGCAGCACGCAACGGGTTTTTAACCCCCAGCATATAAACCCTTACCTTGCTCATATCAGGCTGACCTTTTACTATAATGGTCCGCTCGCCATCGGTATAGGTAAATGGAACATTGATCGGCCAGGGTTGTCCGTTGGCCAGTTTAGCTACATTACGGGCAAGTTTGGCATTTTGGAAAAGGGTTAATTCGATATCCATTCTATTGGCTTCAGGCCATATCGCATCTGGATCGCTCGTCCCCGGGTTCGTTACCTTTAAAGGCATTACATATTCGTAATAGTTATCCTGGTTATCTGTTCCGATCCTTAAAAAAGCAGCAACATCATTATTATTCAATACCTGATTGTTTGTCGCTTCTGCGTGCACAAACATCTCTAAATGCTTGTAAGACCTAAAATCGCTATAGGCAGTTTTAAATGCAGCTCTACCATAGCCATCCCTTAATGATTTAACGGTAACCGATAACGATTGCTCGTTCAACCTGGTATCGCCACGGTAATTGCTATAATCGCGTTCACGCAAAATTCCCGGAGGGGTAACATAAGGTATCGGCGAGCGTTTACCGTTTTCTTCGATGTTTACAGTCGATACTTCGATAGTAGAGTTATCTGGTGTAAGTGCCGGTAAAGATGGATCGACAATTACCTGTGCTGCAAGGTTCGAAGCATTGTATTCCCTCCACTCCCCACGGATTAATTGTAATTTTGCAAAACGCAATACTGCTGTATCGGCAAAATTGGTCATGAACATCCGGAAGAAACGGATTGATTTAAAATCCTGGATACCACCTACACGGTCCTGATACTGGCCAATCGGAATCCTGAACTGATACCAGGTAACTGCCTGTGTATTTCCATTGGCCAATTTTACCTGCGAGGTAACCTTATCGGTAATAAAGTTCTGTCCAACAGTTAAATCGCCAGGGCGCATAGAAACTTTATACTGAAAGTATTCATCGCTTTGGGTCATGTTGTTATCGCGATTGATGTCTTCACCATCAGGCAATGAAGTAGAAGCCGAATTTTCCAAACCCAGTTCTGCCTGCGATTGCTGTGAAGTTTTAGAGTTACCTTCTGTTCCGTTATATTTTTCGTAACGCTTAAGGATTCCGGCATTGATCTGATCTAAAGCAGGTCCCCTGAAATAAGCATAGTTATCTGATGCCGGATCCGCATCAATTGCCGTAGCTGCAGTAGCGTTTAATTGCGATTTGATCTGTGCGATTGCCGCAGCAAATTTTATTTTCTCATCTGCATCCGATAACCCATCCAAACCCACATCCTGTGCACGGCGCGAATCAGGATCATTATCAAAAGCCTGTATAACGGGCTGCAATTTCGGTACACGGCCCCATACGGTTTCATCATATTTACTTGGATCGTTAGTAGCTGGCAAACCATTTTCCAGCGATTTTCTTCCATCTTTAAGGATATCTTCGGAAATATTACCTAAGTTGAAATACACATCGCCACCGGCAGAGTTTGGTTTATAAATAAATGGATCCAATACCCAAAATTCGATAAAACCAACATTCAGGGCCTCAAAATCGTTGGTTTCGATTTTCCGTTGAAAACCACCCCAGCTATTTTTAGGCAGCAATAAAGATCCGTCTGGCTTAAAATCTGTTGTACGGAAATTGTATGGTCCCCTAACGGTTGGATAATAGGCCACATCAAGCGTTGTAATATTCAATGCCTGTCCTGTTGCAGTTTCCTTAAAAGGGAAAACTTCCTGCTCAATTACTTCCCTTACGTAGTGGTTGGAAAGCTCGTTCCGGTTGTTGCGGATATTGGCCGGAGTGGTAGAAGCAGCAGAATTATAAAAAGTAGGGTCGATATTATAAAAGGCAATCCGTGCACGGTTATAGCCATACGATAAATCGTTGGATCGTTCATACTCAGGAAAAAGCTGCGGCGTACCCGAAAGCTGCCAGGCAATGGCACTCTTTAAATCAATTACCGATCTGGATGCTTCGAAATCGTCGAGATAACTTACTCCATTTTTACTTCCGGCAAAATTTAATGCCCTCGGATGACCCGGGATCAGTTGTGCAAACTCACCGTAAAAAGTTACGCTTGATGGCGCCTTGGTTGAAATGAACGGAAGCTTATCCACCATTTTGGTTAAAAACCTCGAAGGCGAACTGTAGTTGATATCGGCTCCCCAAATGGTATTGGAAATGGGTTCTTCACCAAGATTTACCTTTTGTGTTAAAGGCTTCTCGGTAAGGTTCATGAAGGTACCCCCAAGGTTTAGTTTGTTGTTAACACGGTAATCTAAACGCGTTCCGAAAAGCGAACGTTGCTGCAAGCCAAAAAGTTCGTTGTTTTCAGTAGTGATCCTGATGGGCTGACCAGAAATTAAAAGGGCCTGGTTGATGATACTTACACGGCCACCCTGATAATCGACCGTAAAATCGACACCTTCCGTTAATGGCATGGTTCCGGCAAAAACCTTTACTGATCCTTCAGGAACGTTAATGGCATTTAAACTAAATTCAGAAGAGATATCTGATTGATAATTCACCTTGATTACATACCTGTTCTGGTTCTGGAACAATTGCTTGGCAATGGTCTGAGTGGAATCGTAAAGTGCGGTAAAAGCGTATTTATTGATCAAAGCCTGCTCACTAGGCAAAAATCTTGCGGCCAAATCTTTACCAAAAGGCTCAATTACAGGAAAAATAATCCTTCCGTTTGCCGGATCGATGGTAATATAGCCCGAATTGGTATTGGTAACCAATGAAGTTTGCCCGTTGCTACCCACACCGAACATACTGGCCTGGTTGGCATTGCTGGCGGTAGAATAAGAACCAAAAGCATTATTTGCGGCCACGAAATCGAAAACACCGTCTGGTTTACGCTCATTTTGTTGATTTAAACGGTCAAATTCGGTCAGGGCAATCCACTGCTTGTTTGCGGTATTCTGTCCCTCTGTCATTACCGGATTATCTACACCTGTTTCATTATCGATACGGTAAATATCGAGTTTAAAATTCTGGCTGCTGATCTGGTATCCACCAATAGAATAGATGTTTTTCATCATCAGGTCCCAGGTTGGCAATTGAATTTTTGTAGTTTCGTTCTTTAATAACTTGGCATAAAGCACCCTCGGATTTGCAGCATCAAAAGGAATATCAGTAGAAAACTCACCTACCTGGTATTCTACTCCATTATAAGTATAACGGTAAGCAACAGCCAAAACTTCATCTGCATTTAAAGGATTATTCAATGAGAGATAACCCAATTGTGGCTGAAAGGTAAATTCGCGCTCAGTAAGCTTACGGGCGTAAATCAGTTTGGCAAAGTTATCGGTATTACTGCTATTGGCAGGGGTGGTTTGAAAGAAAGATAAAACTGCATTAGAATTGGTCTGGCGTATGGCGCCACCCTGATAAGCATTTAATTGTGCAATCAAATTGTTCGATTGCTGAGGGAAGCCCGTAGCAGTTGTTCCTGCTGGTAAACCAGAGGTCCCCCCATTAATTAAAATATTGTTAAAAGGAACATTCTCTCCCAAATCAAGCAAACCCAGTACATCTCTTGAGTCGGTAGTGTTACCGGCCTTATTGGTAATCCAGACCTCAATTTTGGTAATCTGGATAGGCGAGGTTATAATAGGCGCATTAGCCAGGTTTTTATTGTAGTTGTTCCTGAAATATTGCGATAAGAAATAGTGCTTATTGGCCTCATAACTATCAATACTTACCGTGGTACTGTTCTGCTGCGCACCGTTGGTAATTTTAATCTCCCTCGATTGCGATTTCTGTTGGGTATAAACACTGGTTACATTTAAGCGTCCAAATTTCAGCTGTGTTTTAATACCAAAGAGCGCCTGTGTTCCGGTAATCAGAGAGGTATTTAAAGGCAAGCTTACATTACCTGCTTCAATTTTTTGGATAATATCATCAGGGCCGCCGGTATAATCGAGCTTAATCTGGTTTTCGAAATCAAACTGGGCCTCTGTATTATAGTTGCTTTTAATTTTTAATTTGGTTCCGATGTTACCAACCAGATCCATTTGTATCCTTTGGTTAAAATCGAAATTCGTCTGTACCCGTTGTCTTTCGTTAAAAAGTGGGTTTTCATTTTTATTTACCCGGCCCAAAAAAGTGAGCTCAGCTTCTCCGCGGGGCTGAATATCGATGGTTGTTCCTCCAAATAACTTTTCAAAAGCTTTGCTGTTTACCTGGATCTGGGGAATAATACCAGTGCTTCTGTAATCACTTACCTCTGCATTTGAAATACTGCGCCAGTTACCTCGTTTTATCTCACTGTTAACTAGTCGCTGGTACTCATCAATAGTTAAATATTGTGTATTTAGAACAAATTTTTCGCCAATTAATTCTTTTACTACATACCGTTTGTTTTTGGCATCGTACTCTACAACACGCTTTAAATTGCTGGGGGCAGGATAAAACGGATTAACGGCTGGACTAAGCCCTAAACGTTCTTTTTCTTTTAAACCGAAGTTGTTTTTTGAGGCAATAGTGTCTGTCTTGCTTGGAATCACTTGTGAAAAAGTGTTTTGAGAAGCAATTAAAAAAAGAGGGATGAGAAACAGAAATGTAGATATTCTCTTCAAAGGCAGTAGATCTATAAAGTTTTTAAAGCTTGTTTAATTAGTTGCTCTACCGAAAGTGTTCCCTCTGTCACTTTTAAAATCTGGTCTATAGTTTTTTCGGCGGTTTGTTTGGCGAATCCGAGCATTACCAATGCTGATAACGCTTCATCTTTAACAGTATTGTGTTGAGGAACAGAAATTAATGAATCTGCCCCTTCTTTTTTTAATTTATCCTGTAATTCTAAAACCAGGCGTTGTGCCGTTTTAGCCCCTAAGCCCTTAATCCGCTGAATGAGCGGTAAATCTGCCTTAATAATCGCGGCCTGGATTTCCAGAGGTGTAATGGATGATAAAATCATTCTACCTGTATTTGGCCCAATTCCAGATACTGATATTAAGTGTAAAAATAAACGGCGTTCGCCTTCATCGGCGAAGCCGTATAATGTATGTGCATCTTCTTTTACATGCAGCCAGGTGTAGAGTTTACACCTTTCTTCGCCTCCCAAAGCGCTGTACGTATTCAAAGAAATATTAATATGATAACCTATACCTCCGGCTTCAACCACAACATATGCTGGGTTTTTGAATGTCAATTTACCATCAATATAAGCGTACATGTAATTCTACTTTTTAATTGTTTTTCCAAATATACCTTTTCGTTTTGATGTTTCAATTTCTTCTTTAGCCTGAACATCTACAACTGCAATAGTAACCATATTTACAATTTCTCGCACAGAACTTCCTAATTGAACAATATGAACAGGTTTATTTAATCCAAGCAAGATCGGACCAACTGCTTCGGCACCCCCTAGCTCTTGTAACAATTTGTATGCAATGTTTCCCGATTCCAAATTCGGGAACACAAGCGTATTTGCCGGCGCATCAGCTAATGTACTAAAAGGAAAGTTATCTTTTAGCAATTCATTGTTAATAGCAAAGTTCCCCTGCATCTCGCCATCTACCACCACTTCAGGGTGGTTTTTATGAAGTAAATTAACAGTTTCCCTTACTTTATTAGGGGTTACACCATCATTTGAGCCAAAGTTTGAATAAGACAACAGCGCAATGCGTGGCTTAATGTTAAACTGTTTTACCGATTTATCAATCAATAAAGTAATGTCGACCAGTTCTTCTGCAGTCGGATCAACATTTACCGTGGTATCGCCGAAGAAAACCGGACCTTTTTTGGTCATCATCATGTACATACCAGCCACACGTTTCACCCCTGGCTTTACACCTATTATCTGCAAAGCGGGTTTAATGGTAGCAGCATAGTTTTTTGTTAAGCCCGAAATCATGGCATCGGCCTCTCCAAATTCTACCATTGATGCGCCGTAGTAATTACGGTCTCTCAATAATTTGGTGGCATCGCGCATAGAGGAAACCCCTTTACGCTGACGTTTTTTAAAAAGTGCCTCGGCGTACTGTTTGGTTTTATCAGGGTTCTGCATCTGATCAATGATCTCAATACCCTCCAATTCCAAAGCGTGTTCATCAATAATGGCCTGTATTTTATCTTTATTGCCCAAAAGAATCGGAATGGCGATATTATCATCTTTTACAATCTGTGCTGCTTTTAAGATTTTATAATTATCAGCCTCAGCAAATACCACCCGTTTGGGAGCCATTTTTGCTTTGGTGGTTACTGCCCTCATAATGGCATCATCCAAGCCTAAACGTTTCCTCAATTCTTCATTGTAAGCGTCCCAGTCGGTAATGATTTTTCTGGCCACACCACTCTCTATGGCTGCTTTTGCCACTGCAGTAGAAACCTCGGTTATTAACCTGAAATCAACCGGTTTTGGAATGATATAATCTTTACCGAATTTAAGGTTACGCGCATTATAAGCTAAGTTAACAGCTTCAGGAACCGATTTTTTAGCCAGTTCGGCAATGGCCCTTACTGCAGCTATTTTCATGGCTTCGTTAATGCTGGTTGCCCTAACATCCAGTGCTCCACGGAAAATGTACGGGAAACCCAATACATTGTTTACCTGGTTCGGATAGTCGGAACGGCCGGTAGCCATAATCAGATCTTTACGGGTTTTAATGGCCAGCTCGTAGGCAATTTCGGGATTTGGATTGGCCATGGCAAAAACAATAGGGTTTTTAGCCATCCCCATCAACATTTCAGGAGAAATTACATTAGCAGCCGAAAGTCCTATGAAAACATCGGCACCTTTCATGGCTTCGCCGATATTGGCAATTTTTCTGGTGGTTGCAAAACCCATTCGGATATCGTCGAGATCAGTACGGTGGATATCGATTAAACCATTGATATCGAACATCACCAGGTTCTCTTTTTTAACCCCCAGGCTCAGGTACATTTTTGAGCAGGAAACAGCTGCGGCACCTGCTCCGCTTACTACTACCTGAATTTTATCGATCTTTTTTTTCTGGATTTCGCAGGCGTTCAATAAAGCTGCGCCAGAGATAATGGCGGTTCCGTGCTGGTCATCGTGCATGACAGGGATATTCATCTCCTGTTTTAAACGGCGCTCGATCTCGAAGCACTCAGGGGCTTTGATATCCTCGAGATTGATTCCGCCGAAAGTTGGCTCCAATGCCTTAACAATTTTCACAAAATCATCCACATTTTCGGTATCCAGCTCCAAATCGAACACATCGATGTCAGAAAATATTTTAAACAGAAGGCCTTTACCCTCCATTACGGGCTTACCGGCTTCAGGGCCGATATTACCAAGGCCCAAAACGGCAGTTCCATTACTGATTACTGCAACTAAATTACCTTTGGCGGTATATTTATAAACATCTTCCTTATCGTTTGCTATTTTTAAACAGGGCTCTGCAACTCCTGGAGAGTATGCTAAAGTTAAATCCCTTTGCGAGGTTGTAGGTTTTGTGGGTACTACCTGTATCTTTCCCGGACGACCATGCGAATGGTAATCCAATGCATCTTGCTTTCTATTCGTATTACTCATTAAGTAACTTATTAGTGACCGTGCAAAGGTACAATTCTTTTTATGAGGCTTAAAATAAAAGCCTTTCAAAAAAAGTTAAATAAGAACATAATGGCGTTACCAGCGAAACCCTAACTGGCTTATACTTTGACCATAAAAGGATTGCTTACAATGCTTAATAGTTATAAATCATCTTTACTGATTACAACAAAATGTGGTTCTCCGGAGAAGGAGAAAGGGACCGTCTAAATCATGTGATAAGGTGAATATTGTACCTTACCCCTTACTGATCTTTAGCACCATTCCAACCTGTAAACCTGCTTTTGATAAACGGTTATCGCGTTTGATGCTCTGAACTGTTGCGCCATCGAATTTCTCTGCAATTTCCGATAAGGTATCTCCCGTTTTCACTTTATAGCTTAAGAATGACGAAGGTGCTTTTAAAGGTTTATGATTTTTAGTGTAGATTTTTAATTTTTGTCCCGGCACCAAAGTTTTGCTCTTTAGTCCGTTCCAAACCCGGATATCCTGCACCTCTACCCCATATTTATCGGCGACTGAAGTAAGATTCTGGCCTGTGGTAACTTTATGGTAAACAATGGATGATGTTGATACGTTTTTCGTTTTCTTTTTCCTTAACTCCCTTATATCATCGGTACCAGCCTCTATCACCTTCATGCTTACATCTACTTCCTGGTTGTTAAGCACATCATAGATACCAGCATAATCGGCATCCTTTAATTTAGGCATTACAATCCGCTTGGGCTCATCATCGGTACCATTTACAATTTTCTTCTTATAAGATGGATTTAAGGCCGTCATCGCTTCTTCTTCAACATTAAGCACTTTTGCCAGGGTTGATAAAGAAACAAAGCGGGTAGTTTGAACGGTATCGGTTTTAAGGAACATGTTCGAAGCCTGTGCCGTGATCTGGTGTTTGCTGGAATAATTCATTACATACACCGCAGCGATAAAGGCTGGCACGTAATTCCTCGTTTCTTTAGGTAAAAACTGTCTGATTACCCAAAAATCTCTTGATCCGGCTTTATCAATGGCCCGGTTTACATTACCCTTGCCACAGTTATAGGCTGCAATGGCCAAAAGCCAATCGCCCAGTTCTTCAAAAGCATCCCTAAAATAAGCTGCTGCAGCATAGCTGGCCTGTATCGGATCTTTACGCTCATCAACAAAATTGTCCATTTTTAAACCATAGGCCTTTCCTGTACCGAACATGAACTGCCAGATACCCGTTGCCCCTACACGCGAAATGGCATGCGGGTTCATCTGCGACTCTACAATGGTTAGGTATTTTATTTCCTGTGGGATGTTATAATCTTTTAATGCTTTGTCAAAAATCGGGAAGTAATAGTGGGATAAGCCGATCATTTTTCCGAACATATCCTTCCGCTTGGCATAAATATCGATATACTGCTGAACGTATTCGTTGTAAGGGAGTGGAATGGTTTTCGTGATGGAATCGAGCCTGAGTTTATAGATAAAGTTCCCTCCCATAGTTAACGGGTTTTCAGAAACTACAGGTACGGCTACGGTATCGGTATTGATAAAAATGTTGTTGTGTACCTTAGGGAGACTATCTAATTTGAGGGTTTGTTGTGCGGAAGCGGAAGAAAAATATCCTAAGCAAGCACAAATTGAAGCAAAAAGAATTTTTTTAATCATGGGCTATTGGTTTACTCAGTCGCGTCAATAACTAATTCTACTTTTGCACCATTATTAATGGTATTGAAATAAAATTAAGCCGTAACCTTCCGTTACCGATCAAAAATCAGTAAAAGTTTTGCTACGTTTTTTTTGACAGCTACTGCATACAGCTCAATGAGCTGATGCCTATTTTAAAAATGCCTGAGAAAAAGCTAAAAGCTGATCTTCCTCAAAATGTTTGGCTATAAATTGAATACTTAACGGTAAACCCGCTTCATTATTGCCTAAAGGCAGCGCAATAGCCGGATTTCCGCTCAGGGATGGTAGCACGGTAAAAATATCGGCCATGTACATCACCAGCGCATCCTGCACATTATCTCCAATTTTAAACGCTGCCGTTGGTGCCACAGGAGAAAGGATCAGGTCATAATCCTGGAATAATGCATCCATTTTTTCTCTTATAAGACGGCGAACCTGCTGTGCTTTCTGGTAATAGGCATCGTAATATCCGGCGCTTAAAACAAATGTTCCTAAAAGGATACGACGTTTTACCTCCTCGCCAAAACCTTCTGCACGTGATAATTTATAGAGTTCGTTTAATGATTTTGCTTCGGTATTGCGATGGCCATAATGCACACCATCATAACGCGAAAGGTTGGAAGAAGCTTCGGCCGTGGTTAAAATATAATAGGCCGGAACCAGGTAATCTAAAAGGTCAAAAGATACATATTCAATGCTGTGTCCGTCTGCCTTTAGTTTTTCGATTGAAGCTAAAATAGCCGATTTAATTTCAGGATCAAGGGCATCGCTCTCGATGGTTTCTTTTAAAACCGCTATTTTTTGTTTTTTATATGTGTTTAAATGTGCAGGATAATCGGGAACAGCCAAAGGTGAAACCGTTGAATCGTGCTCATCAGCGCCAGCTAAAACCTGTAAAAGCAAAGCGGCATCTTCAACCGATGAAGTAATGGGACCAACCTGGTCGAATGATGAGGCATAGGCGATAACGCCATACCTCGAAATACGGCCATAAGTAGGTTTCAGGCCAATCTGCCCACAAAAAGCTGCGGGCTGCCTTACCGAACCTCCCGTATCTGTACCAAGGGCAGATAAACACATATCGGCCTGAACGGCAACAGCTGAACCTCCGGATGAACCACCTGGAACAAGCTCGGGGTTTGCTGCATTTTTAACAGCCCCATAATAAGAAGTTTCGTTAGAGCCGCCCATAGCAAACTCATCACAGTTTAAACGTCCTATAATAATGGCGTCTTCCTGTAACAAACGTTCAACAACGGTTGATGAATATGGAGATACAAAGCCTTCGAGCATTTTTGAAGATGCGGTTACCACATGGTCTTTATAACAGATATTGTCTTTAATACCAATTACCATTCCTGCAAGCTTACCTGCTGTGCCTTCGTCTATCTTCTGCTGTATCGCCTTTGCCTGAACCTCGGCCGAATAAAAAAACACCTCGTTAAATGCATTGAGGTGTTCTTTATCTTTAATCTGCTTAAAATAATAAGCTAGTAAATCGGGTAAGGTTAATTGCTTTTGCGAAATGAGTGCTTGAATCTCTTTTAGAGAGCTGTACTTCTTCAAAACTAAAAATTATTGCAATTAAACGGTTTTATCACGGTTAGACGGATCTACCTGATCGCCATCAACACCATCCTTACCGTCTTTAAATTCTTTAACACCTTTACCTAAACCTCTCATCAGTTCAGGAATTTTCTTACCACCGAATAATAACAAAACCACTACCGCGATAATGATAATTTCAGGTGTTCCAAGCATTGCTGCTATTGTTGTATTTAACATAACTTTTTTGTTTAAACTTTTTGATTGTCTGCTACATTTTTTTCATCAACGGGAGTACCTGCTTCAGCATGCGGTGTACTTGCCGCAGCATTTTCGTTAACAGGACTTTCTTCTGTTGGGTGGTGACGTTGATTATGGTTGTTTACCGCTGTTTCTTCCGCTTCTTCTTTATCTAAATCCATTGCATTAATATTTCTGTGGATCTCGCGCTTCACCCCTTCCGACGCATCTTTAAACTCTCTGATCCCTTTTCCAAGTCCTCTTGCCAGCTCAGGCAGTTTTTTACCGCCGAACAACAACAGAACTACTACTAAAATGAGTACGATCTCCGATCCCCCCATGTTTAAAAACTCTAATAACGTGCCTTGATACATCACTGATATAATTTATACAAATATAAACAATTTAAAAAATCTATTTACTAATCCAGGCTTCAGGGTTTAGAGTGGCCTGCCCTCTCCTGATCTGGAATTTCAGGATGGCATCATCCCCTGTGTTGGCCACCACCCCTATTGCCTGTTTGGTATCAACCTGCTCATTCACACTCACACTTACCGATCTCAGGTTCTGGTAAACGGTAAAGTATTCACCATGGTTAATCAGCACCACTGTTCTGCCCATAACTACCTGTACTGCGGCTACTTTACCTGCAAACACTGCCCTAACGGTTGCCCCATCACTTGTGGTAATATCCACGCCATCATTGGTATAGGTGGCCTGGTCTACCTTGTGCAGACCAAAGCGCTCGGTAATGGTTCCGGTTGCAACCGGCCAAGGCAGTCTTCCCCTGTTGTTTTCAAAACCTGCTGATAACCTGGCAGCCTCAGGTGTGGCTGTAAGCAATTCTGCTGTTGATTTTGATTTGGCAGCAGGTGCTGTTGGTGTTGCCGGCGCCGGCCTGTTTTCAGCTTTTGCCTTTGCTGCAGCAATACGCGCTTCCTCCGCTGCTTTTCTCCTGGCCTCTTCTGCCGCTTTTCTCCTCGCTTCTTCAATTGCCCTTTGGATGGCCGCACTAATGGCTCTGTCTATCTGTGCCTGTTGTTTTTTACGGGCTACAATATCCTGTTTAAACTGCTTTTCGTCTTTACTTAGCTTGCTTAATACAACAGACTGTTCATTTTTATCTTTCCCCAAACGCTCACGTTCCCTTTCCTGTTCTTTCAACAGGTTACTTTTTTCCTTTAGGGTTTTATCCAAAACCCTGATCTTTCCATTAAGATCATTTTGGGTATTTTCGATATAACCTGCCTGTTTTTTCCTATACTGGCTAAATTGCTGTAAATATTTTATCCTTTTATATGCCTGGTTAAAATCTTTTGAAGCAAAAATAAACATCATCTTATCGTACGCATTCCTGTTCCGCTGTGCAAAACGGATCATACCTGCATACTCTTTTTTAAGGTCGCCCAACTGGCCCTGCAACGTATGTACGGTATTGGTGTTCTGAGAGATTTGGTTATCAAGATTTTTTATTTCAGAATTGATTGTTCCGATTTTATCCTGGCGCAACCTGATCTGGGCATTTATGGTATTAATCTGCTGCAGGGTCAGTTTTTTACCATTGGCAGTTTTGTTCAGATTTTTCTGAAGCTGTTCAATTTCACGCTGTATTGCTTCTTTTTTCCTTCTCAGCTGACTTTCTGTTTGTGCAACGGCCGAAAGGGTTAACACGCTAAAAAAAAAGATAAATAGGAATTTGTGTAGCTTCATTGAGCCAAAAGTATAAAAATTTTGCAGTAAAAAATATTAAAATCGAGATACTAAAGTCATAATTAACTATTAAAGAACAGTCTTCACTCAATCTTCATATAATGCAAAGATTATCAAAAGTGCTGTGTTTATACAACAACAGCTATCATTGGCAAATTACCAATTTAAATAAATAAAGATTAAGATTAATCTATTTTATAACCGAAAATCTCTTTGGAACATTAAACGGAAAATCGACAGGAACATTGCCATCAATTTTAACAAACTGCAAATCTATGTTTATTTTTTTTGCTTTCGACAAGGTTTTGATCTGTAATGAGCCAGGGAATAAAGATTCGTTCAGTTTTTGATAATCAGAATAGGTCACCTTTAAAGCCTGACCGTTTTTAACATCGTTTAAATTGGTTTCGGCAACCTTTAACAAGGTATTAAAAAGCAATTTATAATCAAGGTCTTCTTTGCTGCCCGATACTATCCAAGCACCGTTTTCAAGTTTAAGATCAGATTGCGGGGTTAAAAATTCGCCCATGGCATTGCCGGTTAAAACGGCCTGCAAAGTATTAAAATTTACCTGTTTGTTGGTGAAATTATAAATATAGCTGAAAGGTTTTTTAAGGTATTCGTTTTTCAGGCGGTTCATGATCTTGATGCTATCAGGTGTAATCAATGCCCTGGCCACTTCGGCCAATCCCCCCAAAGCAGTAACACTTACCCAGATGGTTTCCTTGTCTTTCATTTTAAAATTCATGGTTACATCGTTTGCATCGCCACCAATATCGAGGCTTGCCTTGGCTTTTAATGAAAGGGTATTAAACTTCAGCTGTTTGCTATTTAACAACGTTAGGGTTTCTGCTTTGGAATTATCGGTTTTAGATTCCGATTGGGTAGGCGGGGCAACCACAATTTCTTTTTTAGGCTTACACGCTGAAACAAAAACAACTGCTCCCAATAGGAATATGCTACTTAAAATATTTTTTTTCATTTATCTTTTTAATTAATACTTCTGATCCGTTTCCTGCTTCTTTTGCTTTTTGCCATTGGATTAATGCAGCATCCTTTTCGCCCTTCATGAAAAGTATATCTCCAAACCGCTCCAGATAAACACCGTTTTTAGCGCTATTGTTTTGCAAGGCCTTCTCAATCCATGTTTTTGCCAGATCATACTTTTGCTGTTTAAACAGTACAAAGGCATAAGTGTCGGCAACTGAAGGGTTGTTTGGCATTGCAGTGGCCGCCGTTTCGGCATATTTTGCCGCTTTGGCCAGATCTTCACTTCTTAAGGCCAGGTAGTAGGCATAATTATTCATGATGAGGTAATTATCTGGTTCTAAAGAAATGGCTTTTTCGAATGCGGTTTTAGCGGCCTGAAAATTATTCTGGTTGATGTAAATATCGCCCTGCAAAGCATAAATCTGTGCCTGCAAACTTTTATTCTCTACATCCAGCTGTAGCGAAGTTTTCAAATTGCTCAACGCGAGTTCATATTTTTCGGTTTTATATAGCGCATAAGCCATATAATAATACAAACTGGCCTGGTTTGGATAAATGGTTAAAGCTTCATCACCAACTTTAATGGCATTTTCGTAATGGCCCAGCAAAGTCTGGATATTGATAACCTGCTCCCAAACGGCATAAACCTGCTCGTTAAGCTTTAAAGCAGCCTGGTATTGTACAAGAGCTTCTTTCAGGTTGTTTTGCTGATAAAGCACATCACCATAAAGTGCCAAAGCCTTAGCATCACTCGGATTTTTTTCGGCAAGCAGTTTACACAGCTCTGTTACGTTTTTTGCAACAATGGGCCGGTTCAATTCCAGGAATAACGACATAATGATTTTAACTTTTTCGGTTAAGGGCATTTCGCCGCTTTCGAAAGCAAGTTTTAATGAAGCAAAAGCTGCTCCTTCATTTTTCTGTTTGCGGTAAATATCGGCGAGGGCAAGGTTTACCTCAAAGTTATTCGGTTCTAACTGTTGCGCCTTAAGCAGCACTTTTAATGCTTCCGGATCATTCCCTTTCTGTAATAGTAAACCAGCTGCATATAAATAGTTCTTTACATCGGCCTGGTTGCCTTCCAATAATTTTACAATATCGCTTTCGGTAGCATTGCCGTTAGATTGCAGTCGCTTTCTGGCATTTACCAGATCTCTGGAATCGCCGAATTTACTTTCAATTTCATCATAGGTTTTTCTGGCGGCATCGAGCTGGTTAGCTAAAAACTGGGCATTGGCCTTATCAAAATAATAGCCATCGTTTTCCGGATCGAGACGGATCAACTGGTTAAATACATCGATCAGTTCGGGCATTTTATTGGTGCGTTTATATACCTCTCCGAGTAAACGCCAATACCATAAATTGTCAGTGTTTAGTTTAATTGCCTGCTTTATGTGCTGTTCGGCTTCCGGCAGCTTGTCTAAACGCAGGTCTGTATTGGCCAGCTCGAAATAGGCTGCATGGTTATTAGGATCCAATCCAACAATTTTATTGAAATTGGTAGAAGCAACAACGTAATTTTCTGACATTTTCTCACGCAGACCAGCAAAAAACAATTGTTTTACAACATTGCTGTCGCGATTGGTAGCTGGCGCAACTACTCCTTGGCCAAAGGCCTGAAAGCTAACTAAAGCGGCCCCGATAAGAAAATGTACCTTGTATTTCATATCATTTTTACATCAAAAGTTAACTCCAAACTTATTTTCCCGTATGTCCGTAACCACCGTCACCTCGAGCCGTTCCGCTTAGTTCTGTAACCGGCTGCCAGCTAACAGTTTCGTGTTTGGCCACTACCATTTGGGCAATCCTATCGCCATTAACGATTTTAAAATCTGTATCTGATAAATTTACCAATAAAACTTTTATTTCGCCACGGTAATCGGCATCTATTGTACCTGGCGAATTTACAATGCTAATGCCATGTTTATAGGCCAGTCCACTCCTTGGCCTGATCTGCGCTTCGTAACCAACCGGTAACTCGATAAACAGACCTGTTGGCACCAATAAGCGCTGCAAAGGTTTCAGTACTATTTCTTCTGCTATTGAAGCCCTAAGATCCATGCCTGCCGCATGTGCAGTTTCATATTGAGGAAGCGGATGCCCAGATGTATTGATGATTTTTATTTCCATTTTATTAGATATGAGATTGGAGAGGTGAGATTGGAGACAATTACCAATCTCGATCATTACCTTTTAAGTATTTTCAACAAATCTTTCCTTTCGAAATAAGCAATACCTGCAACAAATGCAATTAACAGGGCATTGCCAACATATATGTTTTTATTAAATACAAAAAACGAAAAGAATACAATTATTGTTGAGATAATTAAATAGGATAAAATCTTTTTAAGGTTATAAGGAATAGGGTAATATTTCTGCCCGAGAACATAAGATAAAACCATCATTACAAAATAAGCCAGCATACTTACCCAGGCAGATCCCATATAGCTAAACCTTGGAATTAAAACAACATTGAGTACGATTGTAATCACAGCTCCTGCCACAGAAATATAGAGTCCGAAACGAGTCTGATCGGACAGACGGTACCAGATAGACAGGTTCATATAAATGCCGAGGCATACGTAACCTAACAACAAATAAGGAACTGCCGGTAAGCCTACCCAATACTCTTGTTTACGGATGAAAAATTTCAACAGTTCAATATTGGCAATAATGGCAATAAAGAGAACAGACAGGGCAATTACAAAATATTTCAAAATTGTAGCATAGGTATCTCTTGCATTTTTCTCTTTTGCATGGCTAAAGAAAAACGGCTCGGCACCCAACCTGAAAGCTGTAATGAAAATACTTAAGAAAATAGCTATTTTACACACCGCGCCATAAATTCCAACCTCTCCATCGGCAATTTCAGGTGGTAATAGTTTTTGAAGTACTATTTTATCCAGGTTTTCATTTACGATAAATGATAAGTTCGCTACGAGAATTGGCCAGCTGTAAGAGAACATATTGCTAAAAAGTTTGCTGTCAAAACGCAACTGCAGCTTCATAAATTGAGGCAGCAAATAAATCAGGGTAGCAACCGAAGCAATAAGGTTGGCTACAAAAACATAACCGATCCATTGATACCTATACCATGATACAAACCATTCTGAACCTACCCAATGGTGTTTTATGATGGCAGGAATCAGGTAAATGAATATAAGGTTAAAACCAACAAAGCAACCGATATTTAAAAATTTGGCAATACTATATTTAAATGGCTGCCCATCAGCTCTCAACTTAGCAAAAGGAATTACACAAATAGCATCAACAAAAAGTATCCATAAAAAGAAACTTACATATTGCTTATAATCAGCAATTTCGGATGTTTTGGTTGCTAAATAAGCCGCAATCGAAGAGGAAAAAATTAATCCTGTAATTAAGAAAAGTGTTGAAATGAAAGCAATGCACAGAAATGAATTATTATACACCTGTTGCTTTTTATCTTCAAATTTATTTAAATACCTAAAATAGGTACTTTCCATACCAAAAGCCAGAACTGCATTGATTAAAGATGCATTGGCATACATATTTGTGAAAATGCCATAAACACCCTTTTTATAAACACCTGTATAGATAGGTGTGAGGATAAAATTGAACAACCTGGAAAAAACGGTACTGATACCATAAACCATGGTCTGCCCAAGAAACTTTTTATATACCGACATTTAATATTGAGATTTGAGCATTGCGTATTGAGATAAGCTCCATTAGCGGAACACTATAGCAATCCAACAATTCAGCAATTTATTTCCTTAAAACTTCAAAATTACGATAGTTTTTTACTTCACCATCGCTCACCGCCACATTTTCTACACGAGAGCGGTCAGGCCCCTCATGGCACCAGTTTACAAATTCCTCCAAAAAAATTTCTTCACCTTCTGCTTCGATATAAACCGATCCATCTTTTTCGTTCCTTACAAAACCATTTACCATCATTTGGTTGGCAATAATTTTAGTAGTTTCCCTAAAACCAACGCCCTGCACTTTACCCGTTATTGTTATATTGAGATGTTTCATTTATTTGCCGCAAAGTTGAAATATTTTAAAGCTGTAAAGGTAAATGAATTATCACAATTCTTCAGCACATGTTAAAAACGGCATCGAACTGATTTAGTGAGGTTGCAGGTTATGCTATTTTGCACGCTGGTTTCGTATTTTACCACCAAAATATTTATAAAAAACGGGAATTACCCACTAAGCCGAAAGCTATAATTAGACTGGTTATCATTAACACTAATTTTTCCGGAATAGGACAACATTTAGGTAATTTGAATTTTAAAACGGAGACCATAATGAGTGTACATATAGGATTGATGATCTGGAAGGAAATGAAAACCAAAGAGATTTCTGTTTCCATGTTCGCAGAAAAAATGGGCATTAGCAAAACCAAGGCGCAGGAAATCATCAATAGCTCTACCCTGGACGTTTCCTTGCTTGCCACTGTGAGTGAAATACTGGGCTACAATTTTTTCAGCTATTACGAAAAGGGCAAGCTGTTATCCCAGCTCAATCAAAAGGAAAAACAAGCATCGGCAGAAGAGATCAAAAGACTTAAAAGCCTGCTAACCGAGAAAAACAAAACCATCGAACTTAAAGATAAAATCATTCAAAATCTATCACAAACTGTTTCTTTACTCGAAAAAGTACAGTACCGTTAATTGGGGAGGCAAAATTCCCTCTGAAAAACAATTTTATCCCAAACATATTGCGACATTAATGATGACATGTCCAATTACATTGAGATTTTTGGCTGTCAATATTAAAATTGCTCCCCTCAACAATTTATCCACGAATTTCTGATCCCTTTAAGTCTTTTGAAATAACAGGTGGCAACAGAATGGTTATAAGTTGTGTTTTCATTGTAATACCTACATTTGAGTAATAAATTATAATCACTATGAAATACAGAAAACTTGGAACAACAGACGAGCAGCTATCTGCACTTGGCCTTGGCTGCATGGGCATGAGCTTTGCCTACGGACCTGCAAATGATAAGGAAAGTTTGGCAACCCTGGAGAAAGCACTTGATCTTGGTATCAATTTCTGGGATACGGCCGATATGTATGGCGATGGTGCCAATGAAGAATTGATCTCCAAAATCCTGGTACCCAACCGCAACAAGGTATTTATCGCAACAAAATTCGGTTTTCGTTTTAAGGATGGAGTAGCGGCACCCAGCAGCGCTGTAGGAGCATATTTTGATGGCTCGCCGGCCTGGATAAAAATTGCAGTTGAACAGAGCCTGAAACGCCTGAAAATTGAAACTATTGATCTTTACTATGCGCATAGGGTTGACCCTAATGTGCCCATCGAAGAAACAGTTGGTGCCATGGCCGATCTGGTAAAAGAAGGAAAGGTGCGCTATCTTGGATTAAGCGAGGCTTCTGCGGCTTCTATCAGGAAGGCCCAGGCTGTTCATCCGATTGCAGCACTGCAAAGTGAATATTCGCTGCTATCCAGGGATGTTGAAAATGGCATATTGCAAACAACCCGCGAGCTTGGCATTTCACTTGTGCCCTATTCACCTTTGGCAAGGGGCCTGGTTACCAATACGCTTGATATCAATACTCTTGCAGATGATGATTTTAGGAGGACTTTGCCACGTTACCAGCAAGAAAATATAGGGAACAACAATAAATTAATAACGGAATTTGCCGCGTTTGCAGCTTCCAAAAACTGCACACCTGCACAACTTGCACTGGCCTGGGTTTTGGCACAAGGTGATGACATTATTCCTATACCTGGAACCAAGAAAATAAAATACCTGGAAGAGAATGCTGGCGCGACCGAAGTTGAACTAACCGATACTGATCTTACAGAGATTAATGCGCTTATTAAGCAATATCCTGTAATTGGTGAGCGATATAGTGATGCTGCAATGAAAATGGTTAACCACTAAGTAAAGCAACCCGAACAAAGAGGTTGTATCATTAATACTGAATTGTCATCCTGAGCTTGTCGAAGAACCTGTTTTAAATGTCTTAGGCCGTTTCGACAGGCTCAACGTGACAAATTCGATTGAATTACAATTTATGATACAACCCCTTGATTTTTTAAGATCATCTATGTGGAATAAGCGATTAATTAGTCCCTAAAACCAAAAATATACCAGTACTATATAAACATTTGACAAATGTTGTTTTAGCGATCCAATTCGTTTTGCAGTTGTGTAAGGCGGGCAATTTCTATCTTAAATTCCTGCCATATTTCTTCGAGTATAACCTTTGCAGGTTTAATTTCATTCAGCATTGCCGAAACCTGGCCTATTTCTAGTTCTCCGTTTTCCATATCACCTTCAAACATACCCAGTTTTGCTCTGGCCCTGCCTAATAGCTCTTTTAAACGTTCAGGACCCGCACCATCGGCCTCTGCAAGCGAAACAGCATCGGCAAATTCGTTTTTTAATAACCTTACCGGAACGAGCTTTTTCATCGCCAGTTTGGTATCGCCCTCGGTCGCTGAAATAATTTTATTTTTAAATGCAGGATGGGCTGACGACTCTTCTGAAACGGCAAAAGCCGAACCCACCTGAACGGCATCGGCGCCTAAAGCAAAAGCTGCCAGCATGGCTTTTCCACTCCCAATGCCACCTGCAGCGATAACAGGAATCCGGACGGCCGCTTTAATCATCGGGATTAAACATATGGTAGTTGTTTCTTCCCTGCCATTATGCCCTCCTGCTTCAAAGCCCTCGGCAACAATCGCATCTACGCCAGCTTCCTGGGCTTTTATGGCAAATTTTGTATTCGCAATTACATGAACCACCGTAATACCCTTTTCTTTTAAAAAACTGGTCCATGTTGCAGGGTTACCGGCAGAAGAAAATACAATTTTTACCTTCTCTTCAACTACCACATCAATAATTTCCTGAATATTAGGATAAAGCAATGGAATATTAACACCAAAGGGCTGATGCGTTGCTAATCTGCATTTTTGGATATGTGATCTTAAAACTTCAGGATACATCGAACCTGCTCCAATAATACCAAGGCCTCCTGCATTAGAAACTGCCGAAGCCAGTCGCCAACCACTACACCAAACCATTCCGGCCTGAATAATAGGGTATTTAATATTGAATAGTTTACAGATGGGGTTCATATAATTTAAATTAGCCTTTTTACCTGGTCATTTTCAATTTTAAAATCAGCCGACAGCTGGATTAAATTCAATCCTGGCTTTTTACCCACTTCTATTGTTCCTAACTGCTTGTCGAGCGCTAAAAACTCGGCTCCGTTTACAGTTGCCCAAGTCAAAAGTTTTTCAAAAGCAACCTGCTTATGTTTCTGCAGGGTGCGCATTTCTGATAGAATATTAAGCTGATGGTTGCTGGCTAAACTATCTGTCCCCAGGGTAATCTTTACGTTTTCGTTAATTAACAGATCAACGTCGGGTAAAGCATTTTCGATATATAAGTTGGCCTGCGGACAAAGACACCAATATAAATTAGTATTGTGTTCTTTAGCAAAAGAGATATCTGCCTGGTTTGAAACAGTATTGTGCACAAGCAACGTTTTCTGTTCTTTAATATTGGGCAACCAGCTCTGTAAAGACGTTTTATTGGTTGGTTTGAAGAAAGTAATATCCAACCCCAAAAATCGATAGAGGTCTAAGAAACCGCCTGTTTTGTTTTCAAAAAAAGCATTTTCATCTTCTGTTTCCTGATTATGAACACTAATCATGGTATTATCTTTTTCTGCCTCTTCCCTTATTAATTCAAACAATAACGGTGATACTGAATATGGCGCATGCGGGACAATAGAGGCGGCCAGCGGTTTAAAGTCCTGCCTAAGCCCCTTTACGGTATCCATGATGACACCAGCACGTTCAGGATTAAAGCCCATGGCTTCTATAAAGGTATGGTAATGGATTTTGCTGTTCTCTTTTATTTCTTTAGACGAAATTTGGTTGGAAATATCGCCAACAGCCACAATCCCATTATCGAACATTTTTTGATCGGCCGCTTCCATTGAAGCTTTAATCTGCGCTGCATCGCCATGCCTGCTTTTTATAATGCTTTGCACAAATGCGACCAAGCCGGTATGCTCGGGAATTTGCCCCAGCATGTGCGAAAGTTCCAAATGGCAATGGGTGTTAATAAAACCCGGCACAATAGCCCCCTTAAGATAAACTACATCAAGGTTTTTAGCCTCATCAGCAGATAATACCTGCTGTATTTCACCCGTCGCATTTACGGCAACTACACCATTTTTAATTGGCGGACTACTTACCGGAAAAATCCAATCGGCAGAAAAGTATTTAAGCATACCTGCAAAGTAAGCTGATTACGCCAAGCCGTCAAAATATTTTAAGGAAAATAGAATGGGAAGGAAAATAAAAGAGCCTCCTATCGGAATCGAACCAATGACCTACTGATTACAAGTCAGTTGCTCTACCAGCTGAGCTAAGGAGGCTTTTATTCGGGCTGCAATGATAGAAAAAAATCTTCTTTTTTCAAAAATTGAAATTTATTTTTTGTGCTGCCAAATTTCAGTCCTGTCAGATTTTACCAGATAGCCAAAGGATTTTCAAAATCCATCAGCTGGTAACATCTCATGGCACAAGAACACCAATTATTAAAACTCACAAATAACTGCAAAACTTGTAGTCATTCACCACAAAGTGTGGAGAAAGTCCACAACATCAAAACTTTGGCACAGAATCAATTTGTTGTAAATCAATTACTTAATAAAAAAATTTCGTTTGGCATCATTATGAAACATTAGCAAGTATTGTTACACAAATTAAATTTTAAAATATATACTATGAAAAAATTCGTTTTAGCAGCTACAGTATTAGCATTAGCAGGATTCTCAGCAGTACAGGCAAGTGAAGTAAAAGATTTTAAAACTACTGCAATTATTGCAGTTCAAGATAGCGCAGTGAAAACTCCGGTTAAATTGGAAGAATTACCTGAGCCGGTAACAACCGCATTAAAATCTGATGCTTACAAAGGCTGGACCGCTACTGAAGCTTGGTCAGTTAAAGAAGGTACCAAAGAATATTATTTGATTAACGTTAAAAAAGAAGCTGAAACTGGTTCAGTTAAAATTGATAAAGACGGTAAACCAGTTCAATAAGCAATATAAGATTAGCGCTCCGCAATCAACAAGTATTTAAACAAAAATTATCAATCATATTTTAAAATATCATATCATGAAAAAGATTTTTTTAGCCGCTACATTAGCATTCGCAGGATTTACAGCAGTACAGGCAAGTGAAGTAAATACAATCAAAAACACTGCAGTTGTTGCAGTTCAAGATAGTGCAGTTAAAACTCCTGTTAAATTAGAGGAATTACCTGCACCGGTAACAACCGCATTAAAATCTGATGCTTACAAAGGCTGGACTGCTACTGAAGCCTGGTCAGTTAAAGAAGGTACAAAAGAGTACTATTTAATTAACGTGAAAAAAGAAGCAGAAACAGGTTCTGTTAAAATCGATAAAGACGGTAAACCAGTTCAATAGTCCAAAGTAAAGAAGTAAATACACCCTAAGGTATAATCAATATTAGCGCAGCCTCCGGGCTGCGCATAAACTAAAAAAGAAACAAAATGAAAAAATTAATTTTATCAGCTGCGTTCTTAGCTTTCGCAGGATTCTCAGCAGTACAGGCAAGTGAAGTAAAAGATTTTAAAACTACTGCAATTGTTGCAGTTCAAGACAGTGCAGTAAAAACTCCGGTTAAATTGGAAGAATTACCTGAGCCGGTAACTACAGCATTAAAATCAGATGCATATAAAGGATGGACCGCTACTGAAGCTTGGTCTGTAAAAGAAGGTACTAAAGAGTACTACTTAATCAATGTTAAAAAAGAAGCGGAAACCGGTTCAGTTAAAATTGATAAAGACGGTAAGCCTGTTCAATAAAACTCAAATAATTACATCTACCTATTATAAGAAAGCCGGATTATGTCCGGCTTTTCTTATTTTTGTTACATGGCGAGAATCCTGATTTTAGAAGACGATACCACATTTGCTCAATTACTTGACGGTTTTTTAACAAAAAACGGTCACGAGGTCACCCTCGTAACCCAGGTAAAGCAATCATTTAAGCAAGTTGAAACCAATGCATTTGATTTACTTTTAATTGATTACCGCCTGCCAGATGGAACCGGATTTGAAGTACTTACTCACCTTCGCGATCTGGGTCTTTCTATACCGGTAATCATCATGACCAGCTTTAATGATGTGCGGACAGCGGTAAAATCTATTCAATTGGGCGCTTTTGATTACATTACCAAACCGGTTAACCCGGATGAATTATTAATGGTGATCAAAAATTCTTTAGCTAAAAAGGATTTAAAAAGTGTTGAGCCAAAAGAAACAAACAGTGATTTTATAAAAGGTAAAAGTGCAATTGCAGATAAACTGTATGAACACATCAATTTGGTAGCACCAACAGACATGTCGGTCATTATACAGGGCGAAAGTGGCACAGGGAAAGAGTTTGCAGCCAGGACCCTGCACCAGCAAAGTAAACGTGCTGATAAACCATTTGTTGCAATAGATTGTGGTGCTTTATCGAAAGATTTAGCCGCCAGCGAACTATTTGGGCATGTAAAAGGGGCTTTTACAGGTGCCTTGAACGATAAAAAAGGTCAATTTGAGGCTGCCAATGGAGGAACTTTATTTTTAGATGAAGTTGGCAACCTGAGTTATGAAGTACAGATTAAATTACTCAGGGCATTACAGGAAAGGGTAATCCAGCCTTTGGGCAGTACCAAGCAGATTCCCGTTAATGTACGCATCATTACGGCTACCAATGATGATCTGGCCAATAGCATGCAACAGGGAGAATTCAGGGAGGATTTATATCATCGTTTAAATGAATTCAAAATCCAGCTTCCGCCATTGAGAGAAAGGGGCGGTGATTTGGAACTTTTCATCAACCACTTTATACAACTATCAAACCGCGACCTGGAACGAAATGTGAAAAGTATTTCTAATGAGGCAAAAGCACTTTTGCTGAGTTACGATTGGCCGGGAAATCTGCGTGAATTAAGTAATGTGATTAAACGTATGGTTTTATTAAGCCCGGGCGATGTTGCACAGATTGGTGCATTACCGGATGAAATGATGATTTCTGTCCACCACCAGTCTGCTCCAGGTAATTCATCCGATCTGAAGGCAGTTAACGAACAGAATGAAAAAGCCTTGATAACGGAGACGTTGATCAAAGTGAGGCATAACAAATCAAAAGCGGCAAAGATTTTAAATATCGATCGTAAAACATTATACGCCAAAATGGAACGCTATGGCATAGAATAATTACCCGGCACTAGCATAATCGATTTTTTCCATAAATGCAATTAAACCGTCCAATTTTCTGATCTGTAATAAAACTTCCGATTTAATATTTTCCGTTAAACCATTTCCGGCAATTTCCATTTCCAGGGAACGAAATACATTTGCCAAAGTTTTCGAGCCCATTTGTGCCATACGCCCTGCAAGACGGTGAACCAGTAACCTGGCCTGATCAGCGTCATCGTCGATTAAATGTTTTTTCAGCGCTGCAACATCATCTATAGAATCCTGTTTAAAACGACTCAAAATTTTATCCAACATTTGTTGGTCGCCAAAAGTCATTTTTTCTATAGAAGAGAAATCGAATTCAGGCTGCTCTGTTAAAATTTCTGTTTTATCAAATATAGATAGGATATCAACTGCCCTAAACGGTTTCATAATCAGGCCATCAAAACCCTCACTTAAAACCATTTCACGTTCTTCAGGCAGAACCTGTGCGGTAATGGCATAGAACTTAATATGCTTCGGCAATTTCTTTTTCAATAAATGGCAAAGTTCAAAACCTGTCATTTCGGGCATACGCATATCAACCAATACATGTTTTAAATCAGCTTCAGGTTCTGCATGTAAGATATCGGCCACCTGGGTAAAAGTCCTGAACGGGATTTTGTTTTTCTGAAAAATCATTCCACATAAATCGAGGATGAGTTTATCATCATCAATTACCCAAACCGTACCTGGGTTTACTATGGCATAATGTTCTAAATCTAATGTATCATTTATACGCTCGGTGGTATTTTCATATTTCATGTAAATGTTAAATGTGGTGCCAATGCCAGGTTTACTTTTAACATAAATCCTGCCTCCCTGTGTTTCGATCAGTGATTTAACAATAGGCAGCCCCAAACCTGTACCGGCCTGGTTGATAATATATTTCTCCGGAGATTCTATCTGCTCAAATTCATTAAATATTTTGGGGATATCTTTTTCTTCGAATCCTATCCCGGTATCCTTTATGGTAAAATGAAAGTGTAAATCATCCCCTTGCCTTTTATACGAAACCGAAAGTTTAATTTCGCCTTTCAAAGTAAATTTTACAGCATTACCCAATAAGTTAAATAAAATCTGTTTTAGCCTAAAGGCATCACCTTTTACAAACTCCAGATCATTAAGATCGAGCACTGTATTTAACTGAAGTGATTTCTGTTCTGCTAATGGCCGCATTACAGAAACTACCTCATCTAAAGCTTTTTTGATGTTGAATACCTGGTTATTGAAACTAAATTCGCCCGAAATAATCCGGTTGTAATCCAATACTTCATTCACAATCTGCAGTAAATGGATCGAGGATTGGTAAATGGCATCTACATCTTTTTTATTGGGTACATCCTGCTGGGTAATCAGCTCCGCATAACCTAAAATAGATTGTAATGGCGTTCTTATCTCATGGCTCATATTAGACAAAAACCGCTGCTTTGCCTTGCCATGGTATTCTGCTTCATCTTTGGCAAGTTCCAATGCCTTTCTATACCTGTTGCTTTTCGTAATATCGGCCAAAATTAGATACAGCAGAATTACTGTTAAGAGGAAAAAGATAATGATAATGGTGGTAATCTGCGTTATCCCATCGTTAACCACTTCCTTAGCCTGTATATCGTTTAAATCTACCTGGGCCATGGCTTGGCCTTCAACCTCTCGTAAAATCTGCAGCATTTTAGCCGTTAAGGCATTACTGGCGCTTGACAGATCAGCCTCGCGTTTTAAAAATTTCTGGCTTTTCTGACGTTGTTCCAGCTCGATATTCCTTAACGAGCCCGTCATGCTTTTCATGATGCTGTCTTCAGCCTTTGCATTTAAGGTATCGCGCTTAACCTTAAATTCTTCGTTGATGATTTTGTAAACATCAGATTTCTTCTTGCCAAAAAGTTTACTCAGGAAACCACGCGATTTTTGTTCTTCTTCAGGTGCAACCGTGGTGGTCGAAGTAGTAGTTTCGGTAGTTAATACAGCACTATCCGTTTGCCTTGCTCTTGTTGCCACCAGCTCATTTAATTTCCGCACCTCCTCAGAGAACGATTTGGTATTCACCAGTGTTTCCCTCACTTTAAGGTAGTTTATAAACTGTTTGTCGCGATCAGACAGTAAGTTTTTAATCGATTTTATCCTGGCCAGCTGGGCAGAGTCACCACGGTACAATTTCCTTAGGGTATCCAGGCTGGATCTTAATTTACGCGATTCTTTTAAAAAACTGTAAGTACCTTGTTTATTAAAAGCTTCATCGCGCTGCAACTGATCTAACCGTGCAATTTTATGCGAAAGATCATTTACAATCCTCAAACGATCGTTCGGGGCCGAAATTTCCTCAACGGTATCGAGCATCCGGGTGAAAGCGAACTTGCTGATACCCCATGCCAAAAGCAGCGCAAAACAGGCAAACAAGAAACCTATGATCACTTTACTTTTTATTGCACGGAAGAAACGCTTTTGAATAACAGCCGCCATTTAATTTAGATTATTAACTTAAAACCATTATAATAACGGTTTACGCTTAGAATTGATATGTTTTTATTTTACAAATAACGTACCACAAGAAAAATTGATTAAAAAACTTTAATTTTAATTGCCTAAAAAACATACTATGAACCGTATCGACCGCCTTTTTGGAATATTAACCCTGCTTCAATCCAAAAAATACATTACCGCAGAAAAAATTGCAGAAAGGTTTGATATGAGCATACGTACTGTTTATCGTGATATTAAGGCATTAGGTGAACAGGGCATACCGGTAAGTTTTGAGCAACATAAGGGTTATTACCTGGTTCAAGGCTATTTCTTACCTCCGGTTTCATTTAATATGGATGAAGCCAATGCCCTGTTATTGGTAGAAAGCCTGGTAAACGGTTTTGCAGACAATTCCATCCGAAGCCATTATTCTTCAGCGCTAACCAAGGTAAAAGCAGTATTAAAAACAAGTCAAAAAGAGAAACTCGAAACTTTAAATCAGCATATCAAATTGCAGATTCCTGAAAGATTGAGCTTCAACTTCGGATACCTGTCTCTTATTCAGCACGCCATCGGGGAGAAGCATTTGATTGAACTGGACTATAAAAATAATAAGGAAGAAGTAAGCAAAAGAGAAGTAGAACCAATTGGCCTCATTTTCTATGCATTTAGCTGGCACCTCATTGCCTGGTGCCACTACCGCAATGAATACCGCGATTTTAACCTCACACGGATTAACTGTTTAAAAAATCTGGGCATCCCATTCAGAAAAACCCAGCATATGCCATTAAGCGATTACATGCATCTGCTACCTGTAAATTATTAAACTATACACGTCACCCTGAATTTATTTCAGGGTCTATTCTATAAGAAAGATGCGGATCCTGAAGCTTCGGGACAGCATTACGATCGCATTAATAACGCAGTGGAATGGAGAGATCTACCTCGAGATAGATTTCTCGGCTGCGTTGCACTTCGCTCGAGATGACGATATGTTGAAATTATTTTTTTACGCTGCCATAGGGTTGTCAGTGACCCGTATTTTCTTTGTGTAAACAAACCTCAAAAAATCATGAGCATTGCTGATTTATTACTTATGGAATTACACACAATAGAAAAAACAAAGCAGAAAAATATGGACATTATTAAATTATTATTGAAAGAGTATGAGGCGGAATTTAATACCACAAAAAAATTCTTGGCCATTGTTCCGACAGATAAGTTTGGCTGGGCACCGCACGAAAAAAGCATGAAAATGAAATCGCTTGCCGTTCATATTGCCGATTTGCCAAGATGGGTTTCACTGGCTTTAACTACTGAAGGATTAGATTTCGAAACAGCGCCTTATGTAGAAGAACCTGCAGAAAATGCCGCTGATCTGGTTAAAATCCTGGAGAAAAATTATGCATTGGGAAAAGCAGAACTGGAAAAAGCAACTGAAGAAGACTTAAACGGCCGTTGGGTATTGAGGATGGGCAAACAGGTACTTGCCGATTACTCTAAATATGAAACCATTCGCCACTCTTTAAACCAAACTTCTCATCACCGTGCACAATTGGGGGTGTATTTAAGGTTGCTTGATATTCCTATTCCGGGAAGTTATGGACCAAGTGCCGATGATCAGAATTTTTAGTAGTTTATATTCTTAAATTAACTGTTGAAACCCTGGCGCGTTTTAACAGTTAATTTGAAATGACGATTGGATCACCGGTCTCACTTTAGAATTTACCTGCACTTTGCTATTTTTAGCAATGAAAAAAGTATTTGCAATTTCTGGCAGCACCAAATCTTCATCAACCAACGGGCTTTACATTTCGGCAATTAGCCATCTTTTGGGGAGAGATTTTGAGGTCTCTGTCTTCCCTACTATTGCAGATGTTCCACATTTCAACCCTGATTTAGATTTAGAAAACCAACCAAAAGTAGTCCGTGATCTTCGCGAAGCCCTCCGAAAAGCAGATGGCATTATCATTTCTACACCAGAATATGCGATGGGTTTGCCTGGTTCTTTAAAAAACCTGCTCGATTGGACGGTTAGTTCAGCATCATTATCCGGCAAACCTGTTTTAGCACTTGTTGCGTCTACGCAGGGCGAAAAAGCCTATCAGTCCATCATCGATATTTTAACCGTACTCGAAGCAAAGGTTTCTCCCCAGCTCATTTCCTTTGCAAAAGCAAAGATTAATCTCGATACCCAAATTACAGATCGGGAAACTTTAACAAAACTTAAAAATACTATTGATGCCTTTGTTACTGATATGGAAAATGGATAACACGATTTATTTCCGTAAAATTGCAGCATGAATAATAACTCTGCCACCCGTTTAAATAAATTCATCAGTGAAAGTGGATTATGTTCGCGCCGTGAAGCAGACCGTTATATCGAAAAAGGTACTGTTTTTATCAATGGAAAGAAGGCCAAAGTAGGCGACCAGGTTTTCGCAGGTGATCGCGTAATGGTTAACGGCCACAATATCGAACCTAAGGAAGAAAGTAATTTCATCCTGTTGGCCTTCAATAAACCCGTTGGCATTACCAGTACCACCGAATCCAGTGTCCGCGATAATATTGTAGATTACGTTAACTACAGCGAAAGAATATTCCCAATCGGCCGGTTAGACAAAGATTCGTCGGGCCTGATTTTCCTGACCAATAACGGCGATATTGTAAACAAAATTTTAAGGGCCGGAAATAAACACGAAAAAGAATATATAGTTACAGTCAATAAACCCATTACCGAAGATTTCATTTTCGGAATGAGTAACGGAGTACCTATTTTAGGGGTAAATACACGAAAATGTAAGGTTCGCCAGATCAGCACCTTTGTTTTCAATATTGTCTTAATTCAGGGTTTAAACAGGCAAATCCGCAGAATGTGCGAGCATTTTGGTTACGAGGTAAACAAACTAGAGCGTATACGGATCATGAATATCAGCCTTAAAGGTATTCCAACCGGAGAATTTAGGGAGCTTACCGAAGAAGAGATGAAAGCCATTACCAAAAGTATCGAAAACTCATCTTCTGAAGCTAAAACCAAAACAAAAGGTACTATCAGGAAAAAGGCCGATGTATGGGAGGAAATCCCTGAATTTAGAAAAGAACAGCCTAAAAAAGCATTCAAACCTAAACCATCAGTTCAAAAATCTTCTGATAGGAAAACAACAGGCCGTTCGGGCTCAAAACCTAGCGGCAAAAGTAATATCGCAAACAAAAATTCGAGGCCTGTAAAAGGTAAACCTGCAAATAAATCTAATTCAAGAAGCAGGGGAAGATAAGCCAACAAATTGTAAAATTTGGCATTATCTAATTAGCTTACACTCTCCGCCTTTTCACCTTCTACCTTTTTTAAGTACCTTTGCAACAAATGGTAACAGCAAAAAAAATCGATATTCGTGCATTAGATCTTCCCCAATTGCAACAGCACCTTGTAGCGATGCAACAACCTGCATTTAGGGCCAAGCAGATTTACCAGTGGCTTTGGGAAAAATCAGCTACGACTTTCGAACAAATGAGCAATCTATCTAAAGATCTTCGCAAGGCTTTGGACGACGCTTTCGCCATTAATGCTGTTCAGGTTAACAACTCTCAGTTCAGTAACGACCATACCATTAAAAATACATTTAAGTTAGCCGATGGAAATATTGTTGAAGGGGTTTTAATCCCTTTAGAAGACCGTATGACTGCCTGTGTGAGCTCTCAGGTGGGCTGTAGTTTAACCTGTAAATTCTGTGCAACAGGCTACATGGACCGTAAGCGTAACTTAAATGCAGACGAAATTTACGACCAGGTGGTATTGATTGACAAACAAGCCAAGCAGAACTATAATAACCCGCTTACCAATATTGTATATATGGGTATGGGAGAGCCCTTGTTAAATTATGCAAACGTATTGAAGTCTATAGAGCGTATTACCGCTCCTGACGGCCTTAATATGAGTTATAAGCGCATTACCGTATCTACAGCAGGCATTGCAAAGATGATCAAAAAACTGGGCGACGATGGTGCCAAATTTAATCTTGCGTTGTCACTTCATGCTGCTAATGATGAAAAGCGTAATGAAATTATGCCGATTAACGAGGCGAATTCGTTAAAATCTTTAGCAGATGCGCTCAAATATTATTTCGCTAAAACCAAAAATCCGGTTACTTACGAATACATTGTTTTTAATCATTTTAACGATGAGATTTCGGATGCCATGGATTTGGCCAAATTTTGTAAACATATTCCTTGCAAAGTAAACCTGATCGAATATAATCCGATTTCTTTTGCAGATTTCACAAATGCCGAAGGCGATAAAATTGATGCTTTTTCAAATTATCTGAAAAGCCAGGGGATTAATACCAACATCCGCCGTAGCCGTGGTAAAGATATCGATGCGGCTTGCGGGCAGTTAGCGGTTAAAGAAGAAGCAAGTAATTAGTCCCATGGTCTAATATTCCATTCATTAAAGTACAATCCTTAATTATTTATTGGAGCGCAATTTCCAGTTCTTTTGGGTGGGGTTCCGTCCTGCTGTAGGCTGCAATCCTTTTGGGGAACATTGCCGGTATAAGTAACCCCCTGTGTCCAAAAGGGATTTTCGCTGCCATCAGGGCTATTATTGAGGGGCCTGCTGCCACCGAATTTCTATCATCCCATTCATCACTAAAGGACTAAGGCACTTCCTTTAATCAAGCGATTTAACTGCCTTAACCCTCTTAACTCCTTAATGGTTTAAAACCTGCTTGAAGGAAAAAGACTAAAGTTACGCTTTGGTCTTTCTGCTTTGGACTTTAAGCTTTAGTCTTTCTGCTTTGGCCTTTCCACTCAAAACACCCCTAAAACAAGAAGACCCTTCATCATTTCTGATAAAGGGTCTCTTTTAAGATCTGGCACCGACCTACTCTCCCACGTGTTACCGCAGTACCATCGGCTCTGGTGGGCTT
>NZ_JBHULL010000008.1:0-585039 GCF_042684385.1 Pedobacter vanadiisoli | reverse complement strand
GATAATGCCATAATGGAAAACTTTTTTGGTACGCTAAAGTCTGAAATGTTCTACCGCAAAAAATACCTGTCGGTGGAGGAACTGAAGGGTGATGTTGATGAGTATATTAGTTATTATAACAATAAAAAAGGATAAGATTGAACTTAAATGGAATGAGCCCGGTTGAATACCGGGCACAAGTCTTAAATAATTAATAAGTTTGTCCAACTTTTTGGGGGCAGTCCAACGCTGCGGGCTATTCCGCTCAATCGTGTTTATGAACAAGGGTTTCTGCACCCTGCAAATCCTAAAAATGGAATGCTGTTTTGTACAGGTAGCACGCTCCAAATAACCAATATACTTTTTTAAAGGAATGAAAACCTAAACTAGTTTATCGCTTTTATTTTAGTGACCAAAAAAGTAATCAACAGGCCAAAAACGGATATAATTCCGAAAGAGTAACGTAAGCTCGATAATTGCGAAACATAGCCGATTAAAGGTGGCCCAAAAAGAAATGCAAAATAACCTATGCTGGAAACCATTGTTATTGCTTTACCGGCAGGCACTTTTTTATTGTTACCCGCAATACTGTAAACCATAGGTACAATACTGGAAACGCCTAAACCGATAAGCATAAAGCCCAAAATGGCAATAATAATATTCGGGAATATTACAGCCAATGCCATACCAACCGATATAATTGTTCCGCTGATCTGAAGGAGATTTTTCCGCCCGAATCTGCCGATCAGGTATACTCCCAAAAATCTTCCGCTCGCCATCATAAACATAAAAGAGGCATAACCGATAATTGCCTTGTTGTGTGGCAATTTCACAACATCTTCGAAATAAATAGCGCTCCAATCGAACATCGTGCCTTCAGTGGCCATACTGCAAAAAGCAATAATTCCCAATAGAACCAAAACCCCTTGAGGCATGGTAAAAAACTTTGTTTTTTCTACCTGAACTTCGGGTTTAGGGTTATGATCTAATAATTTTTTCGAGCTGATCGCTACATTTGTTAACGATATTAGGGCAATAATCCAAAAATGGGTATACATGCCCAATTTTAAATTAACCAAGCCCAGAGCAATTAAAGCCCCGGTTAAATTCCCAATGCTCCAGGCTCCATGGAACGAGCTCATAATCGGTTTGCCGTAATAATTTTCGCCTGCAACGCCCTGTGTATTTAAAGCAATATTACACAGGTTACCTGTAATACCAAACAGGACCAAAAAAGCGGCCAATTGCCAGCCTGCGGTAGCCAATGCCAAAAAAGTTAATGCAATTGCATAAAGTGGTGCAGTTGCCCTAAGCATTTTTTTACTGCCAAAATGGGTAGTTAGCTTTGCGGAGAAAAACATGGTGATGATCTGCCCTGCAGGTAATGCAAAAAGAATAGATCCTAACTCGGCATCGTTTAAGCCCATTGCAGCTTTGAAAGTAGGTATCCTGCTGGCCCAGCTTGCAAAACATACCCCTTGCATAAAATAAAAGGCTGATATGGCTAAACGCACTTGTTTTGGAGAATTTTGCACTGATACAGGCCTATTTTCTTGTTGAACTAAAATTTCCCTGTCTTGCGTACTTTCTTCCAAAATTGATATTGTTAAGTAATATATTGAGTTACAAAGTTCCTTAAATCTATTGGAAATACCGCCTATTTTTTTGATTTTATATCAAAAAAATTGCAGCAGTAAGGGTTAAAATATTAGATCTTCCATTTTTCCTGTTCGTAAGCGCTATCCCAAAACATCCATTCCAACCGTGTGGCCATTTCAAAAACAACTAACATTTTCTCCTGGGTTTCGGTATTAGCACGGGCTGCCAATTGATCGGTAATGGCAATCGCTTTTTCTACGGCGGCAGCAAATTCAGCACCGGCATACATGTCGATCCATCTTTTATAAGGGTTTTGATCGCCTGTTTGCTGTGAAAAAATATAATCGCCAACAGCTTTATAAATCCAGAAACAGGGCAAAACAGCTGCCGCGGCAACCTCAATACTGGCATAAGCGGCCTGGTTAAGAATATAATTGGTATATAATAACGTTGAAGGCGTTGGGGCCACCTTATTGGGCAAACCAAATTCTACAAAATAACTTTCATGTAATCCCTGTTCAGCAAAAATTGCACCTGTAGAAAACCCGGCGTAAGCCAGCACCAGTTCGGCATTTTGCATGCGGCCGCTAATGATGCTTAAAGTCCGTCCAAATTCCAACAGGTAATAAGCGTCCTGTGCTAAATAAAAAATAAATTTTTCTTTGGGCAAAGTACCATTGCTCAGCTCACCATTAAACGGCATGGTTAAAATTTGATTATAAATAGGTTTAACCCTTTCCCATGCCTGCCTGCTCCATTTCATTTTACAATTAATTTTAGGGGGTTAAAAAAATGATTTAACGGGCCATTTCCCTGCCCTGTTTTTACCTTACTGCCTGCTTCCAGGGCACTGCTGATGTATTGCCTGGCATGTTTAATGGCGGGTAAAAGAGCCTGGCCTTTTGCCATTCCGGCTGCTATTGCCGATGATAAGGTACAGCCCGTACCGTGTAGATTTTTAGAGTTGATAAAGTTGCTTTCCAATATCACAGGGCTATCTTTTCCATTAATAAGAACATCATAAATAATCGGTCCCATCAAATGCCCGCCCTTTACCAGAACAGCTTTTGCGCCTTTTGCGATAATTTTCTTCCCTGCCGCAATCATATCATCGAGGGTATTGATCTCTTGTCCTGAAAGGATTATGGCTTCATCAATATTCGGGGTAACCAGACTTACTATCGGAAACAGCCTTTCGATCAACTGGTTAACGGTGCCGTGTTCGATTAAGCGGTGACCGCTTGTAGCAACCATTACAGGATCTAAAATAACAGGAACATGTTGACCATATGCTTTTAACTCCTTTTCGACAACCTCTACCACTTCGGCACTGTTGATCATTCCGATTTTAATGGCCACCGGCAATATATCTTCCAGCACGGCCTGGAGCTGATCTTTGATAATTGTTACCGGAATACCATGCACTGACCTCACTCCCATGGTATTCTGTGCGGTTACTGCAGTAATGACCGAAGTACCAAAGCAACCCAGTGCTGAAAATGTTTTTAAATCGGCCTGAATGCCTGCTCCACCTCCACTATCAGAGCCGGCTATGGTTAAAACATTAATATAATTCATAAAAAAAGACTTCTTTTTGTATATAACTTCAGGAGTCTTCAAATGCAGAATGCATGATATGCAGCTTGTGCAGATAAACTAATTTTCCTACGCCGGCATTATCCGGATCAGGTCCATTCGCGGTTGATGGCTGGAGGGTTTTAAGGCTGAAGGAATTGCCCTCTACCTTTTTACCTTCTACCTTTAACCTCAAAAAGGGTATATTCTCAGCCAACGATTTGAAGGCACCCCTAAAGTTTTATTTTGTACCGCAATATAGGGCTTAGTTTTTATTCTTTGTTTACAGAAATAAATTATATGCAAAAAAGCCCCGATGTAAAACCGGGGCCTAAAATATCTTCATTAACAGGAGCGTCGATTATATTTTATCGGGCTGATAAAAACGAACAGTTCCATCTGCTTCATTTGATACAATTAATAAACTTCTTCCGTTAGGGCTGTCTTTCGGTTTAACAAACAAAAGACCTTCTGGAGCATCGCCGGTTGAGAATAACTGAACAAATGTTGGGGCTGCCGGATTGGTAACATTGTAAATGGCAATGGCATCTGCACGTTCCATGCCTATGAAAGCCAAGGTTTGTCCATTTACCTGTGCTACAGTTACACTTTCTACCTCTACACCTTTATTATCTGAGCGGTCATCGTCATATTTACCGGCATCTATTACGTGTTGTTCTAAATCTTTACCGATGTTAGCAACCAAAGCCCCGGTATTTGCATTAAGGATACTAACACTTCTTCCGCCGGTTGAGTATAACTCCTGATATACTTTAGTGTTACCTACCAGGGTAAAACCAGCAGTATTGGTTACTGTGAGCCTGCCCAAATTAGCGTCTAACTGTAAAGTTGCAGCATTCGGAAATTTAACCGGATCTAACATCAGGTCTTTTACACGTACTTCTTCCTTCGATTCTTTCGGGCTATAATCCTGTCGGGTATCCCCCTCATTAGCTAAAGCCAGGTAAGCAGTACCGCCGGCAGTAAAATACGAGATTGCATCGGGCAGGTAATAGGCTTTAATAGGCCAGGTCCCCAGCACTTTTTTATTGTCTTTATCACTTACATCGAAGGCATTTTCGGCCAAACTGATGTCTCTGGTACCCAACGGTGTAATTTTGGTAATGGTTCCGGCAACAACATCAATTTCGGCAACACCATTGTTTTCCTGAAGCGTAACATAGGCTTTTTTAGAATCGCTGCTTACGGTAATGTATTCGGGTTCAATATCCTGCGCAAAACTTGCGTTATAGCCATAAATTCTGAAACCACCTGCAAGCAAGGCAGCTTTTTGCGATTCGAAAGCTGAGAAATCTACTGTTTTAACTGAATAATTATCTTTGACATTGATAATTGAAATACTCCCTTTAGGATCAACGGTATAAGCCAGATTTGGTTCACCTTCATTGGCAGATAAAATATAATTTCCATCCGGGCTAAATGTTACCATATCGGGCATGGCACCCACGGTAATCTTTTTAACTTCTGATAAGTCTGAGGTTTTTAATACTACAACATCGCCATTTCCCTGCTTATCGGCACCATCTAAAGCAATTGCCAATAAACCGTTACTAACTGCTACACTGTTAATACCAGCGTTGGCTGCAAAGGTTAAGGTTTGCAATTTTGTAACAGTTGGATATTTGCTCATGTCTACCACATCAACTTTGGTTCCTCCATCGTTACTCACCACAAATAATCTTTTCGTTAACGGATCGTATGCAGAAATTTCTGAAGCAAATTCTCCTCCCAAATCAATTGAAGCAGTTTCTTTAAAACTGTCGATTTTTTCGGGAACAACCACCTCAGTTGGCGGATCTATTATCGGTTCGTCGGTTGGGTTTTTCTTACAGGCAGCAAATGCCAATGATGCCATCAGGATTGCACCAAATAGTTTTTTACAGTTCATGGTTGTTTATTATCTGAACCGCAAAAATAAATTTGTATCACGCTGTTTTTCAAGCAGTGTAGGTTATCATTTGGTTAAGGAATTGTGAAGAAAGACTAAAGCGAAACCTTTAATCATCCGAGAACAATGCACAACATTATCCATTCACCAACTTCATTACAAAGCATCGTCATCTCAACCGGAACGTAGTGGAGCGCCTGCCCGTACAGGTGGGGAGAGATCTACCTCAAGAGACGGATAAGAAATTAAACAAAAAATCCCGGTATAAATACCAGGATTTTTATATAATCATTAAACAGATACTGAAACAAGTTCAGTATGACGCTGTGATTAACAGCTATATTTAAATGTGTATTGCGCGGTTATCAGTTGCAGCAAGAGCAGCCTCTTTTAACGCTTCGGTATAAGTTGGGTGCGCATGGCAGGTACGTGCAATATCTTCAGCAGATGCACGGAATTCCATTGCGATAACGGCTTCGGCAATCATATCAGCCGCACGCGGACCGATCATATGTACACCTAAAACTTCGTCAGTAGCGGCATCTGCCAAAACTTTAATGAAACCATCGGTATCCATACTGGCTTTCGCACGTCCGCTGGCTTTGAACGGGAATGAACCTGCTTTGTATTTAATACCTTTTTCTTTTAACTGTTCCTCAGTTAAACCAACCGAAGCTACTTCTGGCCAGGTATAAACCACACCTGGGATCAGGTTATAATTGATATGCGGTTTTTGTCCGGCAATGGTTTCAGCTACATAAGTACCTTCATCTTCAGCTTTGTGGGCTAACATCGCACCTTTAATAACGTCGCCTATCGCATACACACCTTTAACTGAAGTTTCCAGATGTTCATTTACCGGGATTTTTTTGCCTCTTTCTTCAACCGTGATGCCGATTTTATCTAAGCCTAAACCTTCTGTATAAGCTGTACGGCCTACAGCAACGATACAATAATCAGCTTCCAAAGAAATGGATTCACCTTTAGGTGTATCAGCAGTAACGGTTACGGTTTTGCCTTTAGTGGTAGCACCGGTAACTTTGTGTCCCATGTAAAACTCCATGCCTAAGGTTTTCTTTAACACGCGTTGAAGTTCTTTACCTAAACCGGCATCCATTGTACCGATAATTGAAGGCAAAAATTCAACTACCGAAACTTTGGTACCTAAACGGGCATAAACGGAACCCAACTCTAAACCAATAACACCGCCACCAATTACAACCATGCTTTTAGGCACCTCTTTTAGGGTTAAAGCCTCAGTTGAGGTAATGATGCGTTTTTTATCGATTGGTAAAAACGGTAAGGCAGTTGGTTTCGAACCAGTAGCTATAATTACATTTTTAGCCGATAAGGTTTCGGTAGTTCCATCAGCTTTGGTTACCAGTATGGTATTTTTATCTACAAAAGAACCTACACCTTCGTAAGAATCGATTTTATTTTTCTTGAACAAATAGGTGATACCGGCTGTATTTTGAGCAACAACATCGTCTTTACGGGCGATCATCTGCTTCATATCAACCTTTAAATCTTTTAAGTTGATACCATGGGTAGTAAAAGTATGAGCAGCATTGTGGTAGTGCTCTGAAGAATCTAACAAAGCCTTAGATGGAATACAACCTACGTTTAAGCAGGTACCCCCAAAAGTTTTATATTTTTCTACAACTGCAGTTTTTAAACCTAACTGAGCACAACGGATTGCGCCTACATAACCGCCCGGCCCTGAACCGATAACAACGACATCGTATTGCATAATTTCTTGATAATTTTAATTAGCCAAATGTAGGGAAAAAAGGCGGAAAGCTGAAAGCGAATTGGCCAATTGTCAATCGCCGACCGCTTCATTGTCAAGGGCTGACGGTCAAATACTAGTTGGTCAGAAGTTGGCAATCCACGGTCCGAATCGGGTTGACCGGTTCAATAAATTAAATGAACAACAATCCAATAATAATATTCAATGAATCAATGGCCAATTGGCAGCCGGTAATGCCTGATGAACCAATGCCTAATGAGCTAAATGACAGGCGAACCAATGGCTGGTGAACTAATGACTAATGAACCAATAAACCAGCCTAAACGCGCTGTCCGAAGGTAAGTAAGTTACTGTCAGGGTCGAGCATGGAAAATTCTTTTTGCCCCCAGGGTTTTATCTGCAGGTGCCCATGTGGATGTATTCCACCTTTAATGTCTGACATCATTTTATAAAGTGTTTCTATCTCATTTGTTCGGATATAGACCTGTCCGTAGTTTTCTTTCGGATCGAGTGTTTCGAATAAAAAAAAGTGAATCTGAACATTATCTTTTTGCAGTATCAGATAATCTTTAAAATCGGCAGCTCCAATATCCCTAAAGCCTAGTTTATTCACATAAAAATCTCTGGTGATTCCTTTATCACGCATTGGAAGTTTTGGGTTGATTTCTGTCAGCATCGCCTAAACTAATTTATTCCGGAAACGGGAACGTTAATACCATTACTCATTGACAGCCTTTTTTCTTGTTAATAAATAGGCAACAAGCAAATTTGGAACCCAGGATAACCATGCAACAACCAGGTAAGCCTTTGAAAAATTGCCATACAACATGGTCAAAATTGGTAACCAAATTCTTAAGGTAACTGCAGCAAAACAAGCTGCATAACTATAAACCATTGCTTTTTGATGTTTTTCAATTTCTCCGCGTTTAATGTATAAATACGCCTTTAAGGTGGTGTAAAACCAAATGATGCCCAGACATATAAAACCTGTAGAAGAAATGAGCCCACCTGTTGCAAAAAAGCCAATGTAAATACCCGCTAAGGCACTAAGCAGTACGGCTATAACATAAACTTTACCCAGTTTCCGGTGTAATGCCATGCGCCTGTTTCTCATTTTTGGACTAAATTGCGTCCAGCCGGTCAATAAAGCGATTCCGCCGAAAATGATATGTGTATAAAAACCAATGTTCCAGAAAGTGTTGGCCAACAACTCAACTGACTTTGAATTTAACAATCCGAATTTCCTATCTACCAAAAAGTAAATAATTGGGTAAAGCCCAATCAGCGTTGCTAAAATTGCGAATAAAACCCATAATCCTTTTTTTACCATAATAGATTTCAATTGCTTTCTACTAATCTAGTTAATTTTCAAGAACTAATTTATAATCAGGTGTTGTGGATAGAAAAATATCCTGCTAATAAAAAGGCTGGTATTTCTACCAGCCCCTATCACAAACAAACATTGAAGAGCTATTTCTATATTGCTGCCTGCTTCGGCAGCTTTTAAGAATTGGTAAAGGCAATTATGTATGTTAAAGTTTGAACGCTACCCCAACATTTAATAATGAGAGGCTCTGATAGCCCAACTCGGAGTAAATAGCGGTACTGGATCCCAGGTAGTATTTACCGCCGGCAAAAAGCCCAAAACCCAGGCCGCTTGAGGTACCCGAAATATTGCTTTGGTTATCGCTGATACTTACCGTAACATAACCAAGACTGGCCCCGCCATAAAGATCGAATTTAGGATCAATTTTAAGCAGCTCGTTAAAATGGTAAGAACCCCTTGCACCTATATAAATGGCACTTTCTTTAAATGTATAATTATAGCCATCATATTTAGCGCTTGCATACGATACCTGTCCGCCAACACTGATGGCATCCGTTACGCCCCTTTCGTAGCTGATGGATGGATTAACCGGTAAAGATGAGCTATAACCCGATCCAAAAAACGGACTGCCAATACCCACACCAATATTAAACAGGTTATTGCCTTTGCTAAATGAGGATTTAGACTGAGCGTTAGCTATCGTTACGGAAAGGATAAATAAAGCAATAAATAGTAGTTGTTTTTTCATTTTTAATTTATTAATTCTATTTAAGTGGTTTAAACCACCACACATTAAAAAATTAATTGGGGCATAGCGCCACACCCCAATTAACTGAGTGCATTTTTAGATTCGAAAGATTTACAAAAAAATAATCGGCAGGTAAAATTCCGGTGCTAAAGTTGCACCTGTTTCAAGAATTTGGTTTGTAGTTACCAGCTAACCTGAGTATTTTTTAATAATTATAAGATTGGGTAAAAGTATCGGTTGTAAATGTTTTATTCACTGAAGCAGCGGGTACACCATTAACTACCGGATCAACATTTATTGAAAAGGTGTGTCCGGTTGTACCACTATAGCCACTCAGTACGAAACTCATTTGATATATAGGTAATACTGATTCTACTACCACACCACCTGATTTTGTTAATTGTGCCCTGGTAAGTTCAACACTGTATTGATTATTTTGTTGTACTCCATCTACTTTTATAACCGTTTTTACCTTGTCATCAATTGGTGAGCCACCAAACTCCACTGAAATCCTGTCGTCGGCCAGCAATCCCGAAGATTTAACCGTAAACTTATAGGTTTTGGTGGGTACCTGAGGTACGTCATCGCCAGATTTCTTACACCCGCCCAAAACCACTATGCCTGCTATCAAAAGGCATATCATTAAACTCATTTTTTTCATTAGATATTTGTTTTTTTTCCATAGGCCTACTCTTTACTCGCAGTTTTCGGCATCCCTGATTATCAATTATCAAAGTTACCACCAATAAATAGGGCACATATAGCTACAAATCGCCGTTTTTTTATATAGCTATAAATAGCTATACGTTGTGTGTTTTTTAGCATAATTTAGATCGTACTATATTATTACAGTGTTAATGCATCTGTGCTTTTTCTTTTTTAACAAGAAACCAATGTTATATTAATGGGAAGGTTATCAATATTCTGTTTATTATTCTTTAGTTACCAAACTACGTTTGCCCAGCTTCTTGAAACCGATAAGCGTTACCCTGATAGTTTACAATATGTGGTCAAACATGCAGGTACAGATAGTTTAAAGGCTATAGCCAATTTCGCCTTATCCCGGCATTGGGGTAAACAGCGAGATGATAAAAAAGCAAATGATTACCTAGCCGAAGGGAGAAAAAAAAGTAAAAACTCGCGTTACCTGTATGCTTTATACCTATATTCTGCTGGTATAAATTCGGCATACCAGGATAAGGGGGCAGCAGTTGCCAAAAATTTTTTATTAAAGGCAGATAGTATTTTTGCCTATACCAAAACCAAAGAATGCAATCTTTTGAGGGCAAAACTCTGGAACAATTATTCAATTCTTTTATCGAGGGAAAACAAACAACAACAATCAATAGATATTTTATTAAATAAGGTAATTCCTTTGGCAAGGGCATCTGGCGATGTAGCGATGGAAGGTGTGGCCTACCATGCTGTTGCCGTTTTTATGGACCTGGTAGCACAAAGCGAAAAAGCATCAGTTTATTTCAAAAAAAGTATCACTATACTGGAAAACATTAAAACCGACACGGTACGCCTGGCCAGGGCTTACAACAACAGTGCAAGAAACAGCATGGTAAGGAATAAGTTTAAAGAAGCCGGGGCGACAATTGAAAAAGCCAGATTATTATTTAAAAACCATACCAATATCCCTTCTTACGTATATTTCTGCGGGTTTGAAAGTTATTATTTATTAATGCTGAAACAATACGGCAAATCACTAAAAGCATTAAATAAAGGATTAGAAACCGCTACAAGACTAAAACTTACTAAAGAACGGAACGACCTGCTGATCCAAAAGTATAACATTCTTAATGCACAACAGAACTATGAAGAAGGTAAAAATGTTATTCTGGAAATCATAAAAAGTGATAGCAACACGTATATCGAAAATAAGGCTACCCACTATAAACAAGCTTCTGAATCTTACGAATTGCTCGAAAATTTACCTGAGGCTTTTAAGTGGTTAAAAAAATATACTCTTTTGAGAGACAGTGCCAATAACATCAGGCTAAAAGAAGAAGTAAATGCGCTGGAGATCAAATTCAAGGCTGCCGAAAATCAGAAAAAAATTGCTGACCTGAATCTGGCCAATCAGAAAGCCAATTTATCCGCTAAGAATAGTCGCCTGTTAAATTGGTTGCTGAGCGTAGTAAGCCTCTTGGTTTTATCTGTATCCATTTTTGCCGTTTATTATTATTACAACCAGAAAAAACTCGCAACACAGCGGGAAGAAATCAGGTTAAGCAATGCTATGCTCCAGGGCCAGGAAACCGAACGTTACCGTGTAGCCAGGGATCTGCACGATGGTTTGGGAAATTTGCTTACCGTAATAAAATTTAACCTCGGACAACTGGTAAAAGAAAAACCAGCTGCAGAACTTAATGAAATTGCCTATCAGCTGGATCACTCTATAAGCGAACTGCGACGTATTGCACACGACATGATACCCGAAATGCTCCTCAATATTGGTTTGGAAGCCGCGCTTAAAGATCTCTGCGAATCACTTACATCCGATAACCTGGAAATTGATTGCCAGCTCATTAAGATTAAAAATACCATTCCGCAACAAATACAGGTATCCATTTACCGCATAATACAGGAACTCCTAACCAATGTAGTAAAACATGCGCAGGCCCGGAACGTATTATTACAATGTACCCAGCAAAAAAATATATTTTTTATTACCCTCGAGGATGACGGTAGAGGATTTGATACGAACCAGCAAAAGGAAAAAGCAGGAATCGGCCTTAATAATATAAAAAGCCGTGTGGCTTACTTAAACGGAAAAATGGAAATTGTATCCCATACTGATCAACCAGGTACTTCAATTAATATTGAACTCAATGTTAAAGCTTAAAACAGTATTCGTTATACAGTAAATTTTGGATGCTGCCTAAGTCCGACTTCCGGCAATAAAATATTACCCTATTTTTTTATGATAATGGAGATCTGTCCGTCTTCCATTCCTGAAATATTCTTTTCGGCGAATACTGTAGGGTTTGTTTTTTGAAGCGCTTTTAACAGGTCATCACTGGTACCACTATGTTGCAGGCTAATGCTGGAACCACCGGTACTGAATTTCGTTTTTGCGCTGATTACCCCCTTTGTATTTTCTGCTTTTTCTGCAATACTTTTTAGGGTAGCGAAATCGGCACCACTAATGTTTACAATGGTTTGTGTTTCTACAACCGCAACGGCACTCGTATTATCTTTCTTTTTACCGAAAAAATTACTAATTAAACCACCTGTTTTTCCGGCTTTATCAGCAGTGGCGCCCGCCTTATCTACCTTCTCACTTACCTTGTCAATTTTACCCAATAAGCGATCAACAGCACCCTGTGCGTTTGCATTTACCAAGCCCAACAACAGAAAGGCCAAGCATAAAATTCCAATCTTTTTCATTATATTTATTTTCCTGATAAGCCTACTCTATATCAACAGTTTTCGGCATCCCTGGTCATCCCTAATCAAATTTAATTTCAATTAAGCACCATAACTATAGCTACAACTAACCTTTTTTTTATATGGCTATAAATAGCTATTTAATGTCTTTTTTTTAACCTAATTTCGGTCATCCCTTAAAATTGAATTGTGGTGATGGCTTCCGCTCGTTTCTTCCATACCACATACAGCGGATTAATGTTTCAGTATGAGCAGATGAGGAAGTTATTGGTATTTTTTTTATTGATGTTCTGCCGGTGTTTGATTGCATTTCCACAAACACCTGTAGTGAGCAAACAATATCCTGATAGTTTATTGCAGGTAGTAAAAAAATCGCCTTCTGATAGCTTAAAGGCCAGGGCCTGTTTTAAATTAACCCTTTACTGGCGCGATAGGGACCAGGTAAAATCTAAACTGTACCTCGATCAATCTTATAAATTTGCAGCCAAATATCCTTATTTAAAAGCCATTTATTACCATTATCTGGCAGCCTACTATTACCCCACCAATACCTCTAAAAGTGAAGCCAATTACCTGATCGCGGACCGGGAATTAGCTCATTTTAAAACCAAAGAATCTTACTTTATCAGGGCTAAGGGATGGGGAAATTATGCTAACCTGCAGGGACACAAAGGCAACGACCTTTTAATGGTGGATATCCTGTTGCAGAAAAGTATCCCACTGATCAAAAAATCGGGCGAAGATGAGTTTCTAGCTAAATACTATAACGATCTGGGATTGATATTCAGCAACCAGCAACAGTATGATAAATCAGAAAAATACTTTCTTCTGGCCATATCAATTTATAAGAAACTAAAGCTATGGGATATTACCCATTTGTGCGATGCCTACTTAAATGCTGGTAAAAACTACCTGTTAACCAATAAAACAGACCTAGCCAAACAGGCACTTGACAAGGCAAAAAAAATCCTTCCCAAGTGTCCCGACAGCTTAACTTATGCAGATTATTACCTGGTAGAAGGGCAATATTTTAGAAATAAGAAAAAACTTAATGAAAGTCTCGAAAGCATTAATAAAGGGCTTATCATTGCGAAACAGATAGAAGACCCTTACGAAGAAGAGCTTCTGAATGCTCAAAAATATAAAACATTGATGGCACTGGGAGAATACCATAAGGCTGCAATTATTATAAATTCAATATTAAAAAGTCCGGAGGTAAAATTTTCACCTGATAGTTTAACCTATTACAAAGATTTATCGGCTATATACCACAAACTGGGTGAAAGTAAAAGCGCTTACAACCTGCTTAAAAAATACACGATATTAAATGACAGCTTAAAGAAGCTTGATATCCTGCGTAAAATAAACCAGTTGGAAATAAAATTTAAAACTGCCGAAAATCAGAAAAAAATCGCTGAACTGAACACAGCAAACCAGGAAGCAAATCTATCTGCAAAAAACAGCCGACTGCTAAATTGGTTATTGGGCGTAATCAGCCTCTTAATTTTGTCGATGTTTATTTTTGGCATCAATTACTACTACAACCAAAAAAAAATCAGTATACAGCGAGATGAAATCCGGATCAGTAATGCCATGATCCAGGGGCAGGAGATAGAACGTTACCGGGTAGCCAGAGACCTTCACGATGGTTTGGGCAATACTGGCCGTGGTTAAATTTAACCTGTGGCAATTCGCCAAAGAAAAACCCGATACAGAACTCGATGAAGTGATCAGTCAGTTAGACCACTCGGTAAACGAACTGCGGCGTATTTCGCATGATATGATGCCAGAAATGCTTTTCAATATTAGTTTAGAGGCTGCACTAAAAGATCTTTGCGAATCGCTCATGTCTGACGAACTCGAAATAGATTGTCAGTTTATCAATATCGAAAGTACCATCCCGCAACAAACACAGGTATCTATTTACCGCATTATACAGGAGCTGCTTACCAATGTGGTGAAACATGCAGAGGCAAAAAATGTATTTTTGCAATGCACACAGAACAAAAATATTTTCTTTATTACGCTCGAAGACGATGGCAAGGGCTTTAATATCGACCAGCAAAATGTAAAAGCCGGAATGGGCTTAAATAATATTAAAAGCCGGGTAGCTTATTTAAATGGAAAAATAGAAATCGGTACCCGGATCAATCAACCAGGTACTTCAATTAATATAGAATTAAATGTTAAAGCCTAAACCAACACTCGTTCTTGCTGATGACCATCCTATTATTATAGAGGGGTTAACCAAGTTATTGGGCAAAAACGAAGGATTTGAAATTATAGCCAGCTTTACCAATGGGCAGGATCTTCTTACTTATATTAAAAAAAATCCAGTGAACATTACCCTCATCGATATTATCCTGCCCGATATTAATGGCATGATACTGTGCAAGGAAATCAAAAGAATAGCACCTGATACCATTGTTATTGCTTTAAGTAACCACCGGGAAAGGAGCGCCATTAGCAAGATGCTGGAGAACGGGGCAAATGGTTATATCCTTAAAGATGCATCGATAGATGAAATTGGCAACTGCATAAACGAGGCCCTTGAGGGTAAGATTACTTTTAGCAAGGGAGTTACAGATGTGATATCAAAATCGCCTGCAAAAACAAAATGGGGCTTTGTAAAACTCACCTCAAGGGAAAGCGAAATCCTGAAACTGGTAGCACAGGGCTTAACCGCTTCAAAAATTGCCGAAATACTTTTTTTGAGCAAATTTACGGTTGATAATCATAAGAAAAACCTGTTGCAAAAACTTCACGCCAAAAATATTGCCGAACTCATTAGCAATGCCACCGGTCAGGGTTTACTTTAATATCAGATCAATTCTTTTTGCAGCATAAATTCTTTCGCATTCGCAAAACTGAGGAACAGCTCATCGGCCACTTTAAGCTTTTGGTGCGCACGCACATTACTCTGGATAGCATAACAGGTTAGGCCTGCAGCCATGGCAGATTTAACACCATTTAAGGTATCCTCAAAAACGATACATTCGTCTTTTTGCACGCCTAAGCGCTCTACACACAGGTTATAACTTTCCGGGTCCGGTTTTGATTTACTTACATCTGTCCGGGTAATGAATAAACTGAAATATTTAGCCAAACCATTTCGCTCAAAAACAGCTTCCACATCTATTTTAGGACTGGCTGTAACCACTGCAAGCGTAAGTCCTTTTTCATAAGCAAACTGCACAAATTCCAGGGCAAAGGGCATTAGCTGAATATCGGTTGTCCTAAAACCATCAAAGGTTATTTTTTCCCTTCTATTGATAAAGCTTTCTAAATCTTCATCAATTTTATATCGGTCTATAATCGTTTTTGCATTTTTGGGGAGGGGGATCCCTGCATAATTGCTTAGCCAATCTTTAAATTCAATGTTAACATGATATGGGCTTAAAAACGTATTCCAACAATCGAAATGAAATTTCTCTGAATCAATTAATGTACCGTCTAAATCGAAAAGCAGGGCTTTTATTTTACTCATTTATGGATTTTAAATTGGAATGATGTTATGGGATGATCTCGAAAAGAAAAAACTGCTGTACCTGCGATTTTCCAAAATTATTGTCTACACAGAATATCAGGGAATGGTGTCCGTTCGCAAGTTTGGGGCCAAATGTTACCCCTTCAAAATTATCGATATGCCTGTTTAGCGTATCAAAATCGAAAAGCAGTTTCTTGGTTAAAGGTTTTGGAGGGTTTTTCATGAACGATGTATTGTTCATCTCGTTTTCGGCACCATGCAGATCAACCAGGTAAAGTTTTAGAAAAGTATGGTCATCATGCCCTTTTGCCCAGGCCCTTTCCATCACCAAAAGGGTATGATTGTTAATTGCCAGTATCTCTGAAATGCCGTTTACATTCCAGTCATTGTCTACAGTAGGTTTTACAGGTAAAGCATCAAGATTATAGGCATATTGTGCCGTATTCTTTTTAGTAGCCACATCGAACTTTAAAATCCGGGTTAAAGCCTTATCATAGCCAAAAGAAGATTGCGGGCCATCCTGGTATAAAGGTTCTTCTAAACTGGCATATAACGTTTTATAATGATCGGCATAGGTTAAGCCCTCAAACAACGCATTTTTACGTGCGCCGCTTTCTGTTTTTGTAAAATGAAAGCCTGCAGGTAATGGTATGGTATCCAAAAACTTCCCACCTGTAGAAATAAAAGTTAAACTGGGCTGAACAATGGTCGTATCGCCATTTTTAAACAACCGTTCGCCTTCGCTGCTCCAAATTAATTGTTTGGTAACCGGATTATAACGGACAGACTCGCCATCTGGCTTCACGCTTTTATCCGTGCCATATTTGGGATATTGTTTTCCGTTTTCCTGTAAAAGATAGGTAACACCAGTTATACGGATCGTATCAATTTTATTCTCTTTGAGCGTTAGCTGTGCTGTGTAAATCCTCGCCGGGCTAAACTGAGACGGATCATCACTGATCAGGTAATATTGATTATGGACGGCATCATAATCAATCCCCGATAAACCCCCAACCACCGAATTTTCGAAAACCTGGTTTAACGGCATAATATACTCGTGGAGAAATTTAACCGACGAAATACTGGTTTCATTCTGCCTAACCGCCACCTGTTTTGTTACAGAGCATGACGATAGCAGAACCGCAAAAAAAGCATAAACAAAAAAGAGCTGCGATATGGGTTTCAAATCGGAATGTTTAGGATGTAAAAATATGGATTTTTGGTTGCCTGCAATACGTCACCATGAATTTATTTCAGGGTCTCCCCGCTAACAATACACCAGTGCGAGATTTTTCTGTGGTGTTGGATGTTTCCATCCGACACTCTTTAATAAAACCTGTTGTTTTCTCCGGATCAACCATTGTTTGGCATAAAACAAGAACAGCCAGATGTGGTACCATCTGGCTGCACAATAAGCGTATATAACCCTGCTTAAAACAACTTACCGATTACACGGTAAATAATGTTTGTTCCATCTACTATTTCTTCGTAATAAACATCATCTGGCGAAACAAAATATTTTTCGTTTTTAATGGTTACTTCCCTGCATCCTTCTGGTAATTGATTAATAATATCGCCTATATTATGTGTGTCGGCTGTACCATCACCTGTATTTAAAACACCATCTTTACCGGCAACCACATATACCGTTTTGCCATCGGCATTTTCTTTTTGGGTATAATAAACGCCTTTATATTCATAATAATCTACGCCGTTAATGGTTACCCTGTTGGCATCTGACGGTAAATTCGGAACTTCGGCACCAACCGGTGGGGTTACCACTTCGTACTGATCGTTGTTTTGTTGATAGAATAGCCCGCCAGAATAGTAAAATTGGCTCGGACCATACCAAAAAGGATAATAACCATAAGGCAGCACGTTGATCCTGAAACCTAAAAACGGTCTGTAAAAATTGTAATAACTATAGTATGGCCTGTAATATGGTCTGCTAAAGCCTACGCGATATCCATAACCCGGCCTAAAAAATCCTGATCGGTAAGCCGGTCTGCTATATCCGTAGCTTGATCTCCCTGGTCGGAAACCCTGCGAAAAACTACTTCTACCAGGTGATATATGTGCCATAGAGCCGCTACCTCTTGATGAACCGATGGAACCTGATCTTCCGCCACCTCCGCCTCTTCCGCCTCTTTGTGCAGAAACATGCTCAATACTCAAGGTTGTTATCATTGCTGCTGCAGCAAAAACAACCAATCCTCTTTTTAATAACCTATTCATTTTTTTGTGTTTAATTCCATTATCAATATGACGGTTAAAATTCTTAAAAGATTATCTCTTAACAAGATTTAACTAAATTTTTATAAAGCAATGACAAAGAGCGCGTTATTTAAATAAAATTAGCTTTCAGGACTTTTCCATCATCTATCCCACCTCTTCCATCTTATCTGTTACTAACAAACCTTTTACGGGCTGTTTTTTCAGAATCGTATACGAATCTGCTATATTTAAATTTTATTCCTAAAAACTAAACTTAAATGAACTTTCCCAGAATTTTCAGCCTCTTAATCTGTTTGTTTATTTCAAATGAATTGCTTGCCCAGCAGAATGATTCGGCATATGTTAGAGAAAATTACACCAAAATAGAACGCCAGATTCCCATGCGCGATGGGGTAAAATTATTCACCTCCATTTATATACCCAAAAATCAATCCAAAAAATACCCTTTTTTAATTAACCGTACACCTTACACGGTTGCTCCTTATGGTGAAGATAAATATAAGCTGAGCCTGGGTAATTTTCCGGCGATGATGCGCGAGGGATTTATTTTTGTTTATCAGGATGTTCGCGGCCGTTGGATGAGTGAAGGAACCTTTGCCGATATCCGTCCGCAGGTTACAGATAAAAAATCTAAAACGGCAATTGATGAAAGTACCGATACCTACGATACCATCGACTGGCTGGTTAAAAATATAAAGGGCAATAATGGTAACGCCGGTATTTATGGCATTTCTTATCCGGGTTTTTACTCCACTACCTCATTGCCCAATGCCCACCCGGCGCTCAAAGCGGTTTCGCCACAAGCACCCGTTACCGATTGGTTTGTAGGCGATGATTTTCATCATCGCGGCACCTTATTTTTAATGGATGCCTTTAGTTTTATGAGCAGTTTTGGCGTTCCGCGCCCAAAACCCATCACCCCCGATAAAGGGCCTAAAGGTTTTAAGTTCCCTATTCAGGATAATTACCGTTTTTACCTGGAAGCCGGATCAGTTAAAAATTTAAAAGACAGCTATTTTGCTGACAGCATTAAATTTTGGAACGATTTGTTTAGACACCCTAATCTCGATACTTTCTGGAAAGCCCGTTTAATCACTCCGCATTTAACCAATGTTAAGCCTGCAGTTATGGTTGTAGGCGGTTTCTTCGATGCCGAAGATGCCTATGGAACCTTTGCCACTTATAAAGCCATTGAAAAACAAAATCCCAATGCCAATAATATCCTCGTGGCAGGACCATGGTTTCATGGTGGCTGGGTACGCAGCGATGGGTCTTACCTTGGCGATATTAGTTTTGGCAAAACCACCAGTATCGATTATCAGCAACAATACGAACTGCCTTTCTTTAAACATTACTTAAAAGGCGAAGGCGATTTTAATCCTGCCGAAGCCAATATCTTTGTAACCGGAAGCAATGAATGGAAAAAATTCAGCACCTGGCCACCACAGGAAACAGAAACTAAAAACCTGTATTTACACCCCAATGGCAAGCTGGAATTCGAAAAAGTAGGCCGTACCGATAGCTGGGATGAATATGTGAGCGATCCGAATAACCCGGTACCTTATCAGGATGGCGTGCAGGCTAAACGTACCCGCGAGTATATGATAGACGATCAGCGATTTGCAGCCCGCAGGCCCGATGTAAAAACTTACCAGACCGGCGTATTGATGGAAGATATTACCTTAACCGGGCCTGTTCTGGCTAACCTGGTTGTTTCTACTACCGGAACAGATGCCGATTACGTGGTTAAACTGATTGATGTTTACCCTGAAGATGCTCCTAACCCCGTACCAAACCCAAAAAACCTGATTATGGGAGGTTACGAGATGCTGGTACGTGGCGAAATTATGAGGGGCAAGTACCGCAACAGTTTCGAAAAGCCCGAGCCTTTTGTGCCGAGAGCCATCACCAAGGTAAACTATCCTTTGCCTGATGTGGCCCACACCTTTAAAAAAGGGCACAGGATCATGATCCAGATTCAGAACTCATGGTTTCCTCTGGCCGATCGCAACCCACAAAAGTTTATGGATATTTACCAGGCAGAACCCGGCGATTTCCAGAAAGCGACCCATAAAATTTACCATGATACCTTTAACAGTTCGTTTATTACAGTTTCGGTCTTGAAATAATAAATGCCCCCGGTTCGTGCCAGCACGAACCGGAAAGATAAGATCGGACTCAAATAAATAATTTAAATACTAACTTTAATCTAAAAAAAATAAACATAACAACCGCCATGGTTCGTTTCTCCGCGAACCAAAAGCAGGCTAACTTACTTATTCTTAAAAAATGAAATACTTTAAACTCTTTATCATCCTGCTTTCAGGATATTCTGCCTTTGCCCAAAGCGACGCAAATTATCCAAAAGCCAATTATACCAAAAAGGAAGTTTACATTCCCATGCGCGATGGGGTTAAGCTTTTCACGGCTATTTACACCCCTAAAGACGCCTCCAGGAATAAAAAATATCCCATGATTATGCAGCGTACCTGTTACAGCGTGGCTCCTTATGGCGAAGATAAATTCCCTGCACGTTTAGGCCCGTCAGAGCTGATGATGAAAGAAGGTTATATTGTTGTTTACCAGGATGTACGCGGTCGCTGGAAAAGCGAAGGCACCTGGACTAACATGACACCTGTAATCGACAATAAAAAAACCAAAAAAGATGTAGATGAAGGCTCAGATACCTACGACACCATCGATTGGCTGGTAAAAAATGTAGCCAACAATAACGGCAAGGTTGGCCAGTGGGGAATTTCTTATCCCGGTTTTTATACCGCAGCAGGCATTTTAAGTAACCACCCTGCTTTAAAAGCTTCTTCACCACAGGCACCGATTTCTGATTTCTTTTTTGATGATTTCCACCACAATGGTTCTTTTTTACAAAGTTACTTTTTCACCTTCCCGGTATTTGGTGTACAGAAAACCGACACAACTGCTAAGCCGTGGTACAACAACCAAATCATTAATCCTAAAACCAAAGATGGATACCAATTTGCTTTAGACCTTGGCCCTTTAACCAATGCCGACAAATATTATAAAGACAATTTTTTCTGGCAGGAAACTGTAAATCACCCCAATTACGATGAGTTTTGGCAAAAACGTGGCCTGCTAAAGCACTATAATACTGTTAAACCTGCTGTAATGGTAGTTGGTGGCTGGTACGATGCCGAAGATTTATCTGGTCCGTTGAACATTTATAAAACCATCGAAAAGAAAAATCCAAGTGCCTACAACACCATTGTTATGGGACCTTTTGGCCACGGGAGATGGAGCCGTGAAACCGGTCATACGATGCACAGTAATGTGTATTTCGGCGACAGCATTGCTACATTCTACCAAAAAAATATCGAAGCCAAATTCTTTAATCATTTTTTAAAAGGCAATGGCGACCCAAATTCTGGCTTACCTGAAGCTTACATGTTCGATACCGGTAAAAAAGAATGGGAAACTTTTAGCAAATGGCCTGCTGAAAAAGCCAGCAAACAAAAACTATATTTAGGTGCCGATGGTAAACTGAGCATGACTGCTCCGACCACCGCAGGCTCGGTTAATTACATCAGCGACCCGCTAAAACCAGTTCCCTATACTGAAGATTTAACTACTACAATTGGTTTTACACCACATAACTACATGAGCGAAGATCAGCGTTTTGCTGGCCGCCGCCCTGATGTTCTGGTTTTCCAAACCGATGTATTGGACAACGACATCACTTTAGGAGGCGAAATCATGTCGCACCTTAAAATTGCATCTACAGGTACTGATGCCGATTTCATCGTAAAGCTAATTGATGTATACCCTGCCGATGAACCGAACAACCCATATATGCCGAATAAAAACATCATTTTAAGCAACTACTGGCAAATGGTACGTTCGGAGGTAATGCCGGCACGTTTCCGTAACAGTTTCGAAAAACCTGAGGCTTTGGTAGCCAACCAAAAAACGGATGTAAATTTCAGATTGCAGGATGTATTGCACACCTTTAAAAAAGGGCACCGCATCATGATTCAGGTACAAAGCACCGCCTTCCCATTGTTTGCGCGCAACCCACAAAAATTTGTAGATAACCCATATAAAGCAACCGAAGCAGATTACATTAAAGCCACGCAAACCGTTTTTAACGATAGCTTTATCGAAGTTGATGTCATTAAATAAATGCCTGCCCGCGTTTCTAAATGCGGGCATAAATAACCAATCGTTTTAAACGATTAATAAAATACAAATGAAAAAACTATTTACCATTTTAGCACTCGCCTGCAGCATTTCAGGTTTACAGGCTCAAATGCTGGGCAAAAACCAGGTCAACCCACGTGCCGATAGCCTACGCGGAACGCTTACCCCCCTACGTACCTGTTACGATATCAATTACTACCACTTGGATGTGAAAATCGATATCGACCAAAAATCGGTTAGCGGCAGTAACGAATTTGCTTTCACCGCTACACAGGATTTTACCAAACTGCAGTTCGATCTTTTCGATAACCTTAAAGTAGAAAAGGTGCTGTACAAAGGTGCCGAACTCCCATTTAAAAGAGAATACAATGCTGTTTTTGTAACCTTCCCTAAGGCGGTAAAAAAAGGGAGCAAAGATAAGTTCACGGTTTTTTATTCGGGTAATCCCATTGTAGCTAAAACACCACCCTGGGATGGCGGTTTCATCTTCAAGAAAGACAGTGCGGGCAACCCTTTTGTTTCGGTAGCCTGCCAGGGCTTGGGAGCCAGTGTATGGTGGCCAAATAAAGATCACCAGAGCGATGAGGTAGACAGTATGCTGATCAGCATCACCGTTCCAAATACTTTACAGGAAATATCGAACGGCAGGTTAAGGAATACGGTTGATAAGCCTGATGGATACAAACAGTACAATTGGTTTGTGGCTAACCCCATTAACAACTACGACGTAACTTTTTACATTGGCAAATATGCCCACTGGCAGGATAGTTTTGCAGGCGAAAACGGAAATCTTACCATCGATTACTGGGCCCTGCAAACCGACAGTGCCAAAGCACGGCCGCACTGGGATGCCGAGGTTAAACCTATGCTAAAATGCTTTGAATATTGGTTTGGCCCTTATCCCTGGTATAAAGATGGCTACAAGCTGGTACAGGCACCACACCTGGGGATGGAGCACCAAAGTGCCGTAGCTTACGGCAACCAGTTTAAACAGGGTTATTTGGGGAGAGATTTAAGTGGCACAGGACATGGTTTAAAATGGGACTTCATTACCATCCACGAAAGCGGTCATGAGTGGTTTGGCAATAACATTACCTCGAAAGATATTGCCGATATGTGGGTTCATGAAGGTTTTACCAACTACTCTGAAGTTTTGTTCACCGAGTGCACCGAAAATAAAGCAGCAGCCGATGAATACGTTATCGGGTTACAAAAAATTATCCAGAACAATGTTCCGATTATTGGCCCTTACGGTGTAAATAAGGAAGGTTCCGGTGATATGTATCCTAAAGGTGCCAATCTGATCAGCATCATCCGCCAGCTGATTAACAACGATGAGAAATTCAGGCAGATATTACGGGGTTTAAACAAAACTTTTTATCATCAAACGGTTACCACAGCACAAATTGAGCAGTATATCGCCAAACAGAGTGGTTTAAAGCTCGATAAAATATTCGATCAGTATTTACGCTACACCAAAATTCCCGTACTCGAATATAATATCAGTAACCATACCTTGTCTTACCGTTGGGTAACCGATGTTAAAGGTTTTGATATGCCGGTACGCGTAACTTTAAAAGCAGGTGCTTATTCTTTAATTAAACCGACCAACGATTGGAAAACCATTCCGGTAGATGCCAGTATAACTGCCGAAAACTTTAAACATGATCCGCTTTTTTATATAGGGATAAAAAAGGGGGAATGATTTACCTTTAGGTGAGGTCAGATGTTACCATCTGACCTTAATCTTCAGTTCTGAGTTAGCTATTACTAGCTGACACCACTCAGCAAATCAGCATGATATTTTTCAATTTTATGCAACTTTTTGGCTAAACCTGCGTCTTATATTCAAAACGCATTATTCATTATCAAAATCTATAACCATGAAAAAATTGTTTGCCCTTTTATTAGCCGCATTAACTTTAACTTCAGGCATTGGTATAACTGCTTCGGCACATACTAAACCGGGTACTGCAACCCATCAAAAAGAGGAGAGAGAGGTAAAAAACTTCAACGGTGTTGCCTCTGCGGGGCCCATTAATGTAATTGTGACCTTGGGTAACACCGAAAGCTGCCGTTTAGAAGGCGATGCTGATGCTCTTGCCACAATTGTGACCGAGGTTAAAGGCAACGTTTTGGTAATCCGCCCGCAAACCAGCATCAGAAGCTGGTCTAATAAATATGAGGGTAAAAAAATTACCGCTTATGTAACGGCAAAAGAACTGGCCAGCTTAACAGTGAGCGGCGATGGCAGTTTAACGGTTAATGGAAAAATCAGTACAGGCAGCTTAACTACCACCGTTAGTGGTTCAGGAAATATCAAAGCTTCGGCTGATGTAGATAACTATAGCGGTGTAATCAGCGGTTCGGGGTCGATCAACATTACCGGTGGCGCCGATCATGCCAAAGTGGTGATCAGCAGCTCTGGTACTTTAGCTGGTAAATCTTTTGCTGTAAAAACATTATCTACTACCATTAGCGGATCGGGTACAGTTAACATCGCGGTTGATGAAAGCATCAGGGCCGTAATCAGTGGTTCAGGCAGCGTAAATTATTCTGGCAATCCAACCGTTGATAAAACGGTAATCGGATCAGGAAAAGTAAGAAAAGTATAATGTTAATAAAGGCTTAATTGAAGAACGTCCCTGCGCAATCAGGGACGTTTTTTTTGTGCAACCGGGAGATATCAGCATATTCTCCTTAAATAATACTACCCATCGTTTTAAGTCGATTGTATCATATATTTTAACAATAATATCTCCCACTATATCCAAAACATGCTACATTTAGGCATGAATTTATTCAACCGATTTAAAAAGAAAAATACGACAACAAAAGAGATTGAGCCTATACCTGAAGATAACCAGCTCCAGAATTTCCCTGAAATGCTGATGACCAAGCTTTTATTTTCTGGCAAACCTAATCTCAATGCCGATCAGATTTTAGCCGAACTCAAAAAGCACATCAACAATATAGATCATTCATTTTCTGTAAGCAGCCTTATTTTTTCCTTTCCAGATTATCCTATTCAGCTGGCCGATGCTACCCTTCCTGCGCAGCTCAACATCCTGATCCCGGACAGGGATGAAGCAGGAATCGGCCTTCCCGACACTGCATTTACGCAAAACTGGCACTGGCCAGAAGCAAACCAAGTGGCTCAAAACTGCCAGTACGAAATACTGATTACTGATTTAATGTCGCGAAGCTTACCCTATAAACAACGGGTAAACCTGTTTATGGATTTCCTTGCGGCCGTAATAAGGGTTACGCAACCCAGTGCGGTATACACCTTTCACGGCGATAAAATATTAAACCCGGCGGCGATTACCAGCCTTTGGGAAACCGATAAAGTACAGGCATTGTACGCCCTCTGCAATGTAAGGTTATTTAATATAAGCAGCGATCCGCAAAAGCGTGAATTACTGATGGACAGCATAGGCATGCACGCGTTGGGTCTCCCCGATTTCCAAATCAGGTTCTCTACTTTTAATGAAAACGAAATAGCCAATTTATTGTGGACTTATGCCTACCACATTTACGAATATGGCGACATTATTGAAGAAGGAGACACTATGGAAGGATTAGCAGGTTCGAAATGGAAATGCGTAAAAGAGGTTTCGCTGGTTGCGCCAGAAAGAATGGTAATTAATATGATTCCAGCATAAAAAAATCAGTTATATTCACTCAATAAAAACGCTCAACTATATGAAAAAGTTATTGATAGGTATATTATTGATTATTCATGGATCGGCTTACAGCCAAAAGCTCAATCCAAAATATCTTCCATTGGTCAATAGTTTTATAGACTGTATAAAAAGACAAAACCTTGAAAAGCTAAGTACCAAAATCAAGTTTCCCCTTAAAAGAGAATACCCCATTGCCCCTGTTCAAAACAAGCAGGAATTTATAAAGAGGTATAAGGCTATTTTCGATGAAGAGTTAACCAAAAAGATTATCAACTCTAAACCAGATGCCGATTGGGATGATGTTGGCTGGCGGGGAATTATGTTATTTAACGGCGATTTATGGCTGGATTATGGTGGCAGTTTGATCGCCGTAAATCACCAATCGAAACAGGAAAGCGACGAAAAAATACGGTTAATTGCCGCAGAAAAAGTAAAGCTTCACCCGTTAATTAAGTCGTTTCAATCGCCCGTACTTATTTTTGAAACAGCAAAATACAGAATCAGAATTGATGATTTGGGCAATTTTAATTACCGTTATACCTCCTGGCCCATAAAAAGTACAATGCATGATCAACCTGCATTAATACTAAAAAACGGAAAATATACTCCCGATGGCAGCGGAGGAAACCATAATTATCAGTTTAAAAGCGGAGATTATACTTACACCTGTTACATTACTGTAATGGGTGAAACCGGCACTGCCCCTGCCTCGCTGGTAATTACCAAAAATGGTAAAGAAATATTATCTCAAGATGCAAAAAGAATGACTCCTTAAATGCTGAAACCATGTTGAACCAAACCCTAAAAAAACTATTTAACCGCGACCTGAATAAACTAAAAACCGAAATTGAGTCGTATCAAAACGAGGCTAATTTGTGGATCGTAGACCAAAGTATAACCAATTCGGCCGGTAACCTATGCCTGCATTTAATCGGGAACTTAAATACCTATATTGGGGCTACATTGGGCGGCAGCGGTTACATCAGGAACCGTGAGCTCGAGTTTTCTTTAAAAGATGTACCCCGCTACGAACTGATTGAAAAAATAGACCAGACCATTGAGGTAGTTAACCAAACACTTGATAAATTAACTGTTGAGGAAATCGCTGCCGAATACCCCATGCTGGTTTTGGAAGAAAAAACCTCAACCGAATATTTCCTTGTCCACCTTGCTACACACCTGGCCTATCATCTGGGGCAAATTAATTATCATAGAAGATTACTAAATGTTATTAAATTTTGACCGTTGTTGTAACTGGATGTGAGTACCGTGAAGCCAGGTTGAGCAATCTCAACCAAAGTTTAACAACTTAACAAAAAAAGGAGGTTTAAAACCTCCTTTTTTATTTAAAACTGAACACCGATCTGCCAGATATTTTCAATGTAATTAATCTTCTGAGAAGCATGATCGTACTCATCCCAGCCAGTAGTATGCACGTTTGTTAAATTAGTGGCTCCAAATTTTGTAGTATTCTGCAGGTAAACATTTTTCCAGACATAAAACTTAAGACCAACTTTAGCCGAAACACCATAACCCGAAATACTGAAATGGTTATTCCTTCCCTGGCCAAATAAACGTACATCAGACCGCGGAACCATCATTCCACCGCCCAGGCCGGTTTCTAAGGTTAGTGAGGTATTGCCGCCCGGTGCCACCCAAATATCATCATAGCGCTCTACTTCAACATTTGCGTAGTTAAAACCATCGGTATGCTCATAAGTAAGCATACTTTCCTTCACATTAATGAGCTGCCCATTATAATCGCCGGCCAAATTACCTGTAGGTGTATTGGTAGGAGAGATATTGGAACCGATATGGCCAGTAATTGCAACTGTTTGCGGGATATCCATTACATATTTCATATGGTCCCAGCCAATAGAGATACTGTAATTATCTTTTATAAAATAACCTAAACGGATGTTATACTGCGGCACGGTAATTAAACCAGGGTTCAGATACTCCCAGCTTAATTTCGACTGCCTGTCGTGTGCAACCACATCTTTCAGGGTGAAATCGTAATTAGGTCCCTGAAACCTGATGTCGCTTTTGCCGTACCAGGAACTATTGTATCCCCAATGAAAATAAAAATCGCCTTTGCGCGAAAAATTCCGTTTATGCTCCGGGTTAAATAAACTTTTCGAGGCCGGGATTGGGTTAGCCGAAGAGCTTCGAATTTCCTGTGCCTGCATCCGCTTGCCAAACAGGAGTGCTAAAAATAGAAGGGTAAATCTTTTCACGCGGCAAATTGAGCAAAAAGACCAATCAATTACAACAGCTTTAACATTTTGCATCCTTTGTTAAACAAAAAATGACTTTAAATCATTAAAACCTAGTATAAACAGCCAGCTGAATAATGTTATTAATGGTATTATTATTCAATCCGTGGGTAGCCTGATTCATATACCCCGTTTCCAGGTCAATTTTTTTCGAAAAACGGTATCCCACAGCAAGATAGGCCCTGTTCTGATCGAACACGCTGTTATTGATTTTGTTCCTGTTCTGCAGGTTTAAGAAAATTTCGTTTTGTAAAGCCACAAAAGCACCTTTTTCAAAAGCAGGCTGTGTTTTTTGTAGTGGCTGTATCAACCTTACAAAATAACGGAACCTTTGCGAAAATACATCTTCTCCGGTTCTGCCGATAAAGCGTTGCTCAAGCCTAAGCCTATGACTGGCAAATACCGAACTGATTTTATGGTTGTAGATGTATTGTTCAAAAATACGGTGTTCGTGAAGGGTAAGATCGGTACTTCCTGCCACTTCGGTGGTTGTGGTCTGCCATAGGTAACCCAGCGCAAGATTGCTTTTGTTATTGATGAAATATTGCACTGCAGGCCGTACCAGTGTATTGCGCACATAGCCCCAGTTATCTGCCGAACGGATCTGCAGATCGAACTGTAATCCCCATTTCTCATTAAACCTGGTATTGTTCAAAAACATAAACCAACCCGAATTTTGGTATTGGGTCTGCGCATATAGCCTTCCTGATGCCAGGACGAATACCATCGAGGCAAGTAATAATATTTTTCTCATAAAAAGATAAACCGGTTTTATCTGTGTGCTGCTAAAATAAAAGAAATATGTTAAAGTCGGAAGTCAGGAGTCTGGTCGTCCAAACCCTATCTCCTGCCTTGCCCCCCTCTGTGTGCTTAAAATAATAAGGGCTTTGTATATTCCGTATCCTTTGTGGTTAAATAAAAGCCCGAATTTCAATTTACAACAATAGATTTTCCGACTGCATTGCACTCCGCCCGAAATGACGATTGTGCGGAATCAACAAACTTAAAAATCTTCAATATTTAAAATTCATTTAAGGTTAAACAATTAAAAATATATCTTCGTTAAAGATTTGGACATTAAGGCATTTTCAATAACCTTAAAACTGTACTTATTTTAACATTACAAAACGTAAAAAAGAACAAAAATGATTATCGAACCTAGAATGAGGGGCTTTATCTGTTTAACTGCACATCCTGATGGTTGCGCTCAAAACGTAAAGAACCAAATTGAATATGTAAAATCAAAAGGAGCTATCAATGGTCCGAAAAAAGTATTGGTAATTGGCGCATCAACCGGTTTCGGTTTGGCATCGAGAATTACCGCTGCTTATGGTTCAGGTGCTTCTACTATTGGCGTATTTTTCGAAAAAGCCCCCTCAGCAGGCAAAACAGCTTCACCGGGCTGGTATAACAGTGCCGCTTTTGAAAAAGAAGCACATGCAGCAGGTTTATATGCAAAAAGCATTAACGGTGATGCCTTCTCTAAAGAAATCAAAGCAAAAACTATCGAACTGATTAAAGCAGATTTAGGTCAGGTAGATTTAGTCATTTATAGTTTGGCTTCGCCGGTAAGGAAACACCCGGATACAGAGGTTTTACACCGCTCTACCCTAAAACCGATCGGCCACACTTATACCAATAAAACGGTCGATTTCCACACCGGTAACGTGAGCGAAGTTTCTATCGAGCCAGCTACCGAAGAAGATATTGCCAATACGGTTGCCGTAATGGGTGGCGAAGACTGGGCCATGTGGATTGACGCTCTAAAAGCAGAGAACCTTTTGGCTGAAGGCGCCACTACTGTAGCTTATTCTTACATTGGTCCTGCCTTAACCGAGCCGGTATACCGTAAAGGAACGATAGGAAGAGCAAAAGACGATTTAGAGGCTACCGCCTTTACCATTGGCGATAAATTGAAAGATATTAACGGTAAAGCCTACGTATCAGTAAACAAAGCATTGGTTACACAGGCCAGTTCAGCTATTCCGGTTATTCCATTATATATCTCATTATTGTACAAAGTAATGAAAGCCGAGGGCATCCACGAAGGTACCATCGAGCAGATTCAAAGGTTATATGCCGATAGATTATTTACCGGCAATCCGGTTCCTGTTGACGAAAAAGGCAGAATCAGGATCGATGATTGGGAAATGCGCGATGATGTACAGGCTAAAGTGGCCGAACTTTGGGAACAGGCAACTACCGAAACTTTACCGGCTATTGGCGACCTGGCAGGTTACCGGTCTGATTTCTTAAGCCTTTTCGGTTTCGAAATTGATAAAGTAGATTACCAGAAAGAAGCAAACGAAGTGGTTGAAATTGAAGGCCTGGTTGACTAAATCACTAGCCCCTCGCCCTGAACCCGTGTCAGGGCCTCCACTATAAAATACTCAACAAACGGCTGGCTTTTTAGCCGGCCGTTTTTATAAAAAACATAATGCATTTCGATTTACAACCCACACCAGAAGACGATCTGATTAAAATTGTTCCGTTAAAAGAAACAGATTTTGAAGCCGTGTTTGCCGTAGCATCCGACCCCTTACTCTGGGAACAGCATCCCAATAAAGACCGTTACCAAAGGGAGGTTTTCCAGAATTTCTTTAAGGGAGCTATCGAATCGCATGGCGCTTTTATCGTTTATGAAAAAGAGACCGGCGAAATTGTTGGGAGCTCGAGGTATTACGATCTAAACGAAGCAAACCGTTCAGTTGCCATTGGCTATACCTTTGTTGGCCGCAAGTTTTGGGGTAAGGGCCATAACCGTTCTTTAAAAACACTGATGCTCAATTATGCTTTCCGTTTTGTAGATAAAGTAATCCTGCACATTGGTGCAACCAACTTCAGGTCGCAAAAGGCGGCAGAAAAATTGGGTGCTATAAAAACAGGCGAATTTGAAGTGGCCTACTACGGCGAACCCGTAAAACCCAATTTTATTTATCAGATTGATAAGGCAAAATGGGCAGCCAGGTAAGTTTCAGCTGATTTAAGTAATAAACACATTGTTTATAAGCTGCTTCTCCCGATTAAAATCGTGTTTATGATTCTGTATTGCTATCTTTGTTTAATTCTCCATTCCACTTACCCTTCTAAAACAATACAGCAAATAAAATATGGCTAAATCCCAGGCATCATACAGTAAAAAAGAAAATGAAAAAAAACGGTTAAAGAAACAAAAAGACAAACAAGAGAAAAAAGAAGAACGCCAGGCTAATGCCAAAAAAGGTTTAGCACTGGAAGATATGATGGCTTATGTAGACGAAAATGGAAACATCTCTTCTACCCCACCAGATCCGAATAAGAAAATTGTAATCAATACAGAAGATATTCAAATTGGTATTTCAAGGCAAGAAGACATTGTAGACGAAAACCCTGTTAAAAAAGGAACCGTTACTTTCTTTAATGACAGCAAAGGTTACGGTTTCATTAAAAACACCGAAACACAGGAAAGTATCTTCGTACACGTTAATGGTTTAACAACCCAGATTAAAGAGGGTGATAAAGTTACCTTTGAAGTAGAAATGGGTCAAAAAGGGCCAACCGCTGTTAGGGTTTCAAAAGTTTAACCGCTAAACACCCCACCGGCAGCCTATCCAGGATTGCTATAAAAAGTAAAATTCAGCAGCAAACATGCTGTTGCGCATGGTTTTATACCTCTTTATAATTCCGTCTATTTAAGCATAAAACCTTGCGCACAATTTTTCCTGAATCGGAAAACACACCAGTAAGTTTTATATTTTTCGTTACCTGTTAGCCTTTTCTGGTACAGGAATAAGCCATGCTTCGGCTGCAACATTAATACAATACTCTTGATTAATGTTCCAATTATTAAAAATATTTTATGATTAAATTTTAGCATTTATGGCTTAAAAAAATGTTTTATAAGCTTTTTTCAATAAAACACATTCAACTGAAAATAAAGCAGATACAAACCAAATAAGCCTAAATATCAATAAATAATAACCTCGCTGTAGCTATTTGCCGGCCGCAACCGTTATCAGTGAAAAGAAAAAATATTTTAATCTCGGTGTGGAATTTGTATGGCATTTACATCTTTACAGTACACACAAAGAAAAAATTTGAATTATGAAAAAGTTAATAGCACTTGCATTAGTTGCATTTTTAGGATTATCAACAGCGATGGCTCAACAAGTAGATTTACGCAGAAAGATTAATGTTAGCGGTACCTCTGAAACTGAAGTTACACCAGATATTATTTACATTGGTATTTCACTTAAAGAGTATTTAAACGGCAAGAAAAAAGTAGAGATTACTGAACTGGAGAAACAACTCTATGCGGCAGTTCAAAAAGCTGGTATTGCCAAAGAAAATTTAACCATCAGCAATTTAAGCAGCTGGAACTATGCTACTGAGAAAAAGAAAAATCCTGATTTTTTAGCAAGCAAACAATACCGCTTAAAAGTGAGCGATTTAAACAAGTTCAACGCAATTATTGAAGCAATTGATGCGAAAGGGATTGCCAACACCAACATCGAAAGCTATGATTACAGTAAAATTGAAAGCCTGAAAAAAGAGCTGAAAATTAAAGCCCTGATGGCTGCCAAAGAAAAGGCTGCTTATATGGTAGAAGCTTTGGGCGACAAATTAGGCAGCGTTATTGAAATACAGGATGGTGGCGATAATATTGTACAGCCTGTTTACAGAAGTTTTGCAATGAAAGCTGAAATGGCTGATGCCGCCGGCGCCCCGGAAATTGATTTCAAAAAGATTAAGTTGAGTTTTACAGTAAATGCCATTTTTGAGATCAAATAAAAATTTTAACCGATAATTAACGCTTTTTAAAACCTACCAGAACATTTTGGTAGGTTTTTTGTTAAGTAGAAATCGAAACACTAAAAAATTAGATATTATGAAAAAATTCATTTACACGTTAGCCTTGGTTTTCGCTTTAGGAATTAGTTTTAATTCAGCTCAGGCTGCTGATAAGCCTGCGAAAAACCCTACAGAATTAACTGCAGAACAAGCGGTAAAACTGGAAAAAATTAAAAGCCGTGTTGAAGAAATCAGAGACATGGACAAATCAAACCTGACCAGAGCAGAGCGCAAGGCATTACGCAACGAATTAAGAGAGTTAAAAGGTCAGGCACGTGCAATTTCAGGAGGTGTTTACCTTTCAGTAGGTGCAATTATCATCATTATCTTATTGTTGATCTTGATTTTATAATCATTACGAAAATCACATCTATCTATATAAAAACAAAAAGCTTTGCAGTATTGCAAAGCTTTTTTTATGCCTTTCTTACGAAGTTAGCTAAGGGTTTATACGGTGAAAACTTCGTAAGTCTTAGCCCTTGCTTAGCTATTGAAGTTTCTAATGCTCCTTTGCATCCAAAACTTCGTTAGTTACCTAACTTAATCAACCACGCAAGTCTTGGGCTTTACAACTGATTATCGGATAATTAAAAATACATTTCGTCATTTCGAGGCGGGATATGAGCGAGCCTAAGCAATCTATTCTATAATAATTTATTATCAAAAAGGTTGCTTCACTCCTGCGCAAAGCCTTCTTCTTTTCAAAATGACGAAATTAAAAGCCAAACCCCACCTTAATCAATCATATCAAAGCCGGTATACTTCACTAAAGCTTCCGGAATTTTAATACCGTTCTCGGTCTGGTAATTCTCTAAAATCGACGCAACAATACGAGGCAAAGCCAATGCACTTCCGTTTAACGAGTGCGCCAGCTGTGCTTTTCCCTCTTTTCCTTTAAAACGCAGTTTTAAACGGTTAGTCTGGTAAGTTTCGAAATTAGAAACAGAAGAAACCTCTAACCAGCGCTCTTGCGCTGCGCTCCAAACTTCCATATCGTAAGTCATGGCTGAGGTAAAGCCCATATCGCCACCACATAAACGCAATACGCGGTAATGCAAGCCAAGTTCTTGCAGAAGCGACTGTACATACTGGCTCATATCTTCTAACGTTTCGTAAGATTGATCAGGATGCGTTATTTGTACCACCTCTACCTTATCAAACTGGTGTAGACGGTTTAAACCACGTACATGTGCGCCGTAAGAACCTGCTTCTCTGCGGAAACATGGTGTATAGGCTGTATTTTTAATGGGTAAATCTTCTTCCTTGATAATTACATCGCGGTACAAATTGGTTACCGGTACTTCGGCCGTCGGGATTAAATATAAATCATCAATGGCTGAGTGGTACATCTGTCCTTCTTTATCCGGCAACTGTCCGGTTCCAAAACCCGAAGCAGCATTTACCAGGTGTGGTACCTGCATTTCTTTATAACCGGCAGCAGTAGCGTGGTCTAAAAAGAAATTAATCAGGGCACGTTGTAACCTGGCACCTTTTCCCTTATAAACAGGGAAACCAGCACCGGTTATTTTAACGCCCAGTTCAAAATCAATAATATCATACTTAGCTGCCAGCTCCCAATGTGGCAAAGCCTTATTGGGTAACTTTGCTGGTTCGCCATGCGTAAGTACAATTTCGTTATCCTCAGCAGTTGAGCCCTGTTTTACCAGATGGTAAGGCAGGTTTGGCAGCTGAACAATTAAGTTGTGCTGGGCAGTTTCCAGTTCATTTAATTTATCGCTCAGGTTTTTGATATTTTCTTTATGAGAAGCCGTTTGCGCCTTAATGGTTTCTGCTTCTTCTTTTTTACCTGCACGCATTAAATCGCCAATTTGTTTGGCAGCTGCATTTGCTTCTGCAGAGATACTATCCAGCGAAGTTTGAGTGGAGCGGCGTTCTTCATCAATTTTAATGATTTCGTCTACCAACTCTGGTTGTTTAAAATTACGTACACTTAAACGTTCTAAAACTTTCTCTCTATTTTCGCGGATATAGTTAACTTGCAGCATTATTTAATTTTTTAAGCAAAGATAGCAAGAGTTTGGAGTTTGGGGTAAGGAGTTTGGAAAAAACTGCAAACCGTTAACTGCAAACTGCAGACTGGATTATGGATGGCAAACTATTTCTTGTACCTACGCCAATAGGCAACCTGGAGGATATGACCTTCAGGGCAATCCGGATATTAAAAGAGTGCGATTTGATTTTGGCTGAAGATACCCGTACAAGCGCCCCCATGCTCAAGCATTTCGGGATTGATAAAAGAGTTTTTGCCCATCACCAGCATAATGAACATAAAGCCACTTCAGAAATTATCAGATTTTTAAACGAAGGACAGCAAATTGCCCTGATTTCGGATGCGGGTACGCCAGCCATTTCCGATCCGGGTTTCTTTCTTGTACGCGAAGCCATTAAAAACAACATTGCCGTAGAATGTTTGCCAGGTGCAACTGCTTTTGTACCGGCTTTGGTAAACTCGGGCCTACCTGCCGATTCATTTTGTTTCGAAGGTTTTTTACCCGTTAAAAAAGGCCGGCAAACCAAATTCAAAAAACTGACTGAAGAAGAACGTACCATTATACTTTATGAAAGTCCGCACCGTTTATTAAAAACTTTAGAAGAGTTTGCCCAATATTTAGGTGCTGAGCGGCAGGCATCGGTAAGCAGGGAGCTGACCAAAATGTTTGAGGAAACCGTAAGGGGTACTTTAGCTGAAATAAAATCACATTTTGAAAACAATACTTTAAAAGGAGAATTTGTAATTTGCATAGCGGGTAAACCGGCTACAAAGAACAAAAACAAATATGATGATGCCGAAGATTAGCATCTGAACATAAACCACACATCAATTTTAAAAAATATTATGATTAGTATAGATAGATTTCTGAGCGACGAGCAAGACCCTAAAGCGGTTGAAAAGGTGATTGGAAAATTAAACGATCTTTTAACCAATGGAGAAGAGATTTTATATCTGGCCGTACAGAAAAAACCTGCAGTAAACTTACTACCAGATAGTATCGCGATTTCGAACAAAAGGATTTTTTACTGCGAGCCGGGCAACCTGGGCTTAACCATGAACTTTAAAGATATTTCTTGGAAAAGCATTAAAGAAGTTTCGTTTAAAGAAGAGTTTTTTGGTTCTAAATTTATCTGTGTACCACAGCATGGCGAAAATATAGTAACCGAATTTATTCCAAAGGTACAGGCGCGCAAATTGCACCAGGCCGCAAACCAGCAGTTGGAAGAATATAAAGAAATGTTGCGTCAGCAAAAGCTCGAAGAAAACAGAGCAACTGCTTCTCCGATCAGTTTTAATGCACAACCTGTTGCCGAAATTCCCGTACCGGAACCAGAACAACCGGTTATCCAGATTGCCGAAGTAGTAGAAGAAGCCGAAGACGAAACAACTTTGAAACTACGCAAGCTTAAAACTTTGTACGATAAACACCTGATTACGCAGGAAGAATACGAAGCCAAAAAAGCAAATATTTTAGATAGTTTATAAGTCAACCCCTGTCATGCTGAGGCACGAAGCATCTTTAACATAACCGTACTGCACTTACGTTTAACAAAAACAAGGTCAGTTTTCTGTCGCATAGAGATTCTTCCTGCGTCAGAATGACAAGTATTCTTATATGAAATCTAAACAAACCTACTTCCTCGCCCTTTTAAGTGCATTTTTATTGTGGCTGGCCTGGCCACCTATGCCATTTACCACGCCATTACTATTAATCGGGTTGGTACCTTTGCTCATCGCAATTGATCATATTGCTGGCAGTAATATCAAAAAAGCAGGCAAAAGGATTTTCCTTACTGCGGGTTTAACTTTCTTAACCTGGAATACAGCAGCTATTTATTGGGTTTACAACGCCATAAGCGCATATAATAACCCCATTGTGGCTATTCCGGTTTCATTAATCCCCTATGGTTTAGGTGCGCTTTTAATGACTTTTTCGGTTTGGCTGTATTACCGTTTGAGCAGGTATGTGAATAAAACGGTGGCTTATATTGGTCTGATTTCCTTTTACATTGCGCTCGAATATTTGCAGCAAACCTGGGACCTGGCGTTCCCCTGGATGACTTTAGGTAACGGATTAGCAGGCATGCACCAGCTGGCACAGTGGTATGATTATACCGGGGTTTACGGCGGATCACTCTGGATTTTAACCAGCAATATCCTGGCTTTTGAAGCTTACAAAAAACTAAAAACACAAACCGGCTATTTAAAGTACAGACCTTTGGGTATCTGGGCATTAGTGGTTATCATTCCGGTGGCCATATCGTTAACCAAATACTTTACAGCCGAACAGAAAGGAACACCCAGCAATGTAGTAGTCGTTCAGCCGAATATTGATCCCTATCAAAAACTGGAAATCATTCCCGCCGCTGATCAAATAAAAATTTTAACCCGTCTTTCCGATTCAATCGCACAACCTAATACCGAGTATTTTATCTGGCCAGAAACAGCCATTCCTAATTATGCGGATGAAGATAGGATCAGAAGCAATAATGATTTCATTAACCTGCAAAGCTTTTTATCAAAATATAAAAATGGCACATTAATTACAGGTATAGAAAGCATTAAAATTTATCAGGATAAAAAAACAATAACCTCAAAGTTTGATAATCGGCAGGGCGTTTACTTTGATAATTTTAACACTGCCATGCAAGTAGAAAATTCGGCAAACGTACAGTTTTATCATAAATCTAAATTGGTGCCGGGTGTAGAAAAAATGCCCTTTCCAAAGGTGTTTTCATTTTTAGATGGTGTTTTTGCACAATTGGGCGGAACAGTTGGCGGCTGGGGCTGGCAGGAGAAACCCAGTGTTTTATATGCACAAAGCGGCATAGGTGCCGCACCTGTTGTTTGCTACGAAAGCCTGTGGGGCGATTGGATTGGCGAACAGGTAAAAGATGGCGCACAGTTTATCGCTGTAATTACCAATGATGGCTGGTGGGGAAATACTTCAGGTAAAGACCAGCATGAAATGTATGCCAAACTCAGGGCGATAGAAACGCACCGCGATGTGGCGCGCTCGGCCAATACCGGCATTTCGTGCTTCATTAACCAGCGTGGCGATATTACCCAAAGCACCAAATGGTGGACAAGAACCGCCATAAAGGCCAACATTAACCTGAATGACGAAATAACCTTTTATACCAAAAGCGGTGATATTATTGCAAAATTCCTGAGCCTTTTAGCGCTTCTTTTAGCTTTAATTATTCCATATAAAAAATGGATCAGAAAACCAGGCCATGCTTAAACAACAATACGAATATGTTTTATCTTCCAGAAATAGCCTTTTAACTTATATCAGTACCATTTCCGAACAGGATTTTTTAACCGATAACAGTTCATTTGGCCGGGGATCTATCAGAAATTTACTGGTGCACATCTGCCAAACTTATTGTGCCTGGATAGGCGAAAGGGCATTAGGCATTAAACAGGATTTTTTACCTTTCGAAAATTACCGAACCTTAAGCGATTGCCTAAGCTATTTTGCCCTGGTAGATGAATATATTGGTTTATTTACCGAAAAATTTAAAGGAAATGAACTGCTGCAAATTGAACTGCAAAGAAATGGGGAATCTTTAGTTGTAAATCCATTAAAGTTGTTTACCCATGTGATTACGCATGAATTTCATCACAAAGGACAAATCATGTCGTTAAGCAGGCATTTAGGCTACACTCCGGTTGATGCCGATATTATCAGATAAAAAATATGCAAAAAATAAAAACCTTGCGCTGGTCAGTATTGCTCTTATTATTAGCCTTAAATTTTGGCTGCGACCAGATATCCAAAAAAATTGTCCGCGCCAACATCAGCGATTACGAACACATCAGCATTATTAAAGGCCACTTTACCTTAACTAAAGTAGAAAATACAGGTGCATTTTTAAGCTTAGGGGATGAAATGCCTTACATTTTCAGATTAGTCATTTTAACAGGGTTGCCGCTGTTATTTTTGGGCTATGGCTTGTATTTTCTCTTTGCCAAACGTAATTTAACTATAACGATGCAAATTGCGCTGTGCTTTCTGATAGGTGGCGGTATAGGCAACCTGTACGATCGGATTGTACATGGATCGGTCACTGATTTTATGCATATGGATTTTTACCTCTTCCAAACAGGGGTTTTTAATTTTGCTGATATCTCGATTATGATTGGCATCGGAATTTTGCTTATCCAGTCCATTAAAAATAAAGCAGTTCAGCAAGAAATAGATTAGGAGTGTCAGTATCGCAATAGACTAATTAAAAATACAAACTTATTTATTAAAAATACATATTTGTATTTTTTGTATTATATTTAGCTATATAATACCTATTACGATCTAAACTAAAAACCTAAACTATGAAAACCTTATTAAAAAAAGCGGCTTTGATCGCATTGCTATCAGCAGTCATCATCTCCTGTAAGAAAAAAAATGAAATCCCGGCCGAGCCCGAAACCCAAACTACCCAAAATCAAAAAGTTCTTGCTTACATCAAAAATCTTGGATTTACTGATGCGCAGATTGTAGAAAGTGGAGATAATTATGTAGTTGACGGAGATATTGTATTCAGCAAGAAAATGGAAGTTCCGGCAGATTATGGAAAAGCAATAACCGAACAATATTACAATGGTTATATTGTGACCAACAGCACCAATATCCGCGTTAAAATCGATCCTTCGATAACCAGTATGACCAGCGAAATTAATTCAGCAATCAATCAATGGAATACAGTGCCAAATTCAAAACTGAAATTTGTGATTACCACAGGTACGGTATACGACATCCTGATTAAAGTGGATAATACCATTGGAAGTTCTACTTGCGGACAAGCCTATTTATCAACATCAAATGGTAAAGCCGGAAATACCATCTGGATCAATCAGGCCCTTATCCAAAACAATTCTCTTGCACAGCGCACAAGAACCATTACACACGAATTTGGCCATACCATTTCATTTAAGCACACCAACCAATCTACAACAACCAATGTTCCCGGTGTTGGCGGAACAGATGCACTATCACTCATGAATGGTGGTCAATGTGGAAGTGGAGCCACTGTTTTATCAGCAAAAGATAAACAAGCTACCGCAGTATTGTACCCTTTATAATAATTAAAAATCAGATAAAACAACCGAAAAGGTCGTAATAAAAAAGAAGCTGTTTTTCGAAGCAGCTTCTTTTTTTTAAACCGCTTTAGATAGGATTTTTGAAATATTTAATACGAGAATTTCTTAATAAAGAATTATCATCTTTAACCAAACATATCTTTATCTTTAGCTGTTAACAATTTAAAAACAAAATCTGATCATGAAAAGAAATGCAACAGCCGTATGGCAAGGTTCTATCAAAGAAGGTAATGGTAAAATCACTACACAAAGCACTACTTTAAATAATACTCAATATTCTTTTAATTCGCGCTTTGCAGAAGGTGTTGGAACAAACCCGGAAGAATTAATTGCTGCTGCACACGCAGGCTGTTTTACTATGAAATTATCTGCTAATTTAACTGAAGCAGGATTTACAGCCGATAAACTGGAAACCAAATGTGAAATTAACCTGGATCCATCAAAAGGTGAAATCGTAGAATCGCATTTAACTTTAACAGCTTCTGTACCTGGTTTAACACAGGAAAAATTTGATGAACTGGTAGCAGATGCAGAGAAAAACTGCCCGATCTCTAAATTATTGAATACAACCATTACGGTTGACGCTACTTTAGCATAAGAATATCTTTAACCAATAAGCGTCATTTGGGAGCATTTGCAAACCCCAGATGACGTTTTTTTTTGCATTAAACCTCAACACTTTGTTAAAAATATATAACTTAGTAAAAACGCAACTCAATGAAGGGATCATTCTTATTTCTCGGCACTATATTATGCTTAAGCAGCTGCATCCGCATTAGCAGCAAAAAAGAATTGGTAATCAGCTCTGTTCCTGCTGCCAGCTCCTCTCATTTAAACCTTACTTCTGTTTCGGAGGAAGAACTTTTTCACATAGCCTGTTTTAATAATGATACTGCTCTTGTAAAGGCCGCTGTAGCAAAATTAACCAATCAGGAAAACCTATTTCATGTTGCCTGCTTTAACACTGAAGTAACTATAAGGAAAATTGCTGTTGATAAACTAAAAGATGAATCCAACCTTTTCCATATTGCTGTGTTTGATAAAGATGCCGCCACCAGAAAGCTTGCCGTAAGCAAAATAAATAATGCGCTGCACCTTAACCACATTATTGCAAATGAACAAGACGGTGAAATCAGGAAGTTGGCACAAAATCAGCTTCAGCAGAATTAAACTGTTCTTCGGTAAGCCATTGAACAATCCCGACAATTGAACAATTTAAACTTTAAAACCTTTCAACCTTCTAAGCCATATACTTTCCAACAATTGGCATTCTTCTTCCCATACCAAATGCTTTAGGCGATACCCTTAAAATTGGGGGTGTTTGGTAACGCTTAAATTCAGCAATATTGACCATCTTTAATATGCGCTGCACCAAAGCTTCGTCGAAACCCTGTGCAATAATTGCTTTGGATCCTTGTTTCTTTTCAATATGCTGGTACAATATTTTATCGAGGATTTCGTACTCAGGCAGGGAATCAGAATCTTTCTGATCAGGCCTCAATTCTGCCGAAGGTGGTTTAACAATGGTATTAAGCGGAATAATTTCCCTTTCCTTATTGATGTATCTGGCCAATTCAAAAACCTGCATTTTATACACATCTCCAATTACCCCGATAGCACCGCACATATCGCCATACAAAGTGCCATAACCTACCGCACATTCACTTTTGTTTGAGGTATTAAGTAAAATATAACCAAATTTATTGCTCATGGCCATGTTAATAATCCCCCTGATCCGGGCCTGAATGTTTTCTTCTGCAAGATTAAATGGTAAACCTTTAAAAGCTGGCGCCAGAATATGGTCAAAAGCATCGGCAACTTCTTTAATCGGCACAATTTCGTGCATACAGCCAATATTATTCACCAGGTCTAAAGCATCCTGAACGGAATGGTCTGAAGAAAATTTGGAAGGCATTAAAACTGCCATTACATTTTCTGGTCCTAAAGCGCGACAGGCCAGTGCACAAACTACAGCCGAATCAATTCCACCAGACAAACCTAAAACCGCTTTACTGAAACCTGATTTTCTGAAATAATCTTTAATACCCAATATCAACGCATCATGAATCTGCTCAATATCTGTTAATCTTTCAGCTTTTGGATATTTATTATGAACACTTTCAATCTCATCTAAATCAAAAACCTGGAGATCTTCTTTAAAGTACTTCATTTCTGCCTTCATTTCGCCATCGGCATCAAAAACCAATGAACCACCATCGAAAATAATTTCGGTTTGCGCCCCCACCTGGTTTACATAAAATACAGGTAAATGATATTTTTTAGCATTATCTGCCAATACCTGTATGCGCTCATCGTCATGGGTATAAGAAAACGGAGAAGCCGCAATATTGATCATTACATCAGGCTGTTCTTTAATCAGCTCATCCATTGGATTTGATACATACAACGGATTGTCGTTGATATTCCACAAATCTTCGCAAATGGTTAAGGCAATTCTTTTACCCTTAAAATCGATACAGTTAAATTGTGTGGCAGGTTCGAAATAGCGGTATTCATCAAACACATCGTAAGTTGGCAGCAATGCTTTTTTAACAACAGCCTTAATTTTTCCTTCTTCTATAAAATAGGCTGCATTAAACAGGTCTTTTCCCTGTAACACGTCGTTTTTAATTGGCAGACCAACAATGCAGGCAATGCCTAAGCAATGTTTGGCTATTTCCTGGGCAGCAGTTTCGCACAATACAATAAACTCATCAAACTCTAAAAAATCTCTTGGCGGATAACCACAGATAGCCAGTTCGGCAAAAACAACCAGATCAGCTCCTTTATCTTTGGCCAGTTTAATATTTTCGGTTATTTTTTGGGTATTGGCCTCGAAGTTTCCGATATGGTAATTAAGTTGTGCTAGTGCTATTTTCATGGCTAAAGTATCAAGTAGTGAAAACGATTATCAGGAAATATACCCCCGGTTAAAAGAATACCCCAAAATTAAGCGCGAGATAATGATTTCTAACATCTCTGGCTTTATCTGTTACAATATTAGTAAAACCGTTATTAAAAGTTAAACCGGCTACAATGCTGGTATTTCCTGAAACATCGAACTCACCACCGCCACCAATGATTAAGCCGGCACGGTAAAGTTTAATATAGTCTGATACATTTGAATTATCGCCAACAACCATTCCACCTGTTACGGCATCCTGTTTAGCGCTGATATTGAACGAATTAGATAAACCAAACTGTCCATACCAACGTTTACCATCTGCTTTTATGGTTTTTAACTTCACTGTTAATGGTAAATCTATATATTGCAATTTATATTTTAAATCGTAAGCTTTTGGTGCGGTACTGCCGCTGTTTGCATAATAAGGCAATACATTGGCCTCAGTACTTTTACCGTTTATCGATGTAATGGTTAGCGCAGTAGCAAAACTATAATTAGGGGCAAAATTGAAATCGCCTATCAATCCATAAGAAAAGCCTAAAGCCACACCATTGGTTTTTCCCTGTTCGGGTTTAATCCAGCCGAAAGTTGGTGTAGCGGTTAAACCTAACCTAAAGCCGTAATTGGTTAAAGAATAATTTTGTGCCCTTACGCCAAAACTTAACAGGGACAAAATTAAAATCGTCGATATTTTTTTCATGCTATGCTGTTTATATATATTTGTTCTACATGATGTATAACGTAAAACAGTGGCAAATTTATCTAATTTTTCTTTTTGCCATGGCATTTATTTCCTGCAGGCAAGGTAACCGGCCTGATGTAAGTAAAATACAGGTTGATATCAAGATCGAAAGATTTGATAATGAGCTGTTTTCAGGTAAAAACAAAAATATTACCGGAGTCGACCAACAGCTTCGTTCTAAATATGGCGTATTTTACGATGATTTTATCCACCGGATACTCGATAGCAGGTACTCCAGTACCGAGTCGCTGGCCAATTTATACCGCGACCAGGCCTATACCGATTTAACCAAAGAAGTGGATAGCGTTTTCCCCAACCTAAAACCACAGGAAGAGGGCTTAAATGAAACGTTCAAATATATAAAATACTACTACCCGAAGGCTAAAATCCCGAGATTTATTGCTTTTGCTTCTGGTTTTGCTTACCAAATGCCAGTAGGCGACAATTATCTTGGCATTGGCCTGGATATGTTTTTGGGCAAAGACAGTAAGTTTTATAAAGCCATTGTGCAAAGTGTACCCTTATACCTTTCGCGAAGATTTAGCCCTGAATACATTGTACCCCGTGTTGCCGAAACTTATTCACACGAAGAGCTTTTTAGCGAACCTGATGAAAACAGGACACTTTTATCTAAAATGATTTTTCAAGGAAAAATATTGTACTTTCTTGACCAGGTTTTACCTGAAAATATAGGCGATTCGACCAAAATCGGCTATACGCAGCAACAATTGGATTGGGTGCAAAATTTTGAAGGCGATATTTGGGCATATTTTTTGGAGAACAGCTTTCTGTATGAAACCGATTACCAAAAGATCCAGGTATTTTTATCTGAAGGACCTTTTACACCGGGTTTAGGAGAAAACAGAGATTCGGCCCCAAAATTGGGTGTATGGGTGGGTTGGCAGATTGTACGGAAATACATGAAAGAACATCCCGATGTTACCCTGCAGCAATTGATGGCCGATAACGATACACAGAAAATTTTAAATCAATCGAAGTATAAACCAAAACAACGGAAGTAGCTAGCAGTAGGCAGTTAACCAGTTCAAAACAATTAACCCAGAAAAAATGAGAGTTGGCATTGTATTATCAGGCGGAGGCATCAGGGGAATAGCACATTTAGGTGTTTTAAAGGCCTTTAGTAATTTGGGCATTACTTTTAGTCACATCAGCGGAACCAGTGCAGGTGCAATAGCAGGTGCTTTTTTTGCTGCTGGCATCGATCCGGAAGAAGGCTTGAATATTTTCCTAAAAACCAAACTCTGGCGCTTCGTTCGGCCGGCGGTTGGCTCTCTTGGACTGATTAATATCGAGAATACAGCCTTAATTTTAAAAGAATATTTCCCTGACGACACCATTGAGAAATTAAAAATTCCGTTAACTATCGCTGCTGTAAATTTTAGCGAAGGCCGCCTTGTTTATTTCACCAAAGGACCACTCATCAGGGCCATTCATGCCTCCAGCTGTATACCAGGCATTTTTAAACCCATTATGATTGATGGCCAGATGTATGTAGATGGTGGAATTTTAAATAATTTCCCTGTTGAACCTTTAATGGAAGATTGCGATTTCATTATCGGCTCATCTTGTAACCACCTTAAGCCTGTCGATAAAATTACGGGTATTACCAATTTAATGGGGCGTGCAGGTATTATGTCAATCAACCATGACATGGAAAGAAAGGCAAAATTTTGCAATGTACTGATCGAACCAAAAGGATTGGGCGCCATTAGCACCTTTGATATGAAACGGGCTGAAGATATTTATTGGCTGGCGCATGAAGAAGCCCTGATTACCATTAAGAATAGCCCTACAATTTCTGATCTGATCACCAAACCATAAAAAAATTAAAATGGATATACTTAAATATAAGTAGTATTAATACTACTTATATTGTATTCAAAATTAAATATTTAATTAGTGTTAAAGATACGCTAGTGAAATAAAAATATTACATTTCTTTTGGTGATTATGTAATATTATTTTACTTTAGGATTATGCTTGCTCCGGCAAAGTATATTAACCTAAACGTCTATTTATGTTTTTTAGTCTGATTATTCTTTTTCAACAGAGAAGAATTCCTGTTTTTACGATCTTCTAACTTGATTTTTTGTCAAACACAGATCATTAAATTTTTACCTAAAAAACCTAAAACATGAAATTCTTAAAATTAAATAAATCCCTATTTACCGCACTTGCATTAACAACAGTATTATTTGCCTGTAAGAAGGAAAAACCAACAGAAACAGCAGAACTGCAAAAACCTGAAACTTTAGCTGTTAATCCACTTGGCGATATCCGTATCTGTACAGAAAGATCTTTAGATGGTACCACTCCAAGAGGTGCAGTTTTAAAATCGACAAAATGGACTCCCGGAACCACTATAAAAGTGAGTTTAAATGGAAGCACAGCCGCTATCAGAGCAAAAGTGATCCAGTACGCCAAAGAATGGGAAAATTACGCCAACATTAAATTCAATTTCGTAACTAATGACAATACTGCTAAAATAAGGGTAAGTTTTGTAAGCGGAGATGGATCTTGGTCGTACATAGGAAAATCAACACCAAGCACCGGAGCGACCATGAACTTTGGCTGGTTAACTGCAAGTACAGCAGATTCTGAATATAGCCGTGTGGTCATCCACGAATTCGGTCATGCCTTAGGCTTGATCCACGAACACCAGCATCCATTAGTAGCTATTCCCTGGGATAAACCTGCTGTTTACGCTTATTATGCCGCAGCACCAAATTATTGGAGCCAGGCAGATGTAGATAATAACCTGTTTGCAAAATACAGCACTACCCAAACCAACTATAGCGCCTATGATAAAAATTCGATCATGCATTATGCAGTTCCAAACGAATTAACCATAGGCGATTTCGAAGTGGGATGGAATACCGTTTTATCACCTACTGATAAATCATTTATCGCTACGGTATATCCATTTTAGTAAATAAATTATTCGACACATAGTGGTTTAAACGACCACTATGTGTATTTTGCTGTTATAAACTTAAATACAGGTATGCTGATCGCTTTGCGTATTTCTCTTATCAAACAATTTCTGGCCTGCTTAATGCTCATTTTATTATACCAAAACGCATCTGCACAAGATAAGCGCCAAAAATGGGAGTTAAAGCCTTATGTCGGCATTCAGCAATCTAAGTTTAACTGGTCCATTGCAGGCAATGCAGATGGTACCAATCCGAATATATTATCAGAACTGATCTGGAAAGACCTTAAAGGGGTTAATTTCGGTTTAGATCTCAAATACCATATTACTGATAAGCTCAGTGTTAAAATCGCCAACCAATATAGTACCATAACCAAAGGTGAAGTAGAGGATACCGACTACGCAGATGATAACCGTCAAAATGCTTTTTATTTCGATCTGCTTAATGCAAATAAAGGTTATTTGTACCATGGAGGGCTACAGCTCAGCTACCAGCTATTAAAGTTTGGGCAGTTTAATATTCATCCAATTATAGGAGCTTCATACCATCAGCAGAAGTTTTTTCTGTTAGAAAGTGCAAGTAACCCCGACAGCAAGGGCTTAAACTCTACCTATGAAGCAAAATATAAAGGCTTCGATTTTGGTGCAGAATTTGTTCTTAAAATGCAGAAATTTAGCATTGGAGCCACTGTTTTGGGAGGTTTTTATACTTATTCGGCAAAAGCCAACTGGAATTTAATTCCTGACTTTGCAAAACCTGTAAGTTTTACACATAAAGCCAACTCTTTTTCATTAAATGGCGATATCAATCTGGTGGTGCCATTAAACAAATGCTTGCAGATAGAGGCTGACTATATGATCAATAACATCAACACCTACTCTGGTGTAGATAAAGCTTTTTTTAATAGCCGGCCAACAGAGGAAACTCAATTTAATGGTGCAAATTTCAGAAAAAATGCAATATTGCTCGGCTTAAAATTTAGTTTTTAGATTGACTTTCCACAGTTCATTTCCCTAGCTTGTAAACGAGAACTGTACGATAGAAACTTTAATTTTTTAAGGCTACAAGGCGCTCACCCTCCAATACCGGAATTGCTTTGCAAACATTCAATTGTAAACAAAAAACAACATCTTCCTCAATATTTAATTGTGCAAGGCGGTGACTATGAGAAGATTTGCGCAGGTATTTCCGCAGGTCATCTTTAGCTAAAAGGTATAAATCTTCTGCGGCTACACTCGAATCATCAAAATGTTCAAAATTTTGACGGAGTTTGTTCACAACCGCACCTGCAAATAAGGTATCTTCCAGGTTAAACTGATCTTTCCAGCCGGCACATAATAAAAGTACGTTTTTATCCTGGTTTTGCAGATAAGTACAAAGTGCATCCAAATTAAGAAACGATCCGATTACCACCTGATAAGCATTCTTTTGTGCCAAATGCAACGCTTTGGTTCCATTGGTTGTGGTAAGGACAACCGTTTTTCCTCCAACTTTTTCTTTTGTATAGGAGAAAGGTGAATTACCAAAATCATAGCCCGTTACCACTTCTCCGTTTCTTTCTGCTGCCAATAAAAATCCACTGTCGCGATAATTTAAACAATCCTCTACTTGAGCAACCGGGATAATCGCTTTGGCACCATTATCGATCCCATAAGTAATGGACGATGTAGCCCTTAAAATATCAATCACCACCACAATGCTTTCTTCTATATCGTATAAACCGATTAGTGCTGGCGTTAAACAAACTTCTATTTTTTTTGACATTTGAAGAGATTTGAGTATTGAGATATGAGATATGAGATTTGAAAGTCGAAACCGTCTCAAATCTCATATCTATTGTCTCAAATCTTATTTATAAAAAGGGAACTTAACTACTTTTGCTTTAATTGGCGTATTACGGATGAGGACAAAAACTTCTGTACCTTCTTTTGCGAAATCTTTTGCGACGTAACCCATACCGATTGCTTTTTGCAATGATGGTGCCTGCGTGCCAGAGGTTACTTTACCGATGATATTTCCTTCAGCATCAGCAATCTGGTAATCATGGCGCGGAATACCACGATCAATCATTTCGAAACCAACAAGTTTCTTTTGGATTCCAGCTTCTTTTTGCGCCAATAACGCCCCGGAGTTGGTAAAAGATTTAGAAAACTTGGTAATCCAGCCCAGCCCTGCTTCAATTGGCGAAGTAGTATCGTCAATATCGTTCCCGTACAGACAGAATCCCATTTCTAAGCGTAAAGTATCGCGGGCACCTAAACCAATCGGTTGAATATTATATGGTGCTCCAGCTTCAAAAATGGCATCCCAGATCTGGTTCGCGTACTGGTTTTCGAAATAAATCTCAAAACCACCTGCACCTGTATAACCTGTTGCAGAAATTACCACGTTATCAATGCCAGCAAAAGTACCTTTAACAAAAGTATAATATTCCATTGATGCCAGATCAACATCGGTTAAACTTTGCAAAGCATCTGCTGCTTTTGGACCTTGGATAGCCAGCAAAGAGGTTTGATCAGAAATATTGTGCATTTCAACCCCTTCGGTATTAAACTGCTGAATCCAGTTCCAATCTTTCTCGATGTTGGATGCATTGACCACCAACATGTAGGTTTTATCGTCTATTCTATAAACCAAAAGGTCATCTACAATACCACCATCCTGGTTTGGCAGACAAGAGTACTGAACTTTTCCATCGTATAATTTAGCGGCATCGTTACTGGTTACACGCTGGATCAGATCCAATGCTTTTTCTCCTTTAAGGATAAATTCGCCCATGTGGCTCACATCAAAAACACCCACACCATTACGAACAGTTGCATGTTCGGCATTAATACCTTCGTAAGTAACAGGCATATTATATCCTGCAAATGGAACCATTTTAGCGCCTAAAGCGATGTGTTTTTCTGTTAATGCGGTATTTTTCATCCGTGAACTTTATTTTTTTATGATAATGAAGCAGTTTTAGTTTGTTGATCAGCTTATTAAGCTGCAAATCGTACGTTTTCGCACGTATTCTTCCCGGGCGCAAAACTACTAAGAAAAAGACAAAATTCTGCGGTTAATTTAAAGGGAGTTTTTTATCGCACAAGATGCAATAAGAGTGACAATAGGCCATCCTTATTCATTGAGGTTCCGGGCAGTGCGAAAACGAAGCCAATAAAGCAAATACTGATTGATTGTGGAGCGCCTTGCCTGTACAAAACACCTTGTTCCATCGCGTTTTTGCTGATACGCTTCAGCCGCCAGCCTGTAACGGCCAGGGGCTAGGTGGCCAAAGCAGTATTTCATTTTTGGGGTTGTAACTTGCAGAAACCTTTGTTCCTAAACCCGATTGAGCGGAATAGCCCGGAACGCAGCGAGGACTATAAGCGAAAGCGGGACTACATGCCGCCAAGGGCTACTGAATGCTCATTTCCTAATATTTCATTCTCTGAAATGCCAACCGATAGGATAAAATAAAGAATTATAGTACATGAAGACACGGACCATGGTAATGACGATCCAGTTGAAAACATTAAAATCTATCCTGCCCAAGCTAGGCCTGTACCAACTCCTCGTAAATCTTCAACATTTTACCCGAGATTAGATGAACACCATGATCATTTTCTACAGTTTTCCGGGCGTTCTCTCCTATTTCTACCCAACGTTTAGGATTAATAATACACTGCAGAATAGAACGGTAAAATTCATCTGCAGAATCAGCAATTAAAATATCATGTCCGTGCCTGCAATTAATCCCTTCGGCAGCAGTAGTTGTAGCAATGATACATTTTTTCATGGCCATGCCTTCAATAATCTTAACCCGCATTCCGGTACCTGAAATTAATGGCACAATCATAATTGCCTTCGAATTCATAAACTCTACGGCATCAAAAACCTCACCCTCTACAATCAGGTTTTCCGAATCGTATTCGAAAAAATGTTTTTGCATATTTTTCCCTGCGATGTAAAAACGGAGGTCTTTGTTCAGCTTTTCTATATCCGGCCATATATCATCCAGAAACCATTCTAAACCTTCTTGATTGGGCCGCCAGTCCATTGCACCTAAATGGAAAAGCGTAGGGAAACTGGTTTTGGTTTTATCTATTTTGTATTTATCCAGATCGATGGCCACCGGAAAAACCGACATCGGCACCTCACAGCCAAATCGGAGTATGCTCTGTCTGTCAGGCTCGCTAATGGCAAAAATCTGGTGGAAACGGTTAATCTGATCGGTTTCGTAAGCTTTAAGTCTTTGAGCTAAAAATGCAAGATATTTACGCCGGATAAGAAATTTTTCCGAATGCGAAAGGCGTTCCCAAAGCGTAAATTCGATATTGTGTGCCCTGTAAATCAGTTTGGCGTTACTGTTAGCCTTCACCACATCCAGGTAAGGTACCACAAAAAGACCTTCGAACTGGATAATGTCGAAAGCATTTTCGCGTAGAACGTTTTCCAGTTGCCTCGCGGCATCTTCACTGTAGTAACGTGAAACGTTATACGATTCGTTGGTAAAAATGTTAAAAAACGCCGACCATATATTTACATCCGTATCCAAATCGTAGGTATGGTATTTAATCTGCTCAAAAATGGGATCATAAATATCTTCGATATCGATGCGGCCCTTTGTGGGGTTAAGGCTAAACAAAGTAATATCTGCACCAAGTTGTAGCAAGCCTTTTATGGTGTTGTAAACCACAATGGGATAACCACTATTTGGCGGAAATGGAATCCGCTTGGTAATCAACAGAATTTTCACAATGTGGTGAAATTACGAAATTTTAGGCGTTTTTTGAAAACAGGTCCAACTGTGGATCACTCACATTGAAGGTTCTGCGGTGAAAAGGCGACAGCCCGATCTCGATCACGGCTTTACGGTGTGCCGTTGTTGGATAACCTTTATTCTGCATCCAGTTATAATGTGGATAATCAGCATGCAGGTTGGTCATATATTCGTCGCGGTGTGTTTTGGCCAATATCGAAGCTGCTGCAATGTTCAGGTATTTACCATCGCCCTTAATAATACAACTGTGCGGAATCTGCGGATAAGCCTTAAACCGGTTGCCATCAATAACCAGGTATTGGGGTTGGGTATGCAATTTTTCAATTGCCCTGTGCATGGCCAGAAAAGAAGCATTTAAAATATTAATGCGGTCTATTTCTTCATGATCACAAGAGGCCACTGCCCAGGCTAATGCTTCCTGCTCAATAATTGGCCTTAATAGCGCCCGCTGATCATGCGATAACTGTTTCGAATCATTTAAACCCTCCAGCACAAAACCTTTTGGTAAGATTACCGCAGCTGCAAAAACAGGACCGGCAAGGCAACCTCTTCCAGCCTCATCACATCCAGCCTCTAATAATTCTTCCTGATAGCAGTTTAACAACATGTTACAAATTTACTGAAATAGAGATACTAAGGAAATTATTTTGTTCAATATCTTTTAAATCTTAATTTTAGGATAACTTGCTTGAAGTTATAATGAGAATAATATTTTAAAAGCACCTAGCCCCTATCGATCCGTCATGCTGAATTTATTTCAGCATCTTTTTAACATGAAAGACCCTGAAATAAATTCAGGGTGACGACCGCCTTAAAGAAAAGCCGGTTCAAACTGTCCAAAGGAAATATTAATTATCTAACTCATGTTAACACAAGAATTTTAAAGCATGAAATACAACGAAACCCTTGCCCTGCGTGTAGCCGAACGTTTACTGCACGTTGCCGATGTAGAAGAAAAACTGATGTTTAACGGATTGATATTTATGGTGAACGGCAAAATGTGTATTGGCATTTCGAAAAATGGCATGATGGTGCGGCTCGATCCGAATACCCTTGAAAATTTGTCTGATAAAGATGGCTGGGAACAAATGGTGATGGGCGGACGCCCGATGAAAGGTTACATTTCCGTTTCGGAGGATGTATTGATCCGAAATGATGAGCTCGATTTTTGGGTGAAACTTGCCCTCGATTTTAATCCTTTTGCTAAAGCCTCAAAGAAGAAATAGCATATAAATCATTAAATAGCTTAAAACTAGCAGGAACCATATTTTTTCATTATTTTTACTGGTCTAATCGAATATCAATGAAAAAAAGGGCTGTTATAGCAGCATTCCTGCTATTTACTTCATTTATTGTACTGGCTCAGGTAGAAACTACCACATTAACCGAAATACAGCAAGGGGCTGCAGTATCAAAAGCCAAGCTACCAAAAGGGCATTATTGCGAGTATTGTAAACTCAACTATCCCGAATCGCATTTTCCCTGCATTATGAAATCAATTAAAGGGAAACTTGACGCAGTAACCGGCGAGATCAATTTTACGGCCGGACAACCCATCAGTGGTATTGTGGTAAAGGGAAGTAAAGAAAACGGAGACTTACTTACACTAACGACCAACGAAAAAGGCGAAATAGAATTTAATAACACCGCCACCGGGAATTACAAATTTGTGGTTTCTGTGCCTTCAACCAATCCGAATTCGAGGGTAGCTGGTTCGCCAATTGGCGGTATAGTAGTTAAAGGAGGCAAAAAACCAAAGGATAGTTCAATTACATTAATTACTACTGAAAACGGACAAATTGAGCTCCAAAATATTCCGGCGGGGAAATATAAATTTACTGCACTGGGTGCTTCTGAAGATGAAAAAAACAACTCGTTGCTTAAATCGGTCTATTCGGAAAAAGTAAACTGATCATATCAATCATAAATTCGTTAAATTTACGCTAAGTTTCATTTTTTGGCACTGTTATGGAATCTTTCAAAACTGTGCATCTTTAAGTTGTTACACATTTAAAACACACATTATGAAACGTTTAAATTTAATATTGAGCCTTGGCTTTCTGGTGCTAGGCATTCAATCATTTGCCCAAACCGATAAAGAAACTACGGCAAAAATCGTAGCGGATAAAAATTATACTTTTGTTGCCAACACTGCCCTGCCAATGTCGAACAATGATATTAGTAGAGTATTGGCCATGATGCCGGGCAGTCAGTCTGGTTCTGCGATAAACCTGACCGGATCGCAATATGATGTGAAGGTTACCAAAGACAGTATAGTTGCTTACCTGCCCTATTTTGGACGATCTTTTTCTGCTCCGATGGATCCGACGCAAGGTGGCATTAGGTTTACTTCGAAAGATTTTACCTATACCGAATCGAAAAATAAAAAAGGTTTGTACACCATCCAGATTAACACCAAGGATGTAAAAAGAGAAAATTACCGGTTTACCATTAATATTTCTACCAATGGTTATGCTTCGCTAACCGCTAGCAGTGTAAATAAACAACCCATTGTTTTTAATGGTTATTTAGACGAACCGAAGAAAAAAGATTAAAATTTGTAATCTTGAGCCTGTCGAAGGACCTATTAAAATTCATATTAAGGCATTTCGATACTTCGTCAGGCTCAGTACAGGCTAAGCTCAATGTGACATGTCAATAACTAAATTATTTCTTCACCAGTTCGATCTGAAAAATGTGTGGCCATTTTTTGCCGGTAACCCAAAGCCTTTTACCGGCCTTATCGTAAGCAATTCCATTTAATACATTATTGGCTTTTTCATCTTCGGTTTTAAAATAATCTGCCGGTAACAGTCCCGATAAATCGATCTTGCTTTCAACGGCACCCGTTTCCGGGTTAATAATCATGATTTCATTGGTGGTATAAACGTTTGCATAAATTTTACCATCAATAATTTCAAGTTCATTCAGGTTTTGAATGGCTCCTTTATTATCAAAAACATCAATCGAACCAATTTTTTGATAGGTATCTTTATTCAGGAAAAAAATGGTATTTGAACCATCGGTATTAAATACCTTTTGCCCATCGAAAGCCAAGCCCCAGCCTTCCCTTCCAGTGGTATAAGAAAACTCAGCTAATTTCTTGAATGTAGCCTTATCATAAACAAAGCCCACTTTTTCGCGATAAGTTAACTGAATAATCTTGTTTCCTATTACGGTTATGCCTTCGCCAAAATACTGTTTGTCTAGATCTGTTTTCTGAAGAACTTTCCCGGTAGATGGATCGACCTTACGCAGGCTTGAGTGCCCATAATCGCCGGCACTTTCGTAGAAGAAACCATCATGATATTCTAAGCCTTCTACATAGGAAGCGGTATCGTGAGGCAGTGTTTTAATCACTTTATAGGTGTACTCGACCGGAGCCTGTGCAGCTAAAACATTAATATTTGAAGTTAAATCTTCTGATTTTCCATCACCAAATATTTTAGCTGTTATCAGGTGGTTGCCCAATTTCAAACCTTCGGTTTTAAGTTTAATAGCCGAAGTATCGGCTTTTGAAATCATTTTAACAGTATCGATCAGGTAAACTACAGAATCTACTTTTTGCTCGGTCCCAAACTGTAATTTAACATCAAACTCCTTTCCTGACGGTACATTAAGACCTGTCATTGGTGAAAGAAAGCTACGGTAAGTAGTTTTAGAGCTGTCTTTGCAAGCGCTCGCAAATGCCAGCACGGTTGCAATGAACATAAAATTTTTAATCGGGTTAATCTTCAGGCCAAAACGCATCTTCTATATGGTTTAAATTATAATTTTTATTTTTTGTAAATGTAATGGCAATAATATCAAAGCGGATATCATTTTCATGCTTCATCAGGTCAATATAGGCATTAGCCGCCAATTCCATCTGTATTTGTTTCGCTTTATGTACAAATTCTTCTGGTTGGCCAAATGTAACCGAACTCCGCGATTTAACCTCGACAAAAATCATGATCCCGTTTTTATATACGATTAAATCAATTTCAGCTTTGCCATGGGTCCAGTTTTCATCCAAAACCTCATATCCATGATCTTCGAGATATTGTTTGGCAATTTTTTCGCTTTCTTTACCTAAATCGTTATGGAGCGCCATAGCTTAAATAGTTATTGAATTAGAGAATGAATTTTGGAGGATTGAGTTTTTAATTAATAAATGAGTTTGAATGCATGAACTTATAACTTCTTTATTACATAATGATCAACTGAAAAATCGTCATTTCGAGCAGCATCCAACGAAGTCGAGAACCAACCTCCTAGTGTTCAGCGAAGCTAAATCTGCCTCAAAATAGATCTCTCCGCTCCCCTATGCTCCGGTCGAGATGACAACTTTTTTAGAATGTATGTCTTTTGTAGTTTACTTAACAATAACCGAACCTAAAAACTTCGAAATCTCTCTTTCTACCCCTTTAATTACACCATAACGCTGCATTAAAATCATCTGGTTATCCTCGTTCTTTTCTTCTTTGATTTCTTTTAAAAGATTCATCAATATCTTCTCTACCTTTCTTTTTTTCAAGTGGAAAATTCCCCCCAGAATAGTGGCTTTTAAATTCATCGATTCGTCTTTAACGTAGATAAGGTGTTTATTCAACCAGTTTTCGCTTAAAGTATGCTCAGATGTTGAAAGTGTAATGGCCAAATCAGCAATTGACCTATCCTCGTGTTTAATAAAATAGTTCGATGTTGGTAAACGGCCATTATCTATTTCGGTTTTATAATAATCTATAATCTGTTTACAAAGGGGATCATCGAATTCAACATCAGCAAGATTCTGCATAATAAACGGACCGATGTACATATCGTCTATTTTATCCCAGTTTACAAATTCGTGCCCGTAAGCCAATAAAAGCCGTACGATTTCCTTCTCCTGGAATTCTTCCTCTTCTACGGACGGTTGTTCGTAGCCCATAGGACCGGCACTATCATCCCATAAATCATCGGGCGGACCAAGCAGCTCTGGCGGGCCGGAAGAATATGGCTTAGCACCTGCTGCAGAATGTGCCTTTTGGTTGTTGTCGAAGTTTTTCTTCAGCTTGGCCGAGCGCATTTTATTCAGCTCACCCAATAAAATATGCTCATCAATTTCAAGCAAACTACTGCATTCGCGTATAAAAACCGAAGCTTTGATCTGATCGGGGATTTTGGCAATACTTTCTACAATATCGCGGATAATGCCTGCTCGTTTAATAGGATCGTTGCCAGCATCTTTAAGCAGCACATTTGCCTTATATAAAATAAAATCTTTTCTGTTCTGTTCGAGATAGCTTTTAAAAGCCCCAGCACCAACGTGGTGCATATACGAATCAGGGTCGTGACCATCGGGGAAGGAAACAATTTTTACGTTCAAACCTTCTTCCAAAATCATATCCAAACCACGCAGTGAGGCTTTAATACCTGCAGCATCGCCATCAAACAAAATGGTAATGTTTTGGGTAAAACGGCCAATCAGTTTGATCTGCTCTACGGTTAACGAGGTACCGGAAGAAGCAACCACATTTTCAATCCCGGCCTGATGTACAGAAAGCACATCGGCGTAACCTTCGGCAAGGTAACAGTTATCGAGATCCCGAATGGCTTTTTTAGCATGAAATAACCCGTAAAGTACATTCGATTTGTGATAAATTTCACTTTCGGGCGAGTTTACATATTTAGGAACATTTTTATCGGTTTTAAGCGTTCTGCCACCAAAACCTATAATCCTGCCCGTAAAATTATGGATCGGAAACATTACACGGCCACGGAAACGATCGTAAATTTTACCGTTATCATTTTTGATCGATAGTCCCGTAGATTCCAGAAATTCTAATTTATGCCCCTGGCCGGTAGCGCTTTGTGTTAGTGCATCCCAAACATCGGGCGAATAACCCACTTCGAATTTTTTAAGTATATCTTCCCTAAAACCGCGTTCTTTAAAATAATTTAAACCAATTCCCCTGCCTTCCTCGGTATCCCACAGCTGCTTTACGAAAAAAGATGAAGCATATTGCGAAACAATATACAGGCTTTCTTTAGCGCTCTGTGTTTCTGCATCCTGAGGGCTTAGTTCAGTTTCTTCAACTTCTATGTTGTATTTATTGGCTAAAAACTTGAGCGCTTCAGGATATGAATATTTTTCATGATCCATAATAAAGCGTACCGAATCGCCCCCTTTGCCACAACCAAAACATTTGTAAATGCCCTTGGTTACGGATACATGGAAGGAAGGTGTTTTTTCGCCATGGAAAGGACAATTACCGATTAAACTGGTTCCGCGTTTTTTCAGGTGCACAAAATCTCCAACTACCTCCTCAATGCGGGCGGTATCCATTATCTTATCTATCGTTTCGCGGTTTATCATATGCGCTCTGCTCTTTCCTCTTCTTACCACAAAGATAACGGAGAAAAAACACAAAGCACACAGAGAAAATTTCTTTATGTGCTTTGCGAACTTTGTGGTTAAAAAATCTACTTCACTAAAGGCAATAGCTGATCGGCCACCAATTTATTCCCTGTTTCATTTAAGTGAACCCTATCAACAGTTAAAATGCCTTTTTCTTTATCTTCCGGATTATTTTTCGCCTCGTATTCGGCAAAAATTTTCCTTAAATCGCATACAGGAAGATTATTTTTTACGGCCAGTGCTCTAATCCCTTCAGCGTATTTATTCAAATCGGCATCCAATTCATTGGTACCGTCTTTTTTCTCGCCAACAACAGATGGGGTAACCAATACTACTTTACTGCCCACACCTTGAATTTTATTGATCAAAGCCTGATAAAATTTTAAATATTTATCATAATCTGTTCCGGTATGAGAGGATTGTTTATGCCACACATCATTAATACCTACATAAATTACCACCAAATCGGGCTTTTTGCTTAAAACATCATCTTCTAAACGCAGGTAAAGATCGTATACCTTATTCCCGCCTATGCCCGCACCAATTATATCGTATTTGGTAGAGTCGAGTGATTTTTTGATCAGGGTTACATATCCGTTTTTGGAAACACCCTGTTGGGTAATCGAATCGCCGAAAAAGATAATCCGTTTTGGTTTAAATGTCATTGATGTTAATACAATTAGGAAAAAGCTTAGTAAAATACCCGTTTTTATTATTGTTTTCATTGCTTATAATTGGTTAGATTTTTTTTCTGTCTTTTTAAAATCCAGGTCCTGAAAGTCGAAACTGAAATCGGTTAATGGGGAAATCGCTTCGATTTTAAAACCGTTGGCCTGGGCATTGTTATCTAAAGCAAAATTAACAAATGCATCGGCATCCAAACTCCTGTCATACCACTTTACAATAAAAGTATTCCCCTTATAATATGTCATATCGCCTTTCAGCTTTGGTGAATTTTTTGCCTGAAAGTGCATTTTGCCATTTACTTCGCTAATAGTTACTTCACCAAACCAGGCATCGCGAAAAGTGCCATAGTAATTTTTGTTATCGGGCTTTGCAAGCGAGAGCTTTTGCTGTGCTGCAATATCACTCCAAACTTTTGCTACTATTTCATCTGCCTGCTTTTCATTCCGAAGCCTGTTATCATTATAGGTTTTAATTCGGTCCTGCCCGGTAATCCCTAAATATCCATCTTTAATTGAATTGGTAATGGCATTAAATGCAGCACCTGATTGCTGGTTGGTTAACACAATTATGCCCAGCTTAAGGCCGGGAAGAATAGTAACCTGCGTTACAATACCCGATAAACCTCCGGTATGTGTGGCTTGAAAGTTGCCGTTAACACTGCTCAGAAACCAGCCCAAACCATAGCTGCTAAAGGATGCCGGATTACCGCCCGCTATAATGGTCTGCGGCGTCCATAACTCCTTTGCTACTGCCGGGCTGAACAGTTTTTTATCAAGGGCTTCTCCATATTTACCCTCATTTATCATGGCCATTACCCACTTGCTCATATCGGTAACGTTCGAATAAATTCCTCCTGCTGCATTGGCAATCTCACCAAAGCTTAAACCTACCGGAAGCAATTTACCCTGGTATGGTGCATGACCATCGATTACATTCGATTTATCTTTTAAGCGATACCATGAAGCAGCAGTTTTAGTCATTCCTAAAGGCCTGATAATCCTGCTTTCGATAAAATCTTCATAAGTAATACCCGAAACCCTTGCCACCACTTCGCCTGCAACAATGTACATTAAATTATCATAGTCGTATTTGGTACGGAATGAGGAAACCGGCTTTAAGTAGCGAAGGTTATGGATCAACTGCTTTTTATCGACCGTTGATGAATCCGGCCAGATCATTAAATCTCCGGCACCAAGACCTAAACCGCTACGGTGTGTAAGCAAATCGCGGATGGTAAATTCGCTGGTTACATAGGCATCGTACATTTTAAACTCTGGGATTACATCTGTAACTTTTGTGTCCCAGGTAATTTTTTTCTCATCAACCAGCATACCCAAGGAAGCTGCGGTGAAGGCTTTTGTATTAGATGCCACACCAAAAAGGGTATTTTCATCGACCTTTTTATTGGTCTTGATAGAACTTACACCATAACCTTTTAAATGGACTATTTTACCATCTTTGATTACTGAAACCGCAATGCCGGGAACATTAAAGGTGCTTAATGTTTTTCCTACTACGCTATCGATCTGTTTTGAGCTAAGCACCTGTGCATGTGTATTACTGCACAAAAACAACGATAAAGCAATTGATATTTTAAATCGTAAGGAAGAAAAGAGTTGCATTTTTATCGGTTTAAATAATCGTTTAAAGATACTAACCAAAGTCCATTAATATTTATTGATAATGACTAATTTTTATCTCCATACCCAACCGCAATCGTTATCCTGCCCCTGAATATTCGGGATCAACATCTTTCTTATGAAATAGACCCTGAAATAAATTCAGGGTAACAGTTCTGGATATTAATATAATTAACTGAATCCCTTATTTGTCTTTTTCGAGTTTGTAATCTTTGTGTACAATTAAAAAGCTTGCCCGTTCTTCTTTCTTGAAAGGGTAGTCCCAGTTACCCTGATAGGTTATTTTAGTAGGCAATTTATCATCACCAAAATAACCCATTTCGATATTCATCTGCACATCAAAATCGAAAAGCAGGTTACTGTATTTCATATCGATATACCGTCCAAGTATATTAAAATTCCGTTTATCAAAAATAGTTACCAATTCCTTAATCATAATCCCATCTTTTGTCCACTTACTTAAATCAGGCTTGACCGAAACCCTGAAACGGTAAACGGGAATAGAATCCAGGTAAGTACCGCTAGTGAAACCATAATCATAATACTGGCGCATGTTGGCCGAAAATATTTCTGTTTTACTGCCAATAAACGGAACCTTTACCGGCCTGCCCGGATTAAAAACCAGCGTTTTTAACTTGTCTTTGTAACTTTCGTTTGTTCCGCCTTTTCCATCGGGTTTTGGTGCATTTGGAACAAAATCGGTATTGTATGAATTCATAAAAATGTAATCGAACATTTCTACGGTGTATAATTGATATTTCCCGTTCTTTTTATAAATTTTTCCGGTATCCTGTTTTACCAGATACTCCATTTTGTAAGGCCCGCTATTATTATGCCTTATTTTACGGTATATCTTTCCATCAACCCGGTTCTTTTTATCATAACTATAAATCCTGTTTTCGGCAATGAAGGTATAGCGTTTCATATCCCTGAACGACTGATAAAAAGAAGTATCGTACATTACCTTCCTGATAAAAGTCTCTACATTCAGTTTTTCGGCCTTGATATTTACCGTAGAATCTAGCGTAATGGTTTTAATGGTGTCCGGATTAAAACGTTTAATCTCCTGTGCAAAACCATTATAAAAGAGCGAAGTAAACAGTAAAAACAAAAATATCTTTTTCATGGAAGAAAGTATGTAAAATGGAAGATGGGTAATAGATCATGTAAGATGGAAAATGGATGATGTAGTTAAAACTCCTCCATCATCCGCATTACATTTTTACATCCTACCTGTCTCTAATTTCCTAGTTGTTTTAACGCAATATAAGCCATTAACCCGGTCGAGATTTTCAGGGCATCCTCATCCACGTCAAATCTTGGGGTATGTACTGAATATTGTGTGTCTTTAGCTGCATTCCCTGTACCTAAACGATAAAAACAAGCATCTGTTACCTGCGAGTAGAAAGAAAAATCTTCGGCCGCCATCCAGATATCTAAATCCACTACATTTTCTTTGCCTAAAAACTCTTCGGCAAATGCCCTTGCGTTAGCAGTTAATTTTTCTTCATTGATCAAAAAAGGATAACCTCTATGAATATCGAAATTGCAGCTTCCCCCCATGCTCTCGGCAATACCTTCGGCCATTTTTTTCATGCGTTTATGGGCTTCGTCTCTCCACTCCTCATCCAGGGTCCTGAATGTGCCTTCAATTTTTACTTCATTGGGGATAATGTTGGTTGCCCCGTTGGCAATTACTTTACCAAAAGATAAAACTGAAGGGATGCGCGGATCGGCATTACGGCTCACCACCTGCTGCAGGGCAATGATGATATGCGAAGCAATTAAAACCGGATCGATATTTTGGTGCGGCTGTGCGCCATGTCCGCCTTTACCGGTTACGGTAACATATAGTTCATCTGTAGAAGCCATATAAATACCCGAACGGAAACCTACTTTACCGGCATCGATCAAAGGCATTACATGCTGACCAACAATATGCTGAGGTTTCGGATTCTCAAGCACACCTTCTTTGATCATGATACTTGCTCCGCCAGGCAGCAGTTCTTCGGCAGGTTGAAATATCAGTTTTACTGTTCCGCCAAAATCATCTTTCAACTGGTTTAAGATATATGCCGTTCCTAAAAGAGAAGAAGTGTGCACATCATGACCGCATGCATGCATTACACCATGATTTTTAGAACGGTAAGGTTTATCATTTGCTTCGTGGATAGGCAAAGCGTCCATATCGGCACGTAAGGCAATTACCTTATCGGATGGTAAATTTCCTTTAATTAAACCCACTACACCTGTATTGGCACAATCGGTATATTCGATTCCCCATTTTTTTAGTTTATCCTTGATGAATAACGAGGTTTCAAATTCTTTGAAAGACAATTCAGGGTTGGCATGGATATGTTGACGATAGCCTACTACATCATTAAAAATGTGGGCGGCCAGTTCCTGTACTTTATTTTTGATCATTGGTTGTTGTGGTATCTAAAGTTGGTGCATTGATTTTCTCCCTAAAAATGAATAATGTAGGGAAAGCTGGTCTGAGTTCGTTGATGAGGCGCTGGGCCTCCAGGCGGGTCCTGAAATCGCCCACCCGAACATAATAATTAGGTTCTTTATAGGTAAGATAAGTATTTAACTGGGGGTAAAGCCCTTTAAAACGGGCTTGCTCATTAAACACCTCACGCCGGTCTGACCCATAAAAAATCTGCACCCGGTAGCCGTAAGCAGAAACTATGGGTTTGCCCGGTTTTACCTCGCCAGAGGTTTTATAAACTTCGAGGCGTTTGGCAATTAAACTATCAATTAAAGGATCTTTTATAACCGTTACCTCTCCCCTTTGTGCAAAAGCAGTAATGGTAAGGAATAAGCACAATATAAAAGTTATTGTTGTTTTCATCAGCAAAATAATTGGCATTTGGTGAGCAGTATGTCCTCTCATTTCTTCTTAACAAGAAAAATGCCGAAACCGTTACAAAAATCGGCATTCTTTATGGGTTAAGCAAATAGTTATTATTTGGAAGAAAATCTCGCGGTACCTAAGGGTTGGAATCCTTTGTTTCTGTAATCTTGTAGAAATCAGAGCCCATTCTCAAACGGATCTTTTAAGTACCTAAGGTTACTGATTTTTTTACGCCGATCGAAACTGCGTCTTACTCGTTATGAAGAAAGGTAACAAAAAAGCCCCAACCATTTTGGTCGGGGCTTGATATATTATAGATATGCTAATTATAAGTTAGCGCCGTGGCAGTTTTTGAATTTTTTACCGCTACCGCATGGGCAAGGCTCATTTCTTCCTACAGTTGCTTCCTTACGGATAGGCTGTTGTGGAACAGCCTCGCGTGTATCGCCAAACCCGATGCCCGGTTCTTCCCTACCGAACTCTTGTTTAGTAGTCTGTAACTTTGGCTGCTTTACCGGTGCCGGTGCTTCTCTTACCTGATCAGGCTCTTGCTGAACAGGGATACCACCTTTGTATAAGAAACTTACCACTTCTTTATTAACAACATTAAGCATGTTTTTAAATAAGTTGAAGGCCTCCATTTTATAAATTACCAATGGATCTTTCTGCTCATATACCGCATTCTGAACCGATTGTTTCAAATCGTCCATTTCGCGTAAATGCTCTTTCCAGCTATCGTCGATAAGGGCTAATACAATGGTTTTTTCGAATGCACGAACTACCTCTTTACCTTTATTATCGATAGCTTTCTTTAGATCAACAGCAACCTGTATACCACGGATACCATCTGTAAACGGTACTACAATCTGCTCGATATGCGATCCGCGTTCTTCGTAAACCTGGGTTAAAACAGGTAAAGATTGCTGAATGATGGCCTCTGATTTACGTGCATAAAATGCTTCAGCTTCTTCGAACAGCTTTTCGGTTAGCTGCGGGATACTGGTTGACGTAAATTCTTTTTCAGTGATGGCTGTATCTAAAGAGAAATTTTTAATCACCTCCAGTTTAAAGCCATCAAAATTAGCTTCCTGTTTGTATTCGGTTACAATATCTTCGGCAACATCGAAAACCATGTTGTTCATATCCACATCCAAGCGTTCGCCGAATAAAGCATTTTTACGTTTTGCATAAATTACGGTCCGCTGCGAGTTCATCACATCATCGTACTCCAATAAACGTTTACGGATACCAAAGTTGTTTTCTTCTACTTTTTTCTGTGCACGTTCTATAGATTTGGTAATCATTGAATGCTGGATTACTTCTCCATCTTCGATCCCCATGCGTACCATGATGCTCGAAATACGCTCTGAGCCAAACAAACGCATTAAATTGTCTTCCAGAGAAACGAAGAACTGAGATGAACCCGGATCGCCCTGACGACCTGCACGACCGCGCAACTGCCTGTCTACACGACGTGATTCGTGACGCTCGGTACCTACAATGGCCAAACCTCCAGCTTCTTTAACACCCGGGCCCAACTTAATATCGGTACCACGACCAGCCATGTTGGTTGCGATGGTTACCGTTCCAGCCTGACCAGCTTCAGCAACGATATCGGCCTCTTTCTGGTGCATTTTAGCGTTCAATACGTTGTGTTTAATTCCACGTAGCTTAAGCATACGGCTCAACAACTCAGAAATCTCTACAGAGGTAGTACCCACCAATACCGGACGGCCTGCTTTTGGCTGCAGTTGTCCTGTTTCAGGATTAACTGCCGGAATTAAAGCACCTTTAGCATCTAATTTTGGTACAGCCCTGCCAATTTGATCGTATTTAACAACCGGTTTGCCATCTTTTTGCTTTACATTACCATCTTTATCTGTTTCATATTCTGTTTCGTAATGAGAATATGGGAAAACAAGGTATTGTATCTCTGCAGCAACAGCATTATATTTTTCTCGAACGGTACGGTAAACATAATCTTGCTCGTCAATCCTCGAAATGTTTCTGTTCGTAGGAATTTCTACCACATCCAGTTTGTAGATCGACCAAAACTCACCAGCCTCTGTGGTTGCAGTACCCGTCATACCGCAAAGTTTGTGGTACATACGGAAATAGTTTTGCAAGGTTACAGTTGCATAAGTTTGGGTAGCATCCTCAACTTTTACATTTTCTTTTGCTTCAATTGCCTGGTGTAAACCATCAGAGTAACGGCGACCATCCATAATACGACCGGTCTGCTCATCTACAATTTTAATTTTTCCTTCGTCGATGATGTATTCTACATCGATTTCGAACAAAGTATAGGCTTTTAATAACTGGTTAACCGAGTGGATACGTTCTGCTTTAACAGAATAATCGCGCATTAAAGCATCTTTTTGAATCACCTTTTCTTCTAAAGGAAGATCAGATTTTTCAAGTTCTGCAATTTCGGTACCTACATCAGGTAATACGAAGAAATGTGGATCTTCTCCCGATTGGGTAATCAGTTCGATACCTTTTTCGGTTAATTCTACCTGGTTATTCTTTTCATCAATGTAGAAGTACAATTCGGAATCTACCTTAGGCATGTTCTTAGATTGATCTGCCATGTAGTAGTTTTCTGTTTTCAATAGCAGGCCACGGATACCGCTCTCACTCAAAAACTTGATTAAAGCTTTGTTTTTTGGCAAACCACGGTATGCACGCAATAATGCCAAACCACCTTCACCTTCTTCGGTTCCGCTGTTGCCGGCATTGATCAATTTTTTAGCCTCGTTCAAAGCCTGGGTTACATAAGCTTTTTGTGCGTTAACCAAACGCTCAATACGTGGTTTCAATTCATAAAACTCATGCTCATCTCCACGTGGGATCGGGCCGGAAATAATTAAGGGGGTACGGGCATCATCGATCAAAACCGAATCGACCTCATCCACCATCGCAAAATGCAATTTGCGTTGCACCAATTGATCAGGTGTTTGCGACATATTGTCACGCAGGTAATCAAACCCGAACTCATTATTGGTTCCGTAAGTAATATCTGCGGCGTAAGCCTTTCTTCTTTCTTCCGAGTTTGGTTCGTGTTTATCGATACAATCAACCGTTAAACCATGGAACTCGAATAACGGGCCATTCCACTCACTATCACGGCGTGCAAGGTAGTCATTCACCGTAACGATGTGTACACCCTGTCCGGCCAAGGCATTTAAATAAGCCGGCAGTGTACTCACAAGGGTTTTACCCTCACCGGTAGCCATCTCGGCAATTTTACCACTATGCAATACAATACCACCAATTAACTGTACATCGTAATGTACCATGTTCCAGTTTACCTCGTTTCCGGCAGCATCCCATTTATTGGCCCACTGTGCCTTATCGCCAACAATTTTTACATTGTTTTTGCGCGCAGCGTAATCCCTGTCAAACTGGGTTGCAGTAACTTCTAAATAATCGTTTTCGCTTAAACGGCGTGAAGTTTCTTTAATTACAGCAAAAGCCTCCGGAAGGATTTCCGATAATACTTTTTCTAATTCTGCATCACGGTCTTTACCCAAGGCATCAACCTGATCGTAAATAGCTGTTTTCTGGTGAAGATCCAGGCTTTCGTTCTCTGCATCGGCTTTTAAAGCTGCAATTTTTTCATCGATCCCGGCTAAAAAACTAGAAATCCTTTCTTTAAATTCGATGGTTTTACCACGTAACTCATCGTTGCTTAGGGCAGACAGTTTACTGTAGTGCTCATTAATTTTAGTAACAATTGGCTGAATAGCCTTTATATCTCTTTCTGATTTACTTCCGAAAATCTTCGCTAAAAATCCTAACATTATATTTTAAATCGTATTTATTTATTAAAAAATGGTGTGCTTACAACAACCAAGCCACTGTCAGTATTAAGTCAGTTTGGCAGTTGTTGGTATAAAATGGGGCTTAAATCTTAAAAGATTTTTAACAAAACGAACTAGGGACTGTTGTTTTTCGGTTTCTTGCGGATCGTTAAATCAGTGATTACCTGATTTACACTTACATATTTTACTACCTTTAATTGAGGTTGGGTTCCAATTAAAGCTAGACGTGTGTACGATAACAAATAAGGGTTACGCTGTTCGTTGAACTGATTAACACTTTTATCAGACGCATTAGCACTGATTTTATACTCGTTACAATATTCGTTCAATATCCTTAGCCCTTCAACACGTTCGGCTTTTGCCAAATGTGTTAAACTAAAAAATACAAGAGATATGGTAACCAGGTGTTTCATTAATAGCGGCAAAGCTAGTTTTAATCTTTTATAAAAAGAAATTACAGCGCAGCAAAAAGTGTTCCTTAATTTTCCCGTCATTCTAAACGCAATGAAGAATCTGGCCCCATGGATGTCGAACCCAAAAAACTTGCACTTGCGATTATTGAAGTATAGTACTGACAAAACAATACAACATTCTTCATCACATTTGGGATGATAATAAAGTTAATTCGTTACGCAGTTAGGTATTATCAGAGTATGTTAAAAAAAATGATTCAGTGTAAGATGGCTATTATTACTTAAAAACTACCTCTGTAGCGCCATATCCAAATTTTTCTTTTCTGGCATCCATATAAGTTTTAATATGCGGATTTTTACTAATCAGTTTATGGATCTTATCGCGTAAAGTACCATTTCCTGAGCCATGGATAAAAATCATCTTATCGAAATGATGCACTATCGCTGCATCAAGTGCATTCTGAAAATGTGTGAGCTGAATCTGCAAAATTTCGCCAGCTTCTAAAAAGTGGTGGTCATCACGTAATTTTTCAATGTGCAAATCTACCTCCTTTGCAGGCGCTTCGACTATTTTCTTTTCATCGGCCGATTTAAAAAAACTTTCTTTTAATTTTTGCGCATCGATGGTTACCGGTACCAGGTCATCTAAACGAACCAGCCAACCCTTGTTTCTAAGATTAGGCAATTCTTTCTGTTCGGTACTAAAATCTTTTGCCCTGAACTTCTTGCGGATCACCAATGGGTCTACAGGTTTAGCATCGGCTAGCCCCACCAACAAAACCTGAAAGGTAAACTCTGGCCAAAGCTCCAGATCGGCTAAAGATGCCGCATACACCAGTGCCAGCGAATAAGGTTGTATAATGCCATGAAAGGCATTCGCATATTTTCCCTTTCTTTCGGTAGTCAGGTTCAGCAATAAAGTATTGGGCGATTGGTTCTGCACATGCAAATGAACCACATTACCTGCTTTATCATCAGTTGCTGCAGCTACATAAATACCATTTTCTATTTTAGTAACGCCGGGTACATTAACCTGAATCGGCTTAGGCACATCAACCTCTTCGGCTATTACACCATGGCCATGTACAGATGTTAAGTTACTCACCGCAACCGGAATTTCAAAACCATCTTCATCCGTTACTCCCAAGGTTTGGGCATCGATAATGCGGGTTACATAGCCCTCGCGTTTTTCATCAACAAAACGCACAAAATCTCCCAGTTTAAATTTCATCTCTTTATTTTTTAAGAAGGTTTTTAATATAATTCGTTATTTAATTAAGAGGTGTTTCTATCGCATTCCATAGCTTGGAACTTTGAACTTCCAACTCCTGACTTAACTAATGCCTGGTATCGTTTCCGTGATAAATACTCAGGTAACTTTCGTATCTTGAGATGGCGATTTCGCCTTCATTAACCGCTTCAATAACAGCACAACCCGGTTCGTTTACGTGACGGCAATTGTTAAAACGGCAATTGTGCGAAGTTTCGAAAATCTCCCTGAAAAAATGCCCCAGTTCCTCTTTTTCGATATCGATCACCCCTAATTCACGGATGCCTGGCGTATCTACAATAAAACCACCTTGTGGCAATTCGAACATTTCGGCAAAGGTTGTGGTATGTTGCCCTTTATCACTCCAGTCAGAAACCTCTCCCGTTCTTAAATCACGATCAGGCAATAAGGCATTAATCAGGCTCGATTTACCTACACCGGAATGACCTGAAATTAAGGTAATTTTATTGGTAATCAGTTCCTGGATCACAGGGATATTAATTCCTTTTAAGGCCGAAACTTCATAACAGGCATAGCCGATATTTTCGTAGATATTTTTAAACTCCTGTAAAATCTCCAAGCCCTCCTTGCTGAACAGGTCGAGTTTATTGAATACTAAAACTGCAGGTACATCGTAAGCTTCGGCGGTGACCAAAAACCGGTCTATAAATCCCAAAGAGGTACGCGGCGAAGCTAAAGTAACCACCAGAATGGCCATATCTAAATTCGCAGCCAGGATCTGGGCCTGCTTACTCAGGTTGATCGACTTGCGGATAATATAGTTTTTACGGGGCAGCATTTCATTGATTAAACCCTGATTGCTATCACGCTCGAACTCAAACTTCACCCTGTCGCCCACTGCAATAGGGTTGGTTGTTTTAAGTCCTTTAATCCTGAATTTCCCTACAATCCGGCAATCATAACGTTCGCCATTATCGGCCAGAACACTGTACCAGCTTCCTGTAGATTTGATAACTAATCCCTGCATATTTGCAGTAAAGGTATGAATATGATTCCATTGGTAGAAGTGGCCCTGGTGGATAAAAGTTTGTGCTTTAACCAGTACCTTCCTCCTATATTCTTGCTATCTACCAAATATCTTACATAAATACAACGCTTTAAAAGGCAAAAAACCTAAATTTGCCACAACAAAAATCAAAATATAATGAGTTTCAGAATAGAACACGATACCATGGGCGAGGTGCAGGTACCTGCCGACAAATACTGGGGTGCACAAACCGAACGCTCACGCAATAACTTTAAAATCGGTCCAGAAGGTTCGATGCCTAAAGAAATTATCCATGCTTTTGGTTACCTGAAAAAAGCAGCGGCACTGGCCAATAATGAGCTTGGTGTATTATCGGCTGATAAAGCTGAACTTATTGCCAAAGCTTGTGATGAAATTATTGCAGGTCAGCTTGATGATCAGTTTCCACTGGTAATCTGGCAAACCGGTTCGGGTACGCAAAGTAACATGAACGGAAATGAGGTAATTGCAAACCGTGCACATGTTATTAATGGTGGTGCACTGGCTGATGATAAAAAAGTTCTTCACCCTAATGATGATGTAAACAAATCACAATCATCAAACGATACCTATCCAACTGCAATGCACATTGCAGCCTATAAATTAACTGTAGAAAATACCATTCCGGGTTTAACTCATTTAAGAAATGCTTTGGCTAAAAAAGCTGAAGAATTTGCCGGAATTACCAAAACCGGCCGTACCCACTTTATGGATGCTACGCCATTAACCTTGGGGCAAGAATTTTCGGGTTACGTACAACAGATCGATAACAGCATAAGGGCTATTAAAAATGCCTTAGTAATGGTTGCCGAACTGGCTTTGGGTGGTACTGCTGTTGGTACAGGCTTAAATACACCTAAAGGATATGATGTTTTAGTAGCTAAAAAAATTGCCGATTTAACAGGCTTACCTTTCGTTACAGCTCCAAATAAATTTGAAGCATTGGCAGCACATGATGCAATGGTTGAACTTTCTGGCGCTTTAAAACGTACAGCTGTTGCTTTAATGAAAGTAGCTAATGATGTAAGGATGTTAAGCTCTGGTCCGCGTTGTGGTATTGGCGAAATCATTATTCCTGATAATGAACCGGGATCATCAATTATGCCGGGTAAAGTTAACCCAACCCAGCCTGAGGCTTTAACCATGGTTTGTGCCCAGGTAATCGGCAACGATGTTGCTGTTTCAGTAGGTGGCATGTCAGGTCATTTCGAACTGAACGTTTTTAAACCATTAATTGCCGCTAATGTGTTGCAATCAGCACGTTTAATCGGCGATGCCTGCGTTTCTTTCACGGATAAATGTGCGGAAGGAATTACCGCCAACTTACCTGAAATTGAAAAACACCTACAGAATTCGTTAATGCTGGTTACTGCATTAAACCCACATGTAGGTTACGAAAACGCAGCAAAAATTGCAAAAAAAGCACATAAAGAAAATAAAACTTTAAAAGCTGCAGCAGTAGAACTGGGTTTACTAACAGCCGAGCAGTTTGATGAGTGGGTGCGTCCTGAAGATATGGTTGGCAGCCTAAAATAAGCCAACAATTAAACCGCTAAGTTGCCGGCAACTTAGCGGTTAATATAAAATACCAGCTTTGAGTTAGGTTCAGATCAAAACATTAAATAAATAACAGACCATATGGAGCCAATAATTGTTACAATGATCAGCATGGTATCTATTATAGCCCCATGCATTGTACTTGGCGCATGTTGTTATTTTTTAACCAAGAAAGCAACTACTGAGGCTATTTTAATGACTATTGGGGCAGGCACTGGTCTAATTATTCACTTAATTTACCTTTTAATGCCTATTTTAATGAGCTACAAAAATGTGCCCTACAGTAATATTTCTAAGTATTATACTGTAATTGGCATTTTTAACTTCATTTCAAGCCTATGCTTTGCTATTGGTTTTTTAATATTGATCATCAACACAGTTAAAAAGAATAAGATTGTTAAGGATGAGTTCCCTAAAAGCATCGATTAACCATACAATGAACAAATTGCATCCTGGCTCAAGAATTTTCTACATTATTCTTTTAGCATTACCCATTTTACACCTAGCTTGTAGTCCGCGACCAAATATCCAGGGCAAGGGCGAAGACTTTATGCAGGGTGTTTGGAACGAAGATTCGGTTGCTTTTAGCAATAAGCTGAGCAACTATACCCAGCATCACTTTAAATTTACCTGCGATTCGGTCTATATCGACATGGTTACCCACAGCAAAGTAAACCTTTACGAAGATTCGTGCTACAAAAACGGTATCTGGAAAGAGTATGCCAAGGGTGTTTATGTGGTAAGAGGCGATACATTATTTGTTGGGGCTACTTTTACACATGCCAATTACAAACAAAAAATATCAGGTTGCTACCGCACCGGTAGATATGAAAAGAATTTCCTGATCAAAAAACATGCTGCCGATACCTTATCTTTAGAAAGTTTAAGCGATCAGCGCGAAATCAAATTAATCCTCAAACAAAAGATTACCTGCGTACAAAAAGAATTATAAAAATGATTTTAACATCGATTAAAAAGAAAATAACCACTGCCATTGCAGTTGGTTTTTTGGCTTATTTACCCATGCAGGCAAATGCCTGGGGTATCATTGGCCACCGTGTGGTTGGAGAAATTGCCGATAGTTATCTAAAGGCAAAAACGCGTAAAGCCATTAAAGATATTTTAGGCTATGAAAGTCTGGCCATGTGTGCCAATTGGGGCGATTTTATCAAATCAGACTCGACCTACAATTATATGTACAACTGGCATTTTGTTAATCTACCGGCAGGATTGAATAAAGATGGTGTTTACAACTTTTTGGAAACAGAAAAATCTCCTAACCTTTACAATAAAATACCTGAACTGATTGCCGTTTTAAAGAAAACCAGCAGTACCGCTGATGAAAAAAAACTGGCTTTACGTATGCTGGTGCATTTAGCAGGCGATTTATGTCAGCCGATGCATGTTGCGCGTAAAGAAGATTTAGGTGGAAACCGTATTCCGGTACTGTGGTTCAACGAAAAGTCAAATCTGCACAGAGTATGGGATGAGCAGTTGATTGAATACCAACAGTTAAGCTATACCGAATATACAAAAGCCATTAACCATGCTTCGGCCATACAGCTTTATAACTGGCAGAATACAAATTTGAAAGATTGTATTTACGAATCGTATACGATCTGCAATAAAATTTACGATACTGCCAAGCCTGATTCGAAATTAAGCTACCGTTATAATTTCGATTGGATTGATACCCTTAACAACCAACTTTTAAAGGGAGGAGTACGCCTGGCAAAAATGCTGAACGATATTTACGGATAAATAATCTTGTTATTATTATTCAATGCCCTAATGCTATTTAGCTTAGGGCATTTTTTTTGGCAGGTGTAACACATCAACAATGAGATCCGTTTAATGTAAAATAAACCAAACCAATTATAAACCAATGAAAAAATTATTACTTATTTTAACCGTTTGCCTAGCATTTGGCTGCAAAAAAAACCTGGACGAAACACTAACCAAAAAAGACTGGCGCATCGAGTCGGCTACGGTAAAACCGGCGATGACGATTGGCAAAAAAACAAGTACAAACTATCTCGAACTGATGGGACCATCGAGTTGTGTGAGCAACTCCATAATGTCTTTTTCATCGGAAGGAACTTACTTTTGGAGCTCAAACGGAGCACTTTGTGATCTCTTATCCGACACAAGCGTTAAGACCTGGAAAAGAGAAGGCGATCAGATTTTTTTATCGGATATGCCAAAATATCCGATGACATTAAAAGGTGATAGGCTCATCCAAACCACTTCAAGCACAACAACAGACGGAATTATTTATACATTTGTTTTTGTATATAAATCCAAATAAATTGAAAATATTAATGGTTTGCCTCGGCAACATCTGCCGTTCGCCACTTGCCGAAGGCATTATGCAGCACCTGGCAGATGAAAAACAATTAAACTGGGAAATTGCTTCAGCAGGAACAGGTAACTGGCACATTGGCCAAGCACCAGACTACCGTAGTATTGCAGCAGCCAAAGCAATGGGTTACGATATTAGTAAACAGCGTGCGCAACAGTTTAAGCACTCCATGTTTGCCGATTACGACCTTATTTTGGTTATGGACCGTAATAATTTAGCTGATGTTATGAGTCTTGCTAAAAGTGATGAAGAGCGGAAAAAAGTTAAACTTTTTCTTGATAACGACGAAGTTACAGATCCATATTGGGATAATACGCTATTTAGCCCTGTTTGCAGGCAGGTTGAAAAAAGATGTATGGAAATTATCAAACAACTTTCTTAAATTTAGCACTTACAATTGAAAATCCTAACCAAGTTAAAAATGAAAAAATACTTATCCCTGTGTTTATTAATCGCAACTATTTTTTTATTCCAGGCCTTTACCAATGCAAAAAAACCGGCTAAGGTTTTGGTTTTTTCCAAAACAAAAGGTTTTAGACACAATTCTATCGAAACCGGGAAAGAAATCATCCAAAAACTGGGCAAAGAGCATCACTTTGATGTAGACACCACCGAAAATGCTGATCTATTCACTGAAAATAACCTTAAAAATTATTCAGCTGTCATCTTTCTAAGTACAACAGGCGATGTACTCGATAACAAACAGCAAATTGCTTTCGAAAGGTACATCCAGGCAGGAGGAGGTTATGTGGGTATCCACGCTGCAACCGATACCGAATACGATTGGCCCTGGTATGGCAAATTGGCTGGAGCTTATTTCATCAGTCACCCGGCCGTACAGGAAGCTAAATTTATCATTAAAGACAAAAAACACCCTTCTACCCAATTCTTTACCGATTCTGTTTGGATGAGAAAAGATGAGCTTTACAACTTTAAAAATATCAACCCTGATATTAAAGTGCTCATCACTTTAGATGAGAAATCATATAACGGGGGGAAAAACGGCGATTTTCACCCTTTTAGCTGGTACCATAACTTTGATGGCGGCAGGGCATTTTACACCTGCATGGGCCACACCAAAGAAGGTTGGGCCGAAGATAAATTTCAGAAACATTTATGGGGAGGCATTGAATATGCCATCGGCAAACAGAAAAACCTGGATTACAGCAAAGCCCATTCAAAATTTTAATAGCGCGTTGAGCTTGTTGAATCTCCGTCAGCAAGCTCAATGTTAATTACATCTATACTTTCTTATCGTTCACTAAATAAATATAGTTGAGCATACAGAAAGATGCTATTGCCCCGAAAGTATGCCATAGAAAATGCGTACCCATACTTAATATCCCCCATTTATCCACTATGCGGAAAGTAAGTGCAAATATGAATGCAATTAATGCAAAACCTACCCATTTGCCATTTCTCCATTCGGTTTTGATCAGGTAGCCAAACACAGGGAATAAAACCAGTGCAGCCATAAAAGCATAGTTGATATTGATAAAAACCTGAAAATCACCACGGCTAAAAAGACTTCTTATATAAAACTGGAAAAAAGCATAAACTGCTACAATCAGTATCGCGAAATACCACTTGGTAAGCTTCGACAGGAAATAAATACCGGCCGAAAGGCAGAGGAGCATAATCGGCATCCAATCCATCATGATAAAAATAGGCCAGCGCCTTAATCCATGATAGGTGGTACCGCCAATACCACCAATATAAAGTAATATCAGGGCAATGCTCAAAAAATTATGCTGTTTAAATTTCCCCCAAACCCTTATGGTCCAGTAAACGGCAATGGCCAGGAAAAAGCAGCTTGTTATCGTGTTGAAAGGTTCAGGAAACAGCTGATTCAAATTGGTCTCTGTGTACAGGATACCTCCATCTGGAGGGTTTTGGATAAAAGCGCCCATGAATAAATAACGCAGGAAAAAATTAAATGTTTGGTATGCTTATGTAACGATCAGGATGGAAAAACAATTTGTTTTTTATCAGTTAAATCTTGAAGCTGTTAAGCCAGTAACCGTAATTATTTGTACTTTAGTTAGATCTAAGCTATAATAATGATGAAATATTTATTAATCTTTTTTTTATCCGTTACAACGGCAGTTTATGCCCAAAAAGCGCCTGAACCTTATGGTGCATTACCCTCTACAAGGCAATTGGCCTGGCACGATGTAGAAGTTTACGGATTGATCCACTTTACCCCAACCACATTCGAAAACAAAGAATGGGGCTATGGTGATGCCGATCCGAAAACATTTAACCCAACAGATTTCGATGCCGATCAAATTATTAAAGCGGCTAAGGCAGGCGGATTAAAAGGCATTATCCTGGTGGCCAAACATCATGATGGTTTTGCCCTGTGGCCAACCAAAACAACAGATTACAACATCAGTAAAAGTCCATTTAGAGCAGGGAAAGGAAATTTGGTTAAAGAAGTGGAACAGGCTGTACGTAAAAACGGTTTAAAATTTGGGGTATACTGCTCGCCATGGGACAGGAATAATGCGCTTTATGGTACTGATAAATACCTGGCCATCTACCAGGCTCAGTTAAAAGAACTTTACAGCAATTTTGGAGAACTTTTTATGAGCTGGCACGACGGTGCGAACGGTGGCGATGGCTATTACGGAGGTGCTAAGGAAAAACGCTCGATTGATAACACTACTTATTACGATTGGAAAAATACCTGGACCATTACGCGCAAAATGCAGCCGATGGCCAATATTTTTAGCGATATCGGTTTAGATATCCGGTGGGTAGGCAATGAAAACGGAAATGCGGCAGAAACCTCATGGGCTACCTTTACACCGATGGCACCAGATGGGAAAAATGAAGCTGTTCCCGGACAGGCAAATTATCCGCAAAGCCCCGGAGGAATAAGAAACGGAAAATTCTGGATGCCGGCTGAGTGTGATGTGCCATTGAGAAAAGGATGGTTTTATCATGCCAACGAACAACCTAAAACCCCTGAAAAACTTTTCGACCTGTATCTAAAAAGTGTGGGCAGAGGTGCAGGGTTAGACCTCGGCTTAGCACCCGATACGCGTGGCCAGCTTCACCAAGATGATGTAGCCGCCCTAAAAACCTTTGGCGATATGGTTAAACATACTTTCGAAAATAACCTGGCAAAAAATGCCGAAGTTAAAGCAAGCAACACCCGGGGTAAAAAATACAACACTGCGGCTCTGCTTGATCATAACAAGGAAACTTACTGGGCTACAGCTGATCAGGTACATACAGCAAGCATCGAACTGAATCTGAAAAGCCCTACTACTTTTGATATCATCAGTTTACAGGAATACATTCCATTGGGACAAAGGATAGAAGCTTATACCGTTGAAATATTTGAAAAAAATGCCTGGAAAAAAGTTTACGATGGCACCAGCATAGGTGCAAAAAGACTGATTAAACTGGATAGTCCTGTTACTACAAATAAAGTAAAAATAAACGTTATCAAATCTCCTGTCTGTATTACACTGAGCGAAATTGGATTGTACAAAAAAACCAGTTAAACCAGTTATTATTCCGGCTTGTAAATAATCTCGAATACTTTTGCCAATGCATTAGAAGTTTCTTTGCTATAGCGATAAGAACTGTCGGCCTTAATATCACGGTACATCAGCATTACAGCACGATGGGATGCCTTGCTTAATTTTATTTTCTCCTTGCGTTCTTCAGCATCTTCAGGCCTTAAATTCAGGGCCTGCATTTGCTTAATGATGACCAGGTTTCTTTCCATGGGTATGATACCATCTTCTTTAATAGAAGCGAGTTTAACATCTTTAGGCAAAGAGATTTTCAAATTCATAATGCCATTGAGTGAACCCATATTACCGTTAAAAGTATCCCTTAATTTGCGATACTCCTCTGTCCCGTATTTCGGGCTAAAATGAAGCACTCCACTAAAAAAAATTAAAAATAAAAGTACTGATACCGCATATCTGGCCCAGGTTTTAACTTCGAAAGTTTTATCCCATTTATAGTTAAGCAGGTAGGTAAAGATAAAACCAGAAACAAAACCACCCATATGTGCCGCGTTATCGACCCTTTTCCCAAACGCCCCATTGATAAGCACCAACAGAGAAACAATCAAGGTGCTTACTAACAATGCTTTGGTAGCCTTTGGTTCGAAAGTTTTGGTAATCAATAAAGCTATAAAAGCGCCATACAAACCCATAATAGCCCCAGAAGCACCCATCATCACGCCTTCCTGGTGAAAAATCAAACTCACCAAGCCGCCACAAATACCACTCATCAAATAAATAAAGAGGTATTTCTTCCAGCCCAGTTTATTTTCTATCATCAAACCCAGGTAAACCAGGGCATACATATTAAAAAATAAATGCGATTTAGATCCGTGGATGAACTGATAGCTGATTAAACGCCAGTATTCGCCCCCAAGCACCAGATTGCGCTGGTTAACGCCAAAATTTAATGCGATCTTTTTGAGTTCTTCTATAAAATCGGGATTATAGTTATTCCCGTTTTTTACAAATTGATACCTAAGGTAAACTATTGAGAAAAGAACAAGCGCTATATAATAAAAGACATTTATGAGTACCAGAATAGGTGTTACAGTGTAGCCTTTTTGAGGGAAAAATAGGAATAATACATTTTTGATCTTATTTTTCGTAGCCAAAGGTGCTTTTTCGAAATAATGATCATCCTGTGTTTCGATAAACCGGTGGAATTTAAACAGATTCTCTTCCCAAACATCTTTCAGGTGGAATTCTACATATTCAAATTCGTGAAAAAATTTCTCCAGGTTCTGATCATTCTTGCCATAATCATTAAAAAGCATTTGGATACCAACACATTCACTCTTTACCACGGCAAAATTTCCATGGATACGTATTGATATTTCTTCACTGTACGATTGAAAGGATATTGGCGTATAGGCAATTAAACCGGTTTCGGAAACATGGCTCAGGCTCCAACCCAGATTTTCGATGGCCTGTTTGGCAACAATTAAATACTTATCTGCCGGAAAATCGGCTAAAGGAATATATTTTTCAATTTTAGGCGAGTACCCCCAACTTATTGACATAGCGTTTTTAGATTTTTTTCGCTACTAAGATAATATAAGGTGATAGATTTTTACTCTCAAATGGGATAATCTTGGTAACTATTTTTCCGGTCAGCCAAACTGCTTTTTTGAATAAACGTACAACAGCCGATTTTTGATCTTCATTTTCTAACCAGACACTAAAACGGCCAAAATAACCTGATTTTACCTCTTTAAGACCGGCTCGCTCGCATATCGATTTCAACAATGCCGGATCCATGCTATCGATATTATGTTTATCATAATTCTCTCTATCAAAATTCCTCTGGAACCAGCCATTAAGAGCCTTAAAATTCGGCAATGTAATAAACAGTGTTCCACCTGGCTTTACAAAGGCAATATGACGGTTAATAATATCGGCAGTATCGTTAAAATGCTCTATTAAACCGCAGCTTAGTACCAAGTCATATTGTTTTTCAGGTGTGTAGTTAAAAAGATCGGTTTCGATGATTTGGATATCTTTTTCAGTTAAATCATTTTTCTCCAAAAGCTCTTTTACCACAGGTGGATGAACAAAATAATCCAATAGGGTTACATCAAGCTTAAAATATTTTTTCAGGAACACGGCATAATAACCAGGGAAACCTCCCAGTTCGATGGCAGTTTTAACGTGGTCTTTTTGGATAACATCAGCAAGCTGACGATGGAATAAATAATTTGAGGGTAACTGAACCGCAAGTCCTTTTTTACTTTCCCAATAATTTACCCAAAAAGCCCTGTCGGTTAATAAATTTGCCATGTTTTAAATAATTCCAAGCTCAAAGAAACGGAAAGTATATTAAAGTTGAAAGGTTTGCATTGCTGGATTGTTAAATTGTTTTATTGCTCAATTGCTTTATTTTATTGTTGGATATGCTACAATATAACAATCCGACAATAAAACAATATTTTTGCACCATACCCGAATAACCGATTTAAACAGTAACCGATTAACCCTATTTCAGATCTTTCAAAATTTCAGCTACCGCCCTTTCAAGCTGAGGATCTTTATTGGCCAAACGGTCTTCGAAAGTGTTTTTCACAAAAATATCGGGTTTTACTCCTTCTTTTTCTATGTTTTTGCCATCCATGGTATAGCAGCCCCAGGATGGTAAACGGTAAGAAGATCCATCAACCAAGCCTTTAGCCGAGGTAAAAATAATCCATCGATAAGTTTCTGTACCGATAATTTTCCCCAATTTTAACTGTTTAAAACCAGCTGCAGTCATTTCGGCATCACTTAACGATTGCTCATTAATGAGTAACACAATCGGTTTTGCAGCCGGGCCAAAATTACTTTGCGGAGCCAATTTACCCCCACGGTATTTCCATTGCAGGTAAGGGCGCTGCGAAAGGAATTTCAGTACATCATCGTGTACGTTCCCGCCGGTATTATAACGGAGATCGAGGATTATAGCTTCTTTGTTTTCTTCCTGGGCAACCATATCCAGCAAAAAGGTTTCCAGTTCGCCACTACCCATATTTTTCATATAAGAATAAGCAATACGGTTATTGCTCCACTTATCTACATTTTGGTGGTTTTTGGTAATCCACTCATCGTAAAGATTTCCGCGTAAAGCACCTGAACTTTCAGGATGTACATTTACATAAACATCTTTTCCATCGCGTTTAAACGTTAAAGTCATTTCGCGGTCGAGCGAAGGTTTGCTGAAATAATAATCACGGTCTATTTTCTCATCTACCTTAACCCCGTTTACTTCTGTTAAAATATCTCCTGCTAAAATTTTTGTTCCAGTACGCGCAGCATTACTTTTAGCCGCAATACGTTCTACTTTCAAAGGATTTTCATTATCGAAAATAATCCCTGTTTCATTAGTGATATATGTAAGGTTTTTGCGCTCTTCAGCGCCTGCGCTGTTAAAGCCCATATGCGAAGAATTCAGTTCGCCCAGCATATCATTCAATAAAACTCTTAAGTCGCTTCTGTTATTTACATAAGGCAGATATGCAGCATAGCGTGTCCTCATTTTATCCCAGTCTACGCCATGAAATTTTTCGTCGTAAAAATTTTCGTCCAAACCTACCCAGGTTTCGTAAAACATCTGGTTAAATTCGGCATTCAGGTTCCTGGTAAATTTATAACCATGATCTATCCTATCAAGCTTATTGCCTTCCAGGCTGTATTTATTGATAACACCCCTCGATAAAACAAAGAATTTATCACCCGATGAGACAATCAAATAATCGCCACCATCGGCAACTTTTTCGGTTTTATTGGCTTCAAAAGGTTCAATTGTAGTACGGTAAAGGCCTGGCGCCCCTCCTTCATGGTTAGATGAATAAAACACATAGGTTTTATCGCCTTTGGCAAAAGCATCTGTTCCATACTGGCCACCAAATGAAGGGCCAACCAATTCTATTCTGTCAAGGATATCCTGCGTATTAATGGTAATTACATCGGCTGGCTTAGGTGTAGGCTTAACTTCATTTTTCTTTTTAGCCGTATCGGTTTTTGTTTTTTTGTCATTTTTATTTTCAAGCACTATAGGCTTAACATCCGTCGGCGCTGGCTTGCTTTCTTTAAACAGATCATCGAACTTATCAGAACGGTAAGGATCATCATAATTGTTCAATGCCATCCGGTAAATATGCGCATTCTGCATTCCTGTCGGATAGGACGGCTTGGTACGGGCGCTGGTAAAAAAAATATACTTACCGTCTGGTGACCATGCCAGACCAGTTTCTGTAACACCGGTATTGGTTAAGTTAATTGTTTTATTGTTTTTAATGTGGTGCACCATAATATCCTGTTCAAAATTCCGGTACACCGTAAAAAGTATATATTCGTCATTTGGCGAAAAACTTGGCGACGAGCTCTGTATCGCCCAAAATTCATCGGTTACCAAAGTTTTAGCATCAAAAGTTTTAAGATCCATGAGTTTAAGTTCATTTCTACCACTTAAATACACTGCCATGGTTTTGGTTTTATTCAAGGTGATATCACGCACATTTGCTTTATCTTTTGTAAGCTGTTTTATCGCCCCTTTTCCATCACCGGTAATGGTAAACCAGTTCTGGTAACCGTTAGCCGTTTGGCTGAATAAAATTGTTTTGTTATCGGCCAGCCACTTACACTCTAAAGCACGTTCGCCGCTATTGGTAATTTTACGGATAAACTTTCCGTCGGCATCACTCACAAATACTTCGCCACGCGAAATAAAAGCCATCTTTTTCCCATCTGTAGAAACATCGAATGCCGAAATATTGCCACGTACATCATATTCCTGCTCTTTGCTCAACACCTGATTGCGTGTGGTACTGATATTGATTTTTTCAGTTTTTTTAGAAGCTACATCGTAAGTATATAACTGGTAATCTTTTTCGAATACAACGGTTGTTCCATTGGCCGAAACAAAAGGACGTTTAATGGAAGTATCGAAATTGGTTAGACCCGTTTTTTTTCCGTTGATAAAGGTATAAAGGTTGTATTCATCATTGCCCTCATCCGAAACGAAAAATACATTACCCTTTTGGTCAACACTGGTCCAGAAATCCTTTCCTATATAATCAGTATACCGTTTATAACTTTTCGTTTTTGGATTGTATGATTGGTTATCGGGATTATATGCGCCTTTATAGTGCTTGCGGTTTGGAAAACGGTAACTCTCCCAGGTATCATTAAAAAACAGTTCTCCCGTTGGCGACTCGGCAATATGATGGGTAGTATTAAAATAATTATCGAACAGGCGAACGGCTGTACCTCCGTTTACCCCTACTTTATAACTCGAAAACGAATTGTACCGGCCAGAGGTAAAATAGATGGTTTTTGAATCCCAGCTCCAGTTATCTACTTCGTCAGATGCATCATTAAATGTTAACTGTTTGATATCGCCTCCTGCCAAAGGCATTACGTAAATGTCGTAATTTCCAAACTGATTGGAAGAAAAGGCTATCCATTTGCCATCTGGAGATACTTTAGGGTTAATTTCTTCGCCCTGCATGGCTGTGAGCCTTGAAGCTACTCCTCCCTTAACCGGAACTTTCCAGATATCCCCATCATAACTGAATACTATTGTCTGCGCATCGGGCGTTAAAGCAGGGTATGCTGCAAAATAGGTTTGGCCTTGGGTAAAAGAGCAAAGAGGCACAAAAAAAGCTAATGCGATTAGCCGTTTTAACAGGAATTTGATCATAATTTATTTTGTTTGGCTTTGGATGCCTCAAAATACGCAACAGATTTTATATTCGTAAACAATAAAATGTATTTTTGATTGATTTGAAAGTAGTACACCTAAATACCTACGATGGAAATGGCGGAGCAGGGCGTGCCTGTTTGCGTTTAAGTGATGCCCTAAAGGCTAGTGGAATCGATTCGAAAGTGTTGGTTTACTATAAATTTGGACAAAACCCAAAGATAGATACCTTTAGCAAATCGCCAATCCAAAAGGCAAAGGCGGTTTATAATATCCTGGCGGAAAGGTATTTCGCCAAATGGTTAAGTAAATCGGTAAAAACACCATTTAGCCTGCAATGGTTCGGCCGTTCGGTAATTCACCATCCCGATGTTAAAAATGCCGATATTATCCATATACATTGGATTAACCATGGCTTTCTTAACCCTAAATTTTTAGCGCAGCTGGATGAACTGGAAAAACCGATTGTATGGACTTTTCATGACAGTAATGCGTTTACCGGTGGGTGCCATGTGCGTTACGGATGCGAAAACTTTCATCATCAATGCGGTAACTGCCCCATTTTAAAAATCAGTGGTAAAAACGATATTTCGCACAAGACCTGGCTGCGCAAACAAAAAGCTTACACCGAATTGAATTTCCATATCGTGGCACCCAGTAAATGGATGGCCGCATCAATAAAATTCAGCAGTTTGCTTGGCACAAGGAAAGCCACTGTTATCCCGAATACCATCGAAACAAAAATTTTCAAACCTTACGTTAAATCGGAAGCCAAAAAAATCCTGAAGATCAATCCGGATAAATTTGTACTGATGAGTGGTTTTATGCCCTCCAAAAATGATAAACACAAAGGAACCCCTTATCTGATCGAAGCACTGGAAATCCTCTCCCGCCGCACCGGAATACAGAAAGAAAATATTGAATTGGTTATTTTTGGGAATAAGGAGAATGTCGAAATGCCCGAATTTCCTTTTAAAACCACTTTTCTGGGCACCATTAATAAAGACGACCATTTGGCAAAATGTTATTCTGCAGCCGATGCTTTTATCACCCCTTCTCTTGAAGATAATCTGCCTAATACGGTAATGGAAAGTTTAGCATGCGCCACACCGGTAATTGCCTTTACCACAGGTGGCATTCCGGATATGGTGAAACACATGCAGAACGGCTACCTGGCCGAATACCAGAATGCAGAAGACCTGGCAAATGGCATAGAGTGGCTTTATCACCGCCCGAATAAAGAGGAAATCCAAAAAGCAGCAAGGTTAAGCATTTTAACCGATTTTTCGGAAGAGGTTGTTGCCGCAGAACACATCCATCTTTATGAAACATTGGTTGATTTACAGCCTAAATAAAAGCAATCATTTACATTGATTTTATGTGTAAATATCCATTCAACAATACAAATGTTTACCAAATTTCATTTTAATTTCATCAGCCAAAATTTGAGTAATCTTTATTAAATTTACTCCGATCCAAAAAGTCCAACTCTTGCCAAAGCTAACAATCATCACCATTGTGTATAATAACGTTCGTGATATAGAACGCACAATAAAATCGGTTTTAAATCAAACCTACAAAAACATTGAATATATCGTTATTGATGGCGCTTCGACCGATGGCACACTACAAGTGGTTGAACAGTACAAGAATCAGATTTCGAAAATCATATCTGAACCCGACAAGGGTATATACGATGCCATGAACAAAGGTTTAGCCCTGGCTACAGGCGATTATGTACTTTTCATGAATTCGGGCGATGAAATCTACGATCCCAAAACCGTTGAGGATATTTTTGCGAGCTCGCCGGGTGCCGATATTTATTATGGCGAAACTGAAATGTACAATGATAACTGGGAAAGTTTAGGCCGCAGAAGGCATGAAGCACCCGAAGAATTTGACTGGACCAGTTTTAAATATGGCATGAGCATCAGTCACCAGGCCATTTATATCCGCCGTAGCATTGTTACACCTTATGATTTAACCTATAGATACAGTTCAGATATCGACTGGATTATTAAAGCAGCTAAAAAGGCATCTAATATTGTTAATGTTAACCGTTATGTAGCCAAATACCTGGTAGGTGGCATGAGTAAGAAAAAACACCGCGAAAGCTTAAAGGAACGGTTTAAAATCTTTACCAAATATTATGGTTTGTTACCCAACATCTTTAACCATATGGTTATTGCTGTCAATTTAGCCTTATATTTTGTGAAACACCGCAGAACGAACGACTAGCTTATGAATGAGGAAATTAACGAACTACTCTCTATTTATAAGCAGGAAAAAGAACTGATAGAATCTTTAATCAAAGAAGACGAAATTGATCATGATTATAAAGCTGTTTATCTTAAATCTAAAATCCTGAATAGGATCAAACAGCAGATCAGAACAATCGAACTGTTTATTGATCCACATTTACAGGAAAAGGAACAGCTGAAAAGAAGATCCGATTTTTTTGCCGAAATGGACAGGAATGGGTTAGCTAAAGATTATTATGCCTTTCAACTCGAAAAGATTAATCATGAACTTGAACAATTAAACAACTTCACACCAGGTTATTTTAACGATGGGCAGGAATTTGACGATGCTGTATTTAACCTTGTTGAAAATAAAATCAGTGCTTTCATTTTTAACCTGCGTAAAGAAGAAAACCTTTATCTGAAATTTTCGACCAAAAAGAATCAAATCATTATCCGTTTAACCCCATTCGCGGATATCCTGGCTAGCAATTATTTTATTAAATCTACAATAAACGTGCTTAAGCAAATCGGATTTAAAAAAAACAAATCGCGTACCTGTTTTCAGATGAAATACCCATTGGAGAGCTTTAAAGATGCCATTCCAGTTAAAACAATTGCGAGCAGGGTAATTTATGAGGCCTTCTATAACTACCAGATAAATCAATCAACAACCTTGGAGATTATTCCCTAATCTCAGATTTCTGAAACAATAATTTTTCTCAGCTGTCTTTAATATATCACCTATTAAAAACATTAAAGATTATGGGACAATTAAGTAACCGCACCATTGCTGTACTTTCAGAAAGCGGATTTGAAGAAGTTGAATTAACCGAGCCAGTAAAAAGGTTAAAGGAAGAAGGAGCTACGGTTCACATTATCTCCTCAAAAAGTGGACAAATAAAAGCCTGGGATCATGATCATTGGTCTATAGAAGTTGATGTAGATAAAACCATTGCCGAGGCAAATGCCGATGACTATAATGGATTGCTTTTACCCGGTGGTGTAATTAACCCCGATCAGCTACGGATTAACGGAGATGCACTGTCTTTCGTAAAATCGTTTTTTGCCGATGGAAAACCAGTGGCAGCCATTTGCCATGGTCCGCAAACATTAATCAATGCTGATGTGGTTCAAGGCCGAAAATTAACCTCTGTAAAAAACATTTCTCAGGATCTGATTAATGCAGGGGCAATATGGTCAGATGAGGAAGTTGTTGTAGACCAAGGGTTGGTTACCAGCCGTACGCCGGAAGATATACCTGCTTTTAACGATAAAATTGTGGAGGAATTTGCCGAAGGTGTTCATGAAGGGCAGCACGCCTAAAAACTTTGGACGCTCTTTCTAGATTCACTCAAAAACGGCTGGCAAATTGCCCGTCGTTTTTATTTTAGTCTTTTTTGTGCGGATGGTAACATCTTACATCACTGATAAGTCAATTACAATTTAACCTGCCTGATGATATTTTTAATGTTCAATTCAATAATATCGGTCATGGTTCTGCACCTCAGGTAATTTGTATCTTTAAAATAATCACTCATACCCTGTTTAAGCAAAGCGATATTTTCCGGTGTGGTAAGTTCCTCTTTGTTCGAAACATCGCGAAGATCCGTTAATCGGTGCCGTTCACTCCTCACCCGGTGCACAATCGATGAGCGTTCTTCCTGCTGGTATTGCAGTACCGTTTTCTCCGTCAATTGTTCCATGCTCATTTTTACGTACGGCAGATTTTCTTTAAAAAACTGTGGGAGGTAAACCTTTAAATTCCCTTCGTAAAACTGCTGGTCAAAATCTATTGCCCTAATGCGGAACTGGATATCATCAAAATCAGGTGTAATCTGTACCACAAAATTATACGCACGCATATCGCCCAAAAGCATAATTAAACAGCGCTCATTAAACTTCACAAACTCCTTGGCAATACGGGTAGGATTAAATTCTGGCGTATACAACTGTCCTTTGGTAAAAACATCTCCCGGAATACCGGCAATATGTTCTTCCACCAAAGTATCGCCATCAACCAGGTAATTTACCTGATTGGGAGAAAGGATCTCTTCCATTTCCAATCCATATATACGCGACGCATCAGCCTTTTTGATATAAAAATAATCGTAAACATCATTCAGTCGGTTTACAATCCTGATGCGGAAAGGATGTGTATTGCCAAATGTGCAGTATTCAATTTTATCGATGTATTTATGCTCTACAATCCGCAGGTTACCAGATGCCTTTAAATTGGCATAAATTTCCTTTAAGCCTTCGTGTAAGAGTCCGATTAAATCCTGGGCATAAATAGGTCCTTCCCAAAGTGAATCTTTACCAAATTTATCCATTAACGGGAAGGCTTCATTAAACTGCATCAGATCGTTGTAGCCGATCGGCAATTTCGCTTCGCGCTGGTAGGTACGCAGGTATTTCTGCAGGGCAGGCGTAACCGGAAAAATCGGTTTCTTTTTTGAAATTTTTACATCGTTATTTTCCATGCAAGGGCAATGTACATTTTTAAAAATTTAGCCGCAAAAACATGGCTCCTTTCTTTTCCTACTGCAAAGGACACCAAGTTTTACGCAAAAGACACGGAGTAAAAGCTACATAGCATACTTTGCAGTTAATTCTTCGGATAACTAAAAGGTAAGCCACTTAAATACCTGCTGATTTTCCGGTAAGGATAATTACCCGCACCATGGTCGGCAAACTGCACAATAATGGTATTTGTTTTCGGATCAACATATAACCTCTGCCCCAACATCCCTTCAGCAGCATAATCTCCTTTATCACCTTCCTGAGGGATCCACCAAAGGTAATGATGAGCAGATTTTTGCCATCCCTTTGCTGATGCGGGTATTTCGCTACCAATATTGATTGATTGATTTACCCAGTTTTCAGGAACAACCTGATTGCCATTGTACCTACCTTTATTCAAATACAGGCGACCTATTTTAGCTAAATCTATTGCTGTTACCTGAAAACGGCTTGCAGTATTTGTTAAACCATTTACCTGATCCAGTCCCCAGGTTGCATTATATTCGGCCCCGATCTGTTTCCATACGTGGCTTTCGAAATACTTGGCGACCGATTTGCCACTTGCTTTTTTCAGAACCCAACCCAATAAAATCGGATCGATACTTTTATATACCCAAACCGTACCAGGTTTGTTAACCAATTTTACTTTCATTAATTGAGCCTGCATATCATCAGTATAATAATATTTGGCTTCGTCAGAAAAAAATGCTTTTACAATCCCGCCCAATGCGTCTTTGAACTCTAGTCCAGATTTCATATCCAACAGGTTTTTTAAAGTAATCTGTTCGAAAGCGGGGTTCGATTTTAATTCAGGGATATATCTTGTTACCTTATCATTAAGGCTTTTAATACTACCATCGGCCAATGCCTGCCCAATCATAATAGAAATCATGCTCTTTGCTCCCGAAAATATGGTACTTAAAGTACTATCACTGTAACCTTTATCATACCTTTCGTACAGCACACTATCATTCCTGATCACGATAAAGGCATTAACCTGCCCATTTTTTAAGTAAGTCTTTAACGGAATCATCCGGTTATTTCCATCCCGCACATGTAAAGTGTCTAAATCATTGCGTGCTTTTGCCGCCCTGGTAAAATGAAAGACCGAATCGCTTTTATGCGAAATTTCCTGTGGGAAAATTTTATAGGTTTCGGCATTTGGTGTCCTGTATTTTAATACCTTTAAGAGGTACGGTTTCCAAAGAAATAAGGCAAACAATGATAAGAAGAATGCATAGATCAGCAGCAATAATATTTTTTTGAACGTTTTCATTTAAAGGCAGAATATTCACAAATATAAATATTATGCCTGTTTTAACATTTCATTATCAATAAATGCAGTTGCCGTTTTTGGTTTATATTTCCATCTTTTATGGCTCCACAACCAATATTCCGGTTTGTCTTTAATCATCTGTTCTAAAAAACGAGTGTGCAGTTCGGTAATTTCAAATTCAGCGGTTTCAGCCGGGTTTAAACATAACGGAATACAATCTACGCTATAAAAACCCCGTTTAAGCACATTTATCTTAAAATAAAATATCGGTTGACCCGTACGTTTAGCAATTTTTTCTATCCCCAGTTGTACCGAACTGGGCTGGTGCAAAAAAGTAGTCCAGTAATGGGACTCATCTTTAGAAGGCGCCTGGTCGTTCCCAAAACTAAAGATGCTGGGTTTGCCTTTGCTGGCCTGTAAAGCGCGCATGGTCTGCCGCATGGCAATGAGCTTATTTCCAAACCTGCTTCTTACTTTTTTAAACCAGTTATCGAATGTCGGGTTTGATAAAGGTTTATAAATAGGGTAATGATCTGCAACAAAATTGAGTCCGATACCCAATGTGCCCCACTCCCAGTTACCGTAGTGGGCCGAACAAACGAGTATACTTTCACCACGGTTTAAATAAGCTTGAACCTGTTCTTTATTTTTAAAAACAAAACGCTTTTCTATTTCTTTTTTGGAGATGCTACTCATCTTAATAATTTCGAATATCAATGATCCCAGGTAGCGATAGTAACGTTTTTCGATAAGCACAATTTCTTCTAACGTTTTATCGGGAAGCGCGTTCAATAAATTTTCCCGCACCACTTTACGCCGGTAGCCGAAAACAAAATAAAGCAACAGATAGGCTCCATCGGCTAAAATGTATAAAACAGACAGTGGGAACAGGGATAATACGCCTAAAAAAAATATTCCCAAATAGGAAATTCCCTTTTTTATCATATATAAGCAGTTGAAATGCTAAATTAAAAAGCAATTCAAAAAATTGTGCCACAAAAATGTTAGGTTTTTAATTTCAGGTAAATGGATTATACCATCGCATCCAAGATATCCTGATCTTTAGATACCGTTTCAACACGTTTTGGCGGGCGTTTATATTTCCACCTGCGGTGACTCCACAACCAATAAGCAGGTGCCTCTTTGATCATGTCTTCCAAGAAACGGGTATGCAGTTCGGTAATTTCAAATTCGGTGGTTTCAGCCGGGTTTAAACAGATCGGAACACAATCCACCTCGTAATATCCCCTTTTTACAGTATCAATTTTGAGGTAAAAAACCGGACGATTGGTTTTCTTAGCAATCTTTTCTACGCCCAGTTGAATCGAAGATTCCTGATTTAAAAACGTTGTCCAATAGGTCGAATCTTCTTTTGAGGGTGCCTGATCACTTCCGAAAGTAAACAGGGTCGCTTCATTTTTACTGGCTTGTATAGCCCTTAAGGTCTGGCGCATAGATACCATGCGGTTACCGAACCTGCTCCTCATATCCAGAAACCAATTGTCAAAAGTATCGCTGCTCAACGGCTTGTAAATGGGGTAATGTTCGCCGGAAAATGTTAAACCGATGGCCATACAAACCCATTCATAATTACCAAAGTGTGCTGAACACAAAATTACACTTTCCTGGTTTTGAAGGTAGGCTTCAACAAGATCTGCATTCTTAAAAACAACCCTCTTATGAAGTTCTTTTTTAGAGATACTCTTCATTTTGATCACCTCAATAAAAAGCGAGGCCAGAAACTTATAGAATTTTTTTTCGATCGACTTTAGTTCAGTAACACTTTTTTCAGGAAATGCGTTAAGCAGGTTTTCTTTAACCACTTTTCTTCGGTAGCCGAAAACATAAAAAATCAGCACATAAAAAGCATCTGCCAATCGGTATAAAATGAATAGCGGTAAGAGAGAGAGTAAATTCAGTAAAACTATACCCGCCTTGGATAACCCTTTATTAATCACTAAATTATAATGTTTGGTATAATGGGCAAAGGTACAGTTGAATAAACGATCAATTGCCACAAAATTGTTTTTTTATTAAAACGCTTATCGCTTAAACGCAAAAAAGCTCCGATTTATATCGGAGCTTAATTATTTATTTATGGTTAAAGGGCTTAAGCGAACTGCTTTCCTTTAACTTTACGTTCCTGCTCTGTTAAGAAGATTTTACGTAAACGCATACTTACCGGCGTAACCTCGATATACTCATCGGCCTGGATGTATTCCATTGCCTCTTCTAAAGAGAATTTAATGGCTGGTGCAATACGTACGTTATCGTCACTTCCTGATGCACGCATGTTGGTTAAAGCTTTACCTTTTACGATGTTGATCACTAAATCATTATCGCGGATGTGCTCTCCCAAAATTTGTCCTTCGTAAATATCAACTCCCGGATCAACGAAGAAACGGCCTCTATCCTGTAATTTATCGATCGAATATGCGGTAGTAGTACCTTTATCCATTGAGATCAACACACCATTTAAACGGCCAGGGATGGTTCCTTTCCAAGGCTCGTAAGCTTTGAAGCGGTGTGCCATAATTGCCTCACCTGCTGTAGCGGTTAAAACGTTGTTACGCAAACCGATAATACCACGCGAAGGGATCTCGAACTCTAAGTGTTGTAAATCGCCTTTTGGTTCCATAATCAATAACTCACCTTTACGCTGCGTTACCAATTCGATTACTTTACCAGAAACTTCTGCAGGTACATCAACAATTAAAGTTTCAACCGGCTCGTGCTTCTTACCATCGATTTCTTTAACGATAACCTGTGGCTGACCCACCTGCAATTCATAACCTTCACGTCGCATGGTTTCAATCAATACAGATAAGTGAAGAATACCACGGCCATATACCAACCATGAATCGGCACCTTGAGTTTCAACAACTTTCAATGCCAGGTTTTTTTCCATCTCTTTAATCAAACGATCTTTGATCCGCTGAGAAGTTACCAGTTTACCTTCTTTACCGAAGAAAGGAGAGTTATTGATGGTAAACAACATGTTCATTGTTGGCTCATCAATGCTGATTACCGGTAATTGTTCTGGTGCTTCAAAATCAGCAATAGTATCACCAATTTCAAAACCATCAATACCTACCACAGCACAGATATCGCCAGAGCTTACTTCTGTAGCTTTTACTTTTCCTAAACCTTCAAAAGTATAAAGTTCTTTTACCCTTGATTTTACAATTTTGCCATCGCGTTTAATTAAAGTAACCGGTTGGTTTTCTTTAATTGTACCACGGTGAACACGGCCAATTGCAATACGACCTACGAAAGAAGAATAATCTAACGAGGTAATCTGCATCTGTAACGTACCTTCATTTATTGGTGCAGGTGGAATATTAGCCACAACGGCATCCAACAACGGGAAAATATCAGTTGTAGGCACTTTCCAGTCTGTACTCATCCATCCTTGTTTAGATGAACCATAAATAACCGGAAAATCCAATTGTTCTTCTGTAGCCTCAAGGTTGAAGAACAATTCGAAAATCTGCTCATAAACCTCTTCAGGACGGCAGTTTTCTTTGTCTACTTTGTTTACCACCACAATTGGTTTTAAACCCAGTGCCAAAGCTTTTTGCGTTACAAAACGCGTTTGAGGCATTGCTCCTTCAAAAGCATCACAAAGCAAAAGTACACCATCGGCCATTTTTAAAACACGCTCAACCTCACCACCAAAATCCGCGTGACCAGGAGTATCGATGATATTGATTTTTACATCTTTATACCTCACCGAAACGTTTTTAGATACGATAGTGATACCACGTTCGCGCTCTAAATCGTTGTTATCCAATATCAATTCTCCTGTTTGTTCGTTGTCACGAAAAATAGAACAAGAGTGTAAAATCTTATCAACCAAGGTAGTTTTTCCGTGGTCAACGTGTGCTATAATAGCTATATTTCTAATCTTTTGCATAAAATGCGCCTCAAATTTGGCGCAAAGATAGTGTTTTGAAATGGATTTTCTACTATAAGAGCTACTATTTAATGCTATGATAATGTTGCAATTATCTCTTTTTCAAACATAAACGCAAACAGTTGTTTTCTTTGCACAGGAAAGATTCTTAAAAAATAGAATTTGTAACTTGCCAGCCATAACCCTTAAATATGAAAGCTACAATGAAAATAGAGACACACACTGTAAACAATATCAACATTGCTGAAATTATTTCGGAAGAAATGATCATCAATAATGCCGAAGATGGGCTGGACCTTTTAGGAAATCTATATTACCAGGGTTTTGATAAAATCATTATCGACAAGAAAAATATCACACCAGATTTCTTCGACCTGAAAAACGGGATAGCAGGTGAAATACTTCAAAAATTTTCGAATTACCGTGTAAGCCTGGCTATTGTGGGCGATTTTAGCGCATACCAAAGCAAGAGCATTAAAGATTTTATTTACGAAAGCAATAAAGGCAAGCATATTAATTTCCTGGCATCAACAGCCGGAGCATTGCAGCGTTTCGCCGGTTAAGCCATTTGCCCGCGAACTTTGCAACATTGAGCTTTGCCTGTATTGAGCTTGACGCAGTATCGAAATACTTTAAGCGGTGTATGATACGTCTCCGACAAGTTCAGGATTGACAATTTTATATAAGATTACATTTAAATACCTGCATTTAACCAGTCCTGATAAGAAATTACCCCTAAATCTGGTTTAGCCTCACCTTCTAAAATCGCGATGAATTCGAGCGCATGCCCATCGGGATCGTTAAAATAAATGGCTACAGCAGGCATCCAGGCAAATACCATAGGTGCAGCATCATCACTTTTTAAGAAATTATAAGGCTTCAGATGATGTTGTGTTAAAAAACTAACTGATTTATCGAGCACATCAGCTACCTCACACCTGAATGCAAAATGCCTGATATCGATTTCATCCTTTGGTTTTTCCCAGATACCCAGCATGGCTTCCTGCGGTTTGCCGATCCAGAAAAATGCAATCCTGCGTTCTTCTTCGTAATGGCATTGTGTTAAACCCAAAACATTGCTGTAAAAATCTATCGATCTTTCCAGATCTGTTACGTAAATATGTGTTTCAAATAGTCCCTTTATCATATTGTAAAATTAGGGAGAAGTGACAGTCATAAAAAATCATGTTTTTCGATGCCGGTATCAACAAAATCAATATTAAGCGTTTGGGTTACCAAAAACATTCATTTTGTATTAAAGATAAAATAACCAGGATAGCATGAATAAACGGTTTTTAAAATACACAGGTAGGTTTTGTACCGTTTTTATCCTTTTGATCGGAGTTTATTTCCTCACCGCTTTTTGCGCCTCACGGATAACCGTAAACCCCAATCCTACAAATCCAAAAGAAATTGCAATTTACATTATGACGAATGGTATACACACGGATATTGTAGTACCTGCAGTTACCGCACAGCTAAACTGGACGAAAGAAATCCGTTATCAAAACACTTTAGCGGCCGATAGCACTTATCGGTACCTGGCCATGGGCTGGGGCGATAAAAAATTCTACCTCGAAACACCCCAATTTTCTGACCTGAAACTTAGCAATGGTTTGAGGGCAATTTCCGGATTAAGCTCGTCAGCTATGCACACTACCTATTACCAAAATATACAGGAAGATGCAAGCTGTAAAAAAATTATGATCAGTAAAGCACAATACCAACAGCTGATCCATTACATCTTAAATAGTTTTAAAAAAAATAAAGAAGGGCATCTGATCAAGGTCAAATCGAACATTCACTATGATGTAGGTGATGCTTTTTATGAAGCTAAAGGCAGTTACAGTATTTTTAAAACCTGCAATACCTGGGCAAATGCCGCACTAAAGGCTTGCGGGCAAAGAAGCTGCCTTTGGACAATTTTTGACACAGGCATTTTTATTAAATACAGATAGTTTAAAGGGCAGAAAGGCGTAAAACGTTTACATGGTTTGCTTTACACATTGTTGTAAAAATTCGTTAATTTTAACACCCGGGCAGTTAAACTAAGTAAAAATGGCAGGAGTTAAACCCATACACCCTGATTTTGGCTATTTATTAAATTTCAAGGAGAAAGAACTCATCAACCTTTTTTACGATTTACGTACATTTATATTGGAGCTCCATCCTGAAGCTAACGAATTGCTTTATCATACCCATGCACTTACAACGGTATTTTCCATTTCAGATAAACTTAGCGATTCGTTCTGCATGATCCCGATTTACAGCAATCATTTAAACCTTGGGTTTAACAAAGGCACACTATTAAAAGATCCGCAGCAACTGCTGGCCGGAACAGGAAACCTCATCAGGCATATTCCGGTTAAACACCCTAACGACTATAGAAACGAAGCTGTAAAGCAACTGATTAAAGATGCAATAGCCCTTGCTATAAAAGACATGGAAAAACCAACCAAAATTATAGGCCAGCGGATTTCAAAAATTAAGAAAAAATAACCAGGGAAAAGTTTTTTTTAAGCCTAATAGCCAAATGCCCAATCCAAAAAAGCCGGCATTACGCTTTCCCAGGTGGGTACATCATGCTTACCCCCAACTTTTTCATAATAAAAAATATTACCAGGCCTTTTATAACCTTTATCCAGAAGGATTTTTACAATATCAATCGTATCATCAATCGAATCGATGATCATATTTTTATTCCGGTCGGCCTTTTCATCCTCCGTTCCGGTCATTAACCAGAATCTCATATCAGGTTTGGTGGTGGAATTTTCAATCTTGGTATGCATAATGCGGTCGGCATCGGTATAGCCGTCATTCAAATCCTTTTTCCTCCACCAAAATGCGCCGGAGAAAACACCAGTAACATCAAAAACCGAGGGATTGTTCCATGCAATATCAAAAGCAGATAAACCGCCTAAAGAAAAGCCGGCAAAACCTACTTTGCCCGAAACCGGCATTGCAATTTTCTTTTTTACAAAAGGCAGCAGTTCTTTGATTACAAAATCGTTGTAAGCCTGTGCTTTGGCACCCCGGCCCTTAAAATCGGGTACTCCGGCAACACCATATTCTATTAAACGGTCTTCTGATGCTTTAATGGCCACAACAACCAGTCTATGATTTCTCTTACCATGATGCGCATCTTCCAAAATCCGGCTAAAATCCATTCTGGCCACATCCTGGCCATCGTTTAATAGTAAAAGTTCTATTTTTTCGTTTCCTAAAATACCTTCAGGTGTATAAATATCTATTTCTACTTCGTGCTTTAAATAAGCTGAAGGTATTTTAAAGCTGCTGGTACTAACTTTTACCGATAAAATTGTGGTGTACATCATAATCAAAATCCCCTATCACATGGCTATCGCCTCAGAATGAGGCTGCAAAGGTACAAATCTCCGTAAACTATTAATTATCATAGGTTAATTTTTACAATATGCTCTTAATTTGCTTCATTTTACTGCCTTAGCTATTCTTTTTGTAGATTTTAATTTATACCTTAAATCATTCAATTTTTATTATGGTTAAAGAAGAACATAAGAAATGGTACAGCCCTAATCTAAGTGGCGAAATCGACATGCTCATCTTTGGTCACAGTGGTATTCCCATCCTGCTGTTCCCCACAAGCATGGGGCGATATTTTGAAAATAAGGATTTCAGACTGATCGATTCGGTAGAAGGATTCGTCAATGAGGGAAAAATTAAGATCTATTGCCCTGATGGTGTTGACAAATTGAGCTGGTACAACAAAAGTATCCATCCTGCCGACCGGGTGAAGAACCACATCTGGTACGATAAGTATTTATTGGAAGAAGTTGCGCCATTGGCACGGCACGAAACCGGACACAACAAAATTATTACGGCAGGCTGTAGTTTCGGAGGCTACCATGCAGCAAATTTTGCTTTCAGGCATCCCTGGCTGGTGAGTCACATGTTCAGCATGAGCGGCGCTTTTGATATTTCAGGACAATTGGATGGCTTCTATAATGACGATGTTTATTTCAACAACCCTGTCGATTACCTTTTGAACAACAGCAACCCCGAACTGCATTACATGAAAATTGTGCTGGGCACTACCGACCGAGATATGTGCCGGCCGGATAACGAACGATTATCCGGCATCTTAAGGCAGAAAGGGATCGATCATTGGCTGGATATCAGGCAAAATGCCGATCACGACTGGCCCATCTGGAGAGAAATGTTCCCGAATTATATTGCGCAACTTTAGTTTTAATCCCAAGCCGATTTAAGCTACAATCGTCAAACAATTAACCGATTAACCAGTTAAACATTAAACTTAATTATACCGATGAAGAAAATAGGGATTTTATTTGGGCAGGAACGTTCTTTTCCTGAAGCCGTAATTGAAAGGATTAATCAAAAAGCAGAAAAGGGGATCACTGCCGAAGCGGTTAAAATCGACAAAATATTTCAGAATGTACCCTTAGGTTATTCGGTAATTATCGACCGGATTTCGCAGGATGTGCCATTTTACCGTGCATCTTTAAAAAATGCAGCCATTACCGGAACTGCTGTGATTAACAACCCTTTCTGGTGGAGTGCTGACGAAAAATTTTTCAATAATGCGCTGGCCGAACAAATTGGCGTTCCCGTACCTAAAACTGCGTTAATTCCTTCGAGGGAGCACCCAACCGGAACTACATCAGAATCGTTCTCAAACCTCGAAATGCCATTAAATTGGGATGCCATTTTTGAGTATGTGGGTTTTCCGGCCTACATGAAACCTTATGATGGCGGTGGCTGGAGAGATGTTTATAAACTGCACGATAAAGAAGATTTTTTTAATAAACACAGCGGTACACAGCAACTGGTAATGCTTTTACAGGAAGAAATCATTTTCGAAGAATATTTCAGGTGTTATTGTATCGGGGGCAAACATGTGCGTATTATGCAGTACGATCCGCGCAATCCCCATCATTTGCGTTATGCAACCGAGTCAAAATCGCCCGACCCTAAGTTGCTTAAAAAAGTAGAGGAATACACTTTAAAATTATGCAGATATTTAGGTTACGATTTTAATACTGTAGAATTTGCTGTGCGCAATGGTGTGCCTATTGCGATTGATTTCTGTAATCCGGCACCCGATGCAGATATAAAAAGTGTCGGCCAGGAAAATTTTGACTGGGTAGTGGAAACCACAGCCAATTACGCTATTGAAAGGGCAAAAGCACAAAAAAATGGTCAGGATAACTTAACCTGGGGCGAGTACATTAAAGCCTCCGTTGGCAATAAACCTTTAATTGCCAATGCACCATCTAAAACAACTAAAACCACAACGGTCAAAAAAGCACCAACGGCAGAAAAAGCTCTGGCAAAACCCAAAAAAACGGCACCAAAAAAATAACTGGGATTTAAATTCTAATCAACATTAATATGAATGAGTTTACGCTGGGTATAGAAGAAGAGTACATGGTAATTGATCCCGTGACCAGAGAGCTTACTTCGCACGACCAAAAAATTGTGGAGGCCGCACAAAAAATACATAAAGACCAGGTTAAAGCAGAAATGCACCAGGCGGTAGTAGAAGTTGGTACCGGAATCTGTAAAAATACCACTGAAGCACGGAAAGAGATTTCACAGTTGCGTTATACCGTATCGCAACTGGCCGGAGAGCAAGGTTTAAGAATTGGCGCTGCTGGCACACACCCCTTTTCGCACTGGGAAAAACAGCTTATTACCGAACATCCCCGCTATAATGAAATTGTTAACGAGTTGCAGGAAGCCGCCCGCTCCAACCTCATTTTTGGTCTGCATGTGCATGTTGGTTTTCAATCGAGAGAACTGGCCATCCACATTGCAAATCAGGTGAGGTATTTTTTACCTCACGTTTTTGCCTTATCAACTAATTCGCCTTTTTGGGAAGGCAGAAACACAGGTTACCGGTCATTCAGGACTAAAATTTTTGATAAATTTCCGCGTACCGGTATTCCTGATATTTTTAACAGCATAGAAGATTATGATAATTATGTAAAGCTGTTGATTAAAACCAATTGCATGGACAACGCCAAGAAAATTTGGTGGGATATCCGTGTCCATCCATTTTTCGATACCGTTGAGTTCCGCATTTGCGATTGCCCGATGTTAATCGAGGAAACCATGGCATTTACGGCACTATTTCAGTCACTATGTGCTAAATTATATAAACTGCGCCTGCAGAATATGGAGTTTATCAGTTATTCGAGGGCATTGATCAACGAAAATAAATGGCGCGCCGCCCGCTATGGTATTGATGGTAACCTGATCGATTTCGGCAAGGAAATGGAAGTTAACTGTCGCAACCTGATTTTAGAATTACTGGATTTTGTAGATGATGTAGTTGATGATTTAGGTTGCCGTGACGACATTAATTATGTACATAAAATATTAGAACATGGTACCGGTGCCGACAGACAGTTGGCTGTTTACCAGCAAACTGGTAACTTTGAGGCCGTGGTAGATTACATTACCACTCAAACACTTATAGGCGCAAAGTAATTTTACAATGGATAAAAGGAGCTTAAAGGTAGCTGTTATTGACATGAATAACGGCGCACCTAATCAGGGTATGCGGGGAATTCAGGAAATTTTATCCCGTTTTAGAAATGAAAACAATATTGATTTAAGCTTTGATATTTTTGATTTAAGGCAAAAAGGAGAAATACCCGGAATGGGTTACGATGCTTACATTTCCAGTGGCGGTCCGGGTAGCCCCATTGAAAGTAAAGGCGAGCAATGGGAAAATGATTTCTTTAATCTCTTAGATCAGATAGAGGCTTTTAACCATAAGACCAACAAAAGAAAAAAATACGTTTTTTTGATCTGCCATTCCTTCCAATTGGCTTGTAGAAAATATGAATTGGGCAATGTAACCGAAAGACGGTCGAATGCTTTTGGCATTTTCCCGATTAATTTGACTGAAGATGGAGAACAGGATGAAATTTTTAATAGCATTACCAATCCATTCTTTTCAGTCGACAGCAGAGATTGGCAAGTGATCGAGCCTGATTTTGCTGCTTTTGAGCAAAAAGGCGCAAAATTATTAGCCATAGAAAAAGAACGCAAACATGTTGATTTAGAACGGTGTATGATGTCGATCCGCTTTTCTGATGAAATTATCGGAACACAGTTCCACCCCGAAGCCGATCCGGTAGGCATGAAAATGTATTTATTACAGGAAGAAAAGAAAAAATCTATCGTTGAAATGCATGGAGAACAAAAATACCTCGATATGCTGAACAGTTTAGATGATCCGGCAAGGATTGTGCTTACGCAAAGTGTTATTTTACCTAATTTCTTGCAAAAGGCAATTGGGAATCTACAAGAAGCATAATCTCCTAAACTGGTCGTCCTTTCGACTGGAGCGCAGCGGAATGGAGAAATCTATTAAACAAGTTTAAAGGATTTCTCCACTTCGGTCGAAATAACGTTTTGAAAAAAATCAAATAAAACCTATGATACCTGCACAGCGACAAAAATACAACCAACAGTTTAACCCTGAAAAGTATCAAAACTTTTTAAATGAACTGGGTTTGGGTTATCCGGAAATTCCTTTCAGGGTTGCAGAAACTCCGATTTTTGTTCCACGGGTTCTAAAAGAAAAACTGATTGCTGCAGGCGAAGAAATCATAAAGCTGATTAAACAACCCAATTTTAAAGCTTTAACAGATAAAGCCATACCAGCCAACTGGAAAGTTCCTAACGAAAACGAACAGCCTCATTTTCTGACTTTCGATTTTGGTATCTGTAAAAACGAAGCTGGCGAGCTCAGTCCGATGTTAATTGAAATGCAGGGTTTCCCATCCCTATATGGCTTTCAGCATCACCTGGCTAAAACTTTTAAAAGCAGTTTTGGGATAGATGATAGTGTAAATCATCTCTTAAACGGCTTTACCGAAGAAAAGTACATCGTATTGCTTAAGCAAGTAATTATTGGTCAGCACCACCCCGCAGAAGTTGCACTGATGGATGTTGATGCGCCAAACCAAAAAACAGCAATCGATTTTTTCGTCACACAAAAAATGCTGGACATTAAAATTTTAGCTTTGGCAGATATTAAAAAAATTGGCAAACAATTGTTTTACGAAGAAAATGGCAAACAGATCCGGTTAAAAAGGATATACAACCGTTTAATTTTTGACGAAGTTGCCAATAATACCGAAATCTTTAAAAACAGTTTCGATCCGCGCGAGGAACTGGATATTGAATGGGTAACACATCCTAACTGGTTTTACCGCATCAGTAAATATACCATGCCCTTTTTAAATAGCGAATTTGTACCCGAAACGCGCTTTTTAAACGAAATAGAATCGCTTCCTGCCGATTTAGAAAACTATGTGCTAAAACCCCTATTTTCTTTTGCCGGCATGGGCGTTATTATTGATGTAACTCCATCAGACATCAGCAGGATCCAGGATCCTGAAAACTGGATTTTACAAAAAAAGGTAAATTATGAGCCTGCGGTACAGTCGCCCGATGGCGGTGTAAAAGCTGAAATCAGGATGATGTATTTATGGCCTGATGGTGGCGAGCCACAGCTGTGCATCAATCTTGCACGTCTTAGCCGCGGTAAAATGATTGGTGTACGCTACAATGCCGATTTTGATTGGGTAGGCGGAACGGTTGGCTTTATGGAGGACTAAATTCATTCTTTTAAAAATGGCATAAAGCATATAGATGAGGTAATTTGTCAGCCTGAGCGAAGTGTAGAAGGTAACCGCCGAGGCCTCAGAGAAAGATACAGAGAATAATATTTCTTAAGCCAAGGTTCAGCGATCAATCATTCTGTGTCCTCAGTGTAAAACTCGGTTTTCTCTGTGGTAAAACAGGCAATAATTTACATTCAATTGAACAGCTAAACACCAAAAGCACTTATATTTGTATTATGGATATTCAAGCGATTTTAGTCTTTTTACTTTTTGCCATAGCAATAGTATATGTTGGCCGTTTGGTTTTTAAATCATTACAGGTAAAAAAAGATGGTTGTGGGGGTAATTGCAAATGTGGCGTAGATTTTTCTGATATTAAGCCTGCAAAAAAATAAGATTAAACTTTTATGATTCATCAGTTTCAGAAGTACCTGCAAGAAAAAATAGAAATTACTGATGAACAGTTCGAAAGTATTTCGGCTGGATTAAAAGTAAGGAAATTTGAAAAAAACGAAATCCTTCAATATACCGGAGATACCCTTAAGCACGGTTTCTTTGTAGGCAAAGGCTTGTTGAGAGCCTATTCAATTGATGCTAAAGGTAAAGAGCATATCTTACAGTTCGCACCCGAAAACTGGCTTATCTCCGACCGCAACAGCATGAATAATGAGCCCTCGATATTCTTTATCGATGCTATTGAAGCAACCGAAGCAGTATTGATGCCCAACGATTTCATGGAAGAGGCAGCCAGTAAAGTGCCTTGCTTACAGCCGATGCAAATCAAACTGTTAAATAACTCGATCCGTTTTATGCAGAAGCGCATTAACATGCTGCTCAGTGCAACTGCCGAAGAAAGGTACCTCGACTTCATTAAACTATACCCTAATCTTACGCTGCGCGTTCCGCAGTGGATGATTGCCTCTTACCTGGGCATTACACCAGAATCGCTAAGTCGTGTAAGAAAAGAGCTGGCCAATAAACACTTTAAGGCTTAATAATTTTAAATGAATGCGTTTTGAGTGAGTGAATTTTGAACGGTTGAATGATTTTGCCCTTCAAACATTCCAACTTTACACCATTCAATCTCAACCACTTCCACATCCTTTCATTACTTAACATACATCAATTTTTCTGAAGAACCTTCGCTGTACTTTTGTGTTGTAAATAATAAACATCTCAAAAAAACAAAAATATGGCAACTACAAAATGGACATTGGATCCAACCCACAGCGAATTACAATTTAAAGTAAAACACTTAATGATTACTACAGTAACCGGTAGTTTAAAATCTTTCTCTGCAGAATTAACATCTGAAGGTGATGAATTCGAAAATGCAGAAATTTCATTCAAAGGTGATATCGGATCTATTGATACCGGAAATACAGACCGTGATAACCATTTAAAAAGCGGTGATTTCTTTGATGCTGAAAAATTTGCACACATCGAATTTAAATCAAAATCAGTAGAAAAAGACGGTGGCGATTATATCGTTAAAGGCGATTTAACCATTAAAGGTGAAACTAAACCAGTAAAATTAACAGCTGAATTTGGTGGTATTGCTACTGATCCATGGGGAAATACCAAAGCAGGCTTTACTTTAAGCGGAAAAATCAACCGTTCTGATTTTGGCTTAACCTGGAATGCCGCTTTAGAAACCGGTGGCGTAATGGTAAGTGAAGAAGTTCGCATTTTGGGCGAATTGCAGTTTGTTAAACAAGCATAATTTAGCATAGAGCAAAGTGCATGGGGGCTATTTAAGCTCCCTGCGCTATGCACCATGCCTTAAAAATTTAGAAGGTAATGGACAACACAAAACAAATAAACAATATACTTAAAGCTCCGGCGCCGCACATGGTTGGCGATGGCTTTAGGGTACATAATTTTTTCCCAAGCGGATATGAAATCGATATGAGCCCTTTTTTCCTGATGGATTATGGCTCAAAGATCGAATTTTCTGCAAGGAAAGAGCCAAGGGGCGTTGGTGTTCACCCGCACCGGGGCTTTGAAACGGTAACTATTGCCTATCATGGAGCAGTTGCACATCATGACAGCTCCGGAAACAGTGGGGTAATTTATCCCGGAGATGTACAATGGATGACTGCCGCAAGTGGTGTATTACATAAAGAATACCATGAAACCAACTACAGCTTAGCCGGAGGCCCTTTTCAAATGGTTCAGCTTTGGGTTAATCTACCTGCTAAGAATAAGATGGGCAAACCGGGTTATCAGGCAATTAAACAGGCTGATATGGCTCATTTTGACCTTCCTGAAAATGGAGGTAAAATTGAAATTATAGCAGGTCATTATGAGGGTATAAAAGGCAATGCAAATACCTTTAGTCCAATAGAGCTCTATAATGCCCGGTTAAATAAAGGTGGCAAAGCTACTTTTAACTTTCCAGAGAATTTTAACACCGGATTTATGGTAATTGAAGGTTCAATTAAAGTAAACGGATCAGAAACAGCAGTAGCAGATAATTTTATCCATTTCAAAAACAAAGGTGAAGAGATTAAAGTTGAAGCCCTGGAAAACAGCGTGGTTTTAGTTTTGAGTGGAGAACCAATAGATGAACCAATTGCTCAGTACGGTCCATTTTTAATGAATACTGAAGCTGAAATCCATCAGGCTATTGAAGACTATAATCAAGGTAGATTTGGTTATTTAGAGGAGTAAGAGGTTTAAATAAATTATATTTGGAGCCGGCACTTTTTTTAAAAATTTGCCGGTTTTTTTTGCCTTTATATTTGTACAAAGTCAAATGTTATTGGAGCTGCTGCATTTAAATAGGACCGGCATACTAATATATGTCGTTCCTATTTCTCACGGCCAAAAAGATCCGAAAATTCATTTTTCAGTTAATAAACAGATCAATAAAAATATTATCTTAGAGAAGAACTAACGATCTTACCTCGCAACGCTTTATTTTAAATCATTCATTCAATCTTCATATTCGTTAGTGATTTTTGATCATAAATCAGAATAGAAAAATGTCCGGAAAACAAATATTTCAAACTGAAACTAAAAGGCGGTGGCATGCATTTACATGGGTAAGCCGTACGTTTTTTTTAGTCTTCATTATCGCAATCATCTGCGTAGTGTATACGCTGTCTTCAGTACAGGCACCCAATCTGCCATTTATCAATACGAATACACCGTTAACTCAAAAACAATTAGAGAAGTTAAAAAAATCGCAACAGTATAAGGATTTTACCATAGAAAAATCTAAGCTGCAAAAGATCAAAAAAGACCGTGAACGCAGAATTTTAACCCATCGTGGCAATAATAAGCGCATCAATATGGCCTTTTATGTAAGCTGGGCAGCAAGTAAAGAATCTTCAATATCAGATTTAAAACGCAACATCAGCCATTTGGATATGGTGGCTACAGAGTCGTTCTTTTTAAATGGCGATTCTATTGTGGATAAAGTGGATACAGCAGCCTTAAAGGTAATACACGCTGGCAAAAAATCCGCTATTGCAGTCGTTTCAAATTATAATAAAGATCACTGGGATGGCGCTGCAGTAAAAAGATTGTTAAACGATCAGTCTGCTCAGCAAAAATTGATCTCCGACCTTATGGCCATTACCAAAAAATATGGCTATAACGGAATCAACATAGATTTTGAAGAACTCAATCTTCAAAACAGCGATAGTTTTAACGCTTTCATGAAAAATTTATACACCCAGTTTCATGCCCAAAAACTGATCGTTTCTCAGGATATTTCACCCGAAAACGACGATTATAAGCCAGAAATCCTTCAAAAGTACAATGATTACCTGGTACTGATGGCCTACGATCAGCATACTGACCAAAGTAATGCGGGCGATATTTCACATCAGGAATGGGTAGAAGAAAAATTGGACGATATCTGTAGCAAGGTCAATGCCGATAAGGTTATCCTGGCGCTGGCCTGTTACGGTTACGATTGGCCAAAAAACAGTATTGGCTCTCCAATTACTTACGAACAGGCCATGACCACTGCGGTTAACTACAAAAGTAAAATTAATTTTAACCCCGAATCGGCCAATCTAAATTACAGTTACAGTGATGGAAGCGGCATTAAACACGAAGTATATTTTACTGATGCTGCCACTTATTTTAACTTAATACGCAAGGCTGATGACTGGGATATTGCTGGTATAGCCTTATGGCGTTTGGGTTCGGAAGACAAACGTTTATGGTCATTTATTTCTAACGACCTTAGCCTTGATACATTAAAAAAGAAACCATTTGATCTGCGAAAAATTGCTTCATTAAATATGGGAGGGATCTCCTATTTAGGCGACGGTGAAATACTGGACCTCATTTCGACCCCAACCCCAGGCAGTGTAAAATTTACTTTAAATAAGGATAACTTTTCTATTGCAGATCAAAAGTACACCAGGCTCCCTGAGCAATACGTAATCAAAAGATTTGGTGAGGCAGATAAAAAGGTCGCCTTAACCTTCGATGATGGGCCAGATCCTGTTTATACACCACAAGTGCTAAATATTTTAAAACAGGAAAAAGTACCCGGCTGTTTCTTTGTCGTGGGGATTATGGCCGAACAGAACATGGAGCTGTTAAGACAAGAATACAATGATGGCTACGAAATCGGGAACCATACTTTTTTCCACCCGGATATGTCAGCCATTGGACCAAGACGTGTACAGTTTGAGCTGAACGCTACCCGTCGTTTAATTGAGGCGGTTACCGGCCACAGTACAATTTTGTTCCGGGCACCATTTAACGCTGATGCAGAGCCTCAAAACATTTCAGAAATTTTGCCAGTTGCCCAAAGCCGTAAAGAAAATTACATTAATATAGGAGAATATATCGATCCTGAGGATTGGGAACCGGGAAAAACCGCTGACCAGATTTTTAATGAAGTGGTGAAACAGCAGGACAATGGCAATATCATTTTATTACATGATGCCGGCGGCAACCGCGAGGCTACAGTGGCTGCCTTACCACGGATTATAAAATTCTTCAAAGCTAAAGGATATACCTTTACCACCATTGGCGATTTAATGGGTAAAAAACGGTCGGAACTGATGCCTGCTGTCAAATCTACGGCAAACAGTGGTTTTTCCGGCTCTGGCGATTACTTCTTCATTCATTTCTTTTATTACGGAAACATGATTTTGAATATCATATTTTCTGTGGCCATTGTCCTTGCCATTTTAAGAACCATATTTATTGCTTTTTTAGCCATCAGGCAACGGAAGAGAGCAAAACAGAATGCTGGCAAATTGATTTCAGATCCTTCTGAAAAAGTAAGTATTATCATTCCTGCATACAATGAAGAGGTTACGGCAGTTAAAACCATCAATAGCCTGTTAAAAACTACTTATCCTAATTTCGAGCTGATTTTTGTTGACGATGGATCAAAGGATAAAACTTACGAAATCATTAACGAACATTTTGGCAACCACCCGCAGGTAAAGGTTTTTACTAAAGTAAATGGCGGTAAAGCATCGGCCTTAAATTACGGTATATCACAAGCAACTTCCGAATTTGTGGTGTGTATTGATGCCGATACACAGCTAAAAAATGATGCCGTTACCGAACTGATGCGTTATTTTTATAGCGACCGGATTGCCGCCGTAGCCGGAACGGTAAAAGTTGGCAATGCCAATAACATCATTACCAAATGGCAATCCATAGAGTATATTACTGCTCAAAATATGGATAGGCGTGCTTTCGACCTGTTAAATACCATTACCGTTGTTCCGGGAGCAATAGGTGCATTCAGAAAAAATGTGATCCTCGAAGTTGGCGGTTTCACCATTGATACACTTGCCGAAGACTGCGATTTAACCATGCGTATTTTAAAGGCAGGTTATGAAGTTAAAAACTGTGATAGTGCAATTGCTTATACAGAGGCCCCTGAAACAGTGAGTATGTTATTAAAACAACGTTTCCGCTGGAGTTTTGGCGTAATGCAAAGCTTTTGGAAAAACAAAAAAACATTGCTTAACAAGAAATATGGCTATTTTGGAATGGTGGGAATGCCGAATATCCTGATTTATCAGATTATTTTACCATTATTTTCGCCTCTTGCCGACTTCTTTATGCTGATTTCTTTAATAAGTGGCTTATTTTCACTGAGCGCCATCAATAATTTAACATTAACCGGTTTTTCGGGTATTTTAAGTCTGCATAACGGTTTTGGCCAGGTTCTGTTTTATTACATCATCTTTATTGTGGTAGACATGATTTTTGCAGCAATTGCTTTCCGCATGGAGAAAGAAAAATATACCAACCTGCTATATATTTTCCCTCAGCGCTTTTTCTGGAGACAATTAATGTATATTGTGTTATTCCGCTCGTTCAGAAAAGCAATAAAAGGTGAACTGGAAACGTGGGGCAGCATCAAAAGAACAGGAAATGTGAAAGCGCAAACAGCTTAAAAATTAAAGCCGGCTTCCGAAGCTAAAAAGTGGTGTACTGGTAGGTTTCGGAAGCCAGGCATTAAAATCATGATTATGGAAAAATCTAACCAAGCTTCATTTTCATTAAGAAAGGTGCTGTTGATCACCCTCATTGCCGGAACGTTAGATGGCCTGGCAGCAGTTATATTCCTGGCAAAAATGAACTTTAGCGGTGTATTTAAATATATTGCCAGTGCTATTTTAGGGAGTCCGGCTTTTACAGGAGGCGTTAAAATTGTTTTAACAGGTGTAGCATTACACTATTTCATTGCCTTTAGCTTTACCTTATTTTATACATTTGCCGCTACAAAAATAGCTTTACTAAAACAGCATTTTATACTATCGGGAGCTATCTATGGCCTGGTGGTTTGGACAGTAATGAACTTAATAGTTGTTCCGTTGACCAAAATACCAGCGATACCATTTCACTATGAAAGGGCTATTATAAATATGGTAATACTCGTTTTTTGTATTGGTTTACCGATCTCTTATTTAACAGCCCGTAAAATTTATTAGGGCTTTTCTATTAAACAAACAGCATAAGAAACTACACCTTCTTCTCTACCGATAAAGCCCATCTGCTCATTGGTAGTTGCTTTTATAGAAATATCATCGATAGAAATACCTGTTGCATCAGCAATATGCTGCTGCATGGCAGGAATGTGCGGATTGATTTTTGGCGCCTCTAAGCAAAGCATGGCATCGATATTACCAATCTGCCATCCTTTTTCGGCCAATAGTTTAACAGTCTCTTTTAATAAAATAATACTGCTGATCCCTTTCCAACGATCATCTGTATTTTTAAAATGGAAACCGATATCGCGCAAATTGGCTGCACCTAAAAGGGCATCGCAAATAGCATGAAGCAGAACATCGGCATCCGAATGTCCGTAAGCGCCTTTATGGTGTGCTAATGTAACCCCACCAACAACAAAAGGGTGTTGATCTTTTAGCTGATGTACATCGAATCCGAAACCTACTCTAATTTTCATTGGGAAATCTTGGTTAATATTTGTTTAAACTCTTAATCGGCTAAATTACTTTTTGGTAATCTTTTTATCGCCAAAGTTAAACAAAAGACCAAAACGTAAGGTATTTGCGAGTGGGCTTGTTTGTGCATTTGCAATTAAATAAGAGAAATCGATATTAAAAACGTTATACTTTAAGCCCAGCCCCAGTGTAAAGTAGCGACTATCACCTTTCATCGGGCTTTGGTAGTTGTACCCGGCCCTTACCGCAAACTGCTGGTTGTACCAATATTCCAGCCCGGTTGAGATGCCAACTTCTTTCAATTCTTCTTTAAAACCTCCGGGAGCATCACTAAATGAGCCAAAAATTCCGGCAGGTACCGAACGGTTAGGGTTTTTTCCGCGGACAATATTATTGTTCGAATCGTATATCGGTTGGGTTGGCACCAAAAGTTTATTAAAATCGAGTGCAAATGTTAAGGTACTAAAATCATCCATTGTGAAGGTAGATGCACCTCCTAACTTCAGGTTGGTAGGCAAAAAGAAGTTTTCCCCGCCATCAGAATAGCTCATTTTTGTTCCAATGTTCGAAATATTAGCCCCTGCAGAAAGAACAGTCTCCTTACCAAACATTGAAGTTGTTGTTTTGTATAGTCCAGATACATCAACAGCTACAGCGTTGCCACTATGAACCTGACCTGAAGATGCAAATTGACCTGAAGCTAAATTTGAATAAATATATCTTAAGGATGTTCCCAATGAAAATTCCTCGCCAAAATTACGTGCAAAAGAAACATCAAAAGCCAGTTCGTTTGGGTTGGAAATGCCCAGGTCTTGTTGATTGATGTCGGTAAGCTGAATAGAGCCCAAAGAAAAATACCTTAATGAGGCACCAATGGTATTTCGATCATCCAATTTATAAAAGCCGCTTAGATAGGCAAGATTAATATCAGGGACTAAACTTTTTAACCATGGGCTATAAGAAATCGAAAATCCGTAAGGTTTTTCTAAAAAAGCAAGTTTCGAGGCATTTATGCTTGAAGAGTTTACGTCACCAGGAACAGCCACACCAGCATCACCCATTGCTCCGGCACGCGCATCAGGTGTAATGAGCAGAAAGGGAACTGCAGTTATAATATTATTAGACTCGCTACCATTTGTCTGGGTATTACCTATGGTTACCTGGGCATTTGTTTTACCAAATACCAAGGCCATTGAGAGTGCAGAAAAAGCAAGTTTACTGATGTACTTGAAATTCATCCTTTAAAGGTACGTAATTTTAGATTTTGGTATTTAGCAATAAATCAGAACATATACTGTAACGCAAAACCAAAACTTATATTTCACCAAATTACGAATTCTATAATTATTTACTAATTAAACCTACTATTTTTACATACGGGTGTAAAAGTAAAAATACAAAAATCTGAATTACAACACATTAATAATTTTTCATTAAGGTTTTAAATTCAGTCAAGTATATCTATTGGCCAGATTTAACCCCCTAGTATCCAATTTCTTCAGTTCAGATTTGGTTTAAGCAGTCTGGAATGTTAAAAATTTATCCGCAAAATTAATTCAATTACCACCTACATGATACCGAATTACTCCGAACAGATAATATTAAATCAAGGCGGTTTTAACGAATTGGAAAAACTACATAAAATTTAGGCTTTTACATTTATCAGCCCCTTAAACCAGGCTAATGAGGATCATCACCTATTTAGCTTATTTATAATTATTTAGCTATTATTTCATTAAAAAACCAAACAGACACAATACGCCATAAAATAATACGTTATGGCTTAAAAATATAATTGGTATTTTATTGTCATATAATTTATATAATCATTTAAAATTTGTTTAATTTTATCCTCTGAATCGCTTACAGGCGATATTTCTAACGTATTATATGAAAAAACTATTACTATATTCTTTTACCTGTTTATCATTAGCCACCCTACTTTTTAGCTGTAGCTCAAAAGGGGGAAACAGTTCTAGCAAAACAGGTATCCCTTATGCAAATAGAAAAAGTAAAAACAACCAGTCTGGTGCCTTTGCTGTGGCTACTCAGTACAAACGGGCACCTGGGCCGGGCCTGATCCCGATTGAAGGTGGAGTTCTGGTTGTAGGTGGAAGTGCCATTGAGGTGCCAGGTGTTGAGCCAAACATCTACAATTACAAAAGACAGGTTACTGTTCCTTCCTTCTATATGGACGAAACCGAGGTATCGAACACTGATTGGCTGGAATATTTACATTGGATCAGGTATAACTTCCCTGAAGACCGTGAATATTATTATAATGAGCTTCCTGATACCCTGGTATGGCGCCGTGCCTTATCATATAATGAGCCTTATGTAGATAACTATCTTCGCCATCCGGCTTACCGTGATTACCCGGTTGTAGGTGTTTCATGGGAACAGGCTTCACGTTATTGCGAATGGAGAACATCAAGGGCCAACGAATTTATTTTACGCGAAAAGGGTATTTTAACCGATTACAAAACATTGGCCGGCAACGGAAAAGCAAATAACAATAACGCTACAGCTGCAGCACCAAAACCAACAAACCCATTTAATACGGATGCCTATTTAAATGGCCAGTATGATGATAAAGGTAAAAATGCGCCGGTTGATTATAACACTAAATCTGGAGCAGCAACAACCACTGCAGGAGCAGCAGCAGGTAGTGGTAAAAATGGCCAGCCTAGAAGGACTGCAACCCTAGAAGATGGTGTAATTATGCAGCCATACCGTTTACCAACAGAAGCTGAATGGGAATATGCCGCTTTAGGTTTAATTGGCAATACAGAATACGAGAACATTAACCAAAATAAAATTTACCCGTGGAATGGTTTGGGCGTGAGTTCGGCTAAAAAGAAAACCAGGGGTATGATCCAGGCCAACTTTAAACGTGCACCTGGCGATTATATGGGTGTTGGCGGTTCCTTAAACGATAAAGGAGATTTAACTGTTCCGGTTATTCAATATGCACCAAATGACTTTGGCTTGTATAATATGGCCGGAAACGTGAATGAATGGGTTAATGATGTGTACAGAACAGCAACATTTACTGATGCTGATGCATTTAACCCTTATCGCGGAAACTATTTCACTAACAAGAAGTTAGAGGATTCTCAGAATGGAAAAATTGCATTAGATAAATATGGCAACCCGATCAAGGAAAATGCTTATTCGGGAAGAAAACAAACCTGGGCTGAAAAACAAGCACAGGCAAAACGCGCTGATTCGGTTTCAAAATCAACAGATCCACAATCGCCAGCAGCATCAACCACTTATCAAGCCGATCAAAGAGGCTATCGCGACAGGCAAAATACACTGTTAAATGAAGAAGGTGTAACGCTGGTAAACGATAAATCAAGGGTATATAAAGGTGGTTCCTGGAATGATATGGCTTACTGGTTAAACCCGGCAACCCGTCGTTTTATGCAACAGGATGAATCATCAGCTGAAGTTGGCTTCCGTTGTGCCATGACGATGCTTGGTGCTCCAGAAATCAGTACTGCAGGAAAAAGAAGTTTTAAAAATCCTCCGCAAAAACCTTACAGGGTAAGCAGAGGTAAATAAAAAAGAAAAGTCCCGATTTTTTAACCGGGACTTTTTTTATGCTTTTTATTAAACGAGATTCGTCATCTCGACTGAAACGAAGTAGAATGGAGAGATCTATCTCGAGTTAGATTTCTCGGCTACGCTACACTCCGCTCGAAATGACGTATGGCCTACTTAAACTGAACCAATATCTGGTTTTTTTCTACCTTATCGCCCTGTTTTACCAATATTTTTTTAATTATACCATCCGTTGATGATTTCAGGATATTTTCCATTTTCATGGCTTCGAGAATAAGCAGGTTATCTCCCTTTTTCACTTCGGTATTTTCTTCAGCAAGCACTTTCAGTACCAGGCCGGGCATAGGTGCTTTAATTTCTAAAACTTTATTAGCCTTTAAATTATCCAGTCCGAGCTGTTTTAATAAAACGTCAAACTGATCTTCAACACTGACCTGGTAGATATTTCCATTAACCTTTATTGTGCAGGTTTTATCAGCCTTGTTTAGTTCAATAACCTCGGTATTAAAAGACCTGTTTTGGTATAAAACATGCGTAACATCGTTACCAAGTTTACTTAAATCAAGCTGAACAGGATTGCCATTTACCGAAAGAACTGCATCCTTATCTTCTATTTCGAATAAAAACTGATCGTTTACTTTTACTTTATGCATAGCTTATTGAGTTAAGGCATATTGAACCAGGTTTGCACCCATTTTAAGGGCCTTTGTCCGTGTTTCCTGCGTGTCTTCAGGATAAGTGCCAAAATCTTCCCAACCGTTGCCTAAATCGCATTCGTAAGTATAATAACAAACTACTCTCCCCTTAAAGATCAAGGCAAATCCCTGAGGGCGTTTATTATCATGTTCATGAATTTTTGGCAAGCCTGCAGGAAACTTAAATTTTTGGTTATAAATGGCATGGTTGGCAGGTAGTTCAACAAAGTTTAATTCCGGAAATACTTTTTTCATCTGCGGCCTGATAAATTTATCCAAACCGTAATTATCATCAATATGCAAAAAGCCTCCCCCGGTAAGGTACTGCCTTAAATTTTTTGCCTCCTGATCGCTGAATACCACATTACCATGTCCTGTCATGTAAATAAAAGGATAATTGAATATCTCTTTCGACCCCACTTCAACAATACTTTCTTCTGGATAAAAATTAGTTTTAAGATTGGTATTGCAATAAGAAATTAAATTGGGCAGTGCTGTACGGTCTGCATACCAATCGCCGCCTCCGCTATATTTTAATTTGGCCATCCGGTAAGTTGGAGGAAAAGTGCTGAAAGACCAAAGCAAAAAGCTAAAAGCTAAAAGGCCAAAGCAGAAAGCCGATACCTTTACTTTTTTTGAAAACTGAAAACTGGCAATTGAAAACTTCAAACTTACTATCGGTTAAGGTAATTGATTTCAAAACAAACAGATAAAGCAGCAGTTTCTGTGCGCAACCTGTTATCACCTAAAGTTAGTGCTTTAAAGCCTTTGTTCAAAGCTAAATTCACTTCTTCGGGTGTGAAATCTCCTTCCGGACCTATAAGTACAAGATATTTTTGATGCGGCGTTATTAACTTGGATATATATTGTTTCTCTCCTTTATCGATACAATGCGCAATTAATTTATCACCATCAAATGGTTCTTTTAAAAAGGCATCCAGAGAAATAGCATCATTTAATTTAGGATGATAAGCTTTGATTGACTGTTTGACTGCAGAAGTGATTACTTTATTCAGGCGGTCTTCTTTAACTACCCTGCGCTCAGACCGATCAGTAATAATGGGCGTAATTTCATCAATTCCCAGCTCGGTCGCTTTTTCCAAAAACCATTCAATACGGTCTATATTTTTGGTTGGTGCGACAGCAATGTGCAGGTAATGATTTCGTTTATGAAACTCCTTTTCTACATTTAATATCGCTAATGAAACTTTTTTGGGATTATCAAAAGTAATCTCGGCAGTGTAGAACCCACCTTTTCCGTCAACCAGGTTTACAACCGAACCTACCGTAAGCCGCAATACCCTTACACAATGTTTACTCTCTTCTTCGCTAAGGGTGTAGGTATTTTGGGTAATATCCGGCGTATAAAAAATATGCATAGCTGAAATTAGTGATTATCAACCATATCTTCTTTATTAATTACCAATTCTAACTTGATGGTTTCGATATTCTGCTCTGCTTTTTTAAGAATGGTAAACAGGTAACCATAAGATTCGTTACTCTCACCAACCTCCGGAATACGCTCAAAAATGTGCGAAACCAAGCCTCCTACGGTATCAAAATCTTCATCTTCGGGCAAGTCGTGAGGCAAATGCTCATTCACATCATAAACTGTTGCAAATGCATTCACAATAAACTCGTTATCGGAAACTTTCTCTACCAATGGTTTTTCTTCATCGTATTCATCCTGGATTTCACCAACCAGTTCTTCAACGATATCCTCCAGGGTAACCATACCGGCTGTACCACCAAATTCATCCAAAACAATAGCAATCTGTATGCGGTTACTTTGCAGTTCACTCATCAGGTCGTTGATTTTTTTGGTCTCCGTTACAAAATAAGGCTTACGGATGATATCATTAACGGTCCATGTTTGGTTACCGGCCGCCACTAATGGCAGAACATCTTTTGCATGGATAATACCAACAATTTTATCCATCACCTCATCGTAAACCGGTAAACGAGAGTATCCCTCCTTGATGATCGTGTCAATTACTTCATCTTTATCTGAAGTGAGTTCGATACCCGAAATTTTGGTTCGTGGTACCATGATATTTTTTACCACACGCTCATTAAAATCGAACACATTTTTGATCAGCTCATGTTCGTTGTTATCCAAAGCACCACTTTCTTTGCCTTGATCGAGCAGGTACTGTAATTCTTCGGTACTATGGATAGATTCATGCCCTGCAGAAGTATCAATACCGAAAGGTTTTAAAATAACGGAAGCAAAGCTGTTAAGTATCCAGATGAACGGACGGAGAACTACATAAAATAACTGTAGCGGAACAGAAACAAATAGCGTTGTAGCCACAGGTCTTTGTATTGCAAATGATTTTGGCGCCAATTCGCCAAACACAATGTGCATGATGGTGATTAGAGAGAAGGCAACAATGGTTGATGCTGTATGGATACTTGCATCGCTAAGTCCCCACTCTAAACTATCAAAAAGGTTTTTAAAGATGGTATGCATAACGCCTTCACCAACCCAGCCTAAGCCAAGTGATGCAAGCGTTATACCCAATTGCGTTGCTGCCAGATATCCATCGAGGTTATGGATAATGGTTTTGGCCATTTTACCCACCCGGCTGCCCGATTTTGCTTTAATTTCTATTTGCGAGGCGCGAACTTTTACTATAGCGAACTCTGCCGCTACAAAAAATCCGTTTAACAGCACCAAAAATAGTGCGAAGAACAACCGCCATCCAACAGATCCCGTATCTGGCTCCTGTAAGGCCACAAGAATCACATTCGGGATTGGTAGTGTTGCACTTAACGATGAATTTAAAAACAAACAGACCGTGGGTAAATCCATTAAGCTAATTCTCTAAATGTTGTGTTATAAAGTTCTATGCTTTCTTTAATTACTTTATGCGCATAACGAACACCTAATAAATGTTCGATGGTTACATTTTTATCTTCTAATGCTTTATAATCCTGAAAGAAACGAACAATCTCTTTCATTTGGTGTGGAGGTAATTCGTCTAAATCATTAATGTAGTTTACTGACATGTCATGAGCAGCTACAGCAATAATTTTATCATCCTGCTCTCCGTTATCAACCATGTGCATTACTCCCACAACTTTAGCTTCAATCAATGTCATTGGGTACACATCAACTGAACAAAGCACTAAAATATCTAATGGATCTTTATCATCGCAATAAGTTTGCGGAATAAAGCCATAATTTGCCGGATACATTACCGATGAAAAAAGAACCCTGTCCAATTTGATGAGACCTGATTCTTTATCTATTTCGTATTTTGCTTTTGAACCTTTTGGAATTTCAATAATTGCGTTAACAACTTCTGGAACGTTTTTTCCAGGGGATACGCTATGCCACGCGTGCGTTTCGTCTTTTGCCATTTTTAATTTAAATCTGTTTTATCCTCTTCAGCACCACTCACTACTTTTCTTTTTACAAAGGTAATTAATAATGGTATAGTTGTAATAAGGATAAAGCCAATAATAATATATAATAAATAATCGTTTATTTCTCTTTCGAATCTTCTGCCCAAAAAATAACCCAATAGGGTTAATGAGCAGATCCATAGCACACCACCAACTATATTGTACAATGCAAACTTTTTAAACTCTAGTTTTACCACACCAGCAAAAATCGGTGCAAAAGTTCTAACAATGGGAACAAAACGCCCCATAATCAATGCAAAGGCACCCTGTTTATTATAATAATCTTCTGCAGCTTTTAAATAACGTTTCTTGAAAAAGAAGCTGTCTTTTCTGGTATACAACAGCGGACCAGTTCTTCTGCCAAACCAATAGCCGGTAAAATTACCCGAAATTGCCGCAGTACAAAGTCCGGCTAAAAGAACGGCTATATTTACATCCAGTTTACCGGTTGCTACAAACATTCCTGCTAAAAACAATAGATAATCACCAGGAAGAAAGAAACCAAAAAACAGGCCTGTTTCTGCATAGATTACGAATACAACGAGATAGAAACCGCCCTCCCTCAATAATTTTTCGGGATCAAGTAGTTGATGCAGGTTATTCCAAAAATCGTGCATATTCAATTATTCGTAAAACTACAAATAATTATTAAACAACAGCATACCTATATCAGGTTTAAAATAATTGCCGGGTAAACACCTAAAATAAGGGTAATTACTACTGATACCAATAACACAACTTTATATTGTACTGGGGTAGAAAGCGTTGTTTCAGCGCCATCTTTAAACCACATGGCAACAATTACCCTGAAATAGTAATAAAATCCCACCAATGCATTTAAAATGGCAAAAGCTACCAATAAAGTTTTATACTCGGTCATTACATTCAGGAACATCAGGTATTTACCAATGAAACCAGCTGTTAACGGAATACCGGCTAATGATAACATTGCAACAGTTAAACATAAAGCCACCAATGGGTTTTTCTTTCCTAAACCATTAAAGCTTTCGAAGCTGTCGCTACCAGTTTTCTGTTTTACCAGAATTAATACCGCAAAGGCAATGATCGAAGCAAAGGTATAAGCGGCAGCATATACCAATACGTTGTTGCCAGAATTTTTAGTTATAACTATTAAAGAAAACAATAAGTATCCTGCATGCGAAATACTTGAATAAGCCAGCATACGTTTAAAGTTCTTTTGGAACAGGGCTGTTACGTTACCGATGAATAAAGTCAGGCAAACAATAACGATTAACGGCATTACCCAGAACTCGTGTAAAGGCTCAAGAGGTCCGGCAAACAAGCGTAAAAAAGCAGCAAAACCAGCGGTTTTAACTACCGTACTCATGAATGTGGTAATTAAAGATGGTGCGCCTTCGTAAACATCCGGTGTCCAGAAGTGGAAAGGTGCTGCACCGATTTTAAAGCATAAACCAATCATCATCAGGATTACGCCCGGATAAAAGATGGGCGAAACTGCTGTAATGTTATTTACCAGGTAAGCCTGAATTTTATCTAAATCGAAAGAACCTGTAGCTCCGTAAATTAAAGTAATACCAAACAACAGGAAACCTGTTGAAAAAGCACCCATCAGGAAATACTTCAACGAAGCTTCGTTAGAGGCAAAATCCTTCTTGCGGATACCGGCCAGGATATATAAACTTACCGACATGATCTCCAAGCCCACAAACAGCATGGCCATATTTTTATAAGATACCATCATAATCATCCCCGCCAGGGCGAAAAGGATTAAGGTATAGTACTCGGCAACGTTATCACTTTTAGCGTGGAAATAATTTTGGGTTAATAAGAAAATCAAAAGGGTGCCTACAATGCAAACGCCAGAAAATGCAAGTGCAAAATTATCGGTCTGCATCATGCCAAAATGAACAGCATTTCCTCCCCAGGCGCAAAAAGTAAAGCCTAAAGCTGTAAGTAAGCCAACAACGGTAAGCGGCAATAGTGCTTTATTTGCTTTAAACAAACCTGCGTAAAGCACAATAAAAGCTGTTATACTAATGGTTATTATAATATTCATTGCTTATTTTACTGATGTTAATTTTTGATTTACCTGTTCTAATAAATGTTGTACAGATGCCTCTGTTAAGTGCAATAATGGTTTTGGATAAACACCCAGAATGATAATTAAAGCACAGATCAAATAAAGGACAAATTTCTCTGATCCCTTGATATCGCTGAATGTGATGGTTAATTCGTTTGTTTTGCCCAACATTACATTTTGGTACATACGCAACATGTAAACTGCACCAAAAATGATGGTTAAGCCCGCTATAGCTGCAGCCCAAACTCCTACATTATAAACACCCATCAATAATAAAAACTCGCCGATAAAACCATTTGTTCCTGGTAAAGCTACGGTTCCTAAAACAATAATCAGGAAGGCGATAGCCAACTGTGGTGCTACTTTAGCAATACCACCTAACTCTTCAATTTTATTGGTTTTAACACGTGAGAAAATAATATCCAAAACAAAAAATAGACCTACCACATTAATACCGTGGCTAAGCATCTGCACCATGGCGCCTTGCATACCCTGCTGGTTCAAAGCAAAAATACCTGCAGAAATTAAACCTACGTGGCCAATTGACGAATAAGCAACCAAACGTTTGGCATCCTTTTGCGTAAAGGCAATTAATGATGCGTACACAATGCCAATAATAGACAGGGCAATTGCCACGCACGACCAATGCTGAACACCGGTCGGTACAATTGGTAATAACCACCTGATTACCCCATAAATACCCATTTTTAGCATAATACCCGATAACAGCATTGTTCCCTGTGCAGGGGCCGCTGTATAGGTATCAGGCTGCCAGGTATGGAAAGGAAAAATTGGCATCTTAATGGCGAAAGCAATAAAGAAAGCCCAGAAAATCCATCCCTGCTGTACTGCATCTAAATTTAAAGCATAAAAAGCCTGAATATCAAAGTTATGTGCCGGGTTTTGTAAGTACAGGTAAATAATCCCCATTAGCATAAATAACGAACCGGCGATGGTGTAGACAAAAAACTTCATGTTAATGCGAACACGGTCTTTTCCACCCCAGAAAGCACAAATAAAATAAATCGGGATTAATGCAGCTTCCCAGCCAATATAGAAAAGGAAAGCGTCTAAAGCAGTAAACACCAACAATAAGCCAGCTTGCATAAATAAAATCAATGCGTAAAAAGCAGCTGGATTTTTATAGTCGTGTTTGTAGCTTGACAGGATAATAATCGGGATTAATAAGTTGGTCAATAAAACCACAAACATGCTGATTCCATCGATACCCGCATGGAAATTAATGCCCAGATCAGCAATCCATGGTAAGTTTGCTTCAAACTGTGTACTCGCATCTGGGATGAAGTTACAGGCGATAAACAAAGTCAGCCCAAAAGAAACTACCGAGAATACGGTCGAAACTATCTTAGCCGACTTACCTGCAAACGCTGTAATAATAGCACCCGCAAGCGGAAGAAATATAAGTAGTAAAAGTTGTTCCATTATTTATTTTTGAACCCTTTTTATAATATGTAACTAAATGTATAGATCAATAAAGCGATGATACCAAATACCATCATAAACAGGTAAAAACCTACGTTTCCGCTTTGCAATAAGCGAAGGCCTTTACTTGCCTCATTTGTGCTCCATCCCAGTCCGTTTACAATACCATCAATAAATTTGTTATCGATAATGCGGTAAAAGAATTTAGAAAGGATATCCAAAGGTTTGGTAATGATGAAATCGTAAATTTCATCTAAATAAAATTTGTTATATGATAATTTCGCTAATGCCGAACGCGGTGCTTCATCAGCCACCGGAACATGCGCGCCTTTTACATATTTAGTGTAAGCATACAATAAAGCAATAACTGCGGCCACAACCGAAGTACCCATTAAGGCCCACTCGGTAGAATGGCTTAAATCCAGTTCGTGCTGAGCAACACCTGCACCAGTTAACCAGTGTGCCAACCACTCGTTACCACCAAAAACGTGTGGTAAGTTAATGGCTCCGCCAATAGCAGCCAGAACAGCTAAAATTATCAAAGGTAAAGTCATAGCGGCAGGCGATTCATGGATATGGCTTTCTGCATGGTGTGTTCCGCGGTATTTTCCGGAGAAAGTCAAGAACATCATCCTGAACATGTAGAATGACGTTAAGAATGCGGTTAATACCCCTATTCCCCAAAGTATTGGACTTGCCTGAAAAGCATGAGCTAAAATTTCATCTTTTGAAAAGAAACCAGAAAAAGGTGGTAAACCAGCAATTGCGATTGTACCGATCATCATGGTTGCAAATGTAGTTTTGAGTTTGCCTCTTAATCCACCCATGTGACGCATATCCTGCTCATGGTGCATGGCATGGATAACCGAACCGGCACCTAGGAACAATAAAGCTTTAAAGAACGCATGTGTTAATACGTGGAAGAATGAACCTGTATAAGCGCCCACACCTAAGCCTAAAAACATATAGCCCAATTGAGATACGGTTGAGTAAGCCAATACTTTTTTAATATCAGTTTGGGTTAAGGCAATAATTGCAGCGACTAATGCGGTTGCTATACCAACAATGGCAATGATGTGCTGGGTAAGTGGAGCAAGATCGAACAATACGCTTGAACGGGCAATCATATAAATACCCGCCGTTACCATCGTTGCAGCGTGGATTAATGCCGAAACAGGGGTTGGTCCGGCCATCGCATCTGGCAACCAGGTAAATAAAGGTAACTGGGCTGATTTACCGCATGCACCAATAAACAATAAAATAGTAATTATAACCAAGGTATCTTTACCTGGCAACATATTAGCTGCCTGAGGGAAAATCTTAGCAAACTCAACACTTCCAAAAGTATTGAAGATTAAAAATACACCTAATAAAAAACCTAAATCGCCGATTCTGTTCATTACAAAGGCTTTTTTAGCCGCCGATGCATAAGCAGTGTTGGTATACCAGAAACCGATTAGTAAGTATGAACATAAACCAACTCCTTCCCAACCGATAAACATCACGATGTAATTAGAACCCAATACCAGTAAAAGCATGAAGAATACAAACAGGTTCAGATAACTGAAAAATTTGCCAAAACCTTCATCATCGTGCATGTAGCTGGTAGAATAGAGGTGGATTAAGAAACCTATTCCGGTAATGATCAACAGCATGATCGAACTTAAGGGATCAACCAAAAATGATAAAGGAATGTGTAATGCACCAGCACTGATCCAATCAAATAAAAATACTTCGTGAGCCTTTTGTGTATCGCCTTGTAAACTAAAGAAAATAACTATGCTGATGATGAAAGAAGCCAAAATAACACCGCTTCCGATGATTCCAACAAGTCCTTTAGATAAAGATTTTCTGCCTAGTCCATTAATTACAAAACCTAAAAAAGGAAGTAAGGGAACCAACCAAATCAATTGTTCTATTGTCATTCTTATTATATATTTACCACTTAAGGCGATTTAAAACATTAATATCTATCGATTTCGTATTTCTGTACACCATTACAATGATGGCTAAGCCTACAGCAACTTCTGCAGCTGCCAAAGCCATAATGAAGAATACAAAAACCTGTCCCGAAGGATCGTTGCTATGCACAGAGAAAGCGGTTAAAAGCAGGTTAACTGCATTTAACATCAATTCTACCGACATAAAAATTACGATTGCATTTCTGCGGGTTAACACGCCAATTACACCAATAGTAAAAATAATTGCACTTAAATAGATGTAATGATTTAGCGGCACGCCTGCCATTTGTGTAGTTAAATTTTCCATTATGCTTCTACCTCATCTCTTTTAGACAATAAAACGGCTCCAACCATTGCTGCCAACAGTAACAGAGATGATAATTCGAACGGTAATAAGAATGGGCCGAAAAGCTCTTTACCTAAGTTTTCCACCAAACCTAATCCCTGATTTTTTAAAATTAACGGACTGCTGATGCTTGCTGCCTTTAACGAACCGATCAGGGTAACAATTAAGCAACCTCCGGCAATTACGCCCACAATTTTAATCAACGGCGATTTAGAAGGTTCGGTTTCCTTGTTCAGGTTGAGCAACATCAGCACGAAAAGGAACAATACCATAATAGCACCCATATAAACAATGAAGTTTACAACAGCCAGAAATTGTGCATTCAGCAATACATAATGTACCGTGAAAGTGAAAAAGGTAAGAATTAAGTACAATACACTGTGGATTGGATTTTTTGCAAAAATCACCATCAGTGAAAAAATGATACTTAATGTAGCTACGAAATAGAATACTTGTGTACTCATTATTTTGTTTTTTGTTTTATTTGTTTTCGTCACCCTGAATTTATTTCAGGGCCTTATAAAGGAGATGCTGAAATAAATTCAGCATGACGATTATCTTAATTATACAGTCTGCAGGTATGCTGACTGTACTATTATTTTTTCATTTCCAATGGCGCCTCTACCAGCTTGTCTTTTCCGTAAATGAAATCTTTACGTAAATAATCAGCAGGTACAATTGGTCCATCTAAATAAATGGCCTCTTTAGGGCAAGCTTCTTCGCATAATCCGCAGAAAATGCAACGCAACATGTTAATTTCATAAGTTGCAGCATATTTCTCTTCGCGGTATAAATGTTTTTCTTCCGGCTTACGCTCTGCTGCAATCATGGTAATTGCTTCAGCAGGGCAAGATAAGGCGCATAAACCACAGGCGGTACAACGCTCTCTTCCGTTTTCATCACGCTTAAGTGAGTGCATCCCCCTAAAGTTGGTCGAGAATTCGCGTTCTACTTCAGGATATCTTACTGTAGCCTCTTTTTTGAATAAGTGGCTAATGGTGATGCCCATTCCCTTAACAATTGCCGGAAGGTACATCCGTTCCATAAAGCTCAGTGGCTTTTGTTCCAGTACTTTTTTCTTATTACTTAATGATTCCATAATTAAAACTTCTCAATAATCGCAATCACAACTCCAGTTATTATAATGTTGGCAATGGCTAAAGGAATTAAGCCTTTCCAACCTAAGTTCATCAATTGATCGTAACGGAAGCGCGGGATAGTCCAGCGTACCCACATGAAGAAAAAGATGAATAATACAATTTTCAAAAAGAATACTCCGGTTCCTACCAGTGGTGCCCAGGTTGGGCCTAAATGTGTTGCCACATAATCCATACCTGGATAATTATAACCGCCCCAATATAGTGCAGCCATTACAGCTGACGAAACAAACATATTAATGTACTCTGCAAACAGGTAAAAACCTAATTTCATTGATGAATACTCAGTGTGGTAACCACCAATTAACTCTGTTTCACACTCTGGTAAATCGAATGGAGCACGGTTGGTCTCAGCAAAAGAACATACCATGAAAATGATAAATCCTAATGGTTGATACCATACATTCCAATTAAGACCATGTTGTTGTGCTACGATTTCTTTTAAGCTTAAAGTATTGGTCATCAAAAGCAAAGCAATGATTGATAGACCCATAGCAATTTCGTAACTGATATTTTGCGATGCAGCACGGATGGCACTTAATAAAGAATATTTGTTATTAGAGGCCCAGCCACCAATCATTACGCCGTAAACACCAAGCGAAACAACACCAAAGATATATAAAACGCCTACATTGATATCAGTAACCTGTAATGAAATGGTTTTTCCGGCAATTAATACGGGTGTTCCCCATGGAATAACTGCTGTACCAATACAGGCGCAAAGTAATGCCAAACCAGGTCCTACAATAAATAGCCATCTGTTCGAGGTGGTAGGAATAATTTCTTCCTTCATAAACATCTTAACCCCATCGGCAAGTGGCTGCAAAATTCCAAAGGGGCCGGCTCTATCCGGGCCTAAACGATCCTGTAAAAATGCAGCAACCTTACGCTCAGCATAGGTAGAATACATGGCAATTACCAAACTGATACCGAAAATTACCGCTACCAGAATAAATTTTTCTATAATAAAACCTGTATCCATTAGTATTTTACTGTTTTATGTAATTCAATTTCGTTTGCGGCCTGTAATGCTGCATTTGGTTTAATTACCGGCAATGGTTTTAAAGTTTCGTAGTGGTTAGATGCAATTACCGAAGTATCATCAATATGCGTTGGATGTTCGATAACCCAGTCAGATGTTGCTTTTTTATCGAAACGACAGGTATTGCAGATAAACTCTTCAACCTCTCCAAACTGGTCTTTACGTGCGGTAACACGGATAACGTCTTCTCCTTTGTACCAAAGGGTTACTTTACCGTTGCATTTTTCATGGTCGCAGTTTCGGTGTGCATCAACTGGTTTGGTAAACCAAACGCGGTTTTTGAAACGGAAAGTTTTATCGGTTAAAGCACCAACGGGGCAAACATCAATTACGTTTCCGGAGAAATCGTTATCAACAGCCTGCTGGATGTAAGTAGAAATTTCTGAATGATCGCCACGGTTCAAAATGCCATGAACACGTTTGTTGGTAATCTGATCGGCAGTAAAAACACAACGGTAGCATAAAATGCAACGGTTCATGTGTAACTGGATCTTATCACCAATATCAATACGTTCGAAAGTACGGCGCTCAAACTCATAACGAGTTTTTTGCAGACCGTGCTCGTAACCTAAATTCTGTAAATCGCACTCCCCTGCCTGATCACAAACCGGACAGTCCAATGGATGGTTAATCAATAAAATTTCCACTACACCGGCGCGTGCTTCCAAAACTTCAGGCGAAGTAATGTTAAGCACTTCCATCCCATCCATTACGGTTGTACGGCAAGATGCAACCAATTTTGGCATAGGCCGTGGATCTTTCTCCGAACCCTTTGTTACCTTAACAATACAGGTACGGCATTTACCACCACTGCCTTGTAACTTAGAATAATAGCACATGGCTGGCGGAACGATATCACCCCCGATTTGCCTTGCAGCATTCAGGATGGTGGTTCCGTTATCAACCTCTACTGTTATACCATCTATCGTAACCTTAACTTTTTCACTCATGGTTAATGATATTCTTTTATTTTTCCCTTGGTTCGTGTCAGCACGAATCAGTTGTATTTATTTAGCTTTCGTTTCATAAAGACACGAAATAGCTCGATTTTATTTCTCTTCCGTTACCGGGGCTTTTTCAATCGGCGTAGCATAGTTTGCTAAACCGTAATTCTGGCTCTGGCTCTTCACCGGTTCTTTAATGTGCCATTCAAACTCATCCCTGAAATGACGTATAGCACTGGCAACCGGCCATGCTGCAGCATCTCCTAACGGACAAATGGTATTTCCTTCAATTTTACGCTGAACATCCCATAACAAATCCACATCGTCCATCGTACCATGTCCGTGCTCAATTTTGTGCAGGATTTTTTCCATCCATCCAGTACCTTCACGGCAAGGTGAACACTGGCCGCAACTTTCGTGGTGATAGAAACGAGAGAAATTCCAGGTATTACGAACAATACACTGATCTTCATCAAAAGCAATAAAACCACCCGATCCCAACATGGTTCCGGTAGCAAAACCACCTTCAGATAACGACTCGTAACTCATTAAACGAGGTTCGCCATTTGCTAATTTTAATGTGAGGTTGGCCGGTAAAACAGGAACAGAAGAACCGCCTGCAACTGTTGCCTTAAGGCGTTTTCCGTTAGCAATACCACCACAATATTCATCAGAGTAGATAAATTCTTCTACTGGTAAACCGAGTTCGATTTCGTAAACACCTGGTTTTACTAAATTACCGGATGCCGATATTAATTTGGTACCCGTACTTCTACCAATACCGATTTTCGCATATTCATCACCACCATCGTTAATAATCGGCACCACTGCAGCAATCGATTCTACGTTATTTACTACAGTCGGACAACCATATAAACCTGCAATTGCAGGGAAAGGTGGTTTAATACGTGGATTACCTCTTTTGCCTTCAAGCGATTCTAACAAAGCAGTTTCTTCACCGCAAATGTAGGCACCGCCACCCGGCTGAACATATAATTCTAAATCGTAACCGGTTCCCAAAATGTTTTTACCTAACCATCCTGCCGCTTTTGCTTCAGCAATTGCTTTCTCCAGGATACGGATCTGAGGCATCATCTCTCCACGAACGTAGATGTATGAAACCTTCGCTCCTAAAGCAAAACTTGAAACAATCATGCCTTCAATTAAAGCATGTGGAATGTAAGTCATCAGGTAACGGTCTTTAAAGGTTCCCGGCTCAGACTCATCGGCGTTGCAAACCAGGTAACGGGCAACACCTTCAGGCTTAGCCAAAAAACTCCATTTCATTCCTGTTGGGAAACCCGCACCACCGCGACCGCGCAAGCCAGATTTCTTAACCTCTTCAACAACCTCTTCAGGAGTTAAAGTTTTAAGGGCTTTTTCAACGGCACGGTACCCGCCTTTCTGGCGATAGACCTCAAGTGTATTGATGCCTGGTACGTTTATATGCTCAAGTAATAATTTGCGACTCATTGTTTATAGATATGAGATGTGAGATATGAGATTTTAGACCAACTGCCTATTCTCATATCTCATATCTAGTTTCTCAAATCTTATTTATTTTTCAAATCTTCAATCAATTTATCTACACTATCTGTAGTCAGGTTTTCGTAGAAAGTATATTCCGGACTGATTTGTAAAACCGGACCGAAACCACAGGCAGCCAAGCATTCAACTCCTCTAAAGCTGAAAAGGCCATCAGGGGTAACTTCACCTTCTTTAACACCTAATTTATCTTCTAAGTGGCTTAATATTTTCTCGGCACCTACCAGGCAACAAGGTCCGGTACGGCAAACCTCCAAAGCGTATTTACCCTGAGGTTTTAAAAAGTACATGGTATAAAATGTTGCTACCTCATACACCTCAATTGGCTGAATATTTAAATATGCAGCTACCTGATCCATTGCCGATGTTGGTACCCAAAGAAATTCGGCCTGCACCAAATGCAACAATGGCAGCAAAGCTGATTTTTGTTTTCCTTCCGGATAACGGCTTTTTATCTCATCAAATTTGGCCAGCAATTCTGATGAAAACGTTACAGGTGTTTGTTCTTCTACTTTAAGCATCTAATTCTCCTGCAATAATGTTCATACTACTCATGTTGATAATGGCATCAGACAATAACATGCCCTCGCTCATCGGCGCAAACATCTGGTAATTTATAAAACTTGGTCTGCGGAAGTGTAAACGATAAGGGGTACGGCCTCCATCATTGATCAGATAGAAACCCAACTCGCCGTTTCCGCCTTCTACAGCGTGATAAACTTCTGCTTTTGGCGCATCAATTTCGCCCATCACAATTTTAAAGTGATAGATCAGTGCTTCCATATTGTTGTAAACTTCTTGTTTAGGAGGCAGGTAAAAATCAGGAACATCAGCGTGGAAAATACCTTTTTCTTCCGATTTTAATTTCTCCATGGCCTGCTCAATAATGCGGACACTCTGCCACATTTCTTCGTTACGAACCAGGTAACGGTCGTAAATATCGCCACTGGTACCAACCGGAACTTCGAAATCGAAATCCTGGTAAGAAGAATATGGGTCGCTCACGCGAACGTCATAATCAACACCGGTAGCACGTAAAAGAGGGCCTGTCCAGCTGTATTCTAAAGCAGTTTCTTTGGTAACTTCTGCAACTCCTGCAGTCCTGTCAATAAAGATACGGTTGCGGGTTAACAGGTTCTCGAATTCTTTTAATGCTGCAGGAAATTCTTTTAAGAATTTATTGATTTTGGCGAAAGCGATATCGTTAAAATCTCTTTCAAAACCGCCAATACGACCAATATTTGTGGTTAAACGTGCACCACAAACCTCCTCAAAAATCTCGTAAATGTGTTCACGAAACTGAAATAAGTATAGGAAAGTGGTCGTTGCTCCTGTATCCTGACCAATAATCGTGTTACAGATAATATGATCGGCAATACGCGAAAGCTCCATAACGATTACCCGAAGATAATCTACACGTTTTGGCATTTTAATATTCAGCAACTTCTCCACCGTCATGTGCCAGCCCATATTGTTTATAGGTGATGAACAATAGTTCAAACGGTCGGTAAGTGGTGTAATCTGATAGAACGGGCGGTGTTCGGCAATCTTTTCGAAAGCACGGTGAATATACCCAATAGTTGAAACGCCGCTTACAATACGTTCGCCATCTAATTGCAAAACGTTTTGAAAAACACCGTGGGTTGCAGGGTGTGTTGGACCTAAATTTAAGGTTACCAGCTCACTTTGCGGGTCGTTATCTGTAAATACCGGATGGTTATGGTTCATAAAATTACCTTCCAAAAAATTCGTCTTTTTTATCTACCCTGTTCGGGTCTTCCAATGGGTATTGTTTCAACATTGGGTGCACACCTAAATCGTCCATATTCAGGATACGGCGCAAATCAGGATGTCCTTCAAATTTAACCCCGAACAAATCGTAAGTTTCGCGCTCCATCCAGTTGGCACCTTTCCAAACCGTTGTTGCAGTTGGGATGGTTGGATTTTGCTCTGAAATAAAAACTTTGACTCTAATCCTCACTTTTTCTACCATGTTGTGCAAATGGTAAACCACTGCAATACCATGATCTTTGCCAGGGTAATGAACTGCTGTAATATCAGTTAGAAAATTGAATTTTAATTCTTCTTTAAGATATGAAAGCACATTGATGACCACATCTTTATAGGTTACAAAAGTTAATAAACCATAAGGTTCAGAAACGGCAGTAACTCTTTCACCAAACCTTTCAGTCAGCTTAACGTGGATATCGTTATTTAAAGTTGTTTCTTCCATTATTTAATGCCGTATTGACCTAAAAGTTCTTTGTAATAATCAGAATTTCTTCTTCTGCCAGATTCGTTTTTCACGAGATCCTGAATACGCTGAAAGCCATCAAGAATAGCCTCTGGTCTTGGCGGGCAGCCAGGAACATAAACATCAACAGGAATAACTTCATCGATACCCTGCAATACAGAATAAGTATCAAAAATACCACCACTGCTTGCACAGGCCCCAACTGCCATTACCCAACGTGGCTCTGCCATTTGGATATACACTTGTTTCAATACCGGAGCCATCTTTTTTGCGATGGTACCCATAACCATTAAAACATCAGCCTGACGAGGAGAAAAACTTAAGCGTTCGGCACCGAAACGACCTAAATCGTAGTGAGAACCCATGGTAGCCATAAATTCGATTCCACAACAAGAAGTTGCAAACGGCAATGGCCATAATGAATTTGAGCGGGCCAAACCAATCACTTTATCTAAAGAGGTGGCAAAATAGCCAGGCCCTTCGGTTCCTGGAGGCGCATCAACTATATTAATTTCACTCATGTTTATAAACAAAAAATGCTCATCCCTTTGCAGAATGAGCAACAAATTTACAATATTTTAAAGGCAATTAAACTAGCTTTACTCGATTTAGAACCTTTCTAAATAACAAAAATCTGACGTAGTTAGTGTAGTTGATACACATTCGGTTTGCAGTTGGCATTTTTCAGTTTACAATTTATAAATCAAGAACCACCGACTGCCAATTATGAACTGAAAATGATGAACTGAATTAGTTCCAGTCCAGAACTTTCTTTTTAATTACGTAGATAAATCCCAGTAACAAAGTACCCATGAAGATGAACATTTCAATCATCCCATCCATCTTTAATGCACGGAAATTAACCGCCCAGGGATACATAAAGATTACCTCCACATCGAAAAGCACAAACAAAATCGCTACAACGAAATATTTGATAGAGAAAGGTTGGCGTGCATTACCAATTGATTTAATACCAGCCTCAAAAGTTTCCAGTTTATCGGCTGTTTTACGTTTCGGACCCAATAAGTGAGTGGCTACCAACGTGAGTACAACAAAACCTAAAGCAACAATTACTTGAAATATAATTGGTAGAAAATCTATAGCCGAACTTTGCGCTTGCATATTAATTTATTTTATGGTTGCAAAAGTAAAAGAAAAAGGCAGAGTAACCAAACTCTGCCTTTTCTAAATTATTTAACTTTAAATTATTTTCCTTTACCTTTTGCAGGAGCAGGCGCTGCCAATTCTTTCAATTTAGCTGCTGCGAAAGTTCCGCTAGGGTAAACAGCTACACTTTTGTTAAAATATTCTCTAGCTTTTTCTTTGTCCTTATAGAAATAATAACCACCAATGGTATCATAAGCTTCAGATAATTTTTTAGCATTTGCTGTTGCTAATTCTGGCTTCTCAGTGATTTTTTTGATGTACTCTTCATAAAAAGGAATCATTAAACCTTTAGGGTCTTTTTCATCGTCTAATAAACTATTGATACGTGCTCTTGTTAGATAAGCATCATAAGTTTCAGGAGCCAACTGGGTTACTTTAGCAATTGATGAGTCGGCTTTTACCAAGATATCTTTTGAAGGGTTTTGCTTTGCAGTTAATTTAGCTGCATAATCGAAGTAATTAGCCATCGCATTATAATAATAGTTATATAACGCACCTTTTCCATTTGGATTAGCTTTTATCGCTTTTTCGTAAACTTGCGAAGATTTAGCATATTTTTTTGCGTCATAGAAACTCTTAGCTACTTCTGCCAATGCATCAGCATTTGTTGAGTCTTTTTCTACCGCTTTAGTAATGTTAATCAAAGCTAAGCTATCTTGACCTGCCTTTAACTGTGCTTTACCTAGGTATAAATAATCAAAACCAAGGATTTTATTTGGATCTTTCTCTTTTGAGAAAAATTCATTCATGCTAGTTAAAGCAGCTGGATAATTTTTATTCTCATAAGCAGCCCAACCTTTCATCCTTGATACAATAGCGCTTTTAGGGTCATTTGCAGGAGCCTGAATAGTTGATGCAACCTGTTCTAAAGCTGGAAAATCTTTTGCATAAAACAAGAATTGAGCAAAACGCAACTGAGATTCTAAAGATTTATCAGTTAAATCCATGTATTTTTTATAGTTCTCGATTGCTTTAGCCGCTTTTTCCTTATCAGTACCAAAGCTACTCCATTGCAAGTACAACTCACCCAATTCGCGGTAAGCCGGACCATAATTCGCGTCAGCTGCAATTACATCCTGTAGTTCTTTTTCTCCTTCAGGAAAAGCTCTCGATTCTTTGTACATTTTACCAATCTGAGTTTTAGCTCTTCTGTTATTTGGATCAATGTCATTAACACGCATGTATGGACCTAATGCTTCAGAATTTTTCTTTTGTAAAGCATAAGCATCGCCCTGTGCCAAGAATACTTCTGCATCTTTATCTTTCGCATCTAATTCATCTGCTTTGGTAATGTTAGCCAGTGCATTTGTAAAGTCAGGTTTTGACACATCGTCACTCGGTTTATCCTGAGCTAAATAAGCCTTACCGATATACAGATAAGTTTTGTAATCTTTCGGAGCCAAAGCCACCGCTTTATCAAAATTGGTTTTTGCAGAAGTTGGATTGTTTGATAGCATATCTGCTTCACCCAAACCAATCAGGTTTAAGTTATTCTTAGGATCGGCGGTAATGCCTTTTGTAAACACCGCTCTCGCCGAGTCGATATAACCAGTTTTTAAGTAAACCAAACCAAGATTGTAATAATTATTACCATCTGATGCTTTTGAGCTCACCAATGATTTAAGCATTGATGATGCTTTTTGGTACTGTTCAGCGTCAATGGCTTTTTTCGCGTCATTTAAATCTTGAGCAAAAACTGCAGAACCCATCAACACCAAACCTACATTTAAGGTTATTGCTTTCTTTAAAATTTTCATCGGATATTCTGTTTTTTTATTTAATAAAAATGAAGTGTCTCTTTAGATTTACTTCGTGGTTCAATTTATAATTTTTTATCTTAATTTCACTTTGTCAGGTGAAGTTCTCTGGGCATTAACTTATGTGGCCCCAGTCCAGATTTAAGTACAATCAATTGTCCTCTCTGGCTTCTTAACCATGTTGCAAATCCTGTGCCTAAACCATCTCTTCCCTCACAATCTATAATATTTATATTTCTCAAGAAAGGATAAACACCATTGATCAAATTATCCTGGGTTGGCTTATAAAACTGGTCATCTCCAACTTCGCCCTTCAAATTTTTCACTCCCAATACTTTTATCTGCGACAGGTATTGACTCGCTTCAGTATTCTGATCTGCAATCCAATTTACGCCCAAAATACCAATAAAATTCTTATCTTCTGCAATAAGTTTAATGACTTCTTTGCTAGAATTTTTAGAGTAAACACCTGTAGCTGGAAATTGATTGATTTTAGCAAGTTCCTTAAAGTATTGAAAAGTGCTTGAATAAGCGTTATCGAACACCAATTTTTTTTCTGATTTCTTCCCCTGTAATATATCGATCACTTCTTTAACGGTAATGGTGCTGTCAATATTGCCCTGATTGGTAATTAAAGCAATACCATCAATCGCAAAACGCGAAGAGTTAATCTTAATATTTCGCTGATTGTAATACTTTTCTTCAGCTTTGGTTAACAACCTTGGTAAAACAATTACCCTTACGCTATCATTCAAAAATGCAGGCAATAATTTCTCCTCGGGTTTTACGGTAGTCTGAAACTTTGCATCCGGATAATCCAAACTAAAAATATCGATCTGATTTTGAACAATCGGTCCGACACTTTCATCAACCAATATTTTTAAGGTCCCGCTGGTTCTGGTCTCTTTAACTGCATCAGCCTTATTTTTACTTTTGCAGGATACGAGTAAAGCTATTACACAAAATATTAAGAGGAAATTTTTCATTGAGGTGATTAATCGCGCCTACCCAGGCTTAAAAGTCTTACAAAAGCATAAATAATTAAGAAGATGCCGATTGCGATACGGCCCCATTGCGGAATAGTGCTTAAGCGGAGGGCTATTGGTTCGTAAAAGATGAATGCAAAGCCCAATACCACATAAAAGACAAACATGATAAGGCCTAAAATGAGCAAAAACCGCTGTTTAGGCGATTTTTGCTTAAAAATATCAAAATTTAACATCTACTATTAGTTCAATGTAAAGTTAACGTTGATGTTGTATTTTACCCTTACCGGCTTACCGTTTTGAATACCTGGGTTCCAACGCGGACTGGCTTTCAATACACGGATGGCCTCTTCATCGGTTCCACTACCTAAACCACGGGTTACTGTGATATCAGTTAGTTTACCATCTTTTTCCACAACGAAAGATAAAAATACTTTACCCTGAACGTTGTTTTCTTGTGCCATTGGCGGGTATTTTATTGCTCCTCCTAAGTACTTATAGAATTTAGCAATACCTCCCGGGAATTCTGGTTGTTTCTCGATACTAACAAAGTCATAAACCTTATTGTCATCAACTGCAACCGCAGCTTCCCTTTTTGGTCCTTCACCTACTGGCTCAGCAATTACAATATCAGCAGTTGGGTCACCTTTGATATCTCTCTGACCTGGATCAGCTTCTTTCAATTTTTCAACCGTAGGTGGTTCATCACGAACCTCGATATCCGGTTTTACAATTGGAGGTGGCATTTTTACCTGGTCAACCTTTGGTGGCGGTGGCTCTACCGGTGGTGGCGGAGGTGTTTCCGGGTTTACCGGTGGCGGTGGAGCTAAAATTACTTCCTGTGCTTTTACCTGCTCTTCTTCATGATCCATTGAACCTTTGATCAGGCTATAGATTTTTGGAGAGAAAAATAAAACAAGGAAGATTATAGATCCAATAATTAAGGCTCTTGTAGTGGTTGCACCATTGGTTTTACGCAATTGGTATGCACCATAGTTTTTGTTTTTATCGGCAAAAACCACTTCAAGCCATTCTTTTCTGAATATATCTAACTTCGACATAACTATTGGTTTTACTGATTATAAAATTCCTTTTTCTTTCATGAACTGCTTCTCATTGTCAAGGATGTTATCATCATCAATCTGACGAACCTTTACTTTAAGAATTTCCAACTCGTCCATAATATCAACAAAGTTCTGAAAGGTAGCACCCGATGTTGGTTTTACAAGCACAACAAAGTCGCCCGCAACACCTGAAGCATCAGCTGTTTTTCTATTTTTTACAATAGCATCTTCTATCTGTGAACCTGATTCGATTGTTGGTGCGCTCTCGCCAGCTACTCCCATGTACCATGCTACTTTATTGTTTTTACCCAATAAGATGGTCATCGTTTTACTCGCTTTCAGCTCTAACCTGTTTTCAGGTAACTTTTCGTTTTTATCCGGTTTTGCAATATCCATCGCCTGTGGCGTAGAGATTACTGTTGTTAAGATAAAGAATGTTACCAAAAGAAACATTAGATCCACCATGGGGGTCATATCAACCCTTGGCGTGGCTTTCTTCCCGCCTGTGTTTAATTCTGCCATTTCTTATTTCTTTTTAGCTTCAGAGTTAGTTACCAACAAGAATTTGTTTACACTTTGTTTCTGAAGTACATCAATAATCTTTTTAACTACAGGATATTCTTCCTTTGCATCACCTTTGATACTGATACGCATATCCTGATTGTTGATCTCTTTAGTAGCTTTACGCGCATTTAAAACCCATGCATTCAACTGGTTGTCAGTCGAATCTGAAGGTATACCCGGCTGAACTCCAGGTTTCATACGATCGCCACCATTCATAGCAATAAGCGACTTCAAGCTCTGGATCGGCACACCGAAACTCCCTATGTTTGAGAAACGCTGAATTTCTGTTGGAGTGAACGATATTTTATACTGTTCGCCCATTAGCTCTAATGTTTTCGCTCTTACTTTTGTACCTGCTACTTCAAAGAAAACTTTACCCTGCCCAATGGTTAATATCGCATTGTTTTCTACTGGTACCTTAAACTCATACGTTGATGAAGGTGTAGAAACAGTTAATGGTTCTGGTTGCCTTGCTGTAGCAGTTAAGATGAAGAAAGTAAGTAACAACGATGCCACATCACACATGGCGGTCATGTCTGTTACTGTACTTGTTCTTTTAACTTTAATTCTAGGCATAATATTTTTACTAGTTTTTTAATAATGATGATCTTTTTTCCGGTTTTCCATAAAGCCGGTAAAAATTTTTTCAAAATTCTTATTTATGCGAACTAGCGTATGTTTGAACGATGCTGAAACCAGCCTCATCGATTGCGTAAGTTAACTTGTCGATTTTAGAAGTTAATACGTTGTACATGATAATTGCCACAGTAGATACCAAGATACCAGTTGCAGTATTGATAAGTGCCTCAGAGATACCTACCGCAAGTGCTGATTGATCTGGAGCACCAGAGTTTGCCAAACCGGCGAATGCACGGATCATACCTGTTACTGTACCCAATAAACCTACCAATGTACCGATTGATACCAAAGTTGCAATTACAGTTAAGTTTTGCTCTAACATTGGCATTTCTAAAGCTGTAGCTTCTTCAACCTCTTTTTGGATGGCAACAATTGATTGCTCAACATCCATGTTGGTATCAGCTTCAACTTCGCTATATTTTTTCAAACCAGATTTAATTACGTTAGCAACTGAACCTTGTTGTTTATCACACTCAGCTTTTGCAGCTTCGATGTTTCCTGCGCTTAATAAGCCTTGTACTTTACGGATGAAAGTATCTAAGCTAGTTTTTCCACTCGCTTTACCAATAACGATAATACGCTCGATAGAGAATACAATTACTACCAATAGTAATCCAACCAAGATCGCTACGATAGGGCCTCCTTTGTATGCTGTTCCAAGATAGTTACCAGGTAATGGTAATTTTTCTCTGTCGCCATCGATAAAGTTGCTTCCTTCTCCGAATACGAATCTCCAAACACAGAATCCAATAACAATACAGATTGGAATAACGAATGTTGCAAATACATTTGAAGCGCTAGAAGAGCTCTCTTTTTTAACAGTTGTTGGTTTTGGTGCGTTTGCCATTTTTTTTGAATTTTTAGTTTTAGTTCTTGTTTTTAATTTTTAGCTGTTTTTTCCTATTGTATACACACAACGTTTCTTAACCGAAATTGTTGCGAAAAACAAATTTATAAATTGATTTTAAATTACAAATTAATAAATCAACAAGCAATTAAATCGTTACTTAGAATTTTGTTCCGGCAAATCATCTAGGGTGTATAACAAAAAAATTGCCCCAGCCGAGGCAATTCTTTCACAATAAAAACTAAAAAAAAATCGAATTGCAAATTTTTTGCTCAAAAAATGCATTTTAAACTACTTTTAACATAATTTTAACGCTTCATGTCTGCTTTTTGACACTTTTGTCAGTTCGAACTGCTTAAAATTTTCTTCGAAGGCATCAGATAGTTGATAGGCCTTTAAAAAATATTCTTCCTGGTTATCCCATGTTTTAGAAGGATCTAAAATATCGTCCGGAACACCCGGACAATTTAGCGGCATCATCAATTTAAATACATGGTGTTGTTTATAATGGTTGTGGTTTAAACTACCGTTCAAAGCAGCCCTGATCATGGCGCGCGTATAGCTTAATTTCATCCTTTTACCCACCCCATAGGCTCCCCCACTCCATCCGGTATTTACCAGCCAAACGTTTACCTCATGTCTTTTCATCTTATCGCCCAATAAAGCCGCATACCTGGAAGGATGCAGTGGCAGGAAAGCTTTGCCAAAGCAAGCCGAAAAAGTGAGCTGTGGCTCAGTAACCCCAGCTTCCGTTCCGGCAACTTTTGCGGTATAACCACTCATAAAGTGGAACATGGCCTGTTCAACATTTAATTTGGAAATAGGTGGCAGTACCCCAAATGCATCAGCTGTCAGGAAAAAAATATTTTTCGGCACTGCCGCTACAGAGGGCAGGATCGCATTATCAATATAGTCTATCGGATAAGCAACACGTGTATTTTCCGTTTTATCAATGTTGGAGTAATCCACATCTTTTGTTCCCGGGAAGAAGTTGATGTTTTCTAATAAGGAACCAAATTTAATCGCCTTAAATATCTGGGGTTCTTTTTCCTCTGTTAAATCAACACATTTTGCATAACAGCCGCCCTCGAAGTTGAATACAGAATCATTACCCCAGCCATGCTCGTCATCACCGATTAAACCACGTTCGGGATCGGCAGACAAAGTGGTTTTGCCCGTTCCGGACAAGCCGAAAAATATAGCTGTATCGCCATCTTTACCCACATTGGCCGAACAATGCATGGAAAGCGTATTTTTATATATAGGAAGTATAAAATTCAACACCGAAAATATTCCTTTTTTAATCTCTCCGGTATAGCCTGTACCACCTATAAGGATCATCTTCCTTGTAAAATTGATAATGGAGAAATTTCCCTGGCGGGTGCCATCCACCGAGGGATCGGCCGTAAAACCAGGCGCCGCAATAATAGTCCATTCGGGCGTGATCCCCAGCTGATGTGCTTCCGGGCGGATAAATAAATGATGAGCAAAAAGATTCTGATAAGCGGTTTCAGTAATTACCCTGATGGAAATCGAATAATCCGGATCTGCGCATGCCGAAGAATCGCGTACATAAATTGTTTTGTTACCTAGATAACCGGTAAGCTTACCATATAACTGGTCGAATTTTTCGGGGCTGATTTTAATATTTACATCACCCCACCAAACCTGATCTTCGGTTACCTCATCGCATACAATAAAACGGTCTTTAGGCGAACGTCCGGTAAATTTTCCCGTATCAATAGCCAGTGCACCGGATGCAGCCATGGTACCTTCATTATTTAATAAGGCTTCATCAATCAGCTCCTCTGGAGATAACTGGTACTTTACAGCAATGTTACCGCCTAGATTTAAATAACCTAAATCTGGCGTTTGCAGTTTCTTTTTGCTCATAACAATAAGTTAGTTAGTGCAGCAAAGGTAAAGACTTATCTTTCACAAAAACGAGTTTTAAAACGTAATTTTTTACATATTGTAGCAAATACACTATGACTTAAAATACTAACAATCAGAATATTAATTATATTTTTTGAACATAAAAAAATTTAAAAAAATACACTAAGTAAAAGATGGAAAATGATTTTAACCTGATTAATTTATCTTAAAATCAATTCATAAGGGATCTATCTCCTAAATGAGTATACCGGCTATCGCGCAGCTCTACAGTGAACTTAAGATCAATCGCAGGGCTGCAATGGTGTGAGCATTACCCAATATCACTTCGAATAAAAAGCCAGGGCATTAACTATTATATAAAAAACTAAGATGGAGAAGTAACCACAAAACCGCTCACCGCGCCATCGGGAAGTACCAGAAAGGAATATGGCTATTTCATTTGTTTAAACGTTTTAATAGAAATTTCGAAATAAAAATTAAAAAACATTTGCATTTTAAAAAAATAATCTCCTACTTTACAGTGTACAAAGTACACCAAGTAATGACAAATTTTAACACTTCAATTATTTCAACAATTATTATTACCACCGGTATAAACCAGCGGGACTAAATTGTTGTAGTTGAAAGAAACATAAAAAACACAAAAAGCGTCCCGATAAAAATCGGGACGCTTTTTTTTTAAACCCATGCTGAATGAAACCTGTACAAATGAGCATTAAACCACAGATCGGTACGGCAACAGACAGTTAAACCCAATATAGACTAATGAAAGTACTCAAATTCGGCGGCACATCCGTAGGTTCGGCCGAGAACATTAAAACCCTCTTGCGCCTGGTTGGCGAAGAAAAACAGAAGAACAATCCAGTAGTTGTATTATCGGCAATGAGCGGTGTAACCAATTTGCTAACCGATATGGCCGAAAAGGCTGAACGGGGCGAAGATTACGATGCACATTTAAAAGAAATTGAGGCAAAACATTTTGCCGTGATCCGCACGTTGTTGCCGGCAGCGGCGCAAAATCCTGTATTTACACGCTTAAAGATCTTTTTTAACGAATTGGAAGACCTGCTGCAGGCTGTAACCAATCTGCGCGAACTAAGTTTACAGACCAAGGATCAGATTATAAGTTACGGTGAGCGCTGCTCTACTTTTATGATCAGCCACATTGCTTCGCAGCAATTTGGCGATACCCTTTATGTGAACGGTGCAGATTACATCAAAACGGATAGCAATTTTGGTCAGGCAAAGGTCGACACCGAACTTACTGAAATGCTGATCAACAATTTTTATCAGGAAAATAAAAACAAGGTACTTTTTGTTACCGGTTTTATTGCCAGCAATGCTGCCGGACGGGTAACCACCCTGGGCCGTGGCGGATCTGACTATACCGCGGCAGTTTGGGGCGCAGCCTTAAATGCCGAAGAAATAGAAATCTGGACCGATGTAAACGGCATGATGACTGCAGACCCGCGGATTGTAAAAAAAGCTTTTTCTTTACCAGAATTAAGCTATACTGAAGCCATGGAACTGAGTTATTTTGGAGCGAAAGTAATTTACCCTCCTACCATGATCCCTGCTTTCATGAAAAAAATCCCGATTGTGATTAAAAATACTTTCGAGCCGGATTTTGCAGGAACCTATATCAAAAGCGACGTAAAATCGTCGAACTTACCCATTAAAGGCATTTCATCTATCGATCATATCAGCATCATCAACCTCAGCGGTAGCGGTATGGTTGGTAAAGCCGGTTTTAGCGGTCGCTTATTCTCACTACTCTCGCGTGAGCAGATCAACGTGGTTTTGATTACACAATCGTCATCAGAACACAGCATTACTTTTGCAGTTAAACCAACGGATGCTTCACAGGCCATTTCCTTGATCAAAAAAGAATTTGAACTTGAATTAGACGCCAAAAAGCTCGAATTACCGGAAGTTGAAAATAACCTGGCCGTTTTGGCCATTGTAGGCGAAAACATGAAACGTACCCCGGGTATGAGTGGTCGTTTGTTTAGTGCACTTGGCCGTAATGGTATCAACGTAAGGGCCATTGCACAGGGCTCTTCAGAGTATAACATCTCGGTTATCATCAGTAAAGACGATTTATCAAAAGCTGTAAATGCCGTGCACGATGCGTTTTTTACGGACCTGAAAAGAACCTTGAACATCTTTTGCCTGGGAACCGGAAACATTGGCAAAACTCTATTCAACCAGTTAAAAGAACAAATGCCTTTCCTGGCGGCCAATAACGACCTTCAGGTAAAGGTAGCCGGGATAAGCAATACACGTAAAATGATTTTTAACGCAGATGGCTTATCTCTCGACAGCTGGGAGGCAGAATTAGCTGACCATGGAGAACCGGCCAATCTGGCTGAATTTGTAGCTAAAATGAAAGCCATGAACCTGCCCAACTGTGTTTTTGTTGATAATACTGCAGCTGAAGCGCCAATTGAATTTTACCAGGGCATATTCGAAAGCAGTATTTCGGTAGTAACCTGTAATAAGAAAGGTAATTCGGCCGATTTTGCGCAATACAAATCGTTTAAAGATACCGCGCGAAAATTTGGGGTAGATTTTTATTACGAAACCAATGTGGGCGCCGGTTTACCAATTATCCGCACCTTAAAAGAATTAATGATGAGCGGCGATAAAGTGGCGCGCATCGAAGCCATATTATCGGGAACTATTTCTTACATCTTTAATAACTTTAAGGGTGAAGCCGGGTTTTATGAAACGGTAAAGGAAGCACAGGAACTGGGCTATACCGAACCCGATCCGCGTGATGATTTAAATGGAAAAGATTTTATGCGCAAAATGCTGATCCTGGCACGCGATGCTGGGTACCCTTTAGAAGCCAGCGACGTAAAAATCGATAATATTTTACCGGATGCCTGTTTAAATGCAACATCGGTAGAAGATTTCTATTCAGAATTACAGGCCAATGCCGCCTACTTTGAAGATCTGAAAAATACCGCCGCCAAGGATGGGAAGGTTTTACGATATATCGGCAAATTGGAAAACGGAAATGTAGAAATCAGTTTGCAAATGGTTGATGACAGTCATCCTTTCTTTATGCTTTCAGGAAGTGATAATATTATTTCTTTCACCACCGATCGTTATAAATCGCGTCCATTGGTAGTAAAAGGTCCGGGTGCAGGAGCAGAAGTTACGGCAGCGGGTGTTTTTGCCGATATCATTAATGTAGGAACTTTGAGCAATTAGAGATATGCATACAGTTTTAGCACAAAAAAATGAAATCATCCGCCTGGTGAACCAGGCAATGACTGATTTTGAAAACATTAGCGAAGAAGCCTGGAATGACAAGCCACAACCGCACAAATGGTCGAAAAAGGAATTGCTGGGTCATTTGATTGATAGTGCATCCAATAATATCCGCCGCCTCATTGTCGGCCAATACGAGCAGGGGGTTAAAATCATTTATCAACAGGATGAGTGGGTCGCCTATCAAAATTACCAGGCAGCTGATTTTGCAGAAATAAAGACCCTTTGGAAACTTTCGAATGACCAGATTTGCCGGGTTATTGAAAATATCCCTCCGGAAAAACTGCAAAACACCTGCGACACCGGAAAAGGAAAGACAGAGCTGCACAACCTTTCCTATTTTATTGAAGATTATGTTGTGCATTTAAAATATCATTTAAACCAAATCACTGCTTAACCTAGCGCTAAGCTAATTAATAATGAAAAATAGTATAAAAGTTTTCGCCCCAGCCACTGTTGCCAACGTAGTTTGTGGTTTCGATGTACTGGGATTTGCCGTTAATGAACCGGGCGATGAAGTTGAAATGCGTTTCACCGATACACCTGGCGTGGTGATTAAAAGAATTACCGGCGATGATGGCCGTTTGCCCTTAGATGCTGCAAAAAACACTGTTAGTGCCAGCGTACAGCACTACCTGAAACACGTAAACCGTTTGGATGTAGGCGTAGAAATTGAACTGCACAAAAAGATGCCTATTGGCAGTGGCCTAGGTTCGAGTTCAGCGAGTACAGTTGCCGGGTTATTTGCCATTAACAAATTAATGGGCGATTTGCTGACCACCAAAGAACTGGTTCCGTTTGCTATGAAAGGTGAAGAACTGGCCTGTGGTTATGGCCACGCCGATAATGTTGCACCTGCTTTACTGGGCGGATTTGTATTAGTTAGAAGCTACGAGCCGCTCGATGTAATTTCTTTGCCTACACCTGCAGGCATGTATGCAGCAATCGTTTATCCTGAGGTAGATGTGCCTACCAAAGATGCCCGCCAGATGATCCGCAGTAAAGTATTGTTAAAAGATGCGGTTACCCAATGGGGAAATGTAGCCGGACTGGTGAGCGGCTTGTTTATGAACGATTTTGATCTGATCGGGAGAAGTATGAAAGATGTACTGGTAGAGCCAACCCGATCGATCTTAATTCCGGGCTTTGAAGAAATGAGGACCCTGGCCATGGAAAATGGGGCCATTGGTTTCGGAATTTCAGGATCAGGCCCATCAGTGTTCGCCTTAACCAAAGATGAAGAAACTGCTAGAAAAATCACAAAATCTCAACAACAACATTTACATAAAATAAATATTAACAGCAAAGCTTTTGTTTCTCCTGTAAACGCGGAAGGACCAAGAGTGATGTAAGTAAGGTGTAAGGTAAAAGGCATAAGGCGTGGGACATACCTACTGCTCAGCCATAAACCTTACACCCTAAACCTTATACCTTAAAATGAAACTATACTCAACCAACAATAAAGATTTACGCGTTTCTTTTAAAGAAGCCGTTTTTAACAGCATGCCACAGGATAAGGGATTATATATGCCTGTCGAAATTCCACAGCTGGATGCTGCTTTTATCGAAAATATTGAACAGTATACTTTACCCGAAATCGCGTATCAGGTAGCTTCTGTATTGCTGAAAGATGAAATTCCGGCAGCTGACTTAAAGGACCTTATAGCTGATGCCATTAATTTTGAGGCACCAGCTGTTAAATTAGATGATAAAACCTTCGTTTTAGAGCTTTTCCATGGTCCGTCTTTGGCTTTTAAAGATTTTGGCGCCCGCTTTATGAGCCGTGTAATGGCCTATTTCTTAAAAGATGGCGAACAACTTTTAGATGTGCTGGTTGCTACTTCAGGCGATACCGGCGGTGCAGTAGCTTTGGGATTCTTAGGTGTACCCAATACCAGGGTAACGATACTATATCCAGAAGGGAAAGTGAGCCCGATACAAGAGCTGCAGTTAACCACCAACGGAGAAAACATCCGTGCCATTGAGGTTAAAGGAACTTTTGACGATTGCCAGGCTTTGGTAAAACAGGCTTTTGCCGATGCTGAACTAAATGCGAAATTCCGTCTCACCTCGGCCAACTCGATTAATATTTCGAGGTTAATCCCACAAACGTTCTATTATTTCAATACTTATGTACAGCTGAAAAAACAAGGGCTCAGTGATATAGTTTTCTCTGTACCAAGCGGAAACTTCGGCAATATTGGAGCAGGTTTACTGGCTTACAAACTGGGCTTACCTGTAAAACAATTTATTGCAGCTACCAATGTTAACGATACCGTTCCGCGCTTTTTAGAAACCGGCAACTATGAAACCAAACCTTCTACCCAAACCTATTCGAACGCGATGGATGTTGGTGCACCAAGCAATTGGGTAAGGATTATGGATTTATTTAACCAGGATGTTGAAGCTTTGAAAAAAGTGGTTACTGCTTATCGTTTTACCGACGAAGAGACGCTGGCCGGAATCAAAGCAATCGACAATCAGTTTAATTACGTGGCCTGTCCGCATACTGCCATTGCCTATTTAGCAGTAGAAAAATACAGAAATGAAAATCCGGCAGATGAAAGTGCTGCAGTATTTTTATCTACGGCGCATGCCTGCAAATTTCCGGATATCTTCCCGGAAGAGATTGCTGCCAAAATCGAAATCCCCGAACAGGTAAAAACTTTAGAAAGCAAAGCAAAACATGCTGATCAGTTAGGTGTGGATTTTGAAGGGTTTAAGGCGTATCTGCTAAAAGGGTAATAGTATGCTGTTAGGGATTTGTAATTTCTACTGTTGAAAAGATTTTAATCCTTTTAGAAATTAATCTAAACCAGATTACACATCAAAAAAACGATTGGTCCGGATTTTGCAATCCGGACCAATTTAAATTATTTAATTAACCGAAGCGAAAGCTGTAGAAGTAATACTAACATTATTAAATGTAGCGCTCCCCGAGCTGGTGGTAATCGCTTGCCCATTAAATCTAAAAGTGCGTGTACCTGGGGCCGCAGTATAAATAATAACCGTATAGGTACCTGCAGTCAACGGGCCATACGAACCTCCACTTGGACCAAAATAAGCACTAATTGGAGTAGGTCCGTACAGGTAAATAGATCCGTTATCGCCGGTTCCATTACTTAAATTTAAACCAATGCTAAAAAATTTACTGGCACTGTTTTCAGCCTTAGTCTTTTGCAAAGGTAACATAGCCAGCACTGTACAAAACAGGAATAATTGAATAAGCTTTTTCATAATAATTGTTTTTTAATTGTAGATTTATATCGGTTAGTTTTATAAAAATAAAAATTTAAGCGTTATACAGGATCTTTTTATATATAAAAAATAAAAAAGGCCAGAACATTACTCCTGGCCTGAATCAGCTATAAGACTAAAAAACTACTTTGTATTTCTGGATTTTAGACTGTTTAATTCTGCCTTTAATTGCTCTATTTGCTCTTGCTGCTCTTTTATACTGGCTACCAAAAGCGGTACCAGGCTTTCGTAGTCTACTTTGGTAATGGTGGCGTTTTTAAAAGCATTTTTGCCTGAACTGTACGCTTTTGCCTGTACCGAAACAATACCCGGAACAGCGGCCTTTGCATCAGCGCCTACAAAACCATATTGCGGCCTTGCAGATAATTTTAATTTTTCGGCCCAGGCTGTATCATAATTAAAACTTACAGGCTCCAGTTTAGTAACCTGCCCTATGGCATTTTCGATAGACTTAACATTCTGTTGCACAACTTCTTGCGCATTTAATTTTAAAGAGGCAGCGGCTAACAGCACTGCAAATGAAATTGCTCGTTTCATATATATTATATTGTAATTTTTGAAATAGGAAATTGGTTCCGTTTCTGTGAAACAGGAAATAAATCTAAAAGGTGTGTTTATATGGAAGGAGGTGGGGTTAAAACCTCTGGAAAGTAAGCCAACTGGAAAGAATGACCAGGGATAATTACCTTTTTTGAAATTTGAAGCGGGAAATATAACGCTCCTTGAAATACGACCTGCTGTACTGTATATTCACTTTCTACTTTTTTTTCTTCCTTCTCAGCTGCATCGTCATTTGTAGACAAAAGCTCAATATTGTTGATAACATGACTTAAATATGAAACCACATGGCTCGCTTTTAAGAAAAAAGCAGTTACCACGCAAACAATCAGTATATATTTAAGGCTATCGGACTTCATTTTTACAAATATAAATGATATACCATTAAAACAATAATTTTTAAGGTTAGCGTTCTGCAAGAATTTCAAGCATGGCATTCGTAGCGAGCTTAACATCAGCGACAGAGGTCTGCCAGTTTACAAAAGCAGCACGTATTCCTTTTTTCCCATTATAAAATGTTGGAGTCATGAATACTTTTCCTTTCGTGTTTAACTTTTCCAGGAATGTTACAACCAAACTTTCATCTGTTAACGAAAAACAAACGGTATTTAAACGTACCGGTGCTAGTAATTCGAAGGCCGGATGATTGTTAATGAAACCGGCAAACAGCAAAGCCATTTCAATATTGCTTTCCACAATTTCCTGATAGCCTTTTTTTCCATAGCTGGTAAGGGTAAACCAGGCAGGCAATGCTTTTAAACGCCTTGAGTTTTCTGGTAAGAAATTAAGGTAGCTAAAGTTTTCCATCGGATCGCCCAAATAAGCTGCATTTGAATTCTGAAACGTTTCTACCTGTAACAATTGGTGTTTTTCTTTCACGAAAAATACCGCACTTTCATAAGGTACATTTAACCATTTGTGACAATCAACGGTAATACTATCGGCATTTTCCCAACCTTTAAGCAGATGGCGGTATCTTGGTGAACAAGATGCAAAGCCGCCAAAAGCTGCATCGATGTGCCACCAGAAATTATATTTTTCCTTTAAGGTATTAATCGATTCAAAATCATCAAAATCTACTGTATTTACCGTTCCACCACTCGAGATTAAAATAAAAGGTTCGCCGTTTAAGGCTTTTATTTTTAATTCCAGATCAGCAACATCCAGCGCTTCGCGATTGCCTTCCATTACTTTTACCTGAATAAAATTACCGCTTCCTAAACCCAGCATCGACAAGGATTTTACAGACGATGAATGTGGGGTAGCCGATAATACTTTTATGGTTCCAGATACCCCTTCCCTTGCAAAATCTTTACCCAACTGTTTCCCGATCCATTGCCTGGCCACAGCCAAACAGGTAAAATTAGACATGGTTGCCCCGGTTACAAAACCACCAAAATAATCTTTGGGTAAGTTAAACAGGGAAAGCAACAACTGGATGGTTTCAAGCTCGATAACAGCAGAAATATCGCCAGTACCTATCGCACTCTGCGTATTTTGATCATAGATGGTCGATAGCCAATCGCCGGCAATGGCGGCAGGAGTTGTTCCTCCGGTAACAAAGCCCCAATACCTTGGGCCAGATGAAGCCACCATAAGAGGCTCGAAACGCTCGTTAAATTGGGCTAAGGCATTCTTAGCTCCTATACCTTCTTCATTTAAATCATAAACAATTCCCACTTCTGCGGAACTTGATGTTGTACGCTCTTGAATATGGTTTAAATAATCTATACCCTGTTGTTTAACTGCTGTGAGTAAAACATCAAGGTTTTGTTGGTCGGTATTTAGGTTATTCATTGATTTATTTCAATTTGCCGTTATGCTGATAGTTAAGGTTGCGGGATAATTCAGCCTGATGGCTCACTTATTAAAATATAGCTTTGGCAATCTTTTTGGTCTGCTCAGGGCGACCCATGGTATAAAAATGTAATACAGGTGCACCAAAGTCAATCAGTTCTTTACATTGTTTAATCATAGCTTCCGTACCTATTTCTTTTGCCTCGTTATTGTTTTTAGCGTGGGCCAATGCATCTGTTAACTCATCGGGTAAATCGATGTGAAAAACCTTAGGGAGCACATTTAACTGCGACAGGGTACTGATAGGTTTTAACCCCGGAATAATAGGAATGTTAATATCATTTTCCCGGCATTTCTTTACAAAATCGAAATACTTCTGGTTATCGAAAAACATCTGCGTTACGATAAACTCTGCACCTGCCTCTACCTTCTTTTTCAGGTATTTGAAATCGGTGCTCATATTAGGGGCCTCAAAGTGTTTTTCCGGATAGCCGGCAACACCGATACAAAAATCACTTTTAAAGGTTTCTACATCTTCGTGCAGGAATTTACCTTCGTTATGGTTCTTGATGTGTTCAATCAGGTCGGTAGCATAACTATGTCCGCCGGGAGTAGGAACAAAATTCCCATCCGCTTTACGGGCGTCACCGCGCAAGGCCAGTACGTTATCAATGCCTAAAAACTGCAGGTCAATCAGCGCATTTTCTGTTTCTTCTTTAGTAAAACCACCACAAATGAGATGCGGAACAGCATCAACCTTGTATTTGTGGATAATGGCTGCACAAATGGCAATGGTTCCCGGGCGTTTGCGGTAAGAAACCTTTTGCAATAAGCCATTTTCCTGTTCTTTATAAATATAATCTTCGCGGAGCGATGTTACATCGATAAAAGGCGGATTAAACTCCAAAAGTGGCTCTATGGCATCGTAAACCCATTGGATGCTCTGCCCTTTTACAGGCGGTAATAATTCAAAAGAAAATAAGGTTTTACCCTTCGCGTTTTTTATATGGTCTGTAATCTTCATATTCTAATTTAGTTGTCATGCTGAATGCAAATGAGGCATCTCGAACATAATGGCAGTTTTTATTTGTTGATGACTGCTGGCATCAAAATTATTATCCTTCACTCAGAGATCCTTTGTTGTCCTCAGGATGACAAAGTAAAGGGATTAATAAGCTAAATTCGGACTTAACCATCGCTCCACTTCTTCAATTGGCATATTCTTTCTGATGGAGTAGTCTTCAATCTGATCTTTGGTAATTTTTCCCAATCCGAAATACCTTGAATCCGGGTGTGCGAAATAAAATCCGCTTACCGCAGCAGTTGGGTACATGGCATAACTTTCCGTTAAACGAAGGCCAATTTTATTTTCGGCATCAAGTAATTCGAATAAGGTCCCTTTTTCAGTATGCTCCGGACAGGCCGGATAACCCGGTGCAGGGCGGATCCCCACATACTCTTCCTTGATCAGTTCCTGGTTAGTCAGTTTTTCATCCTGTGCGTAACCCCAATATTCTTTACGTACACGTTCGTGCATGCGTTCTGCAAAAGCCTCTGCCAAACGATCGGCCAGTGCTTTTGCCATGATGCTGTTATAATCATCATAATTGGATTCGAATTCATTCACCAACTCATCAATCCCAATACCTGCAGTTAAGGCAAAACCACCAAAATAATCCTGGATTCCACTTTCTTTTGGCGCAATAAAATCAGATAAAGCATAATAGGGCTGCCCATCTACTTTTTCGGCCTGCTGGCGGAGGGTGTGGATTTTGACTAGTTTGGAGTTTGGGGTTTGGGGTTGGGAGTCTCCCAACTCAGCACTCTCAACTCTCAACTCGATGTCGTCTTCAACCGAATTTGCTGGCCAGAAACCGATTACAGCCCTTGCGGTTAGCAGTTTTTCATCGAGGATGCGTTTTAGCAAAACCTGTGCATCATCAAAAAGTTTCCTTGCTTCGTCGCCTACATTTTTATCGTCGAAAATTTTCGGATAACTTCCACGCAGCTCCCAGGTATGGAAAAATGGTGTCCAATCGATATAAGGAACCAGTTCTTCCAGGGGATAATTATCGAAAACCCTTGTTCCGGTAAATTCGGGAACAGGTAGGCTGGGTTGAAAATCAATCTTAAACTTATTATTCCGTGCTTCTTCAAGCGTTTTAAAACGTTTATCAGATCGTTTATTCAAATGCGCTTCACGGGCTTTATCATATTCGGCCCGGATGCCTGCAATATATTCATCCCTGGTATCGGGATTCATCAAAGTGCTGCAAACCGTAACACTCCTCGAAGCATCCAGCACATGAATAGCTGGTCCAGAGTAATTTGGTGCCACCTTTACTGCAGCGTGGATCCTGGAGGTAGTTGCTCCACCGATGATCAATGGAATGGTAAAACCTTCCCGCTCCATTTCTTTGGCGAAGTGAACCATCTCATCCAATGATGGCGTAATCAACCCGCTTAAACCAATAATATCAGCATTTATTTCTTTTGCCTTTTTGATGATATCCTGTGCAGGAACCATCACCCCCATATCTACAATTTCGAAATTGTTACAGGCCAGTACTACACCAACAATATTTTTACCGATATCATGTACATCGCCTTTCACTGTAGCCATCAACACTTTACCTGCTGAAGAATTCTGATCCTGGTCGGGGTTGCTCAGTTTCTCCTGCTCAATATAAGGCAACAGGTAAGCCACTGCTTTTTTCATTACCCTGGCCGATTTTACCACTTGCGGAAGGAACATTTTTCCGGCGCCAAACAGGTCGCCTACAATGTTCATCCCATCCATCAACGGCCCTTCGATAACCTGTATCGGACGGTCGTATTTTTGCCTTGCTTCTTCAACGTCATCATCCAGGTACTCAACAAGGCCTTTTACCAATGAATGTGATAGTCTTTCCTCAACTGTTCCTTTACGCCACTCCTCATCTTTAACCACTTCTTTGCCTTTGGTTTTTACCGTATCGGCATATTCGACCAGGCGTTCAGTTGCATCTTCCCTACGGTTTAAGAGCACGTCTTCTACCCTTTCCAGCAATTCAGGTGGAATTTCCTGGTAAACCTCTAACATCCCTGCATTTACGATTCCCATATCTAAACCAGCCTTAATAGCGTGATAAAGAAAGGCCGAGTGCATGGCTTCGCGCACCACATTATTTCCCCTGAAAGAGAACGAAATGTTAGAAACCCCTCCGCTCACTTTAGCGTATGGCAGGTTTTCTTTGATCCAACGGGTTGCATTAATAAAATCAACCGCGTAATTATTGTGCTCTTCCAATCCGGTGGCCACCGTTAAAATATTCGGGTCGAAAATAATATCCTCTGCCGGGAAACCGATTTCGTTTACCAGGATATCGTAACTGCGCTTACAGATTTCTATCCTTCGTTCGTAATTATCTGCCTGCCCCTGTTCATCAAAGGCCATTACCACTACCGCAGCTCCATACTGCATAATTTTACGGGCACTTTCTCTGAATTTATCTTCGCCTTCTTTTAAGGAAATGGAGTTTACGATACCTTTTCCCTGCAGGCATTTTAAGCCATTTTCGATCACCGACCATTTCGATGAATCGACCATGATCGGAAGTTTGGCAATATCCGGTTCGGAAGCAATCAGGTTCAGGAATTTGGTCATGGCCGCTTCTGAATCCAGCATCCCTTCATCCATATTCACATCAATTACCTGTGCACCACCTTCAACCTGTTGCAGGGCAACGGCCAATGCAGCTTCGTAATCGCCGCCCAGAATCAGTTTTGAGAATTTCGGAGATCCGGTAATATTGGTTCTTTCACCAATATTTACAAAAATACTATCTGGGGTAATGGTTACAGGTTCCAATCCACTTAAACGCATGTAAGGCTCAATAACCGGTACTTTCCGTGGCGCTGCTTTTCTTGCGTTTTTAGCAATACAGCCAATGTGTTCCGGAGTGGTACCACAGCAGCCACCCACAATGTTAACAAATCCAGAGGCAATAAAATCATCAACCAGGTGTGCGGTTTCATGCGGTTGCTCATCGTAAGCACCAAATTCGTTTGGCAAACCGGCGTTAGGATAGGCTGATACATAACAGCCCGCTTTTGCAGCCAGTTCCTCAATATGCGGACGCATTTCTTTAGCGCCCAAAGCACAGTTAAAACCGATACTTAAAGGGTTGGCATGCCTTACAGAGTTTAAGAAAGCTTCAGCCGTTTGGCCTGAAAGTGTTCTTCCGGAGGCATCGGTAATGGTTCCCGAAATCATGATTTCAAGTTTACGGCCAATTACCTCCTCATATTTTTTAATGGCTACAATAGCCACTTTGGCATTTAAAGTATCAAAAATGGTTTCGATCAATAAAACATCTGAGCCTCCATCAACCAGGCCACGTACCTGCTCGTAATAGGCTTCTTCCAGCTCATCAAAATAAACTGCCCTGAAACCGGGGTCGTTTACGTTTGGCGACATCGAAAGGGTACGGTTTGTTGGGCCAATGGCACCCGCGACAAAACATTTGCGATCGGGATTTGCGGCCATGAATTCTTCTGCAGCTTCTTTTGCCACACGCGCACCTTCAAAACTCAGTTCGTAAGAAAGGTCTTCCATCTGGTAATCGGCCATGGAAATGCGCTGCGTACTGAAGGTATTGGTTTCGATAATATCGGCACCAGCCGCCAGGTACTCCAGGTGTATGGATTTTATAATATCCGGACGCGTGATGTTGAGCAAATCGTTATTGCCTTTCACATCACAGGGATGATTTTTAAAACGTTCTCCCCTAAAATCTTCTTCGGTTAATGTATAACGCTGAATCATGGTACCCATAGCCCCATCAATCACCAAAATACGTTTCTCTAATTCTTCTCTTATGCTCATTCTTGTTGTTAGATATGAGACGTGAGATGTTTGATATAAGATGTTAGATGTGAGATACGAGAATGGATAGACACAGTGTCCCAAATCTCAAATCTATTGTCTCAAATCTATTACTTTAAATCTATTGTCTCAAATCTCAAAAAAAGGCTTATTTAAAAAGTTGGTACGTGAATCGTAATCCTAAACTTATCTGTTTCCGCTATTTGCAGAATAGAATTTAGCACCTTGTAAGGTTACAGGTTGCTAAGACTTCGTTGGGTCTAATCCCTCCGTCTTTCTTAATAAGCATACAAAAATGCAACAAAGCAACATCAATTCCAAAAATTATCGCTTTGCAACCAAATAAAATTACAAAGGCCATGCAAAACTGCACGGCCTTAAGAATATTGTTCTGTTTTTGGAGGTTATCTTCTGCTACCGAAAATACGCAATAGCGACAAAAACAAATTAATAAAAGTGATATAAAGCGATAAAGCGCCTAAAATAGCAAGCTTTTTACCTTCATTTACAGCCAAAGTATTACCATTTTCGTCTAATCCCTGACCAATTCTTTTTAGTTCCTGTACTTTATAAGCAGTTAATGCCGTAAAAACAGCAACACCTATAAATCCCATAATGTAACTTAAAGTGGAGCTTCCTAAAAAGAAATTGATGAAACTGATGATTACCAAACCAATTACTCCGGCAAATAATATTGGTCCAAACTTACTTAAATCTGTATCTGTCGTATATCCCATTATAGCCATCACAGCAAATATTGCCGCTGCCGCAGCAAAACATATTACAACTGATGGCAAAGAATAAATTAACAAGATAAAGCTGAGCATTACCCCAGTTAATACAGAGTATAGCAAAAATACGCCTATTAATGCTTGATATGACATTCTTTGCATGCCAGCACCTAATAGTAATACTAAGCCAAGCGGGGCGAATATTGCAATATAACCGAGCACGGTAAATCCACCTTTCCCTGTTTCAGGATTAGATGTTACAAGATAATTCATTACGGCTGGTGTACTTGCTATAAAATATGCTGCTCCGGTAGAAACTACCAATGCAACAAACATCCATAAAAATACATTCCCAAAAAAACGTTTAGATTCAGGCCTAGTCTGTACAAAAACACTGTTGTCCTGATATTGATAATTTTGTTGTTCCATTTTAAATTTGTGTATTTAACTATATAAAAATAAATATTTAGTTCAGTCTTTTTGTCAGTAGTTCTTCAACTTTTTTAAAAACCTGCAGGGGTTTCAAAGTGCGCCATGGCAGGCTATCAAACGCACCGCCAAAGTTAATGTAATAATCGATATTATTATCGCGAAATTCAGCGATAACGTGTTCCTGAAAATTCACCCCAACAATCCAGCCATCTTCTACTTCCTGAAACCATTCTTCATAATAACTGTCATCAGAGGCATGAAAATTCAGCACATTTTCACCGATCAGGATAAATTTATTAATGCCTTCATCCATCATGAGCTCTAAAATATCGCGTTTCAGCAGCATGATATCGTTATTAATGGCATCGTTCCATTCGCCAATAAACTCTATAATGGTATAACCACGGTCGTAATCGGCATATAACACTTTTATGTAAAGTGTATTGGAACCAAACTCATCCCATTGCGGGTGCAATAAAAAATTATAAATCTGCTTATCGAAATAAAGCTCTGAATATTCGGTATTATAAAACGGCGAACGTTCATCTTCTGCCGAAATATAATCATCTCTCCACTGGTAATAAGGCTCTATCTCGTGCATATTTTAATTATTGAAGGATTGAATTTTGAATGAATAATGTTAGGTCATTTCTGCACCGCATCACTCTATCTTTCATTCAATCATACTATTCTCCTCTTATTTCTTAATGTCCTGCTTCTACTGCTTTCCGTACACTTCCGTAACGGTTTAGTAGTATGGCGGCTTCATCATAGGCAATATTCAGTTCATCGGCAACCATTTGCGTTCCACGGTCTACCAGTTTATGGTTGGTTAACTGCATATCAACCATTTTATTACCAACTACGCGCCCCAGCTGAACCATAACCGTAGTGCTTAACATGTTTAACACCATTTTCTGTGCTGTACCCGATTTCATACGGGTAGATCCGGTAACAAACTCTGGCCCAACTACTACTTCCACCGGGAAATCAGATTCAGCAGCTATTGGCCCACCGGTATTACAAACAATACAGCCTGTTAAAATACCATGCTTACGTGCCGTGTTTAATCCGCCGATTACATATGGAGTAGTGCCTGAGGCTGCCAACCCCACTAAACAATCTTTTTCATTGATATTAAATTCCTGAAGATCTTTCCAGGCCTGTTCGGCATCATCTTCAGCAAATTCTACCGCTCTCCTGATGGCAGTGTCTCCGCCGGCAATAATTCCTACTACCCAATCAAAAGGAACTCCATAAGTAGGCGGGCATTCTGAAGCATCTACTACACCCAAACGACCACTGGTACCGGCGCCGATATAAAAAAGACGACCGCCTTTTTTCATTCGCTCGGCAACAGCAGACGTTAATTTTTCGATCTGCGGCAAAGATTTTTCGACGGCAAATGCCACGGTTTTATCTTCGTTATTAATGCCCTGCAAAATTTCTAATACCGACATCTGATCAATGTGGTCATAGTTAGATTCTTGCTCGGTAACTCTATTCATAAATTTAATTTTGATAAAATTCGGTAAATTCTTTCTAAAAACTACGTTAAAAAAACAAAAATATCACTTCAAGCAACCAAGTAACGTTTCCCTGACGTTAATTTTTGTTAAAATATTATAAACAAAAGACACTTAAATGCAATTATAAAATACATCAACCCGCTAATTTTCATAAATTTGCAATAACGCTGATGAAAAAAAATACCCGTACCAATATACTGATCGCTGTAAGCTATTCTGTAATCTTAATAGCCGGGATGTTTTTGGGTATAAAATTCATTAAAGATCAGGGCTTTGGCGTTAAAAAAAGTACTCAGCTGGCCAGCAGTAATAGCGACGAAAAATTAAACGAAATCTTACACATCATCAACGGCAATTATGTTGATGACATCAATACTGATTCGCTTCAAAACTTACCTATCGACAGCGTTTTACACCAGCTTGATCCGCATAGTGTTTATTTGCCTCCAACCGATGCGCAAGACATGTCTGACAACCTGGAAGGAAACTTTGAGGGTGTAGGTATAGAATACTACATGCTTAACGATACCATGATGGTTACCAGCGTGGTAAAAGATGGGCCCGCTTACCAGGCAGGCATAAAACTTGGAGACAAAATTTTAAGTATTGATACTGCAACGGTAAGTGGCAGAAACTTACCAAAAGATCAGTTAACGGGGCGTTTTAAAGGCAAAGCCGGAACCGGGGTGAGTGTGGTACTCTTACACCCGGGAGCTACACAAAGTAACCGTATTATGGTTACCCGTGGAAAAGTAAACATCAGCAGCATTGATGCTGCCTATATGATCAATAATGAAACGGGTTATGTGCGCATTAGTAAGTTTGGAGCCAATACTGATAACGATTTCTCTGTAGCAGCCAACAGCCTTAAAGCCAAGGGAATGAAAAAACTCATCCTCGATCTTCGCGATAATGGTGGCGGCTATTTTACCGCAGCAACAGGATTGGCCGACCAATTTTTACCTGAAAATAAGCTGATTGTTTATACACAGGGTAAACACGAACCACGTACTGATTATTTTTCGACAGGTGCAGGTACATTCCAAAATGGAAAACTTGCCGTTTTGATCAATGAAAATACAGCTTCTGCAAGCGAAATCGTAGCTGGGGCTATCCAAGACCTAGGAAGGGGAATAATTGTTGGCCGCCGTTCTTTTGGAAAGGGCCTGGTGCAAGAACAATTTGCCTTTGGCGACGGCTCTGCACTTAACTTAACCATTGCCCGGTATTATACCCCATCGGGCCGGAGTATCCAGAAATCTTACAAAAAAGGTTATGATGCCTATAAACATGAACTGGATGAACGCATGATGGATGGGGAACTAACCGGCGACCGTACTTCATTTCAGGATTCTATAGAGAAAACAGAAGGTGTAAATATCCAGCCCGGCAAAAAAATTAAACCGCTGGGGGGCATCCAGCCTGATATCTTTGTTAAGTTAGACACCAATGGCTATAATAAATTCTACAGCAACCTGGTGAGTAAAAAAGTGCTTTCTGACTATGTTTTTAATGTATTGACCGCAAAATACAGCGCCAGTTTTGTAGAACAGAACATCAACATCTTCACCATAAACGATAACGATTTTAAAGATTTTATCGGTTTCCTTCAGCGCAAAAATGTGCCGATTGACCGTTTTCAATTATACAATGCCAAAAACGTAATCTTAAATGATTTAAAAGCGTTGCTTTGCAGGTATTATTTAGGCGATGTTGGTTATTATAAGGCCGCAAACCAAACCGACAATACCGTAAGGCAGGCATTGCTTAACCTGCAATAGCCATATTTTATACTTTACCAGGTTTAAAGAAGCTATGTTAAATATAATTATATTTTTAAAATCAACACAAAAACAGCATAATATTCTTATTCAGTCAAAAAAATAAAAATTATATTCCGAACCATTAACTTTGCCTGTAAATCATATTTTTATGGAAACAAACAGATTACAGGCAGAAGATCAGGAGGTTTTAGACCATTTGTTAGAAAAAGTTAAGGAGCAAACGGGATTGTTTCTTGGTTATCCCGTTTCTAAAGACTTCGATTATCAAACCCTGTATGATTTCTTAAAATACCCGATGAACAATCTGGGCGATCCTTTTGTGGCTTCCACATACGGCGTTGGATCGCGTGAGCTGGAAAAAGAAGTAGTACAATTTTTTGCCGAACTGTTTCGTGCCCCTAAAGATAACTGGTGGGGCTATGTAACCAACGGCGGCTCAGAAGGTAATCTTTACGGACTGTACCTTGCCCGCGAACTGCATCCAAAAGCAATGGTTTATTATTCTGAGGCCACCCATTACAGTGTACAAAAAAACCTGCATTTGCTCAATATGGGCAACATCGTAATCCGTACACAGGAAAATGGCGAAATCGATTATGAAGATTTGGAATATACCATCAGGATGAACCGCCATATGCCCGTAATCATTATGGCCAATATTGGCACTACCATGACCGAAGCCCGTGATGATGTGGCTAGGATTAAAGCTATATTAAAAAAACTAGCCATTCAACATTATTATATCCATGCTGATGCGGCGCTTTCCGGTACCTACAGTGCATTAATTGAACCAAGACCAGCATTTGATTTTGAAGATGGCGCAGACAGCATTGCCATTAGCGGCCACAAATTTTTTGGCTCGCCAATGCCTTGCGGAGTAGTAGTTGCTAAAAAATCGAACCGCGACAGGATTGCCCGTTCGGTAGCCTATATTGGCAGTGTTGATACTACCATTACCGGATCGAGAAATGGCCATAGTCCTTTATTTTTATGGCACACCATTAAACGTTTGGGGATACCAGGTTTAAAAAGCAGGGCCATGCACAGCTTAGCAACTGCAGCTTATACCGAAATGAAACTTAAAGAGATCGGTATTGCTGCCTGGCGAAATCAGGATGCCATTACTGTAAATTTCCCAACCCCATCTGCAACGATCTGTAAAAAATGGCAACTAGCCGCAGAACAAGGGCATTCGCATATTATCTGCATGCCAAATGTAATGCAATCGCATATCGATCTGTTGATTGCCGACCTTGAAGCTGAAATGATATTGAGGGATTGACTTTATAAAAACATTTCAATAAGCACAACTGTTTAACCCGATACTAAATTAGTTTTTATACATTTAAACAGGTCTAGATGAAAATAATAATTGTAGGTGCAACAGGCACACTGGGCAAAAGGGTGGCTGAAGCTTTTGCACAAAAACACGAGATAATCCGTGTAGGAAATACCAAAGGCGATGTTCAGGCAGATATTACCAATGAAGCATCCATTAAAAATATGTTCGAGCAGATTGGCACTTTCGATGCCCTGATCAGTACCAGCGGAAAAGGTCCTTTTGTGCCCGCAAGTAAGATGACAGGAGAAGTATTTAAGGATGGCCTGCTGGATAAATTATTGGGCCAGGTTAATCTTGTGCTTATCGGTCAGCATTACATTAATAAAGGGGGCTCATTCACATTAACTTCTGGTATACTGGCCGAACATCCTGTTGCTGCAGGTGCAGCACTGAGTGCCATAAACGGTGGTTTAAATGCATTTGCTCTGGCTGCTGCTCCGGAACTCGAAAATGGGATACGCATAAACGTTATCAGCCCTAACGTGGTCGAAGATTCACCGGCTTATTTCGATGCCTTTCCAGGTGAAATTCCCGTTACCATGGAGAAAGTAGTTAAAGCTTATGAGAAAAGTGTATTGGGCATTGTAACAGGCCAGGTAATAAAGGTTTATTGATTAGGTCAGGCGTTTTGAAAAAATCTGAAAACTCCGTTTTTTTTAATAAAAGCTTATTATAAAATTTTGTTTATTAAAAACCCAAAGCTTTATATTGGCCTAACCAAGAAACCCGAGCATGATAGAAACAGAACGCCTCATTTTAAGACCGTTAACACATGATCAGCTTTTAAAATATATTAAAGATGACCATTCTTTAGAACAGGAGTTTGGCCTTTTGCCAACCAAGAAAAACATTTCTCCTTCTCTTAGAGATGCTTTGGAACAAACGATTTTACCTAACGTTTTTGACAAGGACAAGGATTATCTCTACCATACTTTATGGACAATTATATCTAAACCCGACCATAGAATGGTAGGTGATATCTGCTTTGTTGGGGAGCCTGATCCAAACGGAGAAATCGAAATAGGTTATGGCACTTATGAGGAATTCAGGGGTAAAGGTTTTATGACTGAGGCCGTGGGAAGATTGATAGCATGGGCCAGGGAACAACCCAAGGTGAAATCGGTTTTTGCCGCTACAACCAAAGATAACGTGGCTTCTTATTCTGTTTTAGAAAAAAACAACTTTATCCATATTGAGGAGGTTGATGACATGTTAAGCTGGAAAATTGAATTGAAGTAATTTAAATCAATTGCATCCGTTTGCATTGAAAGCATTTACCTTTCTTGAATCGATTATTAAAATTTACCCTATGCGTCACCTTTTTTCCTTTTTATTTTGTCTATCTGCATTTGTTTCTTTTGGACAAAATCCAAAATTAAAAATCAAACATTTAACCGGCAATCTATATACCTATACCACATACAACACCTATAAAGGTACCTTAACGGATGCAAATGCCGTGTATCTGGTTACCAATAAAGGTGTTGCCGTAATCGATGCCCCTTGGGATAGCACACAATTCCAGCCATTTTTAGATAGTATACAGGCCAAACACCACCAAAAAGTGGTGCTGGCCATTGCCACACATTCGCATGGCGACCGTGCAGGAGGCTTAGCATTTTTTAAAAGCAAGGGTATAAAAACATATACCAGTAAATTAACCGATGAGATATTGAAAACCAACAAGGAACCACGAGCCGCTTATGCTTTTACCAACGATACCACTTTTACAGTAGGACAGTATAAAATAAACACCTATTATGCCGGCAAGGGGCATACAAAAGACAATTTGGTAGTGTGGTTTCCAAAAGACAAAGTTTTATTTGGCGGCTGCCTGATTAAAAGCACTGAAGCTGATAACCTGGGCTATGTTGGAGAGGCAGATTTAGCCGCATGGCCAAAAAGCATCGAAAAGTTAAAGCAGAAATATCCAGACACCAAATTTGTTATTACAGGGCACGATGCATGGGGCAATCGTGAATCTTTAGATCATACACTAAAGCTTTTGAGGGAGAAATAAAGGGCCGAACAGATTTTTGGTCTTTATAGTGCGATCTCAAACAGACTTAAACTGATTCCTTCATAGTGCTTAGGTAGCCCGTTGGTTCTATCCATGGTTACTAGCCCAACATAATCAAAGCCACAACCTGTATAATATTCGAGCAGTTTTTTATTATCTGCCCAGGTGTCCATTCTGATAAATTTAAGACCCTTCTTCATGGCGTAATCTTTTGCCCATTTGATAATTTCCTTTACAAAAGCATAACCCCGGAATTCGGGATGGGTTACAATTCTGTGAATATAAATCGCATCCTGATCGCGCACTCCCCAAATTAACGGATCGTTAAACGTAACGGCAAATACACAGGCTACTACCCCATCAACAAGAATTTTATATTGGCGGTTTTCATCGATTTCGGCCTGCACCATTTCCCGGCCAAAGCCTTGCCAGTGTTTGTTAAATACTTTCTTTTGATAGGCAATAGCCATGTCATAAAACCCGAAAATGATATCGATATCAGCCGCCTCGCTGTTTAGAACTTGTAACTGCATAAACAAAGGTAAGGGTAAATTTTATCTCCCCGTTGATTGGGGATTTGGAATTTAGTCTTTCGTGGATTTCAAATCCACAGAAACAGCATGCCGAGATTACAAATCTCAGCGAACAAAGGCGTATTGCCAGTAATTAAATGATTCTTCACTGCGTTTAGAATAACAAAAAACAAAACAGGGCTGTTTCTTTTAAGAAACAACCCTGTTTTAATTGTTGAGTATCCCTACCTTAAACCTTCCTCCTTTAACTCCTTCACACCTAACCTATTTTTGCCTGAAATAAATCTGGATAGGAGCACCGGAAAAATCGAAGTTTTCCCTTAATTTATTCTCCAGGAAACGTTTATATGGATCTTTGATGTACTGTGGCAAGTTGCAGAAAAAGGCAAACATTGGCGAAGTTCCGTTAATCTGCGTGATGTATTTAATCTTAATATGTTTTCCTTTTAATGCCGGTGGCGGGAATTTATCGATCAGCGGCAACATTACATCATTTAATTTAGATGTAGGAATTTTCTTACTACGGTTTTTGTAAACATCCAAAGCCGCTTCAACAGCTTTAAAGATACGCTGTTTGTTTAGTACGGAGGTGAAAATGATCGGCACATCGGTAAACGGACGGATACGCTCCTGAATCTCATCTTCGAAAGCTTTCATCGTTTGTGTATTTTTTTCGATCAGATCCCATTTGTTTACCAGGATTACAATACCTTTTTTGTTCTTCTCGGCCAGGTGGAAAATATTGATATCCTGACTTTCAATCCCTTCTACCGCATCGATCATTAATACCACAACATCGGCTTCTTCTAAAGCTTTAATGGTACGCATTACGGAATAAAACTCCAGGTTTTCTTTAACCTTGGTTTTTTTACGTAATCCGGCAGTATCAATCAGCATAAATTCGTGACCGAATTGATTATAGTGGATTTTAATAGAATCGCGGGTTGTACCGGCATTTGCGGTAACAATATTACGTTCTTTACCAATCAATGCATTAACCAGGGAAGATTTACCTACATTCGGACGCCCAGCAATGGTAATTTTAGGCAACTGGTTTTCTTCTTCCTGGATATCTTCGAAATTTTTAACAATCTCGTCCAGTAATTCGCCCGTTCCGGAGCCTGTCATTGACGATAAAGGGTATACCTCACCTAATCCGAAACCATAAAAAGTATGTATTTCGTTATACAAAGCGGTATTATCCACTTTATTTGCGCAAACAAAAACTGGTTTATTACTTCTGCGCAATACCTGAGCAATATCGTCATCTAAATCGGTAATGCCTGTTGTTACATCTACCATAAAGATCAATACAGTAGCCTCTTCTATGGCAATCATTACCTGTTCGCGGATAGCAGCTTCATAAACATCTTCAGAGTTGGCTACATAACCACCGGTATCGATTACAGTAAATTGTTTATCAATCCACTCGCCCACACCATAGTGCCTGTCGCGGGTTACACCGCTCATGTCATCTACAATGGCCTTACGGCTTTCTGTTAATCTATTAAAAAGGGTACTCTTACCTACGTTCGGCCTGCCTACGATAGCTATAATATTACTCATGGGTGTTCTTTTGATAGTTAATGGCTATAGTTAATGGTCGTGGTGTTCAGGCAAGCTGCTCAAACTAATTGGCTATCAGCCATTGACTATCAACTACTAACCGATTTATTTCGGGCTGCAAAGGTACGGTTATTTTTCGTAACCTCTATTAATATTAATTTTTATACTTTTCTAAAAGTCCTTTTATTACTTCTTCGGTTAATTGGTTTCCCTGCAATAACGGGAAGCCCTCCCACCTTACAATTCCTTTCGGATCGATAAGGATAGCATGCGGAATGCCCTTAACCTGAAGCGAGTCTTTTACTACTCCCTTAGTATCTATGGCTTCGAAATAGTCGATCTTTGGATTATCAAAAGCTTCTACTTTTTCTGCAGTCTCATCAGAAAGCCCGATAATAGCCAGTTTATCCGCATATTTTTTCTGAAGGTCGTTCAAGGTCGGAATATAAGCCCGGCAAGGCCCACACCAGGTTGCCCAAAAATCGATCAGTACAAATTTTCCTTTGGTATCGGGCTGTTTTGAAATCCATTTCTCCACAACCAGGTCTGGTGCTTTTTCATTCAGGATTGATTTAGCCCACAATCTTTTACCATTGTTTGATTCCTGGGCGGCAACAACCGCACTCAAAAACAACAAAAAGATGGTTATGCTTTTCTTCATCCTTAAAAATCGAAATTAATTATCGTATCCGAAACTTTTTAAGTAGTTCTTTTTACTTCTCCAATCGGGAATAACCTTAACAAACAATTCGAGGAATACCCTGGTATCTAAAAACTTCTCGATTTCGAGCCTGGCTTCTGTACCTACTTTCTTTAACATGCTGCCACCGGTACCAATCAGGATATTTTTCTGCGAATCGCGCTCCACCACCACTTCGGCACTGATGCGCACCATTAAACCCTTACCGTTTTTAAGCGGCTCTTCTTTAAAACTCTTTACAATAACCTCTGTACTGTAAGGAATTTCTTTCTGGTAGTTTAAAAATATCTTTTCACGTACAATTTCAGAAACAAAGAAACGCTCAGAACGGTCGGTTAAATCTTCCTTATCATAGTATGGCGGATGCTCAGGCAACATTTCCAAAACACGGTCAAGCAAACCATTAACATTATGCTTATGTAGTGCAGAAATAGCGTAAATGGCAACCGGATTTAATTTTTCGTTCCAGTAAGCAATTTTCGCATCCACCTGCTCTTGCGTAGCCTGATCGATCTTATTAATTAAGACAATTGTTGGAATATTATGGTTCAGGATTTTCTCCAGAACGTCATCTTCATCGTGCTCCTCATTAATGTCAGTTACAAACAAAAGTACGTCGGCATCGGTTAAAGATCCGTTAACAAAGCTCATCATACTTTCTTGTAAACTGTATTTTGGCTTAATTATACCTGGTGTATCAGAGAAAACGATCTGATATTCTTCTTCATTCACAATACCCAAAATACGGTGCCTCGTGGTTTGCGCCTTAGGGGTTATAATACTAAGCCGCTCGCCTACAAGCACATTCATGAGGGTAGATTTACCTACATTTGGTTTACCTATTATACTAACAAAACCTGCTTTATGCGCCATTAAAATATTTTTTAAAAAAAATTTGCAGTACAAAGAAACGAATTATATCTTTGCATTCCAATTCGGAAACAGCGTTAAGGATTTAATTCAAGATAAAAACGAATTGTATAGAATGCGGGGTGGAGCAGTTGGTAGCTCGTCGGGCTCATAACCCGAAGGTCGCACGTTCGAGTCGTGTCCCCGCTACCAATTCAGTTGGGAGTTGAGAGTTTTTAGTTGGGAGTTACTCCAAACTAACAGCTCCAAAGTCAAAACTAAGATTATGGCCCGTTCGTCTAGGGGTGAGGACGCCAGATTTTCATTCTGGAAACAGGGGTTCGATTCCCCTACGGGCTACATAACCGGAATTTATTCCAAAAATTACAGGGCTGCTCCAAAAAGAGCGGCCTTTTTTATTTCAATTTCAATACATTATTTCAAATAACCTCATTCACGTAGGGATTTCTGCAGATGAAATTTGCTCATGTGATCTGGTTTTTGTTTTCAGGTCTACACCTCCTCATTGCCATATTGGAAATAAAACAATATCTTTATGATTAATTGGATTGTCATAACCATGGCAGGTTTTGATTTGCGCTTTTATGTTACCGGTCATTTGCAACAAGGTTAATCTAAATTTCATGTACATATTCGCTTTCGTCATTCTGATAACTTTCTCTAAAAAGATAAATGACATGGTAAGAGATCTTAGAAGAAAAGATATGGGTAAACTAAAAGCAGATGGCTTCTTTTTAATGCTGATGATCATAACTGTACTATTGGTTTACCTGGCACTTTCGAAATTCAGCCCTAATGTTTAAGTTACAGCCAATCACCTAATTATTACCTGATCTATCTTTTTTTGACTCAGGCTGAATACCCATCCAAAAGGCCTTTTACCAGCATTTTCCATTGTGGGTAAGAAAGTCCGAATTTAGCAGCCAGGCCCACAATAAGATTACGCCCCCTATCTAACAACTTACCTTCTGAAATATTAGGCAGTTCATTTCTACCGTGTTCTTCGGCTGTTATTATAGCGCCTTTTCTCCTGATCAGGAAAGTGGAAGTCGCCTCATCTTGTAAGAAATGTGCTGCAACTCCTTCATCTGATAAGGGAAATTCGGCTGGTCTGACCCGCATGGCCAAAAATTGTTCGTCTGCTTTGTTTTGAGATACGATTTCCTCGATTTTAACCCAATCATAGCCTGCTCCTGATGAAGGCTCCGGACCAGGAATATCAATGCGGATATAATCTCCTTTTTCAGCTTTGCGGGCAACTTTAGATCCGCCCGCATCAAATAATACAAATGCAGACATGCCCGAAATTTCTCCCCAGCTGTTTACAGCCAATAAACGATCGCTCGCTAACTCGAAACACTTTTTCGCAGCTATTTCATCTGACGCCACCCTCTCCTCCACCACATCCATCTGGCTACCTTTTTCCTGCTCAGGAATTACCGCTTCTGCTTTTTTCGATTTCATATTGGAGTCCTCCTGCTGTAAAAACCATCCCGAATGGTTAAAAGTTTGCAATTATGATCCTGACGATCTTTTTAAGACAAAAAAATCACCAGGCACTGAAGCTGGTAGATGTCCTGATTTGGTGCCCGGTAAATAACTATACTGTAGCGCATGGCACGTATAAATACGGGGAATGATATAAATACCCTAAATGTAAAAAGCCTAAACCAATACTCCATAAAGTTGTAATTAATAGGAATATAAATGATAATATGATATTAAGATCAAATGCATTTGTAATCGCATTAATGTTTCAGCGAAAAACTGTCACCAAAGCAAAAACAATAAATTAATTGCCATAAATAAACAAGACACATGAAAACATAAATACAAAATATTTACCTCATCACCCTAAATCTAAACTTATGAACAGAACAGAATTCAGTAAACTCGTCATTATTAATTCAAGCTCTTTACAAATGCACGCTATGCAATTTACCAAAGACCTGGATGATGCAAATGATCTTGTGCAGGATACCCTGGTAAAGGCCATTCGTTTCTTTCATAAATTTCAGGAAGGCACCAATCTGAAGGGCTGGTTGTTTGTAATTATGCGTAATACCTTTGTTAACCAGTACAGAAGCGACAGCAGGAGAAAATCCATAATAAGCAATGAGGAGGAAATTAACGATTCAAGCCTCAACCATAGCGCCGAATATAATGCAGCAGAGAACAAGCTGTTAATGGACGATATTAATAAGGCACTTTCAAAGTTACCCAATCAGTATAAAATTCCTTTTATCAGGCATTTTGAGGGTTATAAATATTGTGAAATTGCAGAAGAACTGGATCTGCCCCTGGGCACTATTAAAACGCATATCCACCAGGCTAGAATTATGCTCAAGAAACAGCTTAAGCGTTATTCGATAAGCCATAGCGGGTAATAAAAATGGCCTGTTGTAAATACCCCGTTCCTGGCTTTACAGTACCACTGGTAAAGAAATAAATAATGAACAGAACTTTTTTCTCTTGAAGTTGTTATAACTGGCATATAAGTCTTTTAGCTGGAATAGGCCCTCGCATTGCTACCAGGTCCAACACTGCATCAGCATTTTAACGCCATTCGAAAAAACAGGAAATAAAATTGAGTCACACTCAATAGGATTATTATTAATAATGTTTTGATTTTGAGGCTAAAAAAAACACGAAGAAAAGGACTGAGTAAAATCTCGAAAGAAGCAATTTTAACAGCACTCCGTTTAAGGGCAGAACAATTATCGGTTAAACAGCATGAATCTGACGACCAAAGGGGGACCGGAGAAATTGCAGCCTTATTAAATGAGCTGGAAATCCACGAGCTTGAACTGGAGATGCAAAAGGATGAGCTTAAGGCATCTTACAAGACTACAGAAATGGAGCATTCCAGATTCGTTGATTTTTTTGATTCTGCTCCGATCAGTTATTTCATATTAGATGATCAATGCGTTGTTAAAGAACTCAATCACGTTGCTTCTGAATTACTCGGGCAACAAAAATGGGAGGTTAAAGGCAGGCATTTTCCTTACTGGTTATTACCGGATGCACGGGAAGATTTTTATGAATTTATAAAAAAGATTAAATATTCAGACGGAAGAGACCGCTATGAAACAAGATTAAAAACAAGAGAAGAAAAGGTACTTTTTGTTCAGGTTGGTGGCACGGCAATAAAAAATCCTGGTACAGAGCAAATAGATTATTACATTACCTTAACCGACATTACGGAATCTAAAAATGTAGCCCAAAGCCTTAAAGATACAACCGAAAGGTTAAATCAAATACTTAAGGCATCACTTATGGGTACCTGGGGAATCTGGCCAAAGCAAAATCGGGTTTTCCTCGATGAATTCAGTAAAAATATATTACTAATTAACCACCAGGAGTTTAATAATACTACTGAAGCACTTTTAAAGCTGATTGTACCGCAAGACCACCAAAAAGTATATTCTATCTGTAAAATAAACGATTGTTCAAGGGAAGTAGACCTGGAGTTAGGTTTGCGAACCCAAAAGAATGAGCAGGTAACCATCCTGGTTAAAGGCAAAGAGGTTATTTCAAATGAAGGGGAGCATTATTTCACGGGTATTTTACTGGATATTTCGGAAAGGAAACGTTCAATTGCAAAAGAATATGAAGATAAAAGTGAGCAGCAACGGCTTTTAATCCAGGCTTCAATCAATGCCCAGGAAAAGGAGAGAAATAAAATCAGTGCTGCTCTTCACGATAGCATTTGCCAATTGCTTTATGGCATCCGCTTTAATTTCCATCGTTTAAAAAAAGTGGAATACCAGCAAGAAGAACTTAATCATATTACCATTTTAATTGACGAAGTTATCAGGGAGATCAGGGCGATCTCTTATGAGCTCACTCCCTCTATCCTTAAAGATTTTGGCTTTACCGCAGGTATAAAAGAAATGGCAGAACGGCTTAGCCACGAGACCTTCAAAATCAGCTGTAAAATAAATCATAACGCCGATAATTTACCTGCCAATGTGCAACTCTATATATTCCGGATTATACAGGAATTATTGAACAATAGCATAAAACATGCAGCAGCAAGTGAAGTTCAAATTACAGTATGCCTTGAAAATAACTTAGCCAGTATAGTGTTTTCAGATAATGGAAAAGGTTTTGAAGAAGATATTGATTTAGCCTTGCGCAAAGGTTCGGGGCTCAGGGGAATCAAAAACAGGGTATCGATGCTGAACGGAGAACTTAACATCTATAACCAGGCCGGTGCAAAGTTTAGGTTATCTTTTAACTTTTCAGATTTTAATGAAGTTTTTCCATGATAAATAAAGATGAAGCTAAATATTTTTTAACCTAAATAATAGAAATTGAAAATCATACTCGCAGAAGACCATGTTATTGTACGCAATGGCATTAAGATACTACTTGAGTCGCAGCCAGAAATTTCAGTAGTTGCTGAAGCAGCTAATGGTCTTGAAGTACTCTCCTACTTTGAAAATGGTGGCGACGGAGATATCGTACTTGCTGACATCAATATGCCGGAAATGAATGGTATCAGTCTGACAAAAGAACTCAATTTTTTGAAACCACAGGTGCATGTAATTATACTCTCCATGCTGGATAATGAAAAATATGTAGCTCAGGCTTTTATGGAAGGGGCATCGGGTTATTTACTAAAAAGTATTGGAGAAGATGAGCTTTCCTTTGCACTTAAATGGGTTTCAAAGGGAGGGCAATACCTTTGTGCTGAATTATCTCAAAAACTATTGGGGCAACTCATTAAAAATGCATCAAGACAAGCCGAAGAACAGAACATGCAAATCGATTTCTCACTAAGGGAAATGGAAGTGCTCAACCTTATTGCAGAAGGTTATACCAACAACGAAATGGCCGATAAGCTTTTTCTAAGCAAACGGACTGTTGAAGGGCACAGACAAGCGCTGATAGATAAAACCGGGTCTAAAAATACAGCTGCGCTGATCAGGTTTGCAATCCAAAATGGTTTCCTTCATTAATTAAATCAGCTCAAGAGATGCTTTCATCAGCTGGTGCTCTTCAGCAAGAAATTTTCCTGTTTTTTACCTGTACAATAACTTTACTGCGTCTGCAATTTCGACCGCAGCTATAAAAACCACAAGAAGAATAATGAAACTGAAATCACGATAATCTGATTTTCATCTGTAAAAACCTATAATACTTCCTGAATTTCCTTAAAATCCGTATTAATTCCCTAAATAACGGGTATTTGTTACGTTTCAAGAGCTAAATGATAACCTTAAATTTATATTATATCTATAGCCCATGAAAATAAATCACTCAATATCGCCCCCAGCCTTTACCGGGACGCAATTAGGAAAAAAAATCCTGCTGATTGAAAATGATTTGCCATTGCGCGAACTTTTGATAGAAATATTCGTCGATTACCACTTTATCGTAAAAGGTTTTGAATATACAGAGAACCTGTATGAACTGGCCGTACGTTTTAAACCCGATATCATTATCCTCGATTATCTGCTTCCAAAAATAAATGGCGATGAACTTTGCAGGCAAATAAAGACAAAAGCCTCAACAGCCACCATTCCAATAATCCTTTTTTCAGCTTTTAATAATGCAGTAAAATCAAACGAAACCCGCAATTGGGATGCTTTTCTTGCCAAACCTTTTGATTTGGATGTACTAATCAACACGGTTAAAACACTAATTTTTAAGCAAAAAAGCAAAAATAAGCTGCATTCTTCTTCTCGCACACATAGGCCTTACCTAAATCCTTTGTAAAACTAATGTATTTGTAGCAAACCGTTTTACAAGACTTTTGATAGAAGCGGTAAGTTTCATGATTAAAAAAGCATATAATTTATCCTGTATCCCTTTAATTGAATCCTGTTTAGTTTAACTGAACTGATCATACCCTTGTGTTCTACAGTTTTTTATAAATGCCGGGCAGTAAAAAGCGCATCGCATTGGAAATATTCAAAAGGCAGACGTATTAAATACGTGATTATATTTTTCCCTAAACCTTTTTAAAAAAGTGGCTGTTCTTTCATTAAACAATTATTCATTTAAACAAAAACGATATGGCAAATCAAAAAAACAATGCAGAAATGCCGAATGCGCATCTGCACGAACTATTTGTAGATGAACTGAGAGATATTCTTGGTGCAGAAAAGCAGCTTCTAAAAGGATTAAAAAAACTTGCCGGAGCTGCCGAAAGTGAAAAAGTCAGAGAAGCTTTTGAAACACATTACAACCAGACAGAGGGCCAGATAGAGCGTTTAAAAGAAGTATTTTCTTCAATTGATCTCACGGCAAGAGGAAAAAAATGTAAAGCAATGGAGGGACTTTTAGAAGAGGCAGATGAAATAATTGAAAGTTTTTCTGAACAACCTGAAGTGCTGGATGCAGCACTGATCTCTGCCGCTCAAAAAGTAGAGCATTACGAGATTGCAAGCTATGGCTGTTTGGTTACTTATGCCAAATTAATGGGGCATACAGATGCAGAACAATTGTTGGCAGCAACACTTGCAGAAGAAAAAGATACTGATGCGCTGCTTAGTGAAATAGCGATGAGTGAAGCTAATGTAGGAGCAACTGCTTAATTTCATCAACCAAATTATTTTGCCCCCTTTCGGCCGATTTTCAAGGATAGCGGAATTGACTATGGCTCAAAGCCATTGATCGCTATTTATTTTGGCCAAAAGGGGTTAATAGTTTTGGCTTAGCAGGTACCTTACCTTTCGGAAGTTTTGCTTAGCGGTATCTCTATCATTTTTTTAAAGAAAAATAAAAACTTAGGAGCAACAAAAATAATTCACTAAAAATCAAGCAGATAATTCAAAACACCAAATAAAAATCCGTGAAGTCTTTTGAAAGCTGAAAATAATATATACTTTTGCACTCCCTCAAACAGAGGGTTGATTAAGATAAAGTGCGGGGTGGAGCAGTTGGTAGCTCGTCGGGCTCATAACCCGAAGGTCGCACGTTCGAGTCGTGTCCCCGCTACCGATTCAGTTGGGAGTTGAGAGTTTTTAGTTGGGAGTTACTCCAAACTAATAGCTTCAAAGTCAAAACTAAGATTATGGCCCGTTCGTCTAGGGGTGAGGACGCCAGATTTTCATTCTGGAAACAGGGGTTCGATTCCCCTACGGGCTACAAACGGAAATTATTTCCCAAAACAGAAAAGGGTTGCTCCAAAAGAGCAACCCTTTTTTATTCGCTATCAGCTAGCCTTTCCATTTGAGTAGAAACAATTAGCTTAAGAAATGACCTGACAGGTTAGAATGTGAATCCTACCGCTTTTTTACAGAAAGCTTGTAACATCCACCTATATTATTTTGTCATATTGAACATGAAGTATTGTTATATCACATTATTGAGTTTGTTAGCTGTAACTGCCTGCGCCCAGGTCAACCCGCGTTTGGCAAAGACTATTGACAGTTTATACCAGGAAGATCAGGCTGTACAACTGAAATTAAAAGCTATGAGTGAAAGAAACGCGCCGAAGGACAGCTTAAAACTGCAGGATTCCTTGAAGAAACAAACTTATGTACGTGGTATACAAGCTGCCAAAGCGATCTATAATCAATATGGATATCCGACAGCGCAGATGGTAGGTGCAGATGCCGCGCACCATTTCTTTGTCCTGATCCAACATGCAGATAGTGACCCAAAATTCCAGGTAACGATGTTACCTGTACTCGACGAGCAATCTAAAAAAGGCAACATTACCCGTAAAGACTACGCCTATTTATATGACCGCGTACAGCGGAATACCGGCGGCAAACAATTATATGGCACCCAGCCAAGTTATGATAAAACCGGTAACCTGTTCGATGCCAACAATAAGATCATCTTTCCAGCAGACCTGGCCGATCCTCAACACGTAGATGATAGGCGAAAGGAAGTGGGGCTGGAACCCTTAGAAAAATACTACGAGGCCATTCTGCAAATGCTGGGCAGGCCCAGAAAGATATCATAATGTGAACAGTCAGTTGTATAATAAGGTTAGCAAACTTATCCAGGATGCCCGCTGCTGGTATTCCAGCAGAGCAATTTAGTTGTCAGATAGCCTTGTTCCTATAGCTTGGCTCTATTTTCGACCAGCAGTTTTTGTCTGAAATTTATCACCTCCTCCCAAGCAAGCCCCTCACTCTCATACATGAAAGAATAAGCCTAAGCTTCACTCATCCATTTAATGGCCCTGATGCCAGGCATAAAAAGATACATGCCGCCCTTTAATGTATTGAAAGTGGGCATTCCAATATAGCGCTTTGGTAAAGGATCAGCAGGCATCGTAAAAGTTCCCTTGCCTTCGTTTAGTCCTATCATAGGATCTTTTTCATTTTTGAGGCTAACAAAGTTTCCGTTGTTCACCCATTCTTTTTGCAAAAATTCAAGGGTCTCCATTGCTTTAGCACTGAATGCGATGAAGTAAAGCCCCCGCTCTTTACCGTCATCATTAGTGCTGCCATTTGGCAATACAGGCCCATAACCTACTCCTTTGCGTATAATGCGGTGCAGGTTCACATCAGACATTACCGCCATTTTACTGTCGCGCGGGTTCATCCGGCGCATATGGCTCGAGTAAGGCACTAACTTACCATTTTGGTCATTGCTGAAATCAAAATCATTGTTCTTCCTGGTATCTGCACCCAATGCCGCATTATCCTTAAAAGGACACATATTGAGTGGTGCTCCGCTGCGCCATCTGCCTACCATCTTTGCAGCAAGCAATTCCTGCTCATCTTTCGATTTTGCTTGTTGGATAAGGTATTTATTGAATGCTGCCACGTGGCTGTGATATTTTCTAAAAATTACAAATGTGCCATTCTTGGCAAATTCCATTGGTTGTGGCATAGGATAATGGTTGCCGGCTTCGTTGACATAGCCCATAATAAATTCACCGGCCTTTATGGGCCGTTCTTTTGAATTTAATTGCACTGCCCCGCTACCTTCAATTTCCGGATTGCTGATGCCATCGCGAAAGCCAAAATGATTGAAATTCCCCTCTATTGGTGTATCAAAATCGGCTTGAAAACGCAATTTAACACCCTTGTGTTTTTTCAATACCCGAAGCGCAAGCACTTTTTTGGAGTTCAGATCATCCATGTCCTTTGCAAAGATGGAAACGGCAATATGGTTACCTTTCGTCTTAAAAACAGCATCCCATTTTTCGGGGGCATTCTCATTGATATCCATTAGTTTTTCGCTGTGGGCAGCCATTCCCTTTTTAAAGGCATCAGGAAAACTCTCCATTGTGGAATGCGGAAGTCCAAGTTTCTTTAACCCCTCGTAAGTAAAGGCAATGGCAAGCCATGCATCATCATTATCCCACCAATTTTTGGCATTGGTAACATAAGGTACTATTTCTTTCAAAAATGCTTTGGCAGATACAGTGTCTAGAATTTCCAAAAAAACATTTACACCGTGATAAGGCAGAGGTCTATCGCGCAACATAATGGCTTGAATATCCTGCAAGTCTATTTTTTCGGCAGTGCGTTTAAATAATTTTTTTAAAAACATAACACTATTAAACTTAGAGAATTTGATGCTCAAAATATTTTGGCAGATCTTCAGCTTCTTGTGAAAACAAAATATATCCTGGCTTCATTGTATTTTTTCTTGAAGCTTTACAATTCCAAAAGTTTGTTTAAGCCATCGCCAATTTTTTCTAATCTCGTGGTGTCGGCAACTGTAAGTTTTGGATGGCTTACAAACCAGGCAGAAGCCGTAATTTGTTTGCTAAGTATAAATTCTTTTACGGTTGGAGATTTAATACCAGGCCAACCTTCAATATTTCCGAAAATTAAATCCATCATCTCCGGTATTTTGGTCGCAAAGTCATTGATATACGTATCCCAATCGCCATCATAGCAAGTACAGAAGAGTAACTTGGTATCGTTTTCTAAAAATACAAAGCGCATATCGTGAAGTGTGCCTACTTTTCTGGCGCCTGTAAGGTTGCCCTTTAATGTTTCAAAAATTAACCGCAGATTTCGGGCCCCATCGGGTTTCAAATCTGTGATAATGGTCAATTCAGAAAGTTCGCCACTACGCAACCCGGCGTCCCCGGCGCTGATTACATCGTGTGCTTTGTCCAGCGGTTCACCAAGAGTAGCTAAATATAATTTCAGCTTTAGTGCCACATCCTGTGTGAGTTGTTTGATATTCATATCCATTGAATTAGAGATAAATAAATTTAACTGAAAGAAATAATTTTCGTACTTACTGCTTTACCCAGTACATGGTTTTTGAAAAAATGCCTTTATGTGCTACTACTTTCAGCTTATTGCCCTGCAGGTAAATTTCGCAGTTGCCTTTCTAGCTGGTTTCGTGGTTTTCTACAGTGCCCTTCCATTCATCTTTTTCAAAGTGTACATTATAAAGCGTTGGACGGCCTTTGGGATCAACACCTGAAAATTTTCCGTTACTAATAGAAATGGTGATAATGACACCATTTTCGGTTTTCCATTTACCTGCAAAATTATCATTGGTGGATTGGGCAAAGCCAATAGCTGTTATAAACATCGCTATAAGGCAGAATAATACTTTCTTCATGATCTATTATTTTAATGATTCTGATACGGCAAAGTAAATTCAAAAAATCTGCAGTGTTTTTAATATATCTTAAAAAATGATTGATAGATTTGCTTTAAACAGATCAGCTTGGGATGGAATTGATAAAATATTTAAGTACAGTAGCAAAACTTTCCCCTAGTGAAGCAGAACACGTAGACCGGTTATTTTCAAAAAAGGAGTGTGCGAAAAATGTATTATTGGAACGGCCGGGAAACTTCTCTAAACAGGTATATTTTATTGAAAAGGGGCTGTTAAGAGCTTTTTATTACAAAGAAGAAAAAGACATCACGCATACCTTCTTTGATGAAGATAGTTTTATAGTGGCTTTTGAAAGCATTTTTTTTAATCGTGCACATCCTTATGGATTGGAGGTTATAGAGCAGTCAAGCGTACGGGCTATTTCTTACGCGCAGCTGGATGCATTATGTAATACCAGCCCTGCATTTAACAACCACAGACTATTTGTTGCCTTAAAGGTTATAAGCCGGTTGTCAGAAAAGATTTATTCTTTACAGTTCCATTCGGCAGGTCAACGGTACAAAGATTTATTAAATACGATGCCAAACATTTTATTGCGTGTTCCATTGGGGCATATTGCTTCCTACCTGGGCATTACACAACAAACATTAAGTGTAATACGGGCGGGAAAATAGAAATGGCATTTTTTTAAGTAAATCTTTAATTGTAAACCTAATAAGCTTCGGAAAAAAGCTTATTATGATTTATTTAAAATGCTGCTACATGGTGAAAAACCAATGCAAAAATATATCGAAGAAGCCAGGTTGCCACAGGCCTGCTGAAATGGCCACCTATAATATTTTCCTTTAGCAACAATATCGATCAATTGGCTCAGACCAAATGCTACTGAGGATTAAGGTATAAATAAAACAAACAGAATGTTAGATGAAATTAATATCAGAACCGAACTAAAGCCAGGAGATTTATCGTATGTGATCTACAAACAAACCCTGCTGTATCAGCAAGAACACAGCCTGCGGATTGAGTTTGAATCTTATGCCTTTGCCGGCATGCATGAATTTTGTGAGAGTTATGATCCTGAAAAAGACAGGGTTTGGGTTTGTGAGCACAAGAAAAAGATCATTGGCTTCATTTTACTCATGCACCGCGAAAATAACGCTTCGCAACTCCGTTTTTTTTATATCGATGTTGAATACAGGGGCATTGGCCTGGGTAAAAAGCTCATGCAGCTCTATATGGATTTTTTCAAAGAAAAAGGTTACCAATCTTCTTATTTGTGGACCTTCCAGGGATTGGACACCGCCATTTCCTTATATACGAGGCATGGCTTTAAACTTACAGAAGAAAAACTATCCAAGGCTTTAGGAAAACTGGTAAATGAGCAACGTTATGATTTATCGATCGATGAAGGAAGCTCTTTCCACCTTAAAGCCGAATAATGCTCCTCGTTCGAATTTTCAACATTTCTATCTAATTTAAGCATTTTTTCACTAATAATAAGGGTCTATATTGACCGTTATACAAGAAATTAAGTTATTTTTTTACTATTTTACAGGTTAATCGGCCACTTTATTCAAAAAAACCTTGCTATAAGTCACTTTTTATATAAATTAGTACAACTAAACGACTGTGGTTAAGTGAAGTCTACACCCATTATTGCTGAAAAGGAATTACTAACTGGACTAAAGGCCGGGGATAAGGTCGCCTTTAAACAGTTATACGAGGTATATTCCGGTAGACTTGCAAGTAAGTTGATTTATCTGTTAAAATCTGAGGAATTAGCCCAGGATGTTTTACAAGATGTATTCCTAAAGATCTGGATCAACCGCGAAATGATCGATACCGAACTCAGTTTTGGTGCATTTCTTTATAAGATAGCTACAAACCTGTCTAAAAATGTAATCCGCAAAAATGTATACGATCAGCTAATGCGCCATCAGATTGGCCAGGAAGAGGTTTACCACCCTATGGAAGAAGGAGATGACGCCGAACAGGCAAAGGCCATTCTGGACCAGGCTATGGATCAGCTTACAGACAGGCAACGGGAAGTTTACACCTTACATAAACTGGAAGGGCTCAGTTACCAGGAAATCAGCGAAAAGCTAAACATCAGTCTTTCTGCCATCAATCATCACATTCAAAAAGCCAATAAACAATTAAAGGCTGTCCTAAAATCGAGGTCATTTGAAATATTTATCCTCCTGCTGCCCAGCTTATTAAAAAAATAATTTAACAAGGGGTGCTATTTTTTCTTTTTCATGTGTATTCTACTTAAAAGGGCACAATCTCCCCTAGTTTAACATGAACAAACCAAGCAGAATTAACCTTTTATTTGACCAGTATCTTAACAATACCATCGCTGAAGATGAATTGGCCGAGTTATACCAATATTTTGAGGATAAGGGGCATGGGGCACAATTAGATGAAATAATCGGCCAGTATTTTGATTCGACATTACATACTGCTCATATAAAGTCTAAAGAAATTGGAGATTTAGCCTGGCAGGAAATTGCTCAACAGATAGAAGATACAGCACCGGTTAAAAAGCTAAGGTTATTTTCAATGTTCAAATTCGTGGCCGCAGCAGCTGCAATCGTGATTTTATTCTTCAGCATCTTTTACATCTATCAATTAAATCATACTCAGCACAATATCAGAATAGCTGCAGCCCATGATATTCCACCGGGAACCCATCGGGCAACATTACAGGCTGCCAATGGAAAGGTATACCAGTTAGTTGGCAGCAAAGAAGAAATTATTGCTGGCGAAAAAGCGATCCGTTATAAGGATGGTACTGTGCTGGAAACAGAAGCTCATGTCGAAACCTTTACTTTAAGCACACCAAAAGGTGGCCAATACCGCATTACCTTAAATGATGGTACCAAAGTATGGCTGAATGCTGCCTCATCACTTTCTTACCCAAGCCAGTTTACCGATAAAGAAAGACGTGTAGTGGTTCAGGGAGAAGCCTATTTTGAGGTAGCGCATAATGCCCGGAAACCTTTCATTGTCAGCACCGGAACGCAAGAAATAAAGGTATTGGGAACTATTTTTAATGTTAATGCCTATAAAAACGAAGGGATGACGGTTACCACCCTTGTTAATGGCCGGGTGCAACTCAATAGCCCAAATATTTCAAAAGCAGCATATTTGAACCCGGGAGAACAATCCGTACTTGACCAAAATACTTTCCGAATTACGCCCGTAGATGCAAGTTTTTACACCGCCTGGAAAGACGGAGAGTTCATTTTTAAAGCTACTCCGATTACCGAGGTACTCCGCCAGATTGAGCGCTGGTACAACCTGGATATTGATTACAGCGGCATACCTGAAGATATCCAGATCCACGCTTCCATACAGCGCGATAAACCTTTATCTGCCGTACTCACTGCGCTCGAAAAAATCACCAATCTAAAATTTGAAATTAAAGGAAGGAGCATGAAGCTGATGAGATAAACTGTACTAAACAGGCTAAACCAGGGTAAGGACAAAACTAATCCATCCCGTAGCCTGAAACCTAAAACCAATCAACAACCAATAACCAACAAACTAATCACATTATGAACGATTTCCTTTTTCGTAAGGAGTATAGCGGGCGTATGCCCAACCATGAAATTGATGGCAAGGTGGCCAAGACTGATCTGTCATTTTCTTTTCAATGGATCATCATTTTATTTTTTCTATTCGCTATTTCATTTTCAAACCAGGTACAGGCACAAACTGTAACTCTTGATCTCAAGAACGCGACAATTATTAAGGCAACAACAGAAATAAGGAAGCAAACCAAGTATGATTTCACCTATAACGATCTCATATTAAAGAAAGCAAAACCTGTTACCATAAAACTCGTTAAAGAACCGCTGAACAGCGCATTAAAAAAGTTGTTTTCAGGTCAGGATCTTGATTATGAAATCAAAGATCGGATCATCATTATTACGGAAAGAAAGGCTAGCGTGGCTAATGATAATAACACTTTGAATAGTCCCGTAAACGGAAGTGTAACCAATGAATTTGGTAAGCCGATGGAGGGTGTTACCGTAAGGGTGAAGGGTACAAAGTTCTCTACTCAAACTGATAATAGTGGTCATTTTACCATTCCTGCTCAATATGCAAGCAGTATGCTTGAAATTAATCATTTGGGGTATTATCATTTGGAGATTCCTGCACAACGGGCACGTGTAGTTTCACTTAAAATATCTGCATCCGATTTAAAGGAAGTCCTGGTCAGAACAGGTTATGAGGAGATTAATAGCCGTCAGCTAACCAGTTCAGTCTATACTGTTAAAGCCGAAGACATTCTTACACCCGGTGTTAATACCATTGATAAGCTACTGGAGGGAAGGGTACCTGGTCTGGTTTTTATGCAAAACTCAGGACAGGTTGGCGCTGCACCAAAGATTAGGATCCGTGGAACATCCACCATTTTAGGCAACCGCGAACCGCTGTGGGTTCTGGATGGAATCGTACTCCAAGATCCTGTAAACATCGATCCTCAATCTATTAACGATTTAGATTTTGTAAACTTATTAGGTAACGCCATTGCAGGATTAAACCCTGAAGACATTGATCAGATTGATGTGCTTAAGGACGCTTCTGCGACAGCTTTATACGGAGCCAAAGCAGGTAACGGTGTAATTGTAATTACTACAAAAAAAGGCAAACCTGGTAAACCAACTATTTCTTATTCGGCCAATACTACTTTCAACAGACGCCCGCGTTATTCTGACCAAAACATGTATATGATGAATTCTCAGGAGCGTATGGATGTTTCGCAGGAAATGGTAGAAAGAAGAATGCAATACAATAATATTACGCAGTTTTCTGGCTATGAGGATGTACTTCAGCAATATTATAAAGGAACCATCAATTATGATGAATTTAAACGCCAGAAAGATTACTATGCCAATGTCAATACAGACTGGTTAGGTTTGATCACTCAAGATTCCTATTCTCAAAATCATACCTTAACCCTTTCCGGAGGTTCTAACCGAATTAAGTTTTATTCTTCCTTAGGTTATTTAAATGAGAATGGAACAATTAGGGGAGAATATAACAAGCGCTATTCATCAGTGGTAAACGTAACCGCTGATTATGATAATTTTCTGGCTCAGGTAAGTTTTGCAGGTAACTATTCTTCGAGAAATTATTCTCCTTCTGATCTAGGTATCATGAATTATGCCTATAACACCAGTAGAACCCTGCCTGCTTACAATCCAGATGGCAGCTATTTTTATTATCCGGTTACCACCCCTTCAGGTCAAATCTTTAATTACAATATCCTGAAAGACAAAGAATACAGCGCTGATCATACCGATTTGCTTGCGAGTAACCTGAAAGCCTTAATAAGACTTAAAATTACCCCTAAGTTTAATTTGGAAGGTACCTTTGCTTATGCCATCAGCAACAACGACAGGCAATTATATTACACAAAAGATTCTTACTACATCAATAAACTTCGTGCTGATTTTAGCTTAAGAAGTGATTTGGCTCCGGTGGGGGGTGAGTGGACAAAAAGTGAAGTCCGTAATAACAACTATACAGGCCGTTTACAGGCAAACTATGCAACCACCTTTGGTGCTGAAAAAAGACACTCCCTTACCATTTCAGGAGGTACGGAAATAAAATCAAATGAATATAATGGTTTTGACATCACAAGAAGAGGATATTTCCCGGAAATGGGTGGTTACTTTGATATTGTACCGACTACTTATTCAGGATATTATAACCAATGGATGTCTACCAAGGCTGCTTTAGGATCATTCAACAGGCAGCTTACAAACGAATTTGCCTGGTACGGTACAACTGGGTATTCTTACCATGATAAATATATTTTCAATTTCCATTTACGTGGTGAACAATCTAACCTTTTCGGAACACGTTCAAATAATAAATTGCTACCTATTTACGCTTTTTCTGGTAGGTGGAACATGAGAGAAGATGTAGCCAGAAATACTTCGTGGATAAGTGATCTGGCCTTAAAGGCATCTTGGGGCTGGCAAGGCAATATGCTTCCGGGGCAGTCGCCATATATGATCATTAAACAAAATCCATCTACAGATCCTTATTATAATTCTCCATCTGCAACTATTTCTAATTATCCAAATCCTGACCTCACATGGGAAAGAACGTCTTCATCCAACGTTGCGCTAGATTTCGCGCTATTTGGCAATAAAGTAACCGGATCTGTGGGTTATTTCTATAAAAGAACTCAGGATGCCTTTCTGAATAAAACAGTATCAGAAATCAATGGTGTCCAATCTTACGTCATCAACAGCGGTACAATAGAAAATAAAGGGGTTGAAGTAGCTTTAAGTGTTACGGCCATTAATAATGTGGGTTTGGATAAGACTAGACGCGGTTTTGTTTGGCGTTTTGATCCGCAATTGGGCCAGGTGCTGAATAAAATTATTAACCAAGCCATTAACAACAGAAATAACGTACTTATAGACAACATCAGTTACGCCAATTACCTTAGCGGTAATGTTCAGCTGGCTGGTAAACCTATCAATACCTTTTATTCTTACAAGTTTAAAGGTTTGAGCCCTGTTGACGGTTCGCCCATTTTCTATGGGTTAGAAGCTGAAAAATCAGCAGAATATCAAAAACGTTATTTGGCTATGGATCGGCAAGACGTTTACATGGAAATCATGAGTGAATCAGGTCGTCGCGAGCCTTATATTCAGGGTGGCTTATCCAATTACTTTGGTTATAGAAATTTTGGATTATCCTTTAACCTCACTTATTCATTAGGAAACAAAATCCGATTGATGAAAATTGCTTCGGGTTATGCCACAACCAGTGCCTATCCGCAGCAGAACCTGCGTAAAGAATTTGTATACCGTTGGCGCAGGCCAGGTGATGAAGCTTATACCAACATCCCAGGTCTTCAGGTATCTGCTAATGTAATTAATCCATGGTGGTCAAACTATCCGATAAGTAGCCTTCAATTAGGCGGTAGTGCTTACGATATGTACGATAATTCTGATATCAGATTGGTGAGCGGAGATTACTTAAAATTACAATCGGCATCTTTCCGATACAATTTTTCAGAATCTTTAATGCGTAAATTAAAATTGAGTTCGGCCTATGTTAGCCTTACCGGCACCAATTTATTCACCCTTAGCAGCAAAATGTTAAAGGGACAGGATCCAACTCAATCAGGCTCTACACCAAACATCAATCTATCCATTAGACCTACTTATACCGCAAGTCTTAATGTTTCATTTTAAAAGAAAACAAGCTATGAAATATCTTTTAACCCTTTTAACATGCCTCCTGCTCCTGAGCTCTTGCAGCAAGTTTTTGGAAGAATATTCTACAGATCAGAAATACCTGGAAACCACCGATGACCTGAACAAGGTGATGATTGGCGAGGCTTTCATGAATAATGTATATAGTTTATCTTTTTATAATCCAGCAACCATGGGCAATATCGCTTCAGAGACCGACTTTTCTGCCCCATGGCTCCATGTGATGGATGATGATAGCGAAGCATTTGTACTTGGAGCTGCTGACAGAGATCAGTCTACTCCGCTTTACATGCTTTCTGGCTTTCACAACTGGGGGCAAAATCCAGCAGTTAATATTTCGGGCTTCGCCTGGACCGATGTAATGTGGAAAAAAGTCTACAAACGCATTGGCGCCATCAATGCGCTAATTTATCAAGGTTCACAAATTGCTACAAAAAATCCAACGGATGCAAACCTACAACATTTACGTGGCGAAGCCTATTTTCTTCGGGCCTATTACTATTTTTTATTGCAAAATATCTACGGATCTCCTTATCGTAAGGCAACTGCTTCAACAGATGAAGGAGTGCCATTAAAGATTTCAGAAAAAGTAGAAGATATCTATTTCAAAAGAACCAATAACGAAACCGTGTATAAACAGATTGAGGAAGATCTAAATCAAGCTGCAGATTTACTTCAAGGTTACAATCCTACAACTAAAATCAGGGTAGGTATTGCGGCTGTTAGATGTTTACAAAGCCGGGTATATCTGTTTACCGAACAATATGATAAGGTATTGCAAGTAACTAATGGGTATGACAATATGGGTTACAGCATCATTGATTTAAAGCGTTATGTGGCAAAGAGTAACTTTACTTATCGCAGCTCTACAGAAACCATATTCACCATGGGAACAAATTCTATTCCCGCCGTTTTTCCCAACGATTCTTTAGCATCTTATGCTCCCGTGAATCGTCTTGCATCTAGTTTTAAGGCTTCTGATAATCTGATCCAGAGCTTTAGCACTAACGATCTTCGATTGAATGCCTGTTTTATGCTATCGGCAAAAAGCAAAGCATATCTTCCGGCTAAATGGCGTACCTGGTCAACCTACAATGATCCTGAGCAGGTATCTTGCATCTTTTCTTTCCGTTTGCCAGAAATGTTGCTTAACCGTGCAGAAGCGCAAGCCATGCTTGGTGCAGATGGTGAGGCATGGAGCGAAATTCAGAAACTGCAGGCTATGCGCTTTAACAATAATGGAGGTAGCCAGCAACCGGCATCTAACCAGGCACTGGTTAATTTTATCCGGGATGAACGTAGGCGGGAATTTTGCTTTGAAGGGCATCGTTGGTTCGATTTGAGGCGGTACGAGGTCAATTCAAAGTATCCGCTTGGTGAAGGTTTTACCATTAAACACCCTACTTACAGTTATGATGCGCAAACCAATACTTACACCCGCGCAGGCAGTTATGTTTTAAATTCTATTGCCCAGGATGCCGCAAGCTGGCAAGTACCCATCCCTAATTATGCTATAGAATTTAACAGGGGATCGTTAACTAACCCAATTCGCAGCATCCGTAATATTCAACCTTAACTTGATCAAGATGAAAAATATTTTATTTGTGATAACAGCATGCTTTACGCTTACGCTGGTTTCATGCAGAAAAGAGCCTTTTACCGTATTCCCGGATTATGATAAAAACTGGTTGGCCATGGAAGATAATCCTAATGATGCGACAATCCATGCCAATTTCCAGTTTTATAAGGAAACCGGCATCCCGGTATTTGTTAATGATACCATTGGTTCACAAAAGCGTGTAGATGTTTTTGGGAAAACTTATACTTATTACGAAGTTTTATCATTAAGCTATTCGCTTGGTGGCATACAAAGTGGTCCGCCACCTGTGGTACAATCATTCACTTACTGTAATAAAACAGATGTGCCTAATGCACTAACGTTTTTAAGAACTGAAATTATACCCATAATAACAGGTAAAATCCATGTTCCAAGTATTCTTTTGGTTGAAAACATGAATACCAATGCTTTCGGAAGCTATGCTTATAAAGGATTTAATACCGTAGTAGTTGCTCAAGTTTCAAAAATCCCAGCAATGAGCGCAGCTACCAAAGCGGATTACAAAGCTGCCATATTAAGGTCTATGCTTACCAATTCAGTATTGGATAATAAATATGCGAGTATCCTGGATAAGTTTTATGCTGTTTCCAGAAAATATGTAACCGGTCGGGATGCTTATGGGTTAAATTCTTTCTACTTAACAAGCACTTATATTGTGGGCTTACCAGCCCCTTTCACCTTTCAGGCATTAGGTTTTCTTGGGCCAGACACCAGAATTACCTCATCATCACCCATATCTACCTGGCTAGATGTGAGTATGTATATAGAAGCCGCTATGGTGAATACTGATGATCAATTCAAACAAAAATATGCTGCATATCCCAATATCCTAACTAAATACGGTTACATCCGCCAAATTTTAAATGATTTGGGTATAAAATAATCATAACAAAGAATATAATCACTTGTCGGTAAGCACTATTGCGCTTGCCGACCTCAAAACAATTACTAACTTATAATGAAAAAAACACTAATTTTTTCTGTGATGCTGGCGGTATCTGCATCATCATGGGCACAAACCGCTGTTATTAAAGGAAAATTCCATAAGCTTTTGCCAAATGGCAGGGAAACCCAGGAGGTTTTCTTTTCTAAACCTGAAGATGGTGAAATTCAGGTTATTCTCCCGATGGTAAAAAGCAGACAAGACCAAATTTTCCGTGGCGAAGTGAAGAAGGAAGATCTGAATACCATCCGTTATGTAGGGGTATTTGATGAACAGTATGCTGTTTACCTGAAAGCTGGCGAGGAGCTGAATGTAGATGCCGGTGACGGACAAATTGTTTATTCAGGCAATATCAATAAAGAAAACCAAGTATTTGCAGACTGGTATAAAATGATAAAGCCATTGAGAAACTATGGTTATACCAAAGATGGCTATCGGTTACCATCTGCCGGTTATCTGAAAATCATCGATTCGCTTAAAGCCCCCGTAGAACAGTTTATCAAAAATATCAATACCGGAAATACAGCTTTCGATAAACAGGCTAAATATTTTTTAACTTATAGTTATAAATATGATGTGATTATCCCTACCGCTTCTGGTTTGAACATCGGAAAGAAAGATGAATATCCTGAGAGTCTGGTAAAATTTTATAATGATGAAAAATGGACGGACGCCAATATCTGGAACTTGCCTATGGGTTATCATTACATGCTTTACTTCGCCTTTGTGAAACATATCATCTATAATTCGAAACAAGGTATGGCTGCAGATATGCTTATCCCGGAAATTTCTAATAAAGAACTGAAAGCTAAATTTATTGTGGCACAGGCAGAAAGAGGTGCAAACATGAACTTTGTTCAATACCTGGAACGCAATGAGCAGTATATGCAAACCAACCAACAGCGAGACAAAATGAAAGCAATGTTGAAAAGAGCCCGTATGCAACAACCTGGTGGAGATTGGATTGACTTTTCTTATCCTGATGCAACCGGTAAGATGCACAAATTGTCAGAAAACCTTGGCAAAGTTGTGTTGATTGACGTTTGGGCAACCTGGTGTGCACCCTGCCTAAAAGAACAACCTGCTTTGGAGGAACTTGAAAAGTCTTTTGAGGGCAAAGATGTTGTTTTCATCAGTCTTTCTATTGATACAGATAAAGCCAAATGGCAGAAAATGGTGGAAGAGAAAAAATTATCAGGTTTACATTTATTCACTAATAATCAAGGGTCGGTAGTTAGCGACTATGAAGTAACAGAAATTCCCAGATTTATTTTGTTTGATAAAAATGGTAAAACGGTAAACATTAATGCCCCGAGACCATCAGAAGCTAAATTAAAAACCCTTATTGAATCTACACTTAAAGGAGAAAACTTAAAAACAAAATGAGAAAATTAGTTATTATAGCTTTAATCTGCTTTACTGCATTAAGCTGGAGGTCTGGATTCGCCCAGGGAATAAATTTCGAAACAACCAGCCTTGCTGTGGCTATGGGAAAAGCAGGAAATCCGGCTGAACCAAAATTGATTTTAATAGACTGCTATACCACCTGGTGTATTCCATGTATAGAAATGTCACAACAAGAATTTCCTAAAAAAGTTGCTGGCGACTATTTTAATCCCAGGTTTGTATCTATCAAATTTGACATGGAAAAGGGAGAAGGCAAGGAGATCGGTAAGAAATACAATGTTACAGCGTATCCCACCTTTCTCATTTTAAATGCTCAAGGTCAGGAAATCAACAGGATCGTTGGTAAAGCAACAGCCGAAGAATTTATAGAAAAGGCAAAAAGTGCGCTGGATCCTAAAAACTCTTTGGCTGGTTTAAAAGCTGCTTATGAGGAGAGCAAAAATATGCAAACAGGATTTCCTTATGCCTTGGCGCTTTATCAAAGTTCAAAAGATCCTTCTCCTGTTCTTGAAGAACTATTCGACAATGCACAGGATTTTGAACGGTTCAGCAAAGCTTATTTGGAGTTGGCTTTTGGCATTACGAAGTTTGGTAGTCCTTTCTTCAGAAAATTAATGTTAGAGAAAGCAAATATTGATGCGGCCTGGGGTACCGAAGTAACAAATCGAATCATATTCGATAAAATACGTAAAGATATGTACCAAATTGCTAATGAAACTGCAGCAAAGTACAATATCGTTTATACTCCAAAAGAAGTGGAGGAGATTGCCTACACGATATCATTGCTGAAGTTACCTAAAGATAAAGCTGAAACACATATGTGCCGACTTGCACTTTATGTAATTAACCAGGATTTAGATGGATTAATTGCCTACTATAAGCGTCATATTGCACTGATACCAAATACTGACGTATTCAAAGACATGTTAGATGGGATGCTAATGCAAAAGATGGCTAAAGCTAATGAGAAGCAAAAAATCGCAATCAAAGAATATTTTAGTGGATTAGTGAAGATTCATGATAGGGAAGCGCAAAGGTATCGCTCTCTGGCTGAAAATCTGAATAAGACAGCCGGTAAATAGGTAACGCGTAAGATTGTAAGAAAGATGTTAGCAAAAAAAACACTTAAAAAAGGCATAAGTATAGCAACAGGTATATTTTTACTTGCTGTTGGTACTACCCATGCCCAGACCTTTACCGACGATGCAAAGATTTTAACCGACTACCAAAAGTCATTAGATTCTTTATTTCTTAAGGTGAAAACTATTACCGCTATCGATGCACAAACTCAATTGGCAGAAAATACGGGCTCTATTTCCCTGAATCTGATGAAGCCGAATAAAAAGGCACAAACCGGGAACGAAATCTATGAGCATGCAAAATCTGCAACGGTAACCGTAGGTATTGCCTACCTCTGCCCAAGATGCAGCAATTCCCACATCAGCGAATCTTCGGGATATGTAATAGATCAGAAAGGTATTGTGGTAACAAATTACCATGTAGCCGCAATGTATGCGAATATCAAAGATGGAAATAAGCCGCTGGGACTTACGGTTAGGATGGCTGATGGAAAAACCTACGCAGTAAAAAGTATACTTGCCTGTTCAAAAACCAACGATTTAGCGGTACTTGAATTACTAACCGGGGGAGAGAAAATTCCTGCTTTGTCATTAGCCCAAGCTGGCAAGGTAGGTGATCAGGTGTATGTGTTAGGCCACCCCAAAGGTATGCACTACTTTTTTAGTGAAGGGATAGTAACCAACAAGTACATGGAAGAGGCAGGAGAGCATGACAAGAAGTTTTTCCGTGAAATGATGGCTATTTCGGCTGATTATGCTACTGGTTCAAGCGGTGGCCCGGTCATGGATCGTTATGGTAATGTAATTGGTACAGTATCCAATACCAAAATGTTTACCCATAGCGAAATGAATCCCAGCGTGCAGATGGTAGTGAAGAATACCGTACCTGTAGAATCACTATGGAAACTGGTTAATACCGGATCAAATCACTAAAATTATAAACAAAACTGTTTAGTCTTACCACCAAGCTCAGATACCCGCGATTAAAAACCGCGGGTATTTTAATTTAATTTCTAAAAAACGAGCCTATTAGCACTTGAAAGCTATAGCTCAAATGGCTCAAACCACCCTAAAATTGTCTGTTATAGGCACCTTATTTCAAAGTAGCTTATTTAGATTTGTTTAGCAAAATTTTAAACTGATGCAAACATATAATAAAGCCGGGTATGAAAAGGTAAATGGCATTAACATGTATTATGAAATTTACGATGAGGGAGAAATTCCACTGGTATTGATACATGGTGGCGGTTCAACCATTCAATCTACATTCAGGAGGTTTATTCCGTTCTTAGTAAAATCTGGCCGCGTTATAGCTGTAGAGCTTCAGGCGCATGGGCGTACCAGCGACCGTGAGCAGGCAGAATCTTTTGAACAGGATGCGAAAGATGTGATTACGTTATTAAATCAGCTAAAAATAGCAAAGGCCAACTTTTTAGGTTTCAGCAATGGTGGTACAACCACTTTGCATATTGCAGCACATCATCCGGCGGTGGTGAATAAAATCATTGTTATTTCGGCCAATTACCAAAGAGAAGGCTTAATTGATGGCTTCTATAATGGCTTTGGAGACGCAACCATAGCACATATGCCCGAGCCGCTTAAAGCGGCTTTTTTAGCTGTAAATCCTGATCAAAATGCATTACAGACAATGTTCGAAAAGGACAAGCAGCGTATGCTGGATTTTACCGATCTGAGCGATAATGACCTGAAGGGCATTACTTCTGATACACTTCTAATGGTTGGGGATAAAGATGTAATTAAACCCGAACATATAGTTAAAATGTCAGGATTGATTACAAATGCCCAACTGGTTATTTTACCCGGTGTGCATGGCGCCATGATTGGCGAAAACCTTAATCCCAATGTAAGTGACAAAACGATACAGATTACTGCCTACCTGGTGGATACTTTTTTAAACCAATAGGTAAGCTGTGAGGAGCTGAACAGGTTAATCCATATAAAAATTACCCCCGTCTGATGAAGCATTTAATATCTTTACCAGATGGAACACGTATTGGATAATCCGATTTATTATGCCCTATCATCTGCACACAGCCATATGGCAAAAGGATCTGATCGGGTAAAGTACTATGTTGAAGACATCACCGCATTTGCCGGTTTAAAAGATAATTCGCAGGACGATCTAAATACCCTTTATCAGATCAGTCCTGCAGAAAGCTTTTTCATATTTTTCTCAAAAACACCTGTAGAAATACCTGAGCAGTGGAAACTGTTAACCCAAATCGATATGTTTCAGTTGGTTTTTCGAGGCAAGGAAATGCCAATAGCAGACGTAAGAGGTATAACAGACCTCGATCTGAAACATGTTACAGAAATGATCGACCTGGTAGAGCTGACCAAACCAGGACCATTTCTGGCCAAAACCATCGCACTCAGCAATTACACGGGTATATTTGTTAATGACAAATTAGCCTCGATGGCCGGGCACCGTTTTTTCCCAAGTCCCTATCGCGAAATAAGTGCGGTTTGTACCCATCCCGATCATTTGGGTAAAGGTTATGCATTTAAAATTTTGCAGGAACAGATTAAAAGAATACTGCTCCGTTCAGAAATACCTTTCCTGCATGTTAGAAACGACAATGAGGGTGCAATTAAACTTTATCAGAAACTGGGTTTCGAGATCAGGACAGATATGATTGCATACGTTATCAAAAAAGAAGCTCAAACCAAATAGAGAATGGTTCTAAATAGAAATCTCGCCAAAAATTGCGGTTTCTATGTCTTAGTTTTGCAGCAAACAAACACATACATGTCTAAAACAAAACTTACCATTAACAATAACGGCTCAGTTAAAATTGAGGGCGATTTCGAAATTGTGGATAGAGACGGAAATGCTTATGGCTTACAGGGTAGAGAAGTAGTTTCGATCTGCCGTTGTGGTTTATCCAAAAACAAACCTTTTTGCGATGGCGCACATAAAGGCCATTTTGAACACGAAGCAGTTGCATTCGACCTTCCCCCTAAAAAAGTTTAATAAATAGCAATTAAAAGCATCAATCTATTAAGATTGGTGCTTTTTTGTTTTATGCTCAACAAAGAAAATTATTAACCGATCTGTATCCAAAGCAGGTTGGCCAAGCAGGAAAAACTCGGCTTAAAACTCAATTTACCTGGTTGATCGGTTCGCTACATTTTTACTGGAACTTTTTATACAATTCAATGTTAAATGAATAGATAACCTGTTCATTATGGCAAAAGAGAAGAAAAAAAGCAAAAGGAAAAAAGATAAAAAGAAAGGCAAGAAAAAGAATAAGTTAGGCGTTAAAAATTCGCTGGTAAACAATATTAACGCCCGAAAGAAAAAAGGCAAATCAAGATCAAAGAAGAATTCAAAAATTAGTAAAAAAGCATACAAAAAAATGCAAGAAGGCTGGAAGAAATAATTAGCGGCTTATGTGCTTGCTCAGTGAAGGGTAGATAATGATAAAATTCGGCTATCTTTGTACAAAATAAAATCGATGGCGGTATTACATAAAAAAGAAGAAAAAATTCAGGCAGTACTGGGTAGGTTGCCTAAAAAATATACAGACGAACAATTTGTAGAGATGTTCATTAAGCTTTACTCTAAAGATTGGGGCAAAATTAAATCAGCGTATATCAAACAATCGCAGGATAAAGAGCCTGGAGCCATCATTAATATGCCTAAACCAGAGGTATACTTACGACAGATCCTCTCCACTTACCTGCAACAGGATCATGCTCCTAAGGCTGTAGAAATTAAAGAAGAGCCTGTTACCGAAGTTACAAAAACGAAAGTACCTGCAAAGAAAAAGACCGAAGCCGCTGAACAAAACCAGGCAGTTGAAAAGAAAGCAAAAACAGCGATTAAAAAAACAACAATAAAAAAATAAAAAATATTTTTCATCAGATATAATAAATCACCTTTTTGGTTGTTTATATATATGAGAGCGTTAATTTAGATGACGGGGATAGGTCGGTATGATTTATCCCCGTTCTTTTTTTAAGCTTTTTTCCCTTTTTATCTTCTCTGTTATTCTGATCGAAGCGAAGAATCTTGAGCTTTCAGTTCATACCATAATTCATTTACATAGGCCTGGTTTTACATCCAATTGTAAACTTTATTCTTTTAATTGGCATATCGGGAAAAGTCGATATACATTTGCAGCATGGATCAAGTAGAAATATTTAAAGCCCTTTCGAACAAAACGCGTTTAGAAATTCTAGGCTGGCTGAAGGAACCTGCAATACACTTCCCTGATCAGCCAAATCCCAACTTCGAAGCTGTTGGTGTTTGTGTGGGTCAGATTCAGATTAAAAGTGGCTTGTCTCAGAGTACCATTTCAGAATACCTTTCTATTCTGCAACGTGCTGATTTAATAAGCTCTACCCGTGTCGGACAATGGACTTATTACAAGCGTAACCAGGAAGGTTTGGAAAAATTAAGTAAAATCATCAATACAGAATTGTAATTTAGAAATATATGAACACAGATAGTTTATTCAGGCCTTTTAGCCTTAAAACATTAAATATCAAAAACAGAATAGTAATGGCACCTATGACGAGGTCATTTTCTCCGGGAGGTGTACCAACAGCCGAGGTTGCAGCTTATTACGCAAAGAGAGCAGCTGGAGAAGTAGGCTTAATTTTATCTGAAGGAACAGTAATTAACCGTCCATCTTCATCTGCAGATCCTAACATCCCGCATTTTTACGGCACCGAAGCATTAGCAGGCTGGGAGAATGTGATTAAAAGTGTGCACCAGGCTGGCGGACAAATGGGTCCACAGATCTGGCACCAGGGTATTCATGCCAATCATGCTTCCGGTTGGTTACCAAGTGCTCCATTTGAAGGCCCCTCATCTTTTAACAGTCCGGGATTCGAAAACGGCGTAGCGATGACCGATGCTGCCATTGCTGATACCATAGCTGCTTTTGGTCAGGCTGCTGCAGATGCTAAAGCCCTGGGTTTCGATACCGTTGAAATACATGGTGCACATCAATACCTGATTGACCAGTTTTTCTGGGATGCGACCAATAACCGTACGGATATTTATGGTGGTAAAACATTGGCAGAACGTACCCGTTTTGCAGTTGAGGTAATTAAAGAAGTGCGCAAAAGAGTTGGAGAAGATTTCGCTTTGATTATTCGCTTATCACAATTTAAGCCTGCTGCTTACGATTTCAAACTGGCTAAAAACGAACAGGAATTGGAACAATGGTTAACCCCGTTGGCGGAAGCAGGAATTGATATTTTCCATTGTTCGCAACGCCGTTTCTGGGAGCCTGAGTTTGAAGGCTCTGACTTAAATTTTGCTGGATGGGCCAAAAAAGTAACAGGAAAAACCACAATCTCAGTGGGCTCAGTTGGTTTAGACGGCGATTTCTTTGGTGCCTTCGCAGGTCAAAGCTCGCAGCCTAGCTCACTAGACGAACTGGTACGTAGAATGGACCGGGGCGACTTCGATTTAATAGCAGTTGGCCGTCCGCTTCTGGCAGATCCGAACTGGGTAGAAAAAATTAAACACAACCGCACAGAAGATTTGAAAGGCTTTAGCAAAGAAGCTTTAGCACAATTGGTTTAATTCCCTATTTTTTTCTTTTTAAGTTTAGAAGAGCATCCCTTTCGGGATGCTTTTTTTGTTAGTTGTGATGTCAGATGTTACATATAATTCTGGATTTAAATCTCATTTATCTTTTACAGAAGCACTGATAAGAATGAAATCTTTTCCTTATAATCAGTTTTGCAAAAAGTATAAAAAACGCTTTAATTAGCGGTAGGCCCTTCAACAAGCTCAGGGTGACATTTCCGCTTTTATGGTATCAATCCCAGCCTTTTTCCTTAAATTCACCCCAATAAAATTGATTATCCCATGTCGAACATTAAACTCATTATAGAAGAAAGACCTGCAAATATTGGTAATTTCATGGTTGGCAGGCTCCTCCCTTTCAGGGAGAAACGTATGGTCGGCCCATTTTCCTTTATTGACCATATGGGACCTGCTGCAATGAGCGATCATGAAAATCTCGATGTTCCACCCCACCCGCATATCGGCTTATCTACTTTAACCTTTTTGTTCGAGGGCGAGGTTGCACATAAAGATAGTTTAGGATCAGATATTGTGATTAAACCCGGGCAGGTAAACTGGATGACATCAGGCAGCGGTATTGTACACTCAGAAAGAACACCGGAGTACCTGCGTCACTCCGATAAAATGTTACATGGTTTACAAATCTGGGTGGCTTTACCTAAGGCCCTGGAACAAATGGAACCAGAATTTTTCCATGTGGAAGCTACCGATATCCCTGCATGGGAGCAAGATGGCGTTGCTGTTAAATTAATTGCAGGAGAAGCTTTTGGCCGTAAATCGCCCGTGCCTGTTTATAGTCCGCTGTATTTTTTAGAGTTAAAAAGTACCGATCGCCAAAAGGTAAATATCGGCAGCTCTCTCTTCGGAGAAAGTGCGCTGTATATTTTAGAAGGCGCTATTGAGAGTGATGGGCATATTTTCGAACCCCGGCAGATTTTAATTGCCAACGATGCCAAACTCTGCGAATTTACCATGCAGGCAAATACCACGATTTACATTTTCGGTGGCGAACCTTTTCCTGAAGAACGCTTTATTTACTGGAATTTTGTGGCCTCGGACAGAGAATTGATTGAAAAAGCAAAGCAAAAATGGTTAGAACAAAGCTTTAAACCTGTACCAGGTGAAACAGACTTTGTGCCTTTGCCCGATCCAATCAAAAATATTAAGCATTAATTCTTTTTAAATAGGTTCATGTTTACCGAAATGGCCACACCTGTTGATGACAGTTTAGCATTTCCATAGCCTATATCCGTTAACGGAATTTTCATAAAAGGTTTAGCGCTGATGCTTAAATTATTATTTATTTTGTGCTGAAACTCCAGGCCAACATTGGCAATACCCAAATAATGCTGGTTCTGGTTTCTTACTGTATAATCTTTTGGTCCCTTGTAAGCAGCTCCATCATAAGAATAGGTGTATTGCTCTTTTAACATTAAATAGCTGGATAGGCCGGTACTTACCGAAATCGAATTTCTCCGCCCATTAAAAACTTTATAGTTTACGTTTAAAGGGATATCGATCACATCACAGTTGGCGTGGATATTTGATGGCGCAACATTAAAAACATAATTCGTATTAGGTTTGTATAAGCTAAAATCTGAGTTATAAATTTTCTTGGCATAAGCGGCTCCCGTAGTAATGCTTATCCTTTTTGTAACCGCATAAGTTGCTTCTACCCCAAAACTACCGCTCAAACTACTTTGCCCAGATTTTTGCACACTGGTTAAATCTGGCGCAGCTAAAATACTCAACGCAAATCTCGATTTTTGCTTCAAAACCGGAGTTTTGACCCGATCAGGCCTGCCTGTTTCAACACTGGTGCTTAAATGCTCTTCTTTAAATTGAACCTCATTAATTTTTGAGTTTAGTACTGGCTTAAACGGTATGCCAGCCAGCATGTTGCCATTATTTGCCAAAATTTCATCCGTTTTTTGCCCATTTTCTACTTCCGGAGCAAAAATATTCTTGTTATCCTGTTTTTGTACTACCCCGATACTTCTTTTATTTATGGATAATGGGTTCGGATCTGAATTTACTCCCTGATCAGTTGGTTTTACAGGTATTTCAGTCGGTTTTACAATATTATCACTCGATTTTTTAATATTATTTTGGTTTCCTTTATCTGTTTTGGCCCCTGCTATCGCCTCAATTTTATCGCTAGGTTTAACTAATAAAAATACGATCAGTAACATTGCCGCAATTCCGGCCACAGCGGCATACCAAAACAAAGGTATTATCCTTCTTTTTGGTGATGGATGCAATCTTTCCTCCAGATTATCCCAATCTAAATCATTAAAGGGCAGATCAGGTGTTTCCAAGCCATCCTTAAATAATTTATCTATATCTTTTCCCTCTTTCATTGCATATTTGTGTTTAGCCTTACCTGTAAAAGGTTTCTATCTACTTCCGAACTTCCAACCTGGTAAGTTTTCGCATCTGTTGCTTTTAGCATTTCCTGTAATTTCTGTCGTGCCTTAAACAGGTTCGACTTTGAAGTTCCGACAGATATACCAAGCATTGCTGCTATTTCTTCGTGGTTATAACCATCTATTGCAAAAAGATTAAAAACCGTTCGGTAGGCTGGGCTTAAGTTTTGAACCATGGCTAGCAGATCCTGGTAAGCCAGTTTATCGTATACAGAATTTGCCTGTGCAATATTTTCATGGTCCTGTATATCTGTATGATCTGCAAATTTTAAATTGGCGCGGTAATAATCAATGGCAGTATTGGTTATTATCCGGCCCAGCCATGGCATAAAAGCCTTTGAAGTTTCATATTTAGCTATATTCTTGAAAGCTTTAAAAAAGCCATCGTTCAATATTCCCGCAGCATCTAGCCTATCATTTGCATATCGCAAACAAATTCCCATAGCAAAGCTATAGAAATGCTTGTATAGCGCTTTCTGACTATCTCTTTCATTTCTAATACAGCCTTGGATATACTCTTGTACAATATCTTCACTATCGCGGGTAGCGGTCACAAGTTCTCCTTTCAAAATGCATTACGATGAAGAACAACGAAAGGTTGCTTCAAAAATTACTTTTCTAAAAATATTTTACATTATTCATTTTGGTTCAAAAATCTTCATTGCGCAGGCAACCGTTTACAACTATAGGGCGTAATAGCTACATATCAATTTTTACTAAAGTTAAAACTAAAAACAAAAATCTTATGCTAAGTGACTTAAAAAAGAATCTATTGGCTGTTGTTTGTATAGCCATAGTGCTTACTGCCTGTAAGAAAAATAGTTCAGACGAACCTACAACTCCGCCTGCTAACAATAATAAGGGAATCCAATTGGCAACCGACACCAAATTCGGATCAGTATTAACAGATAAAGATGGCAAAACCTTATACTTTTTTGCATCAGATGCTGCGGGTACACCAACCTGTGTTGGTGGCTGCGAAACAGCATGGCCCCTTTATTATTCTGCTGATGCCAGCACCGATTTAAACCTGAATAAAGCAGAAGTTGGTGAGGTAACCCGGGCCGATGGGCGTAAACAAAGTACTTACAAGGGCTATCCGCTTTATTATTATGCTGGTGATGCGGCAAAAGGCGACATTAAAGGTGATGGGGTTGGCGGAATATGGTTTGTAGCAAAGCCCGATTATTCGTTAATGCTGGCCAATGCACAGTTGTTTGGGAACAACACCAATTATACCAGCACTTATGCCGTAGGTACTGGCAACACCATTTACCTAACTGATAGCAAAGGACGCACCTTATACGCTTTTGCACCAGATAAAAACGGTGTAAATACTTATACAAAGAGCACTACACAAGAAGGTATCTGGCCGGTTTATGAATCTGATGTGCTAAGCGTGCCCTCTGCTGTTGCAAAAGCTGATGTTAGCGTAATTACTGTGGCCACAATAGGCAAAAAACAGTTAACTTATAAAGGATGGCCATTATACTACTGGATATCAGATCTAAAAAGAGGCGATAACCTCGGCATAGTAATTGGAAAAGGTCCGGGTTTAACCTGGCCTGTATTACAACTGAATGCCACTGTTGCTCCGGCACCATAAAAATACTTGGGTTAGACGGGTAGAATGGTCGGCTGAGGTTTTCACAGCCGGCCTTTTTTATACCTCCAGCAAGGCCTGCCTGATTTTTTCAGCTGCCTCAGCCAATTCCTCATTGGTTGGCTTTAATTTTTCTTTACTGAAGTTCATATCGCTTACATTATTCATTGGAATTAAATGAATGTGTGCATGCGGAACCTCCAGTCCAATTACCGAAACGCCTACTTTTTTGCATGGAAAAGCTATTTTTACACCTTTTGCTACAATTTTAGCGAACATCCATAAACCAACATACAGGTCTTCATCCATATCGAAGATATAATCAACTTCAATTTTCGGAATTACGAGTACATGGCCGGCCGTTAATGGCGAAACATCTAAAAACGCTAAATATTCTACAGTTTCAGCAACCACATGTGCAGGAATTTCGCCCGCAACAATTTTTGAGAAAATAGTCATTTAAGGTATAGGGTTTAGGGGGTGTAAGGCTTAGGGTTTTTATAGCGGAGTGTAGACCTTAAGCCTTAAACCCTCCGCCTTTTACCTTATCTCGAAATCTCGAGCACTTCGAACTGCATTTTACCTGCAGGCACTTCAATTTCGGCAAATTCGCCTACCGATTTACCCAGTAAGCCCTGTGCAATCGGCGATTTAACCGAAATTTTTCCGGTTTTTAAATCTGCTTCACTTTCTGCAACCAATTGGTAAGTCATGGTCGCACCATTTTTAACATTCTTTATTTTAACAATGGATAGCGCAAGTACTTTTGATAAATCCAAACGCGATTCATCAATCAAACGTGCATTTGCTAACGTGTTCTGTAATTTCGCTATTTTCGCTTCGTGCAAACCCTGCGCCTCTTTTGCCGCATCGTATTCTGCATTCTCCGATAAATCACCTTTATCCCTCGCTTCTGCAATTGCTTTAGATATTAGCTGACGACCGGTGGTTGTTAAATAATGAACTTCTTCCTTTAATTTATCTAACCCCTCTTGGGTGTAGTATGTTACCTCTGTCATTGCTCTATTAATTTTATTCAAACGCTATAAAAAACAAACAAGACTATATAGTTGGCTTGCTACATAGTCTTGCTTCAATTATAACGAAGATAAAATGTGGAAATTACAAAAGCAAATAAATACTCATGATTTTTACGATTTAAGGATTAATCAGGCTTAATATCCCCTGATCACTTAAATAAATGCAATAGATACTACCTGTGCCAGCCCACAACAGATGCAGCTTTATATACTAAAAACATAACATTTACTCATACAAGCATTTAAAATTCATTAATTTTACTTTTAACTCAAATTATTCTTTAAAAATGAAAAAGTTATTCTCTATTGCCCTGCTCGTTTGCTTGAGTACTTATATTGCTTCTGCCCAGGAGCTTTATATGCCCCGGAATATTAAAGCAGCGTATGCTAAGGGTACACGTGCCATGAATGGACAACCCGGCCCAAATTATTGGCAAAACCATGGTAAATACAATATGGATATTAAGGTAGATGCCGAAACCAAAGTAGTGAGTGGTAATGAAGAAATTTTATACAGCAACAACAGTCCCGATACTTTAAGAACCCTGGCTATCCGTTTCGTAAACAACCTGCATAAACCAACCTCGCCAAGAGGAGGAGCCGTGAGTGAAGATTTTTTGACTACCGGTTTAAATATTACTGCTTTTTCCGTAGATGGCGAAACATATAAAGTTGACAGCAAAAGTTGGGGAACAGTGGGTAAGGTAACGCTGAAAAAACCTTTATTGCCAAAATCGAAAATTACAGTTAAAATAGAATGGGATTATCCATTATCGAAAGAAAGCGGCCGCGAAGGGCAAATTGATCCAAACTCTTTTTTTGTGGCCTACAGCTACCCGCGTATTTCGGTATATGATGATTATAATGGTTGGGACCGCATTCCACATACAGACAGGGCCGAATTTTATAACGATTTTAACGATTACGAATTCTCGGTTAAAGCACCTAAAAACTATATAGTTTATGCAACCGGCGATTTTCTCAACCCGGATGAGGTGTTGCAACCAGAAATTTCTGCCCGGTTAAAAAAATCGTATAATGGTGATGAAATAATCCATATTGCTACCGGGGAGGAAATGAAAAATGGTAAAGTAACGCAGCAAAAAGACTGGAATACCTGGAAATTTGCGGTAAACCACATTACCGATGTTACTTTTGCCATGAGCAACCACTACGTTTGGGACGGTGCGAGCGTAATTGTAGATAAAAAGACCAACCGCCGTGCAAGTGCCCAAGCCGCCTATAACCCAACCACCGGAACAGATTTTATCAACTCGGTTAAATACAATCTTAATGCTTTAGATTGGTTCTCAAACAACTGGCCCGGAATCCCTTATCCTTATGCTAAAACAATTGCTTTTCAGGGTTTTGCAGATATGGAATATCCAATGATGGTTAACGATTCCCAATTTGGGGATCCTGTTTTCGCACAGCTGGTACAGGACCATGAAGTTGCACATACGTATTTTCCTTTTTATATGGGGATTAATGAAACCCGTTATGCTTATATGGACGAAGGCTGGGCCACTACATTCGAATATTTAATCGGCATTGCCGAACACGGTAAACAGGCTGCCGATAATTTTTACAAAAAATTCAGGGTAAACGGCTATATTAATGATAAATCTACCGAAGAAGACCAACCTGTAATCTCAATGTCTGATCAGGTTTCGGGATCAGGTTACGGGAATAACTCTTACGGAAAGGCCTCATTATCTTATCTGGCGCTTAAAGATCTGTTAGGAGACGATTTATTCAAAAAAGCGCTTCACACCTACATGAGCAACTGGAATGGTAAACACCCAATTCCATGGGATTACTTTAATTCAATGAATGCGGGTTCGGGGCAGAATTTAAACTGGTTTTTCCAAAATTGGTTTTTCACAAATAACTATCTCGATTTAGCCATTGGCAAAGTAACACCTGCAAAAGGAAAATCAACCATAACAGTTAAAAATATAGGCGGATTTGCCATCCCATTCGATGTTGTGGTTACTTACTCTGATGGAAAAACTGAAACTATCCATAAAACCCCGGTAGTTTGGAAAGCAAATCAAAAAGAAACCAGCATAACGATTAATACGGCTAAAAAAATAAAATCAATTACTTTAGATAATGGTATTTATGTAGATGCTACGCCTAATGATAATATTTGGTAAGTGAAATAACAAACAGTTTTCAGTTGGTAGCCTGATATAACTACCAACTGAAAATTGTTTGTTGAAAACTGCAAGCTAATAACTGAGAACCGGCTCGTGTTTAACCGGAAAATTTAATGAATTGGCAATGAAACACATTTTATTAGCCTCTTGATGCAGCGCTTCTGCCAGTTCGTAATGTGCCTGATCTGCAATTAAAACCTGGGGATGCAGGGTAACTTCTCTAAAACGGCCGCTTCCATCACCCGATTCTTCCATTATGCCTACTGCCTCATCTTTATAATCGATTACTACAATCTCGTTTTTAGAGCATAGGTGTAAATACCAGAGCATGTGGCAGCTTGATATTGATGCCAGCAAAAGATCTTCCGGGTTATATTTAGATTTGTCGCCCAAAAAAGCAGAATCAGACGAACCATAAATATCGGCTTTACCTTTTACAGAAATTACATAATCGCGATCATACGAACGGTAATCCATTGTACCCGAGCCTTTATTGCCCGTCCATGTAACAGTAGTTGAATATAAGTGATCTTTCGGCATGATAAAATTGGTTAGATTGTATAGCCAATTTAAGAAATAAAACTAACTTTTTTAAAGGCCTTCCGTGTTTAAGACTGTCAGCTGTAAATGTTAATCTTCTCGCTCAAATGTACTGATTGCTAAAAAAGTAAATAATTAATTTTGAAAAGCACGGTTCGGCGCGCTTCAGAATCTCTAGGTAAATCTTCTGTTGATTGCCTGCTAAAAATTAAGCCCTTTTAACTTCTCGGCTAAAACTTCCGAAATCTTACGATACGAATCGAACGTCCAGCCACCAACATGTGGGGTTAAAATGACCTGATCATTATTCTTTAATTCATTGTACCAGGACTGTTCGCCTAAAGCCGGGAACTTTTCGGTTTGCAGCACATCCAATCCAGCGCCTAAAATCTTTCCGTTTTTAATGGCGTTAAGTACGGCCGTAGTCTTCACAATCTCTCCTCTTGCCGTATTGATAAAGAATATGGGCTTTTTAAAGTGGAAGAAATATTCGTCATCTACCATCTGTCTGGTTTCAGCAGTTAAAGGGATATGCAAGCTCAGCACATCGCTGTGCTTCACAATTTCTTCCATGCTTACCTCGCGCGCAAAAGCATCAGAAAAACCGGTTTTATATTTATCATAAGCCATTACATCTACTTCAAAACCAGCCAGTTTTTTGGCAAAGCTCTGCCCCATGAAACCATAACCAATAATGCCGACTTTTTTGCCTTTCAATTCGTAACCGCGGTTTCCTTCACGATCCCACACGCCATTCCTGATTTCGATATCGGCCCTGCGGAAATTGTTCATTAACGATAAAAGCAAACCTGTTGCATGTTCGCCAACCGCATCACAATTGCCTTCAGGGGCATTAATCAGCTCGATATTTCTTTCAAAGGCAATCTTATCATCAATATTATCCAACCCGGCCCCTGCCCTTGCTACAAACTTTAGGTTTGGGGCTGCGGCAAAAATTTCAGCATCGATCCGAAATTTTGTCCGAACAGCAATACCGGTATAATCCTTTATTTTATCCAGTGTTTGTTGACGTGTAATCTGTGGTTCATCATCAACCTGGTAGCCCATAGCGATGGCCTGCTCTTTAAATGCAGGGTGTAAATCATCAACAATTAATATCCTCTTCATAATTAAGCAAAAGTAACATTTGCAAACTGTTCAATAGTCATATTCTTTTATTGTTTTAACAAAATAATATTGATTCCCATAATAGGGCTGGGAACAAAACCCACAAAAATATTACTATAAAATGGCTGTAATAAAATGGTTACGGCGGCTTAATTAAATATAGTTGCCGTTACTTTGTCTCCCTTTATAAAAACGATGCAAATTTTAATTTCTTAATGAGACTTTTACAATTAAAAACAATACAGATAACCCTTTTACTTTTAAGCTTATCTTTTGGTCTTTTCGCGCAAACAGGTGGAAAAGCAAAAATTACCGGAGTACTTAAAGACGCAAAAACACAAGAAACCATTCCATTTGCTACAGCAGTTTTGATTGATAAGGCCACGGCCAAAAACGCAAAAATAGTGCAGACCGATGTAAACGGTGCTTTTGTATTGGCCGATATCCCTGCCGGTACCTTTACCTTTAAAATAAGTTTCGTGGGTTACCAAACCATGGTGAGGGATAATATAGCCATCACCAGTGCTACAGGAACGTTAAACTTTGGCGAAATCAAGATGAATGCTGCAAAAGGCAATGTACTGAGCGAAATCACTGTAACGGGCCAAAAACAGGGCATGCAGATGGGTATCGATAAAAAGATTTTCGCAGTAGATCAGAGTGTTATCAGCGAGGGCGGTTCAGCAGGCGATTTATTGCAGAATGTTCCTTCTGTTTCTACTGATATGGATGGTAATGTGAGCCTGCGCGGATCAACCGGGGTAAAAGTTTTAATTGATGGAAAACCTTCTTTAATTGCAGGCGGTAATGTGGCACAGATTCTTCAGTCGATACCAGCCAGTTCTATCGAAAGTGTTGAGGTAATTACCAATCCGTCAGCTAAATATGATGCAGAAGGCCAGTCGGGCATTATTAACATTGTGTTAAAGAAAAACACAAAACTTGGCTTTAATGGTTCGGCAGCCCTAACTGCAGGTAACCGTAATAATTACAATGCCAACACCAACTTAAGTTTTCAAAACAGTAAAGTTAATATTTACGGAAACTATGGCTACCGTTATGGAAACCGGGTTGGAGGCGGTTTTCAGGACATTACCTATAAATCAGACTCGTTAAGAACAAGGTTTGCCAGTCAAAATACAGTTTCCAGTTCATTGGATAAAGGACACAATGCCAAAGCGGGTATCGATTATTATTTAGCACCAAAAAGTGTAATCAGCTTATCCGGAGGTTTTAACTCAAGAGATAATGAGCGTAATGATCAACTCAACATCAGGCAATTAGATAAAAACCAGTTGCCGGTTTTACTAAGTAACAGAACCAATAACACCGATGGTTTCGGGACAAGTTATGATGCCAATCTGGATTACGTACAGAAGTTTAACAAACCTAAGGAAGAACTAACCTTTAATTTTGGTTATTCTTATGGGACCAACAACAGCAATCAGTATTATAGCACCAATACCACTAATCGCAATGGAGTACCTATTGACGAAACCTTAAGTTTACAGCGCGTATTTAATACCGGTAATAACACCAACTACAATATACAAACAGATTATGCCTTACCTGTAGGTAAAGCGGGTAAAATTGAAATGGGTTACCGCAGCCAGATCCGTTTAGGGGAAAATGATCAATATGCAGATTCGATCTTAACCAATAGCAGTATCTACATCAGTAATAACAAACTGATTAATGGTTTTAACAGTAAAGATCAGGTGCATGCCCTATATTTCAATTACCAGAACCAGATTAAAGATTTTGGTTATCAGATAGGTTTAAGGGGAGAAGATGCACGTTTAGACACACATTTAGAAGGCTATTCTAACAATGTATTAACCACTGCCGAAGGAAATATTCACTATAAAAGGATATACCCAAGCGTATTTTTAACCCAGAAACTAAAAGGCGACAATCAGCTTCAACTGAGTTATACCCGTCGTGTAAACCGCCCACGTCCATGGGATACCAATCCATTTTTAGATGTTTCTGATCCATTAAACTACAGAGGTGGTAACCCGAATTTATTGCCGGAGGATGTACACTCTTTTGAGTTGGGTTATAGCAAATACTGGAAAAAAGTAACCTTAACTTCAAGCCTGTATTTCCGTCAGACCAACGACGTGATCCAGCGTGTAAGAAGCACACCGGTTAACGGGATTATTACTTCAACCCCTCAAAACTTATCGCACCAAATTAATAGCGGATTAGAATTAATTGGCCGTTTTGACCTGGTTAAAGCCCTAAACTTTACCACCAATGTAAACTTATATCAGGCCAGGTTTGCCGGAGATGCGAGGTTTGATATTCCATCAAGCAGCGGATTTAGCTGGAATGCCAACCTGACCGGAAATTTAACGGTAGTTAAAAATTTATCGTTACAGGTGCGCGGCGACTACAGGGCGCCGGAGGTTATGGCACAGGGAAAACGTAACGCCATGTACGGTGTTGACGGCGGAGCCAAATACGATTTCCCGAATAAAAAAGCATCTTTAAGCTTCAATGTCAGGGATGTGTTTAATACCAGGAGATGGAGCATGACCACTGAAGATAGGGCAACAATTGTTGATTTTGAACGCCAGTTTCAGGGAACAATGGGAAATTTAACTTTCTCTTACCGCTTTGGAAAAACAACCTTTACCGGCACGAATAAAAAGAAAAAAGACGATCAACAGGACAACCGTCCTGATGAAGGATCATTTTAATAGCCAAAGGGCCGTATCATAAATATAGCTCACCAATCGTCATTTAACAGCAGTGGAGAAATCTTTAACATTAGTTTAAAGATTTCTCCATTTTCGAGACGTTCCAGTCTACCCCTGATTTTGGTACAATTTTTTTCTACATAAGCCAATTAAAGAAATCTTCGTTAACCATCGTAAAATAAGATCATTTCTTATCTTGCAGGCATGGAAGAGATCAATCCCTGGAAAACGCTTGAGAGCGATATAAAATACGATAATAACTGGATCCGCTTAACCGAACACCAGGTCATTAATCCCTCCGGTGGGCAAGGCATTTATGGTACCGTTCATTTTAAGAACCTGGCCATCGGAATCCTTCCTTTGGACGAAAACTACAATACCTGGCTGGTTGGCCAATACCGGTATGCACTTAATGCCTACAGCTGGGAAATCCCTGAAGGTGGAGGCCCATTCCACGAAGAGCCATTGGAAAGTGCCAGAAGAGAATTACTGGAAGAAACGGGAATGAGCGCCAAAAACTGGAAAGAGATACAAAGAATGCATCTTTCCAATTCAGTAAGTGACGAATTAAGTATCATCTATATCGCTACCGGTCTCATTCAAGGCATTGCCATGCCCGAAGAAACAGAACAACTTGTTATCAGAAAACTCCCCTTTAACGAAGCTTATCAAATGGTTTTAGATGGAACGATTACCGACTCGGTGAGCGTTGCCGCTATTTTAAAAGCAAAGCTGATGATAATAAATGGGGAATTATAATAATCACCAAATGTTCCTAATACATCAATCTATTAAAAATGTTTGAGATTGAATATGAAGAAAAATACATCTTCAAAGAACCAGAATAATTTATTATTATCTTTGTCCCCTATTAAATCAACCTGATGAGCAAGCTTTTTGGATATATTTTAAGCCCTATTTTTTATATTTTCTTTGGATTAATCCTTTGTATCTTCCATCCCATACAATGGCTTTGTTTTAAGCTTTTTGGTTATAAAGCACATAAGGTTTCTGTAGATATTCTTAATTTTTTTCTAACCTATTGCCAGATTTTCCTTTTTAACTCTATCAGTTTTAGAAACGAATATGATCTGCCGACAGATAGGCCCATCATTTTTGCAGCAAACCACCAAAGTATGTACGATATCCCTTCGCTAATTTGGTTCTTAAGAAAACACAGCGCAAAATTTATCTCTAAGATTGAGCTTACCAAAGGCATTCCGTCAATATCCATTAACCTGCGTTTGGGTGGTGGTGCAAACATTAACCGGAAAGACAACAAGCAGGCTATTTCTGAAATTATAAAACTTGGCCGTAGAATGAAAGAGAATAATTGGAGCACTGTTATTTTTCCGGAGGGAACCCGCGCGAAAGATGGTCAATTGAAAACATTCCAGTATGGGGGTATCGCTACCATATTAAAAGTAGTACCCAATGCGTTGATCGTTCCGGTGGCCATAGAAAATTCGTGGAAAATTGTTCGTTTTGGCAAGTTTCCATTATCCACAGGAAATGCCTTAAAATGGACAGTTTTAAAACCTATTGAACCCGGAGTAAAACCGCCGAACGATATTACACTGGAAGTAGAAAATGAAATCAGAAAGGTTTTGGGCCAACCCATGGCACAGCCCTCTTCCCAGTCAGTTTAATTGCTTTATTTGGTTAATCGATTGCTGCCAGGCGCACATTATTCATTTTACATTTCCCTTCTTACATCACCCTGTTAGATGTTCTTATTTCCGATCACCCTGAAAAATTCATCACGGTAGGTATCGCCAACAGGGATAATTTTTTGGTTAATGGTAATGCGGCTGCGCTCAATGCTTTCTATCTTATCAACCGCTACAATATAAGACTTATGTACCCTGATAAACTGGCTTTGAGGCAATGCTTCTTCCATTTTTTTCATGCTCTGTAAAGTAATTACGCGCTCATCTTTGGTAAAAATGGAAATGTAATCTTTTAAGCCCTCAATGAATAAAATATCGTGCAGGTAAATTTTTTGGATCTTATGCTCCGTTTTAACAAAAATATAATCCTGAACGGGATTTGGCGGGGCTGAAAACGACGCTGGTGTAACAATCGGTTGTGCCACGCTGGCAGGAGCTTCAACCGGTTTTACCTGGTTGTGTACTTTTTCTACTGCTTTATAAAAACGATCAAACGCAATGGGCTTCAACAGATAATCCGAAACATTCAGATCGTAACTTTCTAAAGCATACTGTGGGTAAGCGGTAGTTAATATATAGTGACATTTATTACCGGCAATTTTCAAAAACTGGATTCCGGTTAACTCCGGCATCTGAATATCCAAAAACACCAGATCTATCCCTCCGCCCTGAACAATCTGCAGCGCTTCAATAGGGTTTTCGCATCTTTTAACCAGGGTTAAAAATGGTACTTTCGAAATATAATCCTGTAAAATATCTAGCGCTAAAGGCTCATCATCAACAACAATACAGTTTAAATTCATTTTTAGGTTATTATTTTAATTAATGATTTTATACCCGGTTTATGCTTGGTTATCGGATTATATATCAATCATCAGTTCACAGGTATAGTGAGTAGCCGAATTTACAACATTTAATTTATATCTGTCAGGATAAACCAATTGTAACCGACGTTCTACATTGGTTAAACCAACTCCGCCCTGTGCGTCTTTATTCTGCTGATTCTTTTTATTAACTACACTAAAATGCAAAATCTTTTGGTTGGCAATGATATTGATTTTAACCGGTTCGGCCGGATCGGTTACCACACCATGCTTAAATGCATTTTCAACAAACGAAATCAACATTAAGGGAACAATCTTTTGATTGTCAATTTCACCATTTAAAGTAAGCTCAATATAGGCACCATCTTTAAACCGTATTTTCTGCAGTTCGATATAACTGGTTAAATAATCTACTTCTTTGCTCAAGGCTACCGTTGGCGTATTACTCTCATAAATCATGTAGCGCATAATTTCTGAAAGCTTCATAATTGCATCGGCAGTTTTATCTGATTTTTGATAGGCTAACGAATAGATATTATTGAGCGAATTGAAAAGAAAATGTGGATTTAACTGCGATTTTAAAAACTGCAGTTCCATTTCCCGGCGCTCTCTTTCGAGGTTACGCTGGATCCTTTCACTTGCAAACCAATCGATGGTGAATTTGATAATACAGCTACTAATCATGAAAAAGCCACCAACAAAAGCTTTACCAGCGAAATACTCATTCACATGATATTCTGCCTTCCGGCCCCTTACCATCATCATATCCACTGGATTTAAAACTGCAATGATTGTCTTGATTAAGGCAAACACCGCAATCATCAGAAAAAAAGCAAAAACATAAAGCCAATACTTTTTTCTCCTCTTAATGAGTTCAGGAATCAAAAAAATGTAGTTGATGTAGAAAAGTGAAACATTTAGGATGCCAAATAAACCAAACGAGATAAACTCCCGCTTCATCGTTATTTCCGAGCCAGTTGTTATGATGGTAACTACAGCACCTATTATCATAGTCGCCCAAAAAATGCTGTGCAATATTAAAGCTCCCTTACCTTCTTTCATTTACAAAGTGTTTACGGTTAATAGCAGTTGGTCATATATTTTAGAACTGCTTTTTCATGCATCCAAAATAAATAAAGTTTTATCGATTTACTTACACAATCTACCAACGGGCATTTTTTTTCTACCAACGGCCCAATGGGCAAATTTTATCGACCAACGCCAAAAATGTCTGTTGATCTAGAATCTTGAACGCTTGGTATAATAGATTTTAGCAGGTTATTTTTCTTGAGTTTCTTTGAATCATCAAAACGAAAACAAAATGAAAACTACATCAGCAATCAACTTAAAAAATCAAACCGTAATTACTGATGGTATTTTCGAAACCGCTCAAATAAAACAAACCATCATGAAAAAGTTAGGAAACACATCGCCATTTTTACTTTTATTATTACCAGTATTTATGATGATCATTTTAACACTTACAGTAAGCACCGATAAAAATGATGCAGAAATAGTGGTTAAACCTGCTAAAACCTCAAGCACTATCGTAACACAGGCCACAGCTATTTTTAAATAATAGCAATGTCCAATTACGCTATCGAAACTGTAGGCCTAAATTTTAACTTTGGCAACCAAACCATCGTAAAAGACCTCTCGCTGCAAGTACCTAAAGGGAGCATATATGGTTTTTTAGGCCCAAATGGAGCTGGAAAAACAACCACTATAAAAATTTTGCTCAACCTGCTTAAATCGCCATCCGACCAGGTTTTTATATTCGGCAAAGAAATAAACAGCAACCGCATAGCTATTTTAAAACGTATAGGTGCACTGGTTGAACAACCTGCCATTTACGGGCATTTAACAGGCCGCGAAAACCTGATTAACCGCTGTATCCTGTTGGGCATAAAAAAAACCAAAGCCGATGAAATGCTTTCGCTGGTGGGCCTGGCAGAAGCATCAAATAAAAAAGCCAACAATTATTCATTAGGCATGAAACAACGGCTAAGCATTGCCCAGGCACTAATTTCAGACCCAGAGTTACTTCTGCTTGACGAGCCTACCAATGGTTTAGATCCTAATGGAATTATCGAGGTTAGGAACCTGATGATTGATTTAGCTACGAAACATAAAAAAACAATACTGGTTTCGAGCCACTTATTGGCAGAAATAGAAAGAACAGCAACTCACGTGGGAATAATTAATAAAGGCCAGTTGTTATTTCAGGGCACTATTAACGAACTTCATTTGCTGAGCAAACCTATGCTCGAAATCGAAGTAGACAATATCGAAAACGCAAGCGCCTTGTTAACCAGGTATGGTCATGAAGTTGCAGCAAAAACCGATAATATAATTACAGTACCGTTTACCTCTTCGCAAAAAAGTGGAGAACTAAATACGTTACTGATCCAAAATGGTTTTAGGATTAGCAGCCTTTATCAGCAAAGGAAAGACCTCGAAAATTTATTCCTCGACATTACCAAAACCAACTAACATGCGCGCGCTCTATATTTCGTTAGTATCAGAATTTTACAAATCCAGAAAAACTTTAGCTTTTTGGGCGGCCATATTGCTGCCTGTTATTATTTGTGGCTTAATTAGTTTTGGTTTTTATCACGACGCTGAGAAAATTATTGCCAGCCACTATCCTTCAATGATATTATGGGCAAAATACAGTGGAGCAGCCCTTGGCGTAATGGGATTCTTAATCATGCCTTTTTATGTGATATTCATGGCCTTTTCGGTCAACAACATTGAACATAAGAACGATACCTGGAAAATGTTGTTTGCCCAACCTTTAAATAAATTTTCAATTTATGCAGCCAAATACCTTTATGCCGTATTTTTAATATTTACCTGTTTATTATTGTTTGCCACACTTACCTATTCATTTGGTCAGTTATTACAGGTATTGATTCCGAAGTTTAATTTTGATCAATACAACCCTTTAAATATTCTCATTAACTCTTATGCTAAATTATTTTTAGCTTCTTTGGGCATTTTATCGCTGCAGTTTATATTAAGTCTGCTATGGGGTGATTTCCTTAAACCGATGGGAACTGGTTTTGTTGGCACCATTATGGGCATTATTACGGCAAACGTAGGTTGGAAATACGCTTACCTGATCCCTTATTCGTTACCTACACTGGCTTTGAGAATCACCAGGGTAAAAAAAGGAGGTAGCCTCCCTGATTTTGTAATTTTTACAGAGGAAATATGGACAAGTTTGATTTATGCTTCGGTACTTTTCATTATTGGATATTTTATCGTAACCAAAAAGAGCATAAAATAGTAGCTGCTGAAAATAAAAATTACTACGAAAAGCATACCCACAAACAAAAGCCAGCTGATTTGATTTAGCGTCAAATAGCTGGCTTTCTAGTTTAAAAATGAGAGGTTATATATACTTTAAGTCCTTAAAAGGATAATATTCTTTCTTTAAATGCCCATACGATTAATTGATAAGAATTTTTTAAATCAAGCTTTCTTACCATATTCCTTCGATGTGTATTAACAGTATGTTCGCTGATAAAAAGCATCTCGCCTATTTCTTTACTGTTATAACCCATTGATAGCAGGTGTATAATCTCAACTTCCCTTTCACTGATGGAACTGTGATTTTCCTGTAGTAGGATATTGTTTGTCATATCTGAAAGAATAAATAGGTTTAATACTTATAATCAAATTTTTATCTTAATAGACTCATTTACAAATAAGTTCAAAATAGCTTTTTTTTCAGTACCTGAAACAGTAATATGCTGTAACTGCAAATTATTCAGCCGTTATCATATACCAAAAGTAGTGGTACCGTTCAATTCAGCGTTAACGTAAAACACCCTAAATGAAAGGGTGTTTTTACGGTATTTTTAGATTATTCTCATATTGGTTAAATTAATAATAGGCTATAAATGTATCCACCTGATAAGAATCCGAGCATTCTCTATTTTTGGTAAAAAGAACTTCTTTAAGTTAGGGTACATTTTTTTTATCAATTTAACTTTACAAGTTAATATCCTACTAATAAAAAAGACATAAATCGAGTATAACACCAATTATTTACCATAAAATAAACAAAAAAGTATAATTTAGTTTCTTAATTCACCAATCAAACAATGTTAGAAAAAGACTCTAAAAACAGCACAACAAATACGGTACCAGTGGGTATTGCTAGCCAAATGACGGCTGCTTTCCGGAAAAGCCAAAATGCAGAAAAAGGTACTTTTACCGAGGCAGCATGGTTTCCCGCGGAACAAATTATATCATTAACAAAAAAATTAGCAGAATTTGAAGGAGATGGTATCAGAATTTATTTTGGGAGATATACTGATGATATTATTAATCAGATCAATAGCCTTGAGTACGGTGATAAAATCCCTCCAACTTATGCTGAAATGAATACATTACTTTTAGTGGTAACCAAAATAATTGATGGCAAGCCCCGTGTGGATTATTTTATCGATAAAAGCGATATCTGCGAGGGAGACATACCATCACCTACTGACCCGGAAAACAGATCTGCATTGTGTCCACAGGTATGTGACGATGACAGTCAATTAATGCTATAAATAAATGATAGCAAAAACTACCACTCACTCTGACATACAAAATATTTTAAAATTTATTGTCCCAACCAGCAGCTCATATATAGAGCTGCTGTGCCTTATTTTTGCAATATACTTTTTAGCCAAGGACAAATCGACATTTTGGCTAATAACGATATGCTATATGGTAGTGGTAGTTGCAACTGAAATAGCTGGAAGGTACTTCGCTATAACCTACCACACAAATTTATGCGTTTACAATGTTTATTCAATATTTGAAATTTCTTTCATTACTTACGGATTTTTTAATTTCATAAAACAATACACAAACATAAAGTACTGGCTAACGGCAACATATATAGCGATAATGATAATCTATACCATATTTACTTTTATGCATGGTATAAATGTTTACAATGCTTTTACGATAAGTATAGCGTCGGTGATTTTTGTAATTTATGGTCTGTTGTATTTTTATTTGTTGCTCAAAGACGAAAATTATATTGATTTAAAGTTTCACCCTGCATTTTGGTGGGTAGGTGGAACATTAATATTTTATTTTGGAAGTACACTTGCTAATTTTTTTGATGACATTATTCAGCAAAAATTTTTGGGAAAATATAATACACGAATAATAATATATACAACACTAAATCTTTTTTTATACGGCTTTTGGGCCTATTCATTTATATGCAGAGCTCGTCAACGGAAAACATGTCCCTAATAATATTGGCATCGCTGGTTTTTCTCTTGATGCCAATATTTCTGTTACTTTACATCAGATCATACAACCGGCATAAAAAGAACCATTTTCTGGAAAAGCTGAATATGCAGCAGAAATTTGAATCCGAAATGCTTCAGACCCGGGTTGAAGTACAAGATCAAACCATGCAAAGCATTGCTACAGAATTACATGATAATGTTGGTCAGTTACTTAGCCTTACCACCCTTACCTTAAACTCTGTAAATTTAAATGATGCAGAAAAGGCAAAAAAGAAAATCGACAATTCATTATCACTTGTTAATAAATCCATTAAAGAATTAAGGGAGCTGGCCAAGCTGTTACACGGAGAGCAACTGGTAGAAAATGGCATTGGCCATGCGATACATCAGGAAATTAACTGGCTCAATAAGACAGGAGCATACGAATTAAAGATTAACAACCAATTGTTAGACGTGCAGGTCACATCTCCCGATAAGGATCTGATCATTCTCCGTTTATTACAGGAAATCATTAATAACATTATAAAACACGCCCAGGCAAAACATATACAAATCGATTCATATCTCGAAAAAAATGCTTTACATTTAAGGGTAAGGGATAATGGCGTTGGTTTTGATCCAAATGAAATTAAGGTTAAAAAATCGGGAATGGGATTAAATTCTATTTATAAAAGAATTGAGATGATCAATGGAAAATTAGCACTAAATTCGGCGCCGGGCGAAGGCACCTCTATTTCAATTGAAATCCCCTACCCTTAAATATGCAGAACCAACGTATTTCTATCGCAATTGTTGATGATCACACTCTTTTCCGCTCGGGATTAGCGAGTTTATTAGAAGAATTTGATGAAATAGAAGTCATGTTCGAAGCCGTTAACGGCATCGATCTTCAGGCAAAGATCAACCAGAATCCTGAAGTCCAGCTCATTTTAATGGATATTAATATGCCGGTAATGGATGGTTTTGACGCTACCAAGTGGGTTAAGGCGAACTACCCAAATGTTCATGTACTCGCACTAAGTATGCTTGAGGATGAAAAAGCAATAATCGGGATGCTCAAATCCGGTGCCGGAGGTTATATGCTTAAAGAATCAACACCGTCTGATTTATTAACAGCCATTAAAGTAATTGTAGATAAAGGCTTTTATGTAAACGAGCTCGTATCGGGCAGGCTTCTGGTAGCTTTAAAAGACAGTGATATTAAACCAACCTTTTCTGCCCGGGAGCTTACCTTTCTGCAGCATTGCAGCACAGAGCTTACCTATAAGGAAATTGCAGATATTATGAATGTCAGCCCCCGAACAGTTGATAACTACAGGGAGTCTCTTTTTGCCAAACTGAATATTAAATCACGTACCGGCTTAGTGGTATATGGCATCAAAAACAACCTCATCACCATCTAGTCCACACCACTACCCAAGTGGATCAACAATAAAGTTATACATTTAAGTTCAATCAGTTCTTCCTAAAAAAAGCCCCTAAAGCAGAAGAAAAGCTTTAACTCATTAATTTTTAAAATAATTAAATAAAATTTGGATAACTAATTAATTAGTTTTAATTTTAGTTAAGGCAAAACAATTTGCCATCATCCTTATTATTATTAACCACTATGGAAATTAAAGATTTAACCAAAGCCGAAGAACAGATCATGCAGGTTTTATGGCAGTTGGAGAAAGCGTTTGTTAAAGAAGTTATTGATGAGCTACCCCTTCCTAAACCTGCTTACAATACCGTATCAACTATTATTAGAATTTTAGAAACCAAAGGTTTTATTGGTCATGAAGCGTTCGGTAAGGCGCATCAATATCATCCTTTAATCAGCAGGGAAGAATACAAACGCCATGCAACTGAAAAACTGCTGGGCAATTACTTTGAAAATTCGGTAGAAAGTATGTTCTCTTTCTTTGTTAAAGAAGAAAAACTGGATTTAAGTGATGTTGATGAAATTTTAAAAATGATTAATAAAATTAAACATAAACCAAAATGAGTTCGGCCCATTACCTATTACAGGTGAACTTATACTTAATTGTTTTTTTTGGTTTTTACAAACTACTGTTAGATAAGGAAACCTACTTCACTTTAAACCGCATTTACTTAGTATCTGCCGGTGTTTTGTCCTTATGCATACCATTTATCCGTTTAGAATGGCTAACAGAGCAGAAAGCGGCCCAAAAGGTTTATACTTCTGTTAATTGGGAAGCTGTATTGGCACAGGCAACAGTTGTAACGGAGCCCAATGCCGGTTTTCACTGGGGAAATGTATTCGTTTATATTTATTGTGCCGGGATTTTGTTTTTCTTTGGCAGGTTGATATTTAACCTGTTGGCAGTTAAAAAACTTATTACTTTAAATAAGTCTGGGTCGGCATTTGCTTTTTTTGGGAAAAAAGTAATTGATCGGGAATTACCACAAATGGATGTGGTTGATATCCATGAAGAAGCACACATCAAACAATGGCACACTGTAGACATTCTATTCTTCGAAATTATAGGGATTATTACCTGGCTAAACCCGGTTATTTATCTTTATAAAAAAGCTATTAAAAATATCCATGAATTTTTAGCAGATGAACTTGCTGCCGAATTTCAGGGCGATAAGGCCGAATACGCCATGCTATTACTAAGTAAGTCTTTTGGCATTTCGCCAAATACCTTAACAAATGGCTTTTTAGAAAAATCGTTGATTAAAAAAAGGATTTTCATGCTTCACAAAGACCGGTCTAAAAAGATTGCCATTGTGAAGTATGGAATTTTTATTCCTCTATTTGCGCTTCTGATTGTGTTTTCGTCAGCTACTGTCCGTAAAAGCCAGAAGTTATTATCCATTGCTGATCAAATCCCTATGGAAAAACCGATCGAGATGGTTGAAAACATGGTTACTGCCCCTGAAAAAACAACTATAGCCCCTAAAATTTCAGTTGATGGTAAAACAGATCCAAACTGGAAAGGATTTTATCAGTTTTTAGGCCGAAAAATCAAATATCCAAGTGAAGCCAATAGCGGTCAAATTCAAGGAAACGTCCAAATAAGGTTTAATTTAAAAGACGGCAGGATTACCAATGTCAGATCAAACATAGAATTAGGCGCAGGCTGTGATGAGGAAGTAATGAAGGCAATTTTAGCTTATAAAGGATTCAAAACCCTAGCCAGTGGCAAATATGCTTTAACAGTAAGTTTTAGAATTCCCGAATCATCAGAAGAGTTTAAGAATAAATTATTACCTAAATCGGGCGAATATGTAAACCTGAACCAGATCAATGTCATATCTTATCTTCCTAAAACTACCGAAACCGAAACCAACTCCCTTAAATCTGAAAATATAGACAAGGTATATGATTTCGTTTCGATCGAAAAACAGCCCGAATTTCCGGGTGGTATAGCCAAATTTTATAAATATATCGGAGGTAGCATTAAGTATCCTAAGCTGGCGCAGGAGAATAATGTTCAGGGTAAGGTTTTCCTCAGCTTTGTAGTTGAAAAAGACGGTTCATTATCGGATATCCAGATTACACGAGGTTTAGGAAGCGGTACAGATGAAGAAGCCATCAGGGTTTTAAAAGAATCGCCAAAATGGAACCCGGGCATCCAGAATGGTTTAGCGGTGAGGGTGAAATACAACATCAATGTTAATTTCATGCTTAAAGATCCCATAAAAGAGACGAATACAAACAATGTGCAAACAGATCGGGTTATACTTAAAGGTAGCGTAAACCAAGATGCCCTGATCATTTTAGATGGAGTCAGGCTGGCAAACAGTAGCTATTTAAGTAACATCAATCCAAATAATATAGAATCAGTTTCTGTTTTGAAAGATCAGGCGGCAATGAATCTATATGGACCAAAAGCCAAGGACGGCGTAATATTAATTACCAGCAAGGGAGCGAAAAGCGGTGCTTTCAGGCCGCTTGACCCAAAAGAGCTTTCTTTAGATAAAAACACTAATTTCTTGGAAACCAAAAGAAAATTCTAACCAGATTCAATATGAAAAACGTAATAATATTTAGCTTGCTAATGAGCTTTGGCTTAGCCGTTTTTGCTCAAAGCGCAGATAGTACGAAAACGCCTAAAATTACGCTCAGGGGAATATCAACGCCAGGGATTGAACCCTTAATCATCATTGATGGAAACAAACAATATACCAGGGGTACATCATCACTAAGCGGGGTTGACCCCAATAACATCGAATCTTTAAGTATCTTAAAAGATAGTTTAGCAACAGCCCGATACGGAGCTGATGGTTTTGCAGGGGTAATAGAAGTTAAAACCAAAAATGGTTTTCTGAGCAATAATTATGGGCTTAAAGCCGCTCCGATAAAAATTTACGGATCTGATTTAAAAGGAAAAGCATCAGGATTTAATGTACATCCCAATAGAGAAAAGCAAGTGATAAAGCGATACCTGCTGAACAGAGATTTCGATCCTAAAGCAAAGCCACTTTACATTGTAGATGGAAAAGAGGTAACCGATCTTAACATAAACCAAGAATCCATTAAATCGATAAAGGTGCTAAAGGATGCCGGTTCGCAAAAAATATATGGCGATAAAGGCAAAAACGGAGTGATCATTGTAACAACTCAAAAAGCAACCTCCGGGAAAAACTAATATTCAAAAACCTTTAATAAAAAAATAATGAGAAAGCTAATCATTTTAGCCCTAATGGGCATCGCCATGTGCTTTAATTTGGCAAAGGCACAAAATAATCGTAACAAAATTTACGATTACGTTTCTGTTCAAAAGCAACCGGCATATCCAGGTGGGATTACAGCATTCTACTCTTTTATAAGCCACGAAATTAAATACCCGGAGCTAGCCAGGAAAAATAAAACTCAAGGCAAGGTATTTGCCAGTTTTATAGTTGAGAAAGATGGTAGTTTAACTGATCCAGAGGTCATAAAAAGCCTTTCTCCTGAAACAGATGCTGAAGCACTAAGGGTATTGAGAAAATCGCCAAGATGGGCACCCGGTTTGAAAAATGGTGTACCGGTACGCGTTAAATACAACATCAATGTTAATTTTAAATTGCCTTAAAATTTAATTTTGTCAATTTCTCCAAACACAAAACCCCAGCAAAAATTGCCGGGGTTTTATGTTTTCTCTCCTGTCTCGGAGGACTAAATTTAGAAAAATTTTAACGCATCTGCAAATATAACCGAATAAAATTTCTAAAAATATAAAATTTTAATATGCAAACATAAGATTATTGATACTTTCGCAAACTTTTATTTCGAAGCGTCTTTGTTGTGCAAGCTTTCGGTTTTTAAAATCAAAAGTTTCATTTGTTTTCATAATAGCCGGCAAATGTTAAATATGTATCAGTTTTAACTACAGGCTTGCTAACAAATCATTAAAAATTACTGATTATTATATTTTTATTATAACAACAATCCAGTAGGATTATTGTGCTATAGCCATAATTAACCATTAAACTAAAAAGCCCCCAAAAAGTGGAGGCTCAAGAACTCAGCGATTAAGCTGAGTGCACAGTATATTTTTTAAACGGTTTCTTCTGAAATAAATTTCGCAGATGCAAAATCGCGGTTCATGCGGGCAATGTTTTCTAAAGAGATTCCTTTAGGGCATTCTGCTTCGCAAGCTCCTGTATTGGTACAGTTACCAAAACCTTCAGCATCCATTTGCGCAACCATACTTTGTACCCTGCGGTAGCGTTCTGGCTGACCTTGTGGCAACAATGCCAGCTGAGAGATCTTAGCAGATACGAATAACATTGCCGAAGCATTTTTACAGGTTGCCACACAGGCACCACAACCGATACAAGCGGCGGCTTCGAAAGCGGCATCTGCCTGCATTTTAGGGATTGGCAGGTTATTGGCATCTTGTGCATTACCAGTATTTACCGAAATAAAGCCACCAGCGGCAATAACCCTGTCAAATGCAGAACGATCTACCGTTAAATCTTTTACTACCGGAAAAGCAGCAGCTCTCCATGGCTCAACAACAATGGTATCGCCATCTTTGAAAGAACGCATATGCAACTGGCAGGTAGTAACCAGGTCTTTTGGCCCGTGCGGACGACCGTTGATAAACATGGAACACATTCCGCAAATTCCCTCGCGGCAATCGTGGTCGAATACAACTGGCTCTTCACCTTTATTAATTAGTTGCTCGTTTAATACATCAAACATCTCTAAAAAAGACATGTCTGGCGAAATATCGGTCAATTTATAATCTACCAAAGCGCCTTTGGTTTTGTTATTTTTTTGACGCCAAACTTTTAGCGTTAAATTCATATTTCCTGTACTCATGATATCTCAGATTTGAGATTTGAGACATCAGATATGAGAACCAAGATTTTCATCTCATGTCTCACATCTCACATCTCTTATCTATTTATAACTTCTTTGTGCTACTTTAATATTTTCAAACTTCAGTTCTTCTTTGTGAAGCTCGAAGTTTACACCTTCTTTAAATTCCCAGGCAGCTACATAAGCGTAGTTCTCATCATCACGTAGTGCTTCTCCTTCTTCTGTTTGATACTCTTCACGGAAGTGTCCTCCGCAGCTTTCGTTACGGTTTAAAGCATCGATACACATTAACTCTCCCAGTTCGATAAAATCGGCTACGCGGCCGGCTTTTTCCAACTCGGTGTTCAACTCATTGGCTGCTCCCGGTACGCGTACATTGCTCCAGAATTCAGCGCGTAAAGCCCTGATTTCTTCAATCGCTTCTTTTAAACCTTTTTCGTTACGGGCCATACCACATTTCTCCCACATAATGTGGCCTAAGCGTTTATGGAAATGATCTACCGATTTGGTTCCTTTGATGTTGATTAATGTATTTAAAATACCTACAGCTCTTTCTTCGGCTTCAACAAAGGCAGGGTGATCAGTCGGGATTGCTTTTACCGAAATCTCTTTCGATAAATAAGCACCAATGGTGTAAGGAAGAACGAAATAACCATCAGCCAAACCCTGCATCAAAGCTGATGCACCTAAGCGGTTTGCACCATGATCTGAAAAGTTCGCCTCTCCTGTACAATATAGGCCAGGTACAGATGTCATTAAGTTATAATCAACCCAAAGTCCGCCCATGGTATAGTGAACAGCAGGATAAATACGCATTGGCGTTTCATAAGGATTTTCGCCTGTAATCTGCGCATACATATCAAACAGGTTACCATATTTCTCCTTAATTACTGCTGTGCCTAAACGCATGCATGTTTCTTTATCCGGATTGTGATTCCCTGCTTTAGCAGCTTCAATTCGTCCGTAACGCTCGGTATTGGCTTTAAAATCCAGGTAAACAGCCAGTTTAGACGCCCCTACTCCATAACCGGCATCGCAACGCTCTTTAGCCGCACGAGAAGCCACATCACGTGGAACCAGGTTACCAAAAGCAGGGTAACGGCGCTCTAAATAATAATCTCTTTCATCTTCAGGAATTTCTGAAGCTTTACGGTTATCATCTTTCTTTTTAGGTACCCAAATTCGTCCGTCGTTACGCAACGATTCTGACATCAGGGTTAATTTAGATTGGTGATCGCCTGAAACGGGGATACAGGTTGGGTGAATTTGGGTGTAGCAAGGATTTGCAAAGTAAGCACCTTGTTTATGTGCTTTCCAGGCTGCCGTAACGTTACTGCCCATCGCGTTGGTAGAAAGGTAGAAAACGTTTCCATAACCACCGGTTCCCAATACCACTGCATGACCGAAATGACGTTCAATTTCGCCTGTAATTAAGTTACGGGCAATAATACCACGTGCTTTGCCATCGATCTTTACTACTTCAAGCATTTCGTGGCGGGTATACATTTCTACTTTACCCATACCGATCTGGCGTTCTAAAGCAGAATATGCACCTAGTAATAACTGCTGACCGGTTTGACCCGCAGCGTAGAAAGTACGTTGAACCTGTGTACCACCGAATGAACGGTTATCCAACAAACCGCCATACTCACGTGCCAAAGGAACCCCTTGTGCCACGCATTGGTCTATAATATTGGCACTAACCTCTGCCAAACGGTATACGTTGGCTTCGCGTGCCCTATAATCGCCTCCTTTAATCGTATCGTAAAATAAACGGTAAACGCTATCACCATCGTTCTGATAGTTTTTAGCGGCATTAATACCGCCCTGAGCGGCGATTGAATGTGCCCTGCGGGGTGAATCCTGAAAACAGAAACATTTAACTTTATAACCCATTTCGGCTAAAGTAGCAGCAGCCGAAGCACCCGCCAAACCCGAACCTACAATAATTACCTCAATAGTTCTTTTGTTCGATGGGTTTACCAAAGGCACAGAAGACTTATATTTTGTCCATTTACTGGCTAATTCGCCTTCTGGAATATTTGAATTAATATCTGACATATCTTTTGTGCTGAAAATTATTGAATAAGACCGAAATAAACTGCGATCGGCATGGCTGCGAAAAGGATCGAAATAATGATCGAATACCAAACACCTACACTTTTTATAATACCATTATATTTTGAGTGGTTCCAGCCCATTGTTTGGAAAGCTGAAGCAAAACCATGTAACAGGTGATAACACAAAGAGAACATGGCCAAAATATATACAGCTAGCCTTACCGGATCCTGAAATTTTTCTTTCATCACAGCATAAAGATCCTCATGGCCGTTGGCATCAACCGTTGGGATACCAGTAAAACGTGAAACCACCCAAAAATCTTTCAGGTGAACTACCAAAAAGATCAGTAAAAGTGTTCCCAGCAAGCCCATTGAGCGGCTATACCATTTGCTATTTGCATTTCCATTGTTTACGGCATATTTAACTGGGCGCGCTTTTTGATTCTGCAACGTTAAGCGTAGCGCCTGAAAAATGTGCGCAAGCAAACCAATAAACAATACGATTTCACCTGCCCGGATAATCCAGTTGGTGGCCATAAAGTGTGCGCCAATGTTGAATGTTAAACCACCGTCGTTAATAAAAATTAAAGCATTAATACCGCAGTGTACAATTAAAAAAAGTATCAGGAACAAACCTGTAATACCCATGATGAATTTCTTCCCTATTGATGAAGAAAATGCATTTCCGAAACCACTCATTTGATTAGGATTTATATCTAAATTTCTTGCAAAAATATCTAATTATGAGTTTAATTTATAAACGAATATGACAAAACAACGATAAAACATTTATTTAGAAACATTCTAAAGCATATTCGGAATTAATCGAAAGATTGAGGGGTTATTTACGGTTTAGATGTTGATGATGGGCATGAAAAGAAAATTTAACTGAGAGAAACAAAATCAACTAATCTTTTCGTTATATTGTATTACTAAACCTTCATAAATGAAAAAGTACCTCTATATCATTACTCTATCTGCCTGTTTATTTACCGCTTGCGATCCTAAACCTGCCGTATTTAAACTCAAAACCAAAAACTTTGGCCCTAACGCTGTGGTCTCTATACAAAGTTCGGAAAACAACGAAACCTTAAAAGCCGAAAATATCACCAACGGCAATCAAACATTTAAGATCAATATACCAATAAAGGGCTATGCCATATTAAAAACTCAAGACGGTGAAAATAAAGAAGAATTTTATTTTTATCTGGACAAAGGTAATTATGAAGGTATTCTCGACGGCGCAAAAAACAACGTCTATCCATTCACTAATGTTCCAGCACAGCAAGGAGAAGAATTTATCAATTTCTATAAGCTAAAAAAAGACATGGGCAAAAGCCTGTTTGATAGTTTGGCCATCGCAGAACATGAATTTGACATTGCTACACGCAGTAATATAATGGAAAAGGCAAGAAAAGTAGATATATGGAGGGAGAAAAAAATTCAGTCCGAGCTGGAGGAGATTAAAGCTTTTGCTAAAAAATATCCAAAATCTGAGGCAACCATTTTTTTTCTGGACAGGTTCGGAAGAGCAGATTCTGAAACCAAAAAATACCTGTCTATTTTTAAAAGTTTAGACCGGGATGTACAGGAAAGCAAAATGGGTAAAAAGCTGTTCTCAGAAATTATGCAGGCCAACCAAATGATGGCCGGAAACAAAATGCCAAATATTGAGGGTGAAACACCCGATGGGAAAAAATTTGACCTGGGTATTCTGAAAAGAGTAAACCTGGTGATCTGCTGGGTTTCCTACAGTGGGAAAAGTAGAAGGGATAATAAAGTATTGGTTGATCTGTACGAAAAATACAGGCATCAGAACGTAGAATTTATAGGGGTATCATACGACAAGAACAAAGATAGCTGGGAAAAAATAATTAAAGCCGATAAACTTATCTGGCCGCAATATGCTGACCTCTTGGGGGCAAAGTCGCCTAATGCAAAAAACCTGAGCAATTATAACGCAACCTACTTTTTTTTAGTCGATAAAAATGGTATTGTGCTCAGCAATAACGACCTATCACTGGATTTTGTTGACAGTGAGCTCAGTAAATATCTAGACCGGAGGAAATAAATAAAATCTGATGCCATAAAAAAGTCCTGGCTTGTACCAGGACTTTTTACGATTTATGTGTTCGAGTTTTCTTAAGCTACTTTAACATTTACCGCGTTTAGGCCTTTTCTACCTTCTTCTACATCGTAGTTTACGGTATCATTCTCACGAATGTTATCGACTAAGCCTGAAGCATGAACAAAAATTTCGGCATCGCCATTTGAAGGGATGATAAATCCGAAACCTTTAGTTTCATTAAAAAATTTTACTGTTCCTTGTTGCATTATATTGTATTTTAATTTGCACCAAAGATATGCTTAAATACCTATAGATCAATTTTTTATTTTTTTTATTTAAATATCTCTTAAATATATTGACTATATGCCCTTTAACTACCAGCTAACCACATTGTTTAACTCAGCGATGCCTCATTAATCGCCTGGCTTTATCAATAATACAGGTTTAAAACCACCTTTCCTTCCTGCCTTTCTACCCGGAAAAAGCAATAACTATAAAAATAAGTACCGGTAGATGGCAGCAAAAAAGTCAGGAACAAAAGTAAATCCTGCTACCGCTTAAGTTTAGCTATAAATCAGGCTTTCGTGCTGCTCATAATTCACTGTCAGGTTTTCGGTAATTTTTACCACAAGGGTTTCCTCTTCCCTGCCGCTATAACTTAGAATCATTAAATCGCCAATGATTTCGTGAAGGATTAATTTTGGACTGGTATAAGTAATGGAAACCACATGAGCACCTTTATTAAGCAGGTCGGAATCATAGATATGCAATTCGGCCCAATCAAAAAGCACCGGGCGCTCTTCCAGATCATTTAGCACCGGCATTTTACCTTCTAATGCCGTGATATTATTCATTACTGCATATTGTAGTTTCTGATGCAAAGCATTGGCTTTACTATTGGCCTGTTGCATTTGCGAGAAAGTGTGCAGGTGCCTGTTTAGGTTATATGTTTTTGACTTTTTTTGAAATTCTTTATAGGTATCGTGAAATATTCGTCTTTCAAAATCTGTTCTGCACATAAAATTGAAATATTGTATTACACTGAGGTTGATGTGAGCTAAAGCCATAATAATACGGTTCTTGTTGTTGATTCAAATATGTAACAATAAAAAAAAATAATCGATAACGTGTCGGTAAACACTGACTATCAATCGGTAAACAGCTAAACTAAATCATGATTATGAAAAACGGATGAATATTGGTTTGCGTATAAAAAACACTACTCCCCTGCAAAGATTTAAGGTATTTTAACAAATTAAACCCTGTAAATAATCAGGTGTAAAAGCCGCTTCTATTACACTTAGTATAACAACCCGATCAGCAAAAAAACACTATATCGGGACTAGAGGATATGTCTACCTGCTCATCCACTCATTTCCTAGCGAAAAGATAACGCCATTGATTTTTTAAAACCGTTTTGTTGGTCAGAAGGTTATTACTATACAAAACATTTATAACTAAATAATTACCGATATGGAAACGAGAAACAACCATGCTTTGATCCAGGCTTTATTGGATTGCGCTTTAGCATGCGAACATTGTGCATCATCGTGCTTAAAAGAAGAAGATATTAACATGATGGTTGACTGCATTAAACTCGACAGGGATTGTGCTGATATCTGTACCCAGGCGGCCAGGTTATTGCAGAGAGATTCGGTTATTGCTCGCCAGTACCTGTTGCTCTGCGAAGAGATATGCAGGCTTTGTGCGGAAGAATGCAGCAAACACGACCATGAACATTGCAGACAATGCGCAGTAGCTTGCGAAGAATGCGCAGAGGCTTGCCATGCCAACCATGAACTGATTAATCAGGACTAAAAAAAAGCCTCCTGATTTTACATCAGGAGGCTTTATCAAAATTGATTACAACCAATTATTGTGCAGGGAAACTGTAGTTATACGAACCTTGTTCGCCAACACCAGAAATACTCACCATATTGTTTCTACCTAAAGGCAATGCTTTTTGAACATCAGCCACAGAATTTACCGGTTGTCCGTTTACTTTGGTGATAATTAAACCTTTTTCTACGCCAATATTGTCAAAAGCTTTGCCAGTAGTAACCGATGTTACCACCACACCGCTGTTAATACCATATTTTGCTTTTTGTGCCTGGCTAGCCGGAGCGAAAGTTGCACCTAATTTACTTACTTCAGCACCTTTACTTGCATTATTATTTGCGGTTAAACCTACGCTGGCTTCGCCTTTAAGCGTAACAGTATAGTCTTTTAAGGCACCATCACGCAATATTGTCAATTTAACTTTATCTCCAGGGTTTAAACGGCCAACTCTTTCCTGAAGATCAGGTGAATCATTGATAACCACACCGTCAACTTTTTTGATTACGTCGCCAGATTTGATACCTGCTGCAGCCGCACCGCCACCAGGAACTACATCATTTACATATAAACCACTGATTTCGTTTGTTTTAATACCTTCTGGTTTTTCTTCACCACTTAGCGGCACGAAATTAACACCGATATAACCACGTTTTACTGATCCGTATTTCATAAAATCGTCAACGATTTTACGGGCAAGATTAACTGGAATTGCAAATCCATATCCCTGGTTATAACCACTTTGCGAAGCAATTGCCGAGTTGATTCCTACAAGTTCGCCATTTGCATTTACTAAAGCACCACCGCTGTTACCCGGGTTAATGGCAGCATCAGTCTGGATAAATGATTCGATGCTGGTATTTGCCGGACGGTCTGGTCTTTTACCGGTACGTTGGTATTCGCGGTATTCTTCTTCCGTAATCTCATTACCTTGCTGCTCGCGACCGATAATACCAATACTACGGTTTTTAGCACTTACAATACCTGCAGTTACTGTGGTATTTAAATCCAATGGGAAACCAACAGCCAAAACCCACTCTCCTACCTGAACATTATCAGAGTTACCCATTTTCACTACCGGTAAACCTGTTGCATTTACTTTAATTAAAGCTAAATCTGTATTTGGGTCGCGACCGATTACTTTCGCTTCTACTTTGCGTCTATCTGTTAATACCACTTCAACCTTCTCTGCATTTTCTACCACGTGGTTGTTGGTTACAATATAACCGTCTTGGCTGATAATTACACCCGAACCTGAAGCTGCTCTCGGCTGACGTTGCATCCGGCCGCCGCCACCACCGAAGAAATCTTCCATCATATCAAACGGAGAAGAACTTCTGCCTCCACTCTGCGCAGCGTAAGTGGTTTTAATGTGTACCACTCCTGGTGCAACTGCTGCTGCTGCCTGAGTAAAATCAGCTGTACCTGCCGATGACACCTTAAGTGGATTATTGGCAAAGTATAAGTTCTGTTTTTCAGTAATGGTACTGCCTGTTCGATTACGCTCAAATAGCTTGTAACCTCCTATTGCTGCTGCCCCACCTATAAAAGCAGCCAACACTGTAATTCCTAATATCTTTTTCATGTTTCTGTATATTATTTTTTATTTAAAGTCATGAATATATAATAAGCCAATTGCTAGCTAATTGTTTGTCTAGCTTATCATATTTCATTTCTAAAATGTTATTATTAGCAAGAGCCTATTCATTTTTGATTTAAGCAGAGTGCTCCGGCAGTTTTTATCTGCTCAAATTTTCTTTAGTAAATTTATTCAAATTTAATACCATATAAACGATATTTGCATCCTCAAAGCACTTAGTTTTGTGTTAAAAAATGTTAAATTAAAAAACACAATCTGCTTAATTACCTTTTGCAACTCGAATATTGCATAAAAAAATGAAGCTTTCATGAAAATTAATTTTTATAAATACCAGGGCGCAGGCAACGATTTTATTTTAATTGACCACACATCGGGTCCATTAAAAAATATTGACAATCAATTAGTTGAACAGTTATGCCATAGAAGATTTGGCATTGGTGCCGATGGATTAATGTTCATTACAAAGCACGAGAATTATGATTTTGAAATGCATTATTTTAATGCTGACGGTAAGCTGGGTAGTATGTGTGGAAATGGCGGCAGGTGTATCGTTGCTTTTGCCAAACACCTCGGAATTATTGATAGCGAAACCAACTTTTTGGCAGTAGACGGACCTCACTATGCCAGAATTTCAGAAAATGGCGAATGGGTTGACCTACAGATGATTGATGTAGATAGTATTACCAAAGATGGGGAAGCTTATGTGCTTAATACCGGTTCGCCACATTATGTTGCTTTACAAAATGGCTTAAAAGACCTGGATGTTTTTACAGCAGGAAAAAATATACGTTATAATGCAACTTATGCAGAAAAAGGAATAAACGTAAATTTTGTTGAGGATAAGGGAGACCATTTGTTTGTACGTACCTATGAACGTGGTGTTGAAGATGAAACCTATGCCTGTGGTACAGGGGTAACCGCGGTTGCCATGGCGATGGCGAAACATAAAAATCAAACCGGTCATATTAAAACCAACATTAAAGTTTTAGGCGGAGATATTAAAATAGAATTCGACTATGATGGGAAAGCATTTACCAATGTGTTTTTATGCGGACCTGCCAAATTGGTTTTTGAGGGAGAAGTAGACTAGTCTTTTGATGAAGCTCGCGGCTTTTTGAAACTTAACGAGGTTTGATGGAGATCCAAATATCTCGTGTAAAACAGACAGCATCAGCATTCTTTGTTCGCTAAAATAAACAGAATTAATCGCTTAAAAAAAGCTTCGATACAAGCGATTTTAACACCATTTAACATCTGTCGCAAGATATTTACACATTGTTTTTAACGGCTTAAAATTGTTTTAATCACCTAAAAAACAGCTATTTAATCCATTTAAATGGCATTTCCAATCAAAATATAAATCAATCGATTGATTAAATTGACAGAATTCGGACGGATTTATTTTTGGTTAGGCTCTATTTTTGGGCGATTATTGGCACGAATTGAAGTCCTAAATTTTGACGACGCCCTTAATTCCGGAAATTTAAATTTATACACACAGAAATAACCCATGAGAAAAGTAACAACTCTCTTTTTTAGCCTGAGCATTGGTATGCTTTTAGCATCCTGCGGAAATAATGATGCAGCTAAAAAAGCTGCTGCCGCTGCAGCAGCTGGCCCTCAAGCCTATCCGGTTTTTACCGTAAGTACACAAAACACCACTTTAGATTCTGATTATCCGGCAACGATTGAAGGGATCCAAAATATCGACATCCGGCCAAAAGTTGACGGTTTTATCGAAAAGATTTTTGTAGATGAAGGCGCAGTAGTTAAAAAAGGTCAGTTACTTTTCACAATTAACGCACCACAATATGAACAACAGGTACGTACAGCAAGGGCTGCCATCAGTAGTGCAGAAGCAGATGTTAACGCAGCCCAGTTAACCGTAAATAAAACGAGGCCTTTGGTAGAGAAAGATATCATCAGTAAGTATGATCTTGATGCTGCTCAATTAACACTCCAAAGCAGAAAAGCAGCGTTGGCACAGGCTAAAGCCGAATTGGTGAATGCCCAGGTTAACTTGGGTTACACTTCTGTTAAAAGCCCGGTTGATGGCGTAGTTGGCAGCATCCCTTTCAGAAATGGAAGTTTGGTAAGCAGTACCAGTACACAACCTTTAACTACGGTATCTAACATATCAAAGGTTTATGCTTACTTTTCTTTAAACGAGAAACAGCTTTTAGATTTTTCTAAAACCTATAAAGGAAAAACCCTTGCAGAGCAAATGAAAAATATTCCGCCGGTTAGCCTGGTTTTAGCAGATGGAACAGTTTATGCACAAAATGGCAAGATCGAATCCATCAACGGGCAGATTAATACCAGCACAGGCTCTGCAAGTTTAAGGGCAACTTTCCCCAATCCTACTTCTATATTAAAAAATGGTGCAAGTGCATCCGTAAGGATTCCTCAGCACATCGAGAATGCAATTTTAATCCCTCAAAAATCAACCATTGACCTACAGGGCAAAAAATTCGTTTATGTTCTGGGCGATTCTGCAAAAACCATTAACACCGAAATCGAGATTATGGATTTGGCTAAGGGCAAGTTTTATGTAGTAACTAAAGGACTTAAAGCCGGAGACAAAGTTGTTTTGGAGGGTTTCCAATCGTTAAAGGATGGTACAAAAATCAAACCTGAAGAAAAAAGTGCCGATTCAGTTTATGCTGATATCAGGAAATAGCAATATAATCAGTGCCAATCACACTATAATAGTGTAATCAATATTAATTATGTTTAAGAAATTTATAGAAAGACCGGTTTTATCAACGGTTATATCCATCATCATCGTTATACTCGGTGTTTTAGGTTTAGCTACGTTACCGGTTTCCCAATATCCGGAAATTGCCCCGCCAACGGTGCAGGTTTCTACTTCATACCAGGGTGCAAATGCTGATGTGGTTATGAACAGCGTGGTAGTCCCGCTGGAAGAGCAGATAAATGGTGTGGAAGACATGACCTACATGACCTCCAGTGCCAGTAATGATGGTACCGCAACCATTACTGTAAACTTTAAACTGGGTACCAACCCTGATCTTGCGGCGGTAAACGTACAGAACAGGGTTGCACGTGCTACCAGTTTATTACCTGCAGAGGTAACCAGATCGGGGGTTATTACGGCGAAAAGACAAGCGAGTAATGTATTAATCTTTGGTTTATACAGTGACGACCCTTCTTACGATCAGAAGTTTTTGCAGAACTATGCCAATATCAACATCATCCCGCAGATTAAACGTATCAATGGTGTGGGTGATGCAAGTGCATTCGGAACATTGGATTATACCATGCGTATCTGGTTAAAACCTGATGTGATGGCCACTTATGGCCTGGTTCCGAATGATATTAACGTTGCACTTGCCGATCAGAATGTGGAGGCAGCACCAGGTCAGTTTGGCGAGCTTGGTAATCAGGCATTTCAATATACCTTAAAATATACAGGCAGGTTAAAAGATGAGACGCAGTTTGGCAACATTATTATCCGCACTACCGATAACGGCCAGATTCTACGTTTAAAAGACATTGCAAGAATAGAACTTGGTGCGCAAAGTTATGCCAGTTCGGTTAAATTCAACGGAAAACAGGCTTTAGGTATTGCAATCAACCAAACAGCAGGATCAAATGCTAAAGAGGTAATCGAAAACTCCATTAAAACCCTCGATGAGGCTCAAAAATCTTTTCCAAAGGGCGTACATTACTCAACGCTGGTTAACGTAAACGACTTTTTGGATGCATCTATTGAAAAGGTACTTCACACTTTGATCGAAGCGTTTATTTTAGTATTCCTGGTGGTGTTTATCTTCTTGCAGGATTTCCGTTCAACCCTTATCCCTGCAATCAGTGTGCCGGTGGCGATTATCGGAACGTTCTTCTTCCTGAGTTTATTTGGTTTTACCATCAACCTGCTCACCTTGTTTGCCCTTGTACTTGCCATTGGTATTGTGGTAGATGATGCGATTGTGGTAGTAGAGGCCGTGCATGCGAAGCTGGATGAAGGTTATACCGATGCCAGAAAAGCAACAATAGACGCGATGGACGACATCAGTGGAGCGATTATTTCGATTACTTTGGTCATGGCTGCCGTATTTATTCCCGTGAGTTTTATCTCGGGATCGTCCGGTGTGTTTTATAAACAATTTGGTTTAACACTGGCCATTTCGATCATTTTATCGGCCATTAACGCCTTAACTTTAAGTCCGGCGCTATGTGCCCTGTTCTTAAAGCCACACAAAGATGAGCATGAAAAATCCAAAAACTTTTTAACCCGTTTTTACGATGCTTTTAACACTTCATTCGATGCTGTAACCGGAAAATATAAAAAAACGATAGGTTTTCTATCCAGAAAAAAATGGATCGTTGGATTGGCCATTACCTTCTTTGCGGTGGTATTGGTTTGGACGATGAATACCACGCCGAAAGGTTTCGTACCGAATGAGGACTTGGGAACCATCATGAGCGATATTTCATTGCCGGCAGGAACTTCGCAAGAGGAAACCAGCGTTATAATTACCAAGATCGATAGTATTGCGCACAAAATCCCTGAAATTAAAAACACTTTAAGGGTTGTTGGCCGGAGTATGATCAGTGGTTCGGGAAGTTCGTATGGTATGGTAATTTCGCGTTTAATCCCTTGGGATGAACGCAAGGGCAGGGATGTAAAAACAATAATCGGCGAATTGTTTGCAAAAACAGCAGGCATTAAAGGTGCGAGGATTATTTTCTTTGCGCCGCCAACTATCCAGGGTTTTGGTACCAGTGGTGGTTTTGAATTCCAGCTACAGGATAAAACCGGTGGAGATATTAAAAAGTTCAACGAGATTGGAAACGGATTTTTAGCCGCGCTGAGTAAACGTCCGGAGATCCAATATGCTTCTACCTCTTTTAATCCAAATTTCCCACAATATCAGATTGATGTAAATGTGGCAAAGGTTAAACAGGCGGGCTTAACGGTTAACGATGTACTGGGCGTAATGCAGGGTTATTATGGCGGTGTTTATGCTTCAAACTTTAATAAATTCGGTAAACAGTTTAGGGTAATGTTCCAGGCAGATGCCCAGTACCGTGCCAATGAACAAACTTTAACCCGTATTTTTGTTAGAAATTCATCAGGGGGAATGGCTCCGATATCGGAGTTTATTACCTTGACCAAAGTATACGGACCACAGGCCATTTCGCGTTTCAACCTGTTTACTTCAATTTCCGTAACAGGTAACCCAAATGCTGGCTACAGCTCGGGCGACGCTTTAAAGGCTGTACAGGAAGAGGCGGCTAAAAACCTTCCGGCAGGATATGGTTATGAATTTTCGGGTTTATCACGCGAGGAGATGGCAGGCGGAAGCCAAACGGTTTTCATCTTTTTACTTTGCGTAATCTTCGTTTATTTCCTACTTGCCGCACAGTATGAAAGTTATATTTTACCATTAGCGGTTTTATTCTCTTTACCGGTGGGTTTAGCGGGCGTATTCATTTTTGATAAAATTTTCGGGGTTGATAATAATATTTATACGCAGATTACCCTGATCATGCTTGTAGGACTCCTGGCCAAGAACGCCATTCTGATCGTAGAGTATGCGGTAGATAGAAGAAGAAAAGGCATGAGTATAGCCAACGCAGCAATTGATGGAGCAACGGCTCGTTTACGCCCAATTTTGATGACCTCTTTTGCTTTTATTTTGGGTTTATTACCACTGATGTTATCGTCGGGTGTTGGCGCGGCAGGTAATACCTCGATCGGTACAGGTGCTGTAGGTGGTATGTTGATCGGAACAATTTTCGGGGTTTTCGTTATCCCTGCCCTGTTTATCATATTCCAATCCTTACAGGAACGCATCAGTAATAAATCACCTTTTAACGAAGGCATCGATCGTGAACAAACGCCTGAGGAATATAAATTGGCAACTGCGAACAGCAAACATTAATATTAAGAAAATGAATTTTAGATATAAGCATTCCATTTTAACCGGTTTAGCCATTGTTACCCTGAGTGCCTGCGTAACTAAAAAATACGAACGCCCCCAGTTAAAAAGCGAGGGTTTATACCGCGATAATAATACAACAGATACTACTACAATGGCAGATCTGCAGTGGAAAACGTTGTTTTCTGATACGACCTTACAATCGTTGATCCAGCAGGGCCTAAATGAAAATTTAGACCTGAAACAAGCGATTGAGCGGATCAAAATTGCAGAAGCTACTTTAATACAAAGCCGTGGGGCATTATTGCCAAGCCTACAGGCCGATGTAAACGTAACCGATAATAAACAATCGCAAGCCTCGTTGAACTTCCCTCCAGGGATTAACATTAATTTAGAAACCCAAACCTATAAAGCACAGCTGAGTACCAGTTGGGAAGCCGATATATGGGGAAAGCTTAGCAGTGCGAAACGCGGTGCTTATGCAACTTTATTGCAAAGTGATGCAGCAAAAAGAGCTGTCCAAACGCAATTAATTGCCACCATTGCCAACAATTATTATGCTTTACTGGCACTCGACAAACAATTGGCCATTACCGAGCAAACCATCAAGGTGAGGGCGCAGGATGTGGAAACCATGAAAGAGTTAAAAAAAGGGGCCGTGGTAAATGGTGCGGCAGTTGTACAAAGTGAGGCGAATTTATATGCTGCCCAGGTAACCTTGCCCGATTTAAAAAGAAGCATTAAAGAAGCCGAAAATGCACTAAGTGTTTTGGTTGCAAAAGCACCAGATGCGATTAACCGTACCTCCTTAGATCAGCAGACCCCTTATGCGAATTTACAAACAGGGGTTTCCGCACAACTGTTGAAAAACCGTCCGGATGTGATCGCTGCTGAATTTGGTTTCAGATCGGCTTTCGAAAACACCAACGTGGCCAAAGCTTATTTTTATCCTGCTTTAACCATTACCGCTACTGGCGGATTGTCGAGCCTCCAATTACAGGATTTCTTCAGCAAATCGATCTTCTATAATTTAGTGGGTGGTTTAACGCAGCCAATTTTTGCAAAAGGAGCCAATAAGGCCCGTTTAAAGACTGCGGAAGCTAATCAACAGATTGCATTTTACACTTTTCAACAAACGCTTTTAACCGGCGGACAGGAGGTGTCAAATGCCTTGTATGCTTACCAAACCGCCGCTGAAAAGGAGGAAACAAGGACTAAACAAATCGCTTCGTTAACCAAAGCGGTTGATTTTACCAAAGAGTTGTTGCGTTACAGCTCAGCAACCAATTATACAGATGTATTAACTTCAGAACAAAGTTTGCTAAGTGCACAATTAAGCGGCATTAACGATCGCCTACAAAAATTACAGGCCGTGGTAAACCTGTACCGTGCTTTAGGTGGTGGTTGGAAATAAACAATAATTAACTGGCACATGAAGGCATTCTGATTTTCAGGATGCCTTTTTTGTTTTAGGCCGTTCGTTATGACTGTTTTCTAACTTATAAAATCCAAGAATTAACCGTTTTTTAAAATTCTATAAAAACTAATGATTTTTTATCCCAAAAATCATCAGTTCTTTTGATGTATTCCCAAAATATTGTAAGTTTAAAGTTTTTTAAGCGCTTAGCTTACAAAAATTTTAAGCCCATCAATGTTACGTGTCGATAGTTTTAAAGCCTGTAAAGTGGTGTACTCTTTGTGCAAACACGAGTACCTTGGCTATTTGATTGAACCTCATGTAGTTCAGCTCAACCCACAGGGCGATTTTTCTTTTACTTACCAGCGGATTTTTACCCATACCGCCGAAGAGTTTAAAGCCTGTTTGAGCGATATCGATTACAAACTGATCAAAATTTTAGACGATATTGAACAGGATTCTCTGATTAAAAAATATTACAAGAAACTTATAAGACCAACCGAGTTTTTCACCAAAGTTTTCGACGATAAGTTCTATGAGAATGTGCGGCCGAAAATTGAAAAGAAACTCGCTGAAGCTTTAGAGCTTTTGAAGGTTAAAAAAGAGCTTTATGTAATGGATAAAGATGGCTGGCCTGTAGAACGTAAAATCGAACTTGCGGAAGAACCAGCATCTATCCTTTTCCATTTTAGGAGGAATGAAACCGAAACCCGTTATTTCCCGACCATTAAATATCAGAACCTGAGGATCGAGTTTATGTTTAAAGAAGCACAGATCATCAGCAACAAACCTGCCTGGTTACTACTGAATGATATATTGTACTTTTTTGATCAGGATATTGAAGGAAAAAAATTACAGCCTTTTTTAAATAAACGCTTTATTGCCATACCCAAAACTACCGAAGCCACATATTTCGAAAAGTTTGTAGCGCCATTGATCGAGAAACACCATGTATATGCAGAGGGTTTCGAAATCAGGACGGAACAGTTTGAGGCCAAACCGGTAATCAAGATTTTATATGTTGATGGCGGCCTTTCCCAGATACAGCTATACTTTAAATACGGCGAATATACTTTCCCGGTCGAAAATGCACATAAAGTAACTGTACGCTTAGAAAAAACGGCCGATAACTATATTTTCCACCGGATAAAACGCTCGGCAGACTGGGAGAAAAAACAGTTTAATTTTTTATTGTCGTTAGGGCTTAAAAAAACAAGTTCTTTATTCAGTAACCTCGAAGTAAGCGCAGATGAAGAAAACCCGAGTTATGCTGCCATTAACTGGGTAAATGAGCATATAGAGCTTTTAGAAGCGTCGGGTTTTGAGATTGAACAGGCCACCGGACAGAAAAAATTTGTATTCGGGGCCAACAAAATAGATCTTGAAGTTAAAGAGGGGAATGACTGGTTCGACATTCATGCTGTGGTATGGTTCGGGAAATACCAGATTCCATTCCTGTCCTTAAAACAGCATATTTTACATAAAAAACGAGAGTTTTTACTTCCCGATGGAGAAGTAGCCATCATCCCTGATAAATGGTTTACCCAATACGGCAGTCTGTTCAGCCTGGCAGAAGCCGGACAATCACTGAAATTAAAAAAGCACCATATCGGTTTAATTAACGATCTGGCCGAAGATAGTTTGGCAAATGTTATGCTCGAGCGTAAACTTCAGCGGTTGTCAGACTTTGAAGACATTGTTGATACACAGATGCCCGTTCACTTTAAAGGCAGTTTGCGCGATTACCAAAAAGCAGGCTATAACTGGTTCAGCTTTTTACGCGAATACAATTTTGGCGGTTGTTTAGCTGATGATATGGGTTTGGGTAAAACCATCCAAACATTGGCAATGCTGCAAAAAGTTAAGGAAGATGATCAGTTATTGAAATTACAATCAACATCACTGATTGTAATGCCAACTTCATTAATTTACAACTGGTTAACGGAAGCGAAAAAATTTACGCCAAAGCTTAAAATACTGGCACATACGGGTACCAACAGAAATAAGGATGTTGCTAATTTTGCGAATTACGATATTATTATTACCACCTACGGCGTAACCAGGGTAGATGTAGATGAATTGAAAAATTTCTATTTCAATTATATCATTCTTGATGAAAGCCAGAACATTAAAAACCCGGCATCAAAATCGTTCAAGGCTATCAGAAGCTTAAAATCGAAACATAAACTGATTCTGAGCGGTACACCTGTAGAAAATTCGGTAAGCGATTTATGGTCGCAATTAACTTTTTTAAACCCTGGTTTGCTGGGTACACAGGCATTCTTCAATGAAGAATACGTGCAGGCGATAGAAAAGAAAAAAGATGAAGAAAAAGCGCGTAAGCTTCAATCAATCATCAAGCCTTTTGTTCTTCGCAGAACGAAAGAGCAGGTGGCTGCAGAATTACCTCCCAAAACAGAACAGGTAATTTATTGCGACATGAGCGAGGACCAGGCAGCTTATTACGAAAAAACAAAATCAGCCTACCGCAACGATTTATTACAGAGTATGGATGACGGAACCTTTGCACAAAAGCAGGTGCAGCTTTTACAAGGATTAACAGCCCTGCGCCAGTTGGCCAACCACCCTGTGATGATTGATGGAGAGTACATCTCCGATTCGGGTAAATTTGAAAATGTGATCCATACTTTAGATAACGTGCTCAAGGGCGGACATAAGGTTTTGGTCTTTTCGCAGTTTGTAAAACACCTCGATATTTTTAAAAAACATTTTGAGAGTGAAAATATCCCATTTGCTTATTTAGATGGCGCTACACGTAACCGTGGCGAAATTGTGGCCGAATTTCAGCAAAACAGCGATCTGAAAGTGTTTCTTATTTCGATAAAAGCCGGTGGCGTTGGTTTAAACCTAACACAGGCCGATTACGTCTTTATTCTCGATCCGTGGTGGAACCCTGCGGTTGAACAACAAGCTATAGACAGGACACACCGCATTGGCCAGGATAAAAAGGTTTTCATCTATAAATTTATTGCTAAAGACACCGTTGAAGAGAAAATTTTGGCCTTGCAAAATCGCAAAAAATCACTGGCCAATTCACTCATCACTACCGAGGAGAGTTTCTTTAAATCGTTAAGTAAAGAGGATATTAGAGATATATTGAATTAAGATCAGTTGTCATGCTAAATGCAACGAAGGATCTTTTATTAACAGAACTAGCTTCTTGTCTTTCATAAAATAGAGATTCTTCCATGCGTACAGAATGACAGATTTACTTATGCCCTTATGTGCCTCAGGTGGTAAAATAATGGTTATTAGCTCAACAATTTAAATTACTTCAAACTCATTCCCTCCCAACTTGTTATAATGTAGAATACAAATTCTACCATCATGACAAATCAAGATTTTAATACCGCAGTAAACAATGTTAAAGAAGCCTGGAAATATCCCGAACTATTTCAGAATGTTTCCAAATCCGAACGTTGGTTATCAGGCGTTACAGGCACCTATTTATTATTTAAGGGCCTTACAAGTATTTTTTCGCATCCGGTAATCGGTTTAACCGGTGCCGCTGTTGGCGCAGGCCTGTTATACCGAGGCATTACAGGTTATTGCCCGCTACGCGATCTGGCCGAACAAAACAAAGAAGGCATTGCGCCCGACGAAGTGATTATCAGTGAAACCTATGTTGTTGACGATTTGGGGTAATATTTTAAATACTAAATTTCCATTTCTTAATAAACTGGTTAACTTTAAAAAGTTAAACCACAATTATGAACAAGTACACACTTTTATTTATTCCTGTTTTATTTGCAGGTCAGGTTATGGCACAGGATAAAAAACCAGATCCTTCCAAAGATCCCAAAACAACTGAAGTTTGGGAGCCGGTTCCTAAAATCGTTACGCCAGGCAAATTACCTCAGGACGCCCCGTCTGATGCAATCATTCTTTTTAATGGTCGCAATTTAGATGCTTGGCATTCAGTAAAAGACCCCTCAAAACCAGCTGCATGGACTGTAGATGATGGATTTTTTACCGTAAAAAAAGGCACAGGAAATATCGAAACCAATAAAAAGTTTACCGATTACCAACTTCATTTGGAATGGAAAATTCCCGAAAATATTTCTGGCGAAGGACAGTCGCGTGGAAACAGCGGCATATTTTTAGCTTCAACAGGCGGTGGCGATGATGGTTATGAAATCCAGATTTTAGATGTTTACAACAACAAAACTTACGTAAACGGACAAACAGGCAGCATTTATAAACAGGGAATTCCTTTAGCAAATGCCAACAAGAAACCGGGCGAATGGCAATATTATGATATTATTTGGAATGCACCACGTTTTAACGAAGACGGAACAGTACAAAAACCAGCAAGTGTTACCGTATTTTTAAATGGAGTGCTTTTACAAAATGGGTTTGTATTAAAAGGTGCAACGAGGTATATCGGTGCTCCTGAATATAAAAAACATGGTCCTTCTTCGATCAAATTACAGGATCACGGCGACCCAAGTCCTGCCATTAGCTTTAGGAACATTTGGGTAAGAGAGCTATAATTTCAACAAAACAACAATATGGAACCTGCAGGGCAAAAGCCTGCAGGTTTTGTTTTATAAAATAATTTGATTGATAATTGTAGTAAATCTAATACCAGGTATTTATGAACAAAGGCAGATTGGAAGCATTTAGCGATGGTGTGATAGCCATTATCATCACCATTATGGTTTTGGAGATTAAAGTCCCTGAGCACGGCGAAACTTTAGCTACTTTAAAGCCATTGATCCCTAAATTCATCAGTTATGTCTTAAGTTTCATTTATGTTGGTATTTACTGGAATAATCACCACCATTTATTACACGCCGTTAAAAAAGTGAACGGATCAATACTTTGGGCCAACTTAAATTTTCTTTTTTGGCTTTCGCTGTTCCCATTTACGGCAGGCTGGATGGGCGAACACCACTTTGCCCTGTGGCCCGTTATTACCTATGGCACAGTGTTACTTCTTGCTGCCATTTCATATACTTTATTGGTGATTATTATTAAAAAAACCGAAGGGCAACACTCTTTAGTGGTGCATGCTATTGGCAATGATGCCAAAGGAAAGCTTTCACTACCATTCTATATTGTTGGTATTGCATTAAGCTTTATCAACCCCTGGATCGGTTTTGCACTTTATTTCCTGGTGGCCTGCATTTGGTTTATTCCCGATAGAAGAATTGAAAACGCCATACGCGAGCAAAGTTTAATTGATGATAATAAGTTGCATTAACTTAAGGTTTACCTGAAGACGAGCGTTCGGCAATGCTTCCGAACCGGAATTGCTACTTACGGGTAGTAAGAAAAATTAATTTTGATACCATACAACTTCAATCCACCTTCGCTTTAAGGCGACTGAAGCATTTGCATATACAACTCCCTGCTGATCATTTCAGCACCTAAACTCATCAAATGGTCATTTGGCAATTGGCAATCGATTAAATCGATGTTCATTTTGCTTAAAAAAATAAGGGCAGCTTTTGAGCTATTGCTGACGTGGCTAAACATGCTCTCACCACAAAACACACGGTTAACCTTTACGCCATATAAACCGCCCACTAATTTACCTTCCTGCCAAACCTCTACACTGTGCGCATAACCCTGCCGATGGAGGTTGATGTAAGCCTGCTGCATTTCATTGGTAATCCAGGTTCCATCCTGCCCTTTCCGTTCTGTGGTAGCACAGTTCCTGATCACTGCTGCAAAAGCCTGGTTAAAAGTAATTTTAAAAACCTCCTGTTTTAAAATTTTCTGCATGCTTTTACTGATCTTAATTTTAGAAGGATATATCACACACCGCTCATGGGGAGAATACCAGAGGATCGGTTCCCCCTCGCTAAACCATGGAAATATGCCATTAGAATAAGCAATCAACAATCTTTCCACACTTAGATCTCCACCAATGGCCAACAAACCATCCTCTTCGGCCAGGGCTGGGTCTGGAAAGCCCGGATTGTCATCAAGTAACTGAAAAAACATAAACAAAAATAAGAAAGAAAACAAAGATTAAACCCTGGCGTTTTAAATAAGTCATACTGTAAAACAGTCTATTATGAGCACAAAAGATAATTTTTTAAAAGTAAAACATCTTTACAACAGGGCAGGTTTTGGGATTTCTTATACCGACTTACAAAAATTAAGCAGGAAAAATCTCGATAAAGTGGTAGATAACTTGCTTAAAAATTCTCAAAAAGACGATCCGATCAACCTGGTAAACGATTTTGAATCAAGACGACAGCTTTTGGTACAGGCTGGCTTATATGCCAAAAAAGACCTGACCGATGATGAAAAGAAAATGCGTCAGCAGATTATAAGCGAACAAAACGAAGTAAGCCGCGATCTGAATATTGCCTTCATTACCAAGATGATCAACACAGATGCCCCGTTGAGAGAAAAGATGACACTCTTTTGGCACGGACATTTTGCCTGCCGCAGCAATAACCCGTTTTTTGCACAGCAACTGAACAACATCCAAAGAAAAAATGCCTTAGGGAGCTTTAAAACCTTGCTGGTTGAGGTTTCGAAGTCGCCTGCAATGCTGCAATACCTGAATAATCAGCAGAACAGAAAGGGGAAACCAAATGAGAATTTTGCCCGCGAACTGATGGAGCTTTTTACTTTAGGAAGGGGAAATTATTCGGAGCAGGACATTAAAGAATCTGCCCGCTCATTTACCGGCTGGATGTATGATAAAGATGGTTCTTTTATTTTTAGGGAAAACCTGCACGATACGGGAACCAAAAGCTTCTTTGGCAAAATCGGGAATTTTGAAGGCGAAAACATCATTGATATTATTCTCGAAAAACCAGAAACTGCACAGTTTATTGCCTGGAAAGTATATAAGTTCTTTGTTAATGATAATCCAAATGAGGCACATGTTAAAGAACTCGCCACGCATTTTTACAATTCGAAATACGACATCGCTTCGATGATGAAAAAAATGTTTACTTCCGATTGGTTCTATAGCCCGGAAAATGTAGGCACAAAAATTAAATCGCCGACCGAATTTTTGGTGGGTCTAAGTCGTGAGTTTTATGTTACCTACAATAAACCACAGGTTTTAATCCAGTTACAGAGCAGTTTAGGTCAGTATCTGTTTAATCCGCCAAACGTAGCGGGCTGGCCGGGTGGACAAAGTTGGATAGACAGTTCGTCATTAATGCTGCGGATGCGTATCCCTTCTCTTGTTTTAAATGATGGGGAAATTGATTTTAGTGGAAAAGCCGATCCTGAAGACGAAGCTGTAATAGCCCTAAGCCGGACAGCTACCACCAAGGCAAATGCCAATATGAAACCAAAATCGTACGTAAATGCAAGTGTTGACTGGCCTAAATTTTTAAACACGCTGCCAAAAGGTTTAACACCATTGGCCCTCACCCAGTTTTTATTACAGCCAAAATTAAACGATAAAATTACGACCATGGTAAGTGATAACAAGGGGCTACGGAGTACCGCAGTGGAGATTACAAGTATGCCAGAGTACCAATTGTGCTAAACGCCGTGGGTTAATGGTTAAACGGCTCATGGTTGATAGCCTTTTTGCTAAACATCCGGGCCATTAATATTAAAACTATTAACCATTGACAAATGAACCACTAAAAACCTCATTAACTACTAACAAGATGAACAGAAGAACTTTTTTAAGAAATACAGGATTCGTTGCTGCAGGTTCGCTATTCGTTCCTGCTTTCATGAAACCGCTTGAGGCCATGGCTCTTGATGAATTGAGCCTTTACAAAAACCTGGTGGTGGTACAGCTTTCCGGAGGAAATGATGGCCTAAACACTGTTGTTCCTTTTGGAAATGACATTTACTATCAAAAAAGAAAAAGTATTGCCATTAAACCCGAAGAGGTAATTAAGCTAAACGATATGCAGGGCTTAAACCCTAACATGGCTGCATTACAGGAGATATATGATCAGGGCTGGATGACGATTATTAACGAGGTTGGTTATCCTAATCCCGACCGTTCGCACTTCCGCTCGATGGATATTTGGCAAACCGGCAGCGATAGCAATCAATTCTTATCAACCGGGTGGATTGGCCGTTATTTAGACAGTAATTGTCAAACCTGCAAATTCCCTTATACCGCAATAGAAGTAGACGATTCACTTTCTTTAGCGATGAAAGGTCAAACCAAAAAAGGGATTGCATTAAAAGATCCCGCAGCTTTATTCCGCAATACAAACGATCCATTTTTTAAGGCCATGTTGCAGAATGATAAGGAACATTTAGATGAAGATAATTTAGGCTATTTGTATAAAACCATGATTGAAACATCATCATCTGCCAGTTATATTCAGAATACGTCGAAAATTTACCAGTCTAAATCAACTTACCCTAACTCCGGTTTTGCCAACCAGTTAAAAACAGTTTCAAAATTTATTTCTTCGGGACTAAAAACGAGGGTTTATTACGTTTCGTTAAGTGGTTTCGATACCCATGTGAACCAGGTTGGCCAACAGGGAAACCTGCTTAAACAATACAGCGAGGGGATGGCCGCTTTCTTAAAAGATTTAAAATCGAACAATAAGCTAGATGATACTTTAGTCATTACCTTCTCTGAGTTTGGCCGCAGGGTAGAACAAAATGCAAGCAATGGAACCGACCACGGAACGGCAAACAATATGTTCGTTTTTGGCGGAAAATTAAAGAAACAGGGTATTTTTAATGCTGCTCCCAACCTAAGTGATTTAGATACCGGAGATTTAAAATACCAATTGGATTTCAGGCAGGTTTATGGCACTATTCTGGATAAATGGCTGGATGTAAACAATGCCGATATTTTGAATAAGAAATTTAATACCCTGGATTTTATATAGGTGTACAAAGAAGTCAAGTTTAATAACCAACTTGCTGCAAAAAACTTGACTTCTTGTTTATTATTTCCTTTTCAACACATATACAGGCTTGTTTGATGATTGGTCTATCTGCTCGGTGTAAACACTAAACAGCTCGTAACCGTAGGCTTTCATTTTGTTCACAGCATCAATTGCTGAATTAAATTCGATTTTTTTTCCATTATCATCCCTGATATACATTTCGCTATAATCATCTACCTTTTGGCCATATTCAAGCGCAATCCATTGTTTATCTGTTAAAAAACTTTTTACTGCACGGATCTGGATATAATCTACGTGAATATCGGTCAGCTTTACCCCGTTTACATTCTGGGCTTTAACGCGCGATAGCCCAAAGCAGACGGTGAGTGCCGCTGCAAAAATTAATTTTTTCATGTTGTGTTTCTTTTGTGTGTAATTCTAAATTACGGAGAATCTATTAAGAATGCATGATTTACCTGTAACAAAAAGCAAATTCTTAAATCTTAACTTAAACAAAGACCATGAACTTTTTAGGCAATATCATCTGGATTATTTTTGGCGGAATCTTTATTTTTTTCGAATATATTATCGGAGGACTGATCCTTTGCCTAACCATTATAGGCATTCCTTTTGGTATCCAATGTTTTAAATTTGCCATTGTTGGCCTTGCGCCTTTTGGAGTTAAAATAACCGACACTTCATCAAACACGGGTTGCCTCTCTACCATCATGAATCTGATCTGGATTTTTTGCGGTGGCTTTTGGATTGCCTTAACCCATTTGTTTTTCGGCATCTTGCTTTGCATTACCATCATAGGTATTCCGTTCGGCCGCCAGCATTTTAAACTCATGAACCTGGCCTTTACGCCATTTGGGAAGTCAATTTCTTAATTTAAATAAACCTGAGTAGATTCATCATTACGACAGCAGTGGAGAAACCTGTATCCATCTTTTTGGAAAAGCAAACTATTGTATTAACCCTATTGACTTGGAATGTTCAATAGCTTCTCCACTATCATTAAATAAACAGGTCCAAACCCCCTTGTCTTCCGCTTTCTTAAGCAAAACCATGGTTTCTGCGGCTTTTTCTGGCCGGATATTCCTGATATAAAGCGCTTCAATGTTTTTAGGGTATTTTTCTACTATCGAGCTGTAAATTTCGGGGTCTTGTTGCGAATTATCACCAAAAAACACAAATTTCTGATTAGGAAAGGCATCCAGGATACGCATCACCCTCAATAATTTCCCTTCATGTCCGGTTTTACCCGTTTTAACCAGGTCTTTCCATCTTTTCAGGGTGTTTAATAGAAAAGCGCCATCGGGCAATTTGTTAAACTTAAAGGTTTCTAGCAAATAATCATACAAATTCCATTCGCTACTGCTCACGTAAAAAAAGGGATTGGGCTGTACTGCATCGGTATGAGATAAAGCCAATTGCTGATAATGACCTGCTGCATCGGGAAAGGTTTTGCGCGTATGTGGATTTTTAATAAAAAGCTCCCTCAGCCGCTTCCCAATGGTTGCTGAATGTGAAATCATAATGGTATCATCCACGTCAGAGATGAAAGCATATTGTGTAATGTGGGGTACATAAACCTTACCTTCGCCAGCATTTAAAACAGTTCCATCGTCATTAAGTGCTTCTACTTTAACATCATGCCAGCCGGCCGGGATATCCTGATCAGCCTTCCATTCGAATTTAAAAAAACCATCACTTTCGGTTTTGTTATCAATAATCTGATCAAAAAACCGCAAACGAACGCCAACAAAAGCGTATGGTTTTAAAATAAATAGTTTTAACAGATGTACAATATTAAGAAAGATATTGTTGCTGTAAACCTGTTGTGCTTTTGCCCTATATTTAAAAACATGGCCATAAACAACTAAATTATGTGCATGGCCATACCCATGATATACTTTTACACTAACAGATTTATTCATTCATATTAAAACAGAGTTTATTAAAAGTTGTTTGTGAGATAAACATCAGGTAACTACAATGAAATTACTGTTCATCATCAATCCGGGCTCGGGCAATCACGATATAAACTTAAAAGAAGTAATTTCTGCACATTTCGATGCAAAAAAAATTGAAATAGATCTTTTCGAACTGCCAAAAGACTGTTCTTTAGATAAAATAAAAGCAAAAATAAGCAGCTCAAATGCCAACAGGGTGGTTGCCGTTGGTGGCGATGGCACATTAAAACTTGTAGCAGAATGTTTATTGAATACCGAAATCCCCGTTGGCATTGTTCCGGCAGGCTCAGCGAATGGAATGGCGAAAGAACTTGGCATACCAACTGATATTGAACTCGCTTTATCGCTTTTAGAGGAAGGCAGGCTACAGAAAATACATGTAGTTAAACTGAACGATGAGATCTGTATCCATTTGTCCGATCTGGGTTTTAACGCCTATTTGGTAAAGAAATTCGATACGCTGCCCCAACGTGGCATGTGGGGCTATGCAAAAGCAACCTGGCACGCCTTGTGGAACCACCACCGAATGGACGTACAACTGAAGCTTAAAGACGAAACCATTACCTCTAAAGCAGCCATGGTGGCCATTGCCAACGCAACCATGTATGGCTCCGGACTAAAAATTAACCCTGATGGAAAATTAGATGATCAACTTTTTGAAGTAATTTTGGTAAAGGATTACTCGTATCTCGAAATATTAAAAATCTGGATTACAAAATTGCCTTTTAACCCGAAAAAGATAGAAGTGTTCCAAACGGCAGAGGTAAAAATTTCTTCAAAACACCAGGTACATTTTCAGATTGATGGCGAATACATCGGCAGGGTGAATACTGTAGAAGCAAGCATTCTTCCTGCGGCCATCACGGTGATTTTACCCGTCTTATCAAAATGATGCGCGGTGAATTTTAACACTGAAATATAACCTGAAAAATTCAGCAATAAAACAGATCTTGAATAAAATATCAAACCAGCGATCGCCCAGGTTTAAAATTTCAGGCAAATAGGTAATAAAACCTATAGAAAAAACCCAAACCACTAAACGGAAGGGAAACTGGATATAATAGGTGATGAAACCGAATTTCTTGAATAGGATTAAGCCCAGCGCCGAAATAAATAGTGATATAAATAAAGGCAATAACAAAACCACCTTGGCCTGTGAGAGTACCTGATCCGGGATTTCATTCAAATGCGTTAAAATCTGCCAAAATTGTTTGGCCAGTAATGCAATGCTGATGATATCCAATAAAGCAAAAAACCGGGTCGTATTTTTCATTAATTTATTCTACTTACAATATTGAGCTAAATACTCATCAGCTTTTTTACTACCCATATATTTAACAAAGGTAAAATCTTCACAGGCACCCTGCTTATCACCTTGCTTAATTTTTTTTAAGCCCATTTTTATCCGATCATCCAGGTACTCATCATCAATGCCCAATTGATTTTTAATGGCTATGATCTGGGCTTCCTGGCCAGGTTTCGCCTGATCGATGTTTTTATAAAAATTAATGACTGAATTGGTTAAGGCTTCTTCTGCCTGGTAGCTTCTGATAGACTCCTGCATCTCTTCGTTCGATTTTCCCTCGCAGTTATATCCCGAAAGCACAAAATTAACGGGAACCACAATAGAAACAGTAGTATCGTAACCTGCCGGAACCTGCCATTTACCACTGCTTAGCCGCACTAAACGCAGGGCTTCCTGATCAAGATCAGATAGTATACCCTTGCTTATTTTCGAAAAATAAACCTTTCCCTGCTCATTAAGCTTAAAACTTACATTTACTGTACCCTGAACGCAGTTATTTTTAGAAAACCGGGGATAAACCGTATTATCTCTTAAAAAATCAGCAAAACCATTTTTACCTGATTTAAACTGAACCTGCGCCATTGCCAGCGAACAGCAAAAAAGTAAACAAATGGTGAACAGGTTTTTCATCTTACTAATTTACGGTTTATTCAGGTTTAACCACAGAGAACGCAAAAATTTTCGTAGAGGAAATAGAAGTTTTGCCACGAAACTAATGCGGTTGTCATGCTGAATTTATTTCAGCATCGCTATGTTATAAAAACGCAGCGCGCTGTGTCTCCCTTTGGCTATTCTGTGGTTAAAAACAGGCGCCTGAGAATAATATTTGTTTATCTTAAAAAAACAGAACAATGAGAAATCCTGAAATAAATTCAGGGTGACGACATGATAGAAAGCTAAGAAAAATTAACCTTCAAAATTAAATTGGGGTCGGGACAATTGGCCAAATACTTTTCCCTTTCGCTAAACTTACACACCCCGGGATAATCGCCTTTTAGTCCTCCCATATCTTTGATCAATTGAAAATGAAGATGCGGTGGCCACGATCCGTTTTCTTCTTTTGCGCCCAGTTCTGCAATTTTTGTTCCTGCGGGGATAAATCTACCTTCATCCAATCCCTTTAAAGAAGCCAAACTTAAATGACCGTACAAGGCATTGAATTTATATCCACTTATATCGTAAGTTAGAATGATGGTAGCACCATAATCGCCAAGATTATCGTTATAGGCAAAACTTTGCACAGTTGCATCGTAGAAGTTGTAGATTGGAGTTCCTGCCGGCCCCCAGATATCTACACCTAAATGTAACCTGCGGGGTTCTTCTCCGGTATCAAAATGTGCACTTCGCGAATAAATGGTACGGTGTTCGTTATATCCGCCAATTCCGTAACGGGCATGGTTTTTAGCCAGCTTTTCGTTAACCCAATCTGAAAACAGGTCGGTATGATCTAAAATTTCGTCTGTTAATTCCGTATTGGCGGCTGTAAAGTCCAGAGGCAGAAGCTGATCGTTTTTTACATCAAAATCAACAACTTTTTGGATCCATGCTGCATTTGATTGAATAACCTGATCGAAAGTTTGCATCTGTAATTATTTAAAGATATACACGAAATTATAAATGTAGTGCGATAACGCTCCGCCAATTACAAACAGGTGCCATAATTCATGGCTGTGCATCCATCTGAACAGCTGTTTATCTTTGGCATAATAATAAGTTCCGCCGATATAAAAAACGCCTCCGAACAATAACCAGAAAATTGCACCGATAGGCAAAGCCACCAGCATTTTCTGTAGCAATGGAACAATTAAGCAGCCCATTAAAATATAAATGGATAAGGATATGGCCGTACTTTTTAACCGGTTAAAGATTTTAAGCAGGCAACCTACAAGGGCAATAATCCACACAATAGTGAACAGGCTCCAGCGCAGCCAGCCCTCAAAAACCAGTAAGGCTGTTGGCGTGTAAGAGCCTGCAATCATTAAATAAATGCAGCAGTGATCAAATTTCTGCCAGAAACGGACCCCATAATCGGTAGCAGGATAACCGTGGTACATGGCACTTACTCCAAAAAGAATAAAGGTTCCGATGCTGTAAATCCACGCAGCCGTAAATTCGATGGGGCTATGGCACTTTTGAAGCAATAGGTAGCCTGCCGGAACTGTAATTAATGCCGGGATGAAGTGTGTGAAGAAATTAACGGGTTCCCTTAGCTTCCTCACAAAAATTATTCGCTGTCTTCGTCTTTTTGCCTGGGTTCTTTTGCAATCTTATCGAAAAGATGGTCCATCCGTTCTACATATTCATTGGTATCGTCCACAAAGAAAGTAAGCTCTGGCACCACCCTCACCTGGTGGCGGATACGACTGCCAAGTTTATACCTGATCTCCCCGGCATGGGCATTAACCGTATTGATTGAAAGCGTGGTATTGTTGGTATTGAGAAAGCTCAGGTAAACCTTAGCGACGGCTAAATCTGGTGAAACCCTAACACGGGTAATGGTTACCAATGTGTTGGGCAAAAATGCAGCTCCTTCGCGCTGAAAAACCTGGGCCAACTCCTCTTGTAATACTCCTGCAAATTTCTGCTGACGTTTACTTTCCATAATGTTATAATTATCAATTACCAATAATTAATTATCAGACCCTACAGGGTCTTTTAAATTAAATTGATAAGGTTTTAAAATTATCAATAGTCAATTATCAGACCATAATAAATCTGCTAAAGGAAAAAGATAATAATATTAAAATGCTATCCTCGGGACAATTAAATCCCTTTAGTTTTTTGTAAAAATACTTATATTTAATTAATGAGCAACGGAACAAATTTTAATCTTGAAGAAAGAACTTTCTTGTTCGCTCAATCTGTTAGATCTTACTGCAAAAAGGTACCCATAACATCATTAATATTCAAGACATTAAGCAGGTTGTCCGGTCTTCCGGCTCGGTATCTGCAAATTACATCGAAGCCAATGAAGCACTAAGCAAAGCTGACTTTATTTACCGGCTAAAAGTTTGCAGAAAAGAAGCAAAAGAAACCAAACTCTGGCTTAATCTGATCGATATTGAAGATAAGAAAGACCTGGAACCTACAAAATTACTTTTAGTCAGTGAAGCAAATCAATTGATGCTGATATTTAATGCAATAATTAAAAAATCTCAATAGCTAATGACAAATCACAACAACCAAATTCAATTGAAAAAGCAATTTTTGATTATTTACTCATCTTTCTAAGCCCATTGCTATGGTTTGATCATTAAAAATTGGTGATTGATTATTAATCTACCAGATTCTTTTCCTAACAATTAATACAAAAGGTTACTATCATATGGGTACCTAGCTACATGCGCAGCTTTTACCTTATCATACAACAGCGTTTTAAATTCTTCAAGGTTTTCTTTTTGGGTTGCCGATATAAACAATACAGGTACTTTATCGTGGCTCATCCAGCTTTTTTTGAAGTCTTCTAAAGTGAGCTTGCCGTCATCCTCTTCATTATCTACCTCTGGCGAAACATAGGCATCAATTTTATTAAAAACCAAAATCATGTCTTTATCAATTGCGCCGATATCTTTTAATGTTTCGTTAACAGTATTGATCTGGTCTTCGAAGTTGGGATGCGAAACATCAACCACATGAACCAACAAATCGGCCTCGCGCACCTCGTCTAGAGTAGATTTAAAACATTCTACTAAATGGTGAGGCAATTTGCGGATAAACCCAACAGTATCCGAAAGCAGGAAAGGCAAGTTCTCGATCACTACTTTACGAACAGTCGTATCCAAAGTTGCAAACAACTTATTTTCTGCAAATACTTCCGATTTGGAAAGCATGTTCATAATAGTCGATTTACCTACGTTGGTATAGCCAACTAAGGCCACACGGATTAACTGCCCCCGGTTTTTACGCTGTGTTTCGTTCTGACGGTCGATATTTCTTAAACGCTCTTTTAACAAAGAGATTTTATTTAAAATGATACGCCTGTCACTCTCAATCTGTGTTTCACCCGGACCACGCATCCCAATACCACCCTTCTGGCGTTCCAAGTGGGTCCACATACCGGTTAAGCGTGGCAAAACGTATTGTAACTGTGCCAGTTCTACCTGTGTTTTTGCCTGTGCCGTTTGGGCCCTGTTGGCAAAAATATCGAGAATTAAATTACTTCTATCCAACACTTTCACACCAAGCTCACGGTCGATATTACGCAGTTGCGAAGGCGATAATTCGTCATCAAAAACAACCACATCAATCTCTTCTGATTTTACGTAAGCTTTAATTTCTTCGAGCTTACCCGTACCAACAAATGTGGCACGGTCTGGTTTTAACATTTTCTGGGTAAAAACTTTTTCCACCTTCCCACCAGCTGTATCAACCAAAAAGGCCAGCTCATCTAAATATTCCTTTGTTTGGGCTTCTTTTTCGCCAGGAGTAACCACTCCAACTAAAATTACCCTTTCCTGCACAATGGCAGTATCATAAAATTTTTGTTTTCCCATGTAATTGGTGCAAAGATACGAAATTTGATAACGTAAATCTGTTAGTTCAAACCTAGCAGGCCCGCGAAACCTGCGAGATTTGTAAACATTTATATCTGCGCTACAAATTCTTTAATGGCAGTTCCCGGGCGATCGGTTTTCATGAAATTCTCACCGATCAGGAACCCATTAAAGCCTGCAGCTTTTAACTCCCTAATAGTTTGCGGGTTACTGATGGCACTTTCTGAAATCTTTAAAAACTCATCCGGAATTTTGTTCACCAGGCTGAAAGAGGTCTGGATATCAACCGTAAAATCGCCAAGGTTTCTATTATTTACCCCAATAGCATCCAGGTTCGGGCAGATGCTCCTTTCCAGTTCTTCGAGGTTATGAACCTCTAAAAGTACATTTAAGCCCAAATTATGTGCAAACTTACCGAAGTCGTTAATCTGTTGCGGAGTTAAGATAGAGGCAATCAATAAAATAATATCTGCTCCCCAGGCTTTTGCTTCCAGAATCTGGTATTCGTCGATCATGAAATCTTTTCTTAAGATCGGAATATTATTTACTGCCCGGGCAGCCAGAATATCGTCGGTTTTGCCTCCAAAAAAATCAACATCAGTTAAAACCGAAAGCGCAGATGCTCCTGCAGCATTGTAGGCCTGTGTAACTTCAGCTACATCTGCTACCCCATTAATTAACCCTTTTGAAGGCGATCGGCGCTTGAATTCGGCAATAATGCCTGTACGATCTTTGGCCAATAAGAAGTCTTTAAAAATATAAGGTGTTCTGTTAAAATGTACCGAACTTTCTAAATCCTGCACAGAAACCAAAGCCTTGGCCGCCGCGACTTCTTCTTTTTTACGTAATACGATTTTATCTAAAATATTCATTATATCAATCTATCATGAGGGTGCATTATAAATATAAATTGTCATCCTGAGCTTGTCGAAGGGCTTTTATTAACTACTTAAGAAGCGTTTCGACAGGCTCATATTGAGAAAAAAGCTCAACGATATACCCTTATCTAAAATTTAACTAATCCCAGTAAGATCCTGAAACAAGTTCAGGATGACGACCGGATGAATAAGTGTTAGAGGGTCGACGTTAACCAATTGGTCATCATCTGCTTACCATATTCGGTAAGTACGCTTTCCGGATGGAACTGTACCCCTCTGACATCCAATGTTTCGTGCCTCAAAGCCATAATTTCACTTTTGTGATCTCTTGCCGTAATTTTTAAACACGAAGGGAAGTTCTCCTTACTCACCACCCAACTGTGGTAACGCCCAACATTTATGGTTTGCGGACATTCCCAAAACAATGGTTCATCTCCATCTACAACCGTTACCGGGGTGGCAATTCCATGCATCGGCCTGCCCAGGTTTAATAAAGTCCCCCCAAAAACTTCGGCAATGGCCTGTTGCCCTAAACATACACCAAAAATGCTTTTGGTTGGCGCATAAGTTCTGATTACATCTAACAGTAAGCCGGCTTCTTCCGGAATACCTGGCCCCGGAGAAAGTAAAATTTTATCGTACTTTTCTACATCAGCCAGATCGAACTTATCATTTCTCCAAACTTCGGCCTCATAACCCACTTCATTAATGAGGTGTACCAAATTGTAGGTAAAACTGTCGTAGTTATCGATTACCAGAACCACCCCCTTGCCCCCTGAAGGGGGAGTATTATTTATATTTTTCTCCATTGTATTTCTTACTTGTGGATTTTGCTCCAAACTAAAAACTCTTAATGCCCAACTATATTCCTTCTGCCATTTCCACCGCCTTACGCAATGCGGCAATTTTATTGTTCACTTCCTGCATTTCTGTTTCAGGCACTGAATCTGCAACAATACCTGCCCCCGCGCGGTAATGCAGTTCGTTGTTCTTGCTCATAAAGGTCCTGATCATGATGGCATGGTTAAAATCTTCGTTAAAGCCCATAAAACCGATAGCACCTGCATAGAAATTCCGGCCCAGTTTTTCGTTTTCATCAATCAGCTGCATGGCTTTATATTTTGGCGCGCCACTTAAAGTACCTGCCGGGTAAGTATCGGCAACCACTTTAAAAGCACTTACATTTTCCTGCAGGTGTCCGCTCACTTTACTTACCAGGTGAATCAGGTGTGAATAGTATTGTACTTCTTTAAAAGATTTCACTTCTACCCGGTTACAGTGCCTGCTTAAGTCGTTTCTGGCCAGGTCGACCAACATTACATGTTCAGCACTTTCTTTAGGATCCTGCTCCAGTTTACGTGCCTGTTCTGCATCTTCGATATCGTTTCCGCTGCGCTTAAAGGTTCCGGCGATCGGGAAAATGTTTGCCGAATTATTTTTGATGGTAATCTGTGCCTCCGGCGAGGAACCAAATAATTTGAAATTGCCGTAATCGAAGTAAAACAGATAAGGTGAAGGGTTAATGGAACGTAAACAACGGTATACGTTAAATTCATCACCCGAAAATGCCTGTTTAAATGCTCTTGAGGGCACAATCTGGAAAACATCACCACGGTAAATGTGCTTCTGTAATTTTGCTACCAGGTCCATAAAACCCTGATCGGTTAAATTTGAAGATTCTTTTCCTCTCTTCTGGAATTTATATTCAGGGTAATTTTTATTTTGAATCAGGTACTCCATTTTCTCCAATCCGCCTTCCTCTTCGCCCTCGAAAGTATTTTTGAAAAGGGTAATTTCGTTTTTAAAGTGATCAATAGCGATGATGTAACGATATAAATGGTACTGCATCTCCGGAATCTCTTCTCCTTCCGGTGTTTCGGAAATAAACTTAATATCCTCGAAATGCTGTACAGCGTTCCAGGTAAAATAACCGAATAATCCACTCGAGATAAATTTGATTTCAGGCAATTCGGTTTCTTTGAATTTGTCTTTAAAATCAGCGATCTCATCAATCAGGTTTTTACTTTCGGTAATTTCTACCGTCCCATCTGGAAAATAAGTTTCCAGGCGCGATCCCTTCAGGATAATTCCGGCAACAGGATCGGCACAAACGAAACTCATGGAGTTTTCTCTACTGTGGTAATCTGAACTTTCCAATAAGATACTGTTCGGGTACACATCACGTAAGCGTAAATAAATGCTCACAGGGGTAGTGGTATCAGCAAGCATTTTTTTGTAAGTGGTATTTATTTTATACATGATAAAGCTAAAATGGTATAAGGCTTATGGTTTCTATTTTTGTATTTTATTTAACAATAAAAAGCCCGGCGTGTGGTTCTACGCCGGGCTTTAATGGTTCTTTAATAAGGTTTAGGTTGATAAACTATATTTCTTTCATACGCAGCCAGCGCAATCCGTTTTCGAATTACTTTGCCAAAGCCATGTATGTATATTGTTGATCATTAGACACAAAAATATAAAGAATTTTGAAAACGCGAAATATTTATAAAAATAATTTAAACAAATAGTTCTTTAGCCGCAAAGTTGGTAATAGTGCTTTTTTTACCCCTTAAGGCATATAGATTGGCTCTCCTCTCTGCATAAAGCTGCAAGAGCCAAAATTGCTGTTGTATTGAGTGAGTATACAAAAAATCCCACCCTGTAAAGGGCAGGATTTAATTTATAAAAATACCATAAAGGCAATCAACCGGATGAACTAAGATACCCCAAAGAAAGATCTTCCCGGAACATCCTTAACCATTAGTAACAGGGTTACAATGATAAGAATCAGGGCCAGCCCGAAGAAAACAGCAATGGTGCGGTGTTTGGCAACAGCGTCAGCCACTTTTTTCGATTTCGCATTACCCACGGTAATCAGGATAATGGCGATAATCATCATACTGGTATGTTCCATTTTAAAATAGCGTACCGCCGGTGCGCCTGCACTGCTTAATTTATACCAGCCTTCGCTAAAATAAAGCACTAATCCGATCAACAGCTGAATGTGCGCGCTGATTAAAGTGAAAACATTAAGTTTCCGGTCGCCTTCTGTATAGGTTTTGTTGCCAAACCAGCCCGATAGCGCTTTAATAACCGCAATAACCAATAAAAGAAATACTACATAACGCCATCCTGAATGTGCGCTTTTTAAAATATCGTTCATATCTATAAATTTCTGTGTTTCAAAAATAGGTAATTATTGTAAAAAATAGGTTATCCAACAGAATGAAGCCTAATTTATATTAGTTTTAAACAATTTAAACCCTAAAACTTATTATGAAGAAAATTTTACTCGCCATTGGGCTGGTAATTTCTACTACATTTCTGTTTGCACAGCAAACCACCTTTCCGGTTAATGGCTCTTTTGATACCAGGCCTGGAATGTTTGCCTTCACAAACGCAACAATAGTAGTGAATGCCAACCAAACCCTTAGCAATGCTACCCTCTTAATTAAAGGACAAACCATTCAGGCCGTTGGGGCAGGCTTAGCCGTTCCTAAAGGTTATGTGGTGATTGATTTAAAAGGAAAATTTATTTATCCATCGCTTGTTGATGCCTTTACCAGTTATGGCCTTAGCGAAACACCTGCAACGCAGCGTGGCTTTGGCGGTCAGCGTCAGTCTATTTTTGTTTCGACCAAAAAAGGTGCTTATGGCTGGAATGAAGCGATCAGACCGGAAACTTATGTAAAAAACATTTTCTCAACCGATAGTAAAAAAGCAGACGAATTGCGCAAGGTTGGTTTTGGAAGCGTAAATGTGATTAACCGCGATGGTATTGCCCGAGGGGTTTCTGCAGCCGTTACCTTAAACGAAGGTGCAGATAACAGCGTGATCCTGAAAGATCAGAGCGCAGCCAATTATTCTTTTAACAAAGGGACTTCCTCGAACGATTACCCTACCTCGTTAATGGGTTCTATTGCTTTATTGCGCCAAACCTATTACGATGCACAATGGTATGCCAAACAAAAAGAGGAATACAACATTTCTTTAGATGAATTCGGTAAACAGCAGAATATCCCGCAGATTTTTGAAGTAGACGGATGGCAGAATGTACTCCGTGCGGATAAGATCGGCAAAGAGTTTGGCAAAAAATACATCATCAAATCAACCGGCGATGAATACCAGCGTATTAATGAAGTTAAAGCAACAGGAGCAAGTTTAATTATTCCATTAACTTTCCCTAAAGCTTATGATGTAGAAGACCCTGCGGAAGCCAGGAACGTAAGTTTATCGCAGATGAAAGGCTGGGAACTGGCACCTACAAATCCTGCAGCACTTGAAAAAGCAGGGATTAAATTTGCACTAACAGCTTTCGGTCTGGAGAACAGCCGCGATTTTTGGGCAAATATCCGAACCGCAATCGAAAATGGGTTAAGCGAAAAACAGGCATTACAATCGGTTACCGAAATCCCTGCTTCCCTTTTGGGCATCAGCGATAAGGTCGGTTCGTTAGAAAAGGGCAAAGTTGCCAACTTTTTAATCTCATCTGATAACCTGTTTAAAAACGGAAACATCATTTTCGAAAACTGGGTACAGGGCAAACGTTTTGTGGTAAACAAAATGGACGTAAGCGATATACGTGGCACTTACAATTTAACTGTTGACGGTGTTGGTGCCTTAACCCTAAAAATTACCGGAACCGGCGGCGGATCTACCGCGGCGATTGAAAGAGTTGGTGCAGACAGCGTAAAAACAACCGCCAATTTTACCAGAAACGGCGATTGGATCAGCATCAATTTTAACTTAAAGAAAAATCCAAAAGGCGATATCCGTTTAAGCGGCTACCTTACTTCGGCAAATCCGGTTACGATTAAAGGCGAATCGGCATTGGCTGATGCCACTACCGGAAAGTTTACCGCCACTTATAAAGAGGCCGCGAAAGAAACCCCTAAAAAAGACGAACCTAAAGCTACTTTAGCCCTAGGTCAGGTCATTTATCCTTTTTCGGCTTTCGGCAGTGCTGAACTGCCTAAACAAGAAACCGTGCTGATTAAAAACGGTACCGTTTGGACGAACGAAAAAGACGGCATCCTTCAAAATGCCGATGTACTTTTAGAAAATGGGAAAATTAAAGCTGTTGGCAAAAACCTTTCTGCAAACGGGGCCAAAGTGATCGATGCTACCGGTAAGCATGTTACTGCCGGTATTATCGATGAGCACTCGCACATTGCCGGCTCGGGAGGAATTAATGAGGGTGCGCAATCCGTTTCAGCAGAAGTACGTGTTGCCGATATTATCAACTCTGAAGATGTAAACATTTACCGCCAATTGGCCGGAGGGGTTACCACTTCACATATTCTACACGGTTCTGCAAATCCGATTGGCGGACAATCGCAGTTGATCAAATTACGCTGGGGCAAATCTCCTGAAGAATTAAAATTCGCAGGAGCCGATGGTTTTATCAAATTCGCATTGGGCGAAAACGTTAAACAAAGTAATTTTGGTACAGGTGCCCGTTTCCCTGTTACGCGTATGGGTGTTGAGCAAACTTTTGTAGATGAATTTACCCGTGCAAAAGAATACGCGAAAGCCCTATCCGTAAAAGGTAATAGTGTACGCCGCGATTTAGAGTTAGATGCTATTGTTGAAATTTTAAACAACAAGCGTTTCATCACCTGCCACTCTTATGTGCAGAGCGAAATCAACATGCTGATTCACGTAGCTGATAGCCTGGGCTTTAAAATCAACACTTTTACACACATTTTAGAAGGCTATAAAGTGGCCGACAAAATGAAGGCGCATGGCATTGCTGGTTCAACTTTCTCTGATTGGTGGGCTTATAAGAACGAAGTAGCCGAAGCAATTCCTTATAACGGAAAAATTATGCACAATGTGGGCATTACCACTGCTTTCAACTCTGATGATGCAGAAATGGCCCGTCACTTAAACCAGGAAGCCGGAAAATCGGTTTTATACGGTAACGTTCCGGAAGAAGATGCCCTGAAATTCGTAACGCTTAATCCTGCCAGGATGCTGCACATTGATGATAAAGTAGGAAGTTTGAAACCAGGTAAAGATGCCGATGTGGTAATCTGGACAGCCAACCCGCTTTCTATTTATGCCAAAGCAGAAAAGACCTTTGTAGATGGTATCGCGTATTGGGACATCGATAAAGATGCCCAGATGATCAAAGCACAACAGGTAGAAAAAGCCCGTTTGATCCAAAAAATGTTAGAAAGCAAGAGCAAAGGTGGCCGCATGCAGCGCCCAATGGGTGATGCCCCGCGTTTATACAATTGCGAAACTTTAGAAAACTATTCAGCAGAATTAACCGAAAAAGAACATGCATATTAAAACCATCATGAGCCGTCCAATTACAATTTACAGGCCTACGATAGTTTGAATGCATTTGAAAAATATAAAAACGCGATGAAAAGATATATATTCAGTCTGGCTTTATCGGCAACAAGCCTGATATGCCTTGCACAGGCAAACATTTCGCCAGCTAAAAAACAAAGTAAAACCATTGCCATTACTGGTGCAACTGTACATGTGGGCAATGGAACAGTGATCGAAAACGGCACCATTCTTTTTGGCAACGGAAAAATTATTTCGGTTACGGCCAACGGACAGGTACCACAGGACGATGTGCTTCGGATTGTAGCTACAGGGAAACATATTTATCCTGGTTTTATTGCCGCCACCACTAACCTGGGTTTAACAGAAATTGAAGCTGTAAAAGCAACTTTGGATTTTCAGGAAATAGGTGATTTTAATTCACATATCCGTTCTATTGTAGCCTACAATACTGATTCGAAGGTTCCGGCTACTTTGCGCAGCAACGGAATTTTAATGGCACAGCCAACCCCGCAGGGCGGAACGGTTTCGGGCAGCTCGTCCGTAGTACAGCTTGATGCCTGGAACTGGGAAGATGCCGTAATTAAAACCGACGATGCCATGCACGTTACCTGGCCGGTTACTCCACGCTTCAGAGGCGGTTTTGGTGGTTTCGGCCGTCCGCAGCAATCGCCCGAAGCCTTAGCCGAAAGAACACAGGCCGCCATTGCACAATTAACTTCTTTTTTTGCTGAAGCTAAAGCTTATTCGGAAATGGGCAAGCCAGAGGTAATCAATACCCGTTTCGAAGCCATGAAAAAGGTATTTGCAGGTAGCGAGAAATTGTTTATTGCGGCCGACAGTCAGAAAGATATTGTTGCAGCGGTTAATTTCGCCAAAAAATTTGGCATTACACCAGTAATCACCGGCGCAGATGAAGCTTACCTGATTATCGATTTTCTTAAAGACAACAACATTACTTTAGTGGTAAAACAGCCACATGCTTTACCCAACAACAATGATGATGATGTAAATATGCCTTATAAAAATGCGGCTGTATTAGCCAATGCAGGTTTAAATGTAGTATTGAGTATTGATGGTTACTGGCAGCAACGCAACCTGCCTTTTATGGCGGGCACGGTTACGGCCTGGGGGCTGGATAAAGAAAAGGCTTTATCAACCATTACCTTAAACGCAGCAAAAGCCATGGGTATTGATAAAACTGCGGGTAGTATAGAAGCTGGTAAAGATGCCACTTTCTTTATCTCTGCCGGCGATGCATTGGATATGCGCACCAATAAGGTAGAACAGGCTTTTATCCAGGGTAGAGATATCAATCTCGATAACCTGCACAAACAACTGGATAAAAAATTCAGCGATAAATATGCCGCTGAGAAGAAATAAGTAGTTAACCGTTTATTCCATAAAATACAACGGCCGATAAATAAATATCGGCCGTTTTTATTGTACTTTCACCTGTCCAATATATAACCCGGTCTTTTTTTGTAAAATTGATTAATTTTTTCACTTTACTTCAGTAATTTTCTCCAATCTAAAAATAACCATTGCTCTATTAACGCCTTTAGAAATGAAACCTCAATCTATCTTAAAATTCCTCACTCTTATTTTATTCTTTTTTACAGTTCCGGCTTCCCTTTTTGCCCAGGTGATGCTTCAGGGCAAGGTTCTGGATGCGGAGAGCAGAAAACCTATAACCAATGCTAGCGTATATTTTAACAATACCCAAATTGGTTCGGTTACCAATGATAAAGGACAATTTAAGCTATATGCCCCCAGGTTATACAACGATCTGGTGATATCGGCAGTAGGCTATGAGCGGGCGATTGTTAACGTAGCCGAGAGCAATTCATCTTACACTGTGCTTTTAAAAGAAAAAGCCAATAACCTTATGGAAGTAAGGATAAGTAGTGGAAAGAACAATTGGCAAAAATGGGGTGATTTATTTTTCCGTTTATTGCTGGGCAAAAACAATCATATTACCAGCAGCTTCAAAATCTTAAATCCGGAAGACATTAAATTCTATTACGATGAACAGGACCATTATTTAGAAGCCCATTCGGATAAAGCCATTTTAATTAAAAACTCCTTATTAGACTATACTATCCACCTCGATATTGAAGATTTTACCTACAACATTGTTGACGACGAATTGAATTACAATTCAGCCGCGTATTTCGAAGGCATTAATAAAATTGATAAGAGACGGCAGTTAATTTTAAGCAACAACTACCTGGGCTCAAAAATGCACTTTTACCGAAGCCTGTATTCCAAAACGCTTGAAAGTGAAAACTTCAGATTATACCGTTATCATTCAGTTAAAAATTTAAAAAAAGAAAGTGTATCCCGCACAGTACAATTGTACCGGATCAAAAAAATGGCAGCAGGAGCAAAAGGGGATGAATTACTAAAATTATCAGATAACCGCGACTCAGCAGCATACTATAAAAAAATATTGTTGCAGGATGATGTTTTAAAATGGGACACCACCCAAGTTGATTACCGCCAATATCTTGCTTACGACAGCCTAAATCATAAAATGACTTTTAAATTTAGCGACACTTTAATGGTAGTATACCGGCGCAGTTTCGATGCCAACCTGGGCTTGTTCAGATCCCACGTTGGCAATGCTCAACAAGCCACCAGGGTTGTAGAATTAAAAACCCTTTTATACTTAACCAATAAAGATGGGGTGCAATTGGATCCATCAGGTTTTTGCCTGCCCAATGCAATTCTGATGACCGGTAACATGGGCGACAGAAGATTAGCCGAACACCTGCCCTATGATTATGTTAATAGTCCTTAAAGTTTTGATATAATTTCAATTCCTGGTATCGCTTTTCCATTGCTACAGATTAAACTTTGTAATAATGGCAATATCCCGCCTAACATTAGCTTAACATCAAGCGTTTAAATAATTTGCAGCATGCACTTTATTTTAACAATAAACCTAAAATCTAACTATTTCTAAACCATTTCATAATACGGAATCCAATTTTGCTTAACACTGCAGTAACATCTTTGTGGTCATAAAATCAGAAAACTATTCATGACGAAACTAGCTTGAGCAATCACAAAAAATAACCTGTTCAGGCAAGCTTCATGACAGCAAAAAAATCAAAAGATGATGAAAAATTTACTTATTGCAGTGTTGCTACTGCTGTGTTGTACTTATAATGCAGCTATTGCGCAAACTACGCAGGCATCCATTTCGGGTATTATTACCGATCAGCAAAAGAAACCCATCCCTGGCGTTTCAGTACAGATCCGGAACAATTCGACCGGTTTTACCACTAAAACCTCTACCAATGCTCAGGGAGAGTATACTTTTAAGGAGCTTCCGTTAGGCGGACCTTATGCTATAAAAGCCGTTTATGTGGGTTTTGGTGAGCAAACCAGAAGTGGTTATTACTTAAATCAGGGCGACGCGGTAAAAGTTTCCATCAATATGCAGGAAGCTTCTCAGGATTTAGAAGCCGTACAAGTAGTAGGCACCACCTTAAAAAACAAAATCGAAAATATCGGCGCAGCTACAGCCATTTCCGCAAAAGCGATTACACAGTTGCCTGTTAATGGGCGTAATTTTACCTCATTAATGGATTTATCTCCATTGAGCAGGGGCGGTAATATCTCTGGACAATTAGGATCTTCTACCAATTATACCATTGATGGTATGAATGCAAAAAACCCAACATCGGCTGGAAGTACAACCAGCCGCAGCGGTGCACCATATTCTATTTCAATCGAGGCTGTACGTGAGTTTAAGGTCGTAACCAATCAATACGACGTTACTTATGGACGTAGCGGTGGCGGTACGGTAAGTGCGGTAACCAAACAAGGAACCAACACTTTAAGCGGAAGTGCATTTACCTATGGCCGTGCCGATTGGTTATCAAGCGGGTATGATATCAGGGGAAATAAACGTCAGGCAGATTTCTCTACCTATCAATATGGTTTCTCTTTGGGCGGACCAATTATTAAGGATAAATTACACTTTTTTGTAGCCTGGGATCATCAACGCGATGCACGTCCCTTGTTAATTGCTGATGTTCAATCTCCGGCTGATGAGCTTCGTTACAACATTAACCGCTCTACTTTGGATTATTTTGTTGGGGTTGCCCGTTCTAAATATGGTGTCGCAAATTCTCCTCAATATGGTTCATTCCCTAAAAAGAGAGGTTCTGATGCAGCTTTTGCGCGTTTAGACTGGCAAATTGATGAGAAAAACTTGTTAACCATTCGCGACAATTATACCAACGATCGCAATAAATTAGGTTTGGAAGATAACACAGCCATCAACTTATACGAATCAACCGGTAATGATAAAAACGTAGATAATAGTTTATTGGCTACTTTACGTACATCAATCAATTCGAAATTAACTAACGAATTAAAAGTTCAGCATTTATACACTTACCAAAAAAGTTCTCCTGGCGATCAATTACCTTCAGCGAATATTCCACGTGTAATTGTAGAGGGTGTAACTTCTGTAATAAACGGTACAAACAGGGCAACCAATATCGAAATGGGCGGGCACCGTTTCGCACAGGAAGGTTTTACCAATAATGTATTGCAATTTGTAGATAACCTTTATTATAATACCGACAAGATTAAATATACTTTCGGTGTTGATTTTATGTACACCCATGCCAAATCTTTATATGGTAGCGAGGTAAATGGTCGTTTCCATGTTCAGGCCGGCACAAAAGATGTAATTACCAGCGCTCCTGGGGTAACGCCTGTAGTAACAACCAAAGTACCTAACTTTGATAATTATGAGAATGGAACAGCTTACCGTTATTTTAGGGAAGTACCTTTAGTGGCTGATCCAAGTGTCCGTTCGAACATTATTAATGCGGGTATTTATGCCCAAATGCAGACTAAGCTGGCTAAAGGTTTAGATTTAACTGCTGGTATTCGTTTAGATTATGCGCACTATCCTTCATCACCATTAAATCAGCTGGTATTTGATGAATTGGGTGTACGTACCGATAATAAGCTAAAATCGTTCGTTATCCAGCCCCGTGCACAGTTTACCTGGGATATTAACGAGCAAAAAACAGACTTTGTACGTTTAGGAGCAGGTATCTTCGCTTCTGATATCAATAACTATGTTACCATTAACAACTTAACTTTTGATGGTAAACATTACGGAACCGTTGATACACGTGTCGGCATACCAACAGCCTATTTAACAGGTTATAGAAACGATCCTTCAAGCACGCCAACATTAAGCCAATACCAAATCCCGACGATCAACACTTATGGTAAGGATGCTAAAGTACCGGTTGTTTATAAATCAAATTTATCTTATAGCCACTTCTTCACTCCAAAATTAAGGGTAGGTATTGCTGGTTATGCAACTTTAGGTAGAAATAACTACGTATATGTAGACCGCAACATGGTTGCTAATCCATATTTCAGGTTATCGAATGAAGACAACCGTGGTGTATATGTTCCGTTAGCGAGTATCCCACTTACCAATGGTGCAGCCGATTGGCAAAAGGGACGCATTAGCGATAAAATTGGTAGAGTGTTAGAAATGAACAGTGATGGTAAGGTGAACCAGTTTGCGGTTGTTCTTGATGCTACCTGGCAGTATTTCAGGGATGGCGAGGTTACTGTAAGTTACACCTATAATGATACAAAAGATAACACTTCATTTAACGGAAACGTTGCCAATACATCAACTTTATCGTTACCTGTAAAAGATGATCCACGTAATTTAAGCAATATGACCTATTCTGATAACCAGTTCAGAAACAAAGTCGTTTTTTACGCAACATCACCTAGTTTGGCAGGTTTTAACATTGGTGTGCGTTACTCTGGCATTGGTGGAACGCGTTATAGCTTACTATCAGGTGCCAATACCAATGGTGATTTTGTAGGCACTAACGATCTGGCATTCATTTTCGACAGGAACAATCCAAATGTTGCTACCAATGTGCGTAATGGCTTACAAGCTATTCTGGATAATCCTTTGGCCAGCCAGAGTTTAAAAGATTACATCAATAAATACTCAGGCCAGATTGCACAGCGTAATGGTGGTATTAATGGATTTTACGGTATTGTTGATGTGAGGGTGACCAAAAAATTCAAACTCTACAAAACCCATACTTTCGAATTATCTGTTGATGCATTTAACGTAGGCAACATCTTCAAAAAAACGTGGGGTGTTAACGAATCGTTAGGTTCGCAGGCCTTATATGCGTTGCAAAACCCTGCATTTGATGCCACCAACCAAAAATTTAATTACAATGTTAACAATGCCGGTATTGTAACACCTTCAGGTAATCCTTACCAGTTTCAGATAGGTTTACGCTACGGTTTTTAGCCTTTAGCTTAGCTAACTTTCTTAGCTTAAAGTCATAAAAAAGGGGAATGGATTTTTATCCGTTCCCTTTTTTTATGTTTGCATTAACAAACGACAAAACTTTAATGGGATTATTACTTAACTACCTGAAACAACACAAGTGGATTGTGGTTTTAGCGCTATTGCTTGCAGGTATAAATATCGGCTTTTCACTTTTAGATCCATATATCACCGGGCGGATTTTAGACCGTTTTATCAATAAAAAAGATTCGTTGACCTATAGCCAATATCTTTGGGGATCGCTGGGTCTAATAGGCCTGGCTATCGGTGCTGCGATGGTTTCTCGTATTGCCAAGAATTTTCAGGATTATTTCACCAGTGTAATCGTTCAGAAGGTTGGGGCAAAAATGTATGCCGATGGATTACAGCATTCGCTAAAATTGCCTTACCAGGTTTTTGAAGATCAGCGTAGTGGCGAAACTCTGGGCATTTTACAAAAGGTACGTTTAGATTCAGAAAAGTTTATTACTGCTTTTATCAGCATTCTTTTTGTAAGCTTGATCGGTATGATCTTCGTGATCGTATATTCTGTCTCGGTAAGTTATAAAGTTACTTTGGTTTATTTTTCTGCCATTCCGATCATCAGTTTCGTAAGCTGGTTTTTGAGCCGCAAAATCAAAACCATACAACGTTCCATTGTTGGCGAAACTACAGCCCTGGCAGGTTCAACTACCGAATCATTAAGAAATATAGAGCTGGTTAAAAGTTTGGGGCTTGCCGATCAGGAAATCGAAAGATTGAACAAAACCACTTATAAAATCCTGGGGTTGGAGCTTAAAAAGGTAAAATATGTACGCAGTATGAGTTTCGTTCAGGGTACTACGGTAAACCTGGTTCGCAGTACCATGGTATTGGTGTTATTGCTGCTAATTTTCGATAATACGATTTCTGCGGGCCAATATTTCTCCTTCCTTTTTTATTCATTCTTCCTTTTCGGGCCACTACAGGAATTGGGTAATGTAATTTTAACCTGGCGTGAAGCTGAAGTTTCGTTAGGTAATTTTAAAAAGATCTTAAGCACACCTGTTGATAAAAAACCGGAAAACCCAACTTCTATTGCAAAAATTAAAGACCTTACTTTTAGCTCGGTTGGTTTTAAACACCTTACTGCCAACAGGAATGCATTAGAAGACATTTCGTTTAAAACCCAAAACGGGCAGACCATTGCTTTTGTTGGTCCATCAGGCTCAGGTAAAACTACTTTGGTGAAATTACTGGTAGGCTTATACCAGCCTAAAGAGGGCGAAATTTTATATAATGGTATTCCCAGCAATGATATAGACCTGGATGCCTTGCGTGAAAAAATCGGCTTCGTAACCCAGGATACACAACTGTTTTCGGGTACCATACGCGAAAACCTCTTATTTGTTAACCCTGCTGCTACTGACGACGATTGTTACAGGGTTTTAAATCAGGCGGCCTGCCAGACCTTATTGGCACGGGCAGATAAAGGATTAGACTCAATCATCGGAGAAGGCGGCGTGAAGGTTTCGGGCGGTGAAAAACAACGCTTATCGATTGCAAGGGCACTTTTACGTCAGCCTGATATCCTGGTATTTGATGAGGCTACTTCTTCGCTCGATTCGATCACTGAAGAAGAAATTACCAAAACGATCCGTTCGGTTTCAGATTTGACTGATCACATTACAATTTTGATTGCGCACCGCCTCTCGACCATCAAACATGCCGATAAAATTTATGTATTAGAGAAAGGTCATATCATTGAACAGGGCCAACATGAGGAACTGATTGCGCAAAATGGCCTGTACCAGGCGATGTGGCGCCAACAAATTGGCGAAAGAGTTGTTGAAGTTTAAGTAATCAAAATTTATTTAAATGTTATTAGCAGAAATTAGCAGCAACCAGATAGCTCTTTTTGTGATAATTCCCGCCATTTTATGGTTGGTTTTAATCTTGATAGCCCTTTACCATATTTCCAGAAACGGCTCAATGGGCTTCAGTGTAAAAGTATTGTGGTTCATCATTATCTTGCTTGCTCCCTTTTTGGGCTCGATTATTTACCTGATGTGGGGCAAAAACAAGAAGTTTTAATTTCGGTAATTAAAACATGAATTTCAGAGTTGTCAACTTTATAGCAAACTGGCCATTAAAGTTGACAACTCTTTTCGTAACTAAACAGCCTTCGTGGTCTGCTTGTTAATGTCTTCTAAACTTAATTTGGTAAGCGGTTTTGTTTTTAACCAAGTAAAGAAAGCGATCCCGATAGTCATACTGCCACCAAAAACAACAGCTGGCACCAGGGTTAACAGTCTGGCCGAAAGTCCGGATTCGAATTCGCCGATTTCGTTAGATGAACCGATAAACATACTGTTTACTGCCGAAACCCTGCCACGCATATTATCGGGTGTGAGCAATTGCATAATGGTTTGACGGATAATTACGCTAACACTATCGAATGATCCTTCGAGAAATAAGAAGAACAAGGTTAAATAGAAGTTTTTAGATAAACCATAACAGATTATACTTAGGCCAAAACCGGTTACGGCAATCAGCAAATTCCTCCATGGCTTTCCCATCGGCGAAAAGCGGGTCATGGCCAACATGGTAATTACTGCTCCTAAAGAAGCTGCTCCACGCATCATGCCCAGACCGTAAGAGCCAAGGTGAAAAACATCTTTCGCAAACATCGGCAACAGCGCCACTGCTCCACCAAAAAACACAGAGAACAGATCTAAGCTCATGGCCCAAACCATCATTTTTGTTTTGAATACAAACTGGATACCCTCTTTTAAACTGTGAAATATATTTTCTTTTGGCAAATAAACTGACGGATGCTCTTTGAGCGTAAAAATACAGATCAAAGAAATTGAAATCAGCACCACAATAAAAGCATAAGCAATGGTAATACCCCATAACCAGTTAACAAAACCACCCGCAATAGGGCCAATAATTGTTGCCAATTGCCAGCTGCTGCTGTTCCATGTACTCGAATTTGGATACAGTTCTTTAGGTACGATTTTCGCCATCAAAGAGAAGGTTGCAGGCCCGAAAAAGCCCCTGGCAATCCCGATGCAGAAAACCAGGCCATACATAATGAGTACAATAAGATCTTCTTTAAGATGCAGGTATTTACTGGTAATGATGAGCATTAAAACAGATGCCAACCAAACTCCCGAAAAAATTTTGATCAGCAAACTGCGCTTTTCACTTTTGTCGGCAATGTAACCACCATATAATGCAATCCCTATAGCAGGAACAGCTTCGCAAAGACCTACCAAGCCTAGCTTTAATGGGTCGTGTGTTAAATCGTAGATATGATAACCAATAACAACAGCCTGCATTTGGTATGCAAGCGTAAAAAAGAACCGCATACCCAGGAAAGATCTGAATTCTTTATAACGCAAAACTGCAAACGGATCTGGTTTTACAATAACCGGGTTGGGATCTGAATCTGCCACAGAAAAAAATTTACCTGCAAAACTAAGCTTTGAAAATTAAATATCGCAAAAGATAAATGCTTAATAGAACTTCTTTTTTTAAAAGTAAAAGACTACCTATCGTTTCAGGTTTTATGGCATAAAAAAACCCGATGAATCATACGATCCATCGGGTTATCCAGTAGGGTCAGTTTAGTAACCCGGATTTTGTTCTAATAAATTATTCTTATTTACTTCATCGCGGCTAAACGGCCTGAAATAAAGTTTATCGTTCCAACTTCTGTTCTCTTGTGCGTTTTCCTCTACCGGGCTATAAGTATAATCGTAAACGGTAGGATCGTAATGGTAAGGGGCCGACATGGTTTTACCAGCTTTAAATTTACCGGTAACTTTGATATAAGTAACTTTTCTACCCAGTGTTTCATTTGCGATTAACCACCTGCGGGTATCATGATAACGTTGTTCTTCGTAAGCCATTTCTATACGGCGCTCGTGGCGGTACATCTGTCTAAGTCCATCCTGGTCTGTTGCGGTAACTGCTGGCATACCTGCCCTGAAGCGGATTTTGTTTAACCACTCCGTTGCCTTACTTAATTCGCCAAGTTCTATACTGGCTTCAATGAAGTTAAATACTGCCTCGGTATACCTGAAGAAAGGCCACGGCACATTCTGTGACATGGAAGCATCTACAATGGTTGGATCCGGATCGATAAATTTATGATAATAATAACCTGTCCAACTGCCATTCCAGTTTTCAATTGAGCTTCCACGGGTATCCAAGCCTTTAAAATCAATTCTGCTACCATTATCAATTAAATCATAAATACCAGTCTGGATCTGGTTTGCCGGATCAACGTTGCCTGAAGCTTTATCGCGCGGTTTCCAACCTGCGCCATCATATAAAACGGTAGCATAAAAACGAGGGTCTCTATTCTGATAAGGATTCGCTTTTTGTACCGCATTTGCCCAGCTAAATTTACTGCCATCTTTCATCTCATAATCATCTACCAATAAGCCTATAGGCGTATTGCCGGCCCAGTTATGGTAACCATTAGGGCCATTCTGCTGTGCGTGTTTAATGTTATTTTGGATAATAAAATAACGGGCAAAAATAAGTTCTGATGCCGCGGTAGCATCTATACCCGGCGCCTTACTTGCTCCCCCCATGGCAATGCTCTTATAATTTAACTGACCATCGGCAACAGAAACCGGGGCTGTAAGGTTTAATTTATAGCCCGTACCCAGTTTCATTACAGCATCTGCAGCAGCTTGTGCTAAACGGTAACGGTCTGACTGGTTCCCACTGGCATAACTTAAAAAGTCTAATTTTTGAGCTGCAATACCAGTAATTTTAGCCGTAAGCTTTGCCCTGTCGTGCAGGTCGCTTGCAGCGTAAATCAGTACTCTTGATTTTAGGGCCAGTGCGGCAGTTGCAGTAGTACGCCCTTTATCTAGTGTTTTACCGGTTAACAACCTGCTGGCCTCATCGCAATCTTTAACTATAAAATTTACACACTCTTCGTAAGTATTTCTTTTTACGTTATAGTTATCATCCAGCACATAAACTTTTGTGATAAGTGGTACAGCGCCGTAATAACGCAATAACTGCTGATAGTAGTAAGCCCTTAAAAAATAGGCTTCGCCCAATAACTGATCTTTTAACGATTGGCTACTCAGGCCATTATCGCCACTGGTTATTTTTTCGATGGTAATATTACATGCCCTGATGCGGTTGTACATTTGCTTATATGCCCAGGTATCGTCTACCCAACCTAAGGTAGAAGGGTTAATGGTGGCATTGTTAACCAGGTCGATACCTCGGGTTGGGTGTGTAAACAGGGCTTCATCTGAAACAGATGCCAGCATTTGTTCAGAGAAACCACCATTACCTAATCCGTTATAGATATCATTAACGAAGGCCTGTGCAGTTGCCGGATCTTTCCATACTGATTCTGCGGGCACCTGACTAGGCGATTCTACATTTAAAAAATCTTTTTTACAGGACGCTGCAAAAAAGGCAGTGAAAATTAATATATAGAACTTTATATTTTTATTTATTGCTTTCATATTCTTGATTGTAACGGTTAAACTTTATTACATTTTAAAAAGCGGCTTTAATGCCAAAGTTGATTACCCTGGCCTGCGGATAATACTGGCCGCTCGAATTGGTTGATTCGGGATCCCATATCTTGATTTTATCCAGCGTAAACAGGTTTAATCCGTTTGCATAAACCCTTACACTGTTCAACCCCACTTTTTCTACCAGGGTATTTGGTAATGTATAGCCTAACTCTACGTTTTTAAGTCTGATGTAATTATTGCTCCGCAACCAATAGGTATTATTTAGTGCATTGTTGCCATCGGTGTAATAAGTGGCTCCGCGGTTTGATAAGCGTGGATTTACTGAACTTGGGTTATCAATGCTCCAACGGTTCTCGTACGACCACTCCAGGAAATTACCAATATCGCCTGATTCTGTTATACCTACAATCTGCATCCCGCCTGTTGCGCCTTGAATCAGAACAGATAAATCAAAACCTTTATATTGCAGGTTTAAGTTAACCCCGCCAGTAAAGGTTGGTGTGCCGTTTTTATCTAAACGCACCTTATCGTCTGCATTGATCTTACCATCGCCGTTAATATCCTTAAACTTCATATCGCCAAGGCGTAGGTTGTTGGTTAATGCACTGTAATTTAATGTATTGGCATTAATGTCTGCCTGATCTTTAAAAACACCATCATATTGATATACCAACCACGAATTGGTTACACGTCCGGTTGAGCGCTGCCATTCAGGCGCACCAGGGGTTTCATCCCAAAAAATGATTTTATTTTTCGCATAACCGCCATTTACGCTTACACCATAATTTAATTCGCCAACCTGATCGTTATAGCTTAATTTAAACTCGAAACCTTTATTGTTTACTTTCCCTAAGTTAACAGGCGGTAAGCGGTCTGTTATACCTGAGCTTTCAGGAACAGAACTTCCTCTGCTGATCAGGATATTGGTACGTTTATTATAGAAATAATCAAATTCAAGTGATAGTTTGTTGTTTAGGAACGATGCATCCAAACCTACGTTGGTATTATTGGCCACTTCCCATCCAAAGTTGAAATTAGGTACTTTTCCTTCTGTTAACGTTTTAGTAACAAGGTCATTAAAGGTATATGTTCCAAAATTCATTAAACTGAGGTATTGATATTCTTGTAGTGCATCTCCAAAATAGGCTTCAGCCCCCATCTGGCCATACGATGCCCTCAGTTTTAAATTGTTTACGAATTTAACGTTTTCTTTGAAGAACGATTCTTCAGATAAGCGCCAGCCTACTGATACACCCGGGAAGAAACCGAAACGCCTGTTGGTTGGGAAAATATAGGAACCATCTACCCGCCACAAAAATTCGGCAAGGTATTTTTCTTTATAGTTATATCCTGCCCTTCCAAAATAACTTAAACGTGCCCGTCTGAATAAGTTGTTCGGGTCGCCCGGATTATTACCTAATGATTGTTCGCGTTCATCACCAGCCAGTAATTCCTGAACAGATTGTGAAATAAAGTACCTTCTGAAGGCTGTAAAACCATCATTATCAACCGTCTCACGGGTTACACCAGCCATTAAGCCAATATTATGATTACCGATTTTTTTATCATAATTGATCATTCCGGTTAAGTTGATGGCCAATTGTCCGCCAGCGGTTTCCCTCAGCCTTGGATCAGTATATTGCGACCTTACCGTACCCGTTAAAACAGGAGTTACACCATCAGCCTGGAAAGTTTTTTTATCCCAATCGTAAAGTGTCCATGGTAGCTGCCAGTTTTTCTGTCTGCCGGAATATTTATCTATCGCAGCAGTTCCTGTTACTTTTAATCCTTCAACGCCAGGAATTTTGATTTCTACCTTACCCGTGGTTTGAAAGTAATCTCTCACATCTTTATTATACCCGGTTAAATCTGTTGTAGATACCACTGGGTTATAACCATATTCAATATCTCTTCCCGGCTTGCCATCTGGCCATATTGCGATTTCATTCGGGCGGCCCCTCATCAAAAACCTGAATATGTCGCCTGCACTTACCGTAGGGAAATTACGGTCTTCTTCCCTTGCCGATACCCCTAAAGTGGTGGTAATATATTTACTCAGCTTTGCTTCGAGGTTAAACCGCATATCGTACTGTTTGTACCCCGTGGCAGAATTTTTATAATATCCATCCTGGTCAAGATAGCCCAGGGAAACGAGGTATTTTACATTTTCGCCACCTCCATTGATCTGAACATTATGCCTTTGCTGTGGAGACCAGTTTTGAAAAGTGGTTTTAAACCAATCGGTATTGGGGTACCTGAGCGGATCCGATCCATCACCAAATTTCCTGATTTCATCAGCTTTATAAGCTGCATTAATTGTTTTCCCCGCGGTAGAAGTATAGGAACCGGTTGTTTTAAAACTGTTCCAGGCGGCCGACCATTCATTTGGGTTAAGATCGGAGCCAAAAATATTCAGCTCGTTTAAAATTTCTGCATATTCCACTGAATTAGCCATTTTAGGTATCCGTGTAGGTTGTTGTAAACCATAACTAAAATCGTAAGAAAACTGCGGCTTGCCTGATTTGCCTAATTTGGTGGTAATTAAGATTACACCATTTGCTGCCTGCGAGCCATAAATGGCGGCAGAAGCATCCTTTAAAACCGATACACTTTCAATATCGTTTGGATTCAGCCTTTCAATACCACCCGCACGGTTCGGGATCCCATCAATTACGATTAACGCATTGTTGTTCCCCAGTGAATTTATACCACGAATCCTGATGGTAGAACCATCATACCCCGGTTCTCCGCTGCTCTGCAATGCCGTTACGCCCGGTAAACGTCCTGCTAAAGAGTTGGTTAAGTTTACGGATGAAGATTTGGCCAGTTCCGTACCTTTAACTGAAGCTACCGCACCAGATACAACAGCTTTCTTCTGTGTACCATAACCTACTACCACAACTTCTGAAAGGTTTTGATTCGTTTCCGTTAATACAACGTTAATACTCGTTTGATTTTTTACCTGTATCTCTTGTTCTACATAACCCACATAGCTAAACACCAGCGTTGCATCTTCAGGTACTTTGATGCTAAAATTTCCGGAGCCGTCAGTTACCGTAGTTGCTGTGCCCCCTTTCAACTTCACACTTACACCTGGAATCGGACCTTTGGCATCTGTAACTTTCCCCTTCACAATAATATCCTGTAAAGGCAGTTTGTAAAAATCAAAAGGTTCCTTTTCATGAAATGATGCTTTGGCAGACACGCCGGCAAGTGGAGAAAAAACAAGACAACCACCACAAACAAGAAACATGCTACTTCTGGCAAAAGTCCTCAATAGATTTTTTTTCATAGTTTTTCAAATTATTTTGGTTAGATATTGATTGTAATACAATTTAATATTCATGAGTTATCATGAATGGTCAGTATTCGCATTTAATATTGATCTATTGAGTCAATCATTAGCATAGTCTCCGTAGAGAAAAAAAATTAGCTATTGTTAAATTGTTCAATAAACCATGGTTAACCATTATGAATCCCCTTATCTGATACATAGACTAATTATGGTTAATAAAACTACCGAACAGGTACGTGCTGATTTAAGCTTGTCAGCTAAACAGGTTCATAATTTGGTTATACGCAAGATAGGGATATTAGAAATGTAAAAAAGGGGGTATAATAATAATTATAGGGGACTGAATCGTAAAAAATCCATTACAAAACAACACAAAGTAAGACAAATAATACAGTGTTAAATGTTATTGTAAATAAGCAGAAAATTAAAGTAGTTAATGCGTTAACTTATTTTATCAAAAGAAATCCCTCTTTGTAATTTCTGCAGGTATGCTTTTAAAGCTGCGTGCTCGGGTTTTTCCAGTTGAGGATCTTCTGAAAAAAGTTCGATGACCGTATTACGTGCTTCAGACAAGATAATCTGATCTTTGGCCAAATCGGCAAGTTTTAAATCTAAAACGCCGCTTTGCTGTGTTCCGGTAATATCACCTGGGCCACGAAGTTGCAAATCAATTTCAGAAATTTCGAAACCATTGTTTGTCTTCACCATGGTTTCTAAACGTACTTTACCTTCTCTGCTCAGCTTATTACCGCTCATTAAAATACAAAAAGATTGTTCGGCACCCCGTCCAACCCTGCCCCGTAGCTGGTGGAGTTGCGAAAGCCCAAACCGCTCGGCATTTTCGATTACCATTACCGAGGCATTGGGCACATTAACTCCAACCTCAATTACTGTTGTGGCCACCATAATCTGGCTCTTACCTGCTATAAACTGCTCCATCTCGAACTGTTTATCTACATTAGCCATTTGACCATGAACAATACTGATCTGGTAATCGGGCCGTGGAAAATGATAACTTAACTGCTCTATTCCTGCTTCAAGATGTAAAAGATCAAGTTTTTCACTTTCTTTAATCAAGGGATAAACAATATACACTTGGCGCCCTTTGGCAATCTCCTGTTTCATAAAACCGAACATCCGAAGTCTCTGCCCTTCAAAAAGATGTCTTGTTTCAATAGGCTTTCTTCCTGCAGGCAGTTCATCAATAATTGAGACATCCAGGTCGCCATAGAGGGTCATCGCCAGGGTTCTCGGAATCGGAGTTGCCGTCATAACCAAAATATGCGGTGGAATAATATTTTTGCGCCAGAGCTTGGCACGCTGTTCCACACCAAAACGGTGTTGTTCATCAATGACCACCAAACCCAGGTTTTTAAACTGAACTTTATCTTCGATCAGCGCATGGGTACCAATTAATATATCAATTTCGCCATTTTCAAGCTGTTCATGTAAAATGGTCCGTTCTTTCTTTTTAGTATTACCCGTTAAGATGGCAACTCTGACCAGGTCATCCGTTACGAGACCGATTATTGATGCGTAGTGTTGGCGCGCCAAAATCTCGGTCGGAGCCATCATACACGCCTGGTAGCCGTTATCATTTGCCAAAAGCATGCTCATTAGTGCCACAGCGGTTTTCCCGCTACCAACATCACCCTGAACAAGCCTGTTCATCTGTACATCCCTTTGGGTATCTAGCCTGATTTCCTTTACTACCCGCTTTTGGGCATTGGTGAGTTCGAAGGGTAAAAATTCATTGTAGAAACGGTTCACTTTTTCCCCAACCTTATCAAATATTACGCCTTTAAATTTCAATTGCCGAAGCTGTTTATTGTGCAAAAGCTGAAGCTGAATAAAAAACAGTTCTTCAAATTTTAAACGTCGTTCGGCAGCATTTAAATCTTTTTGGTTCTTAGGAAAATGTATATTAAGCACCGCTACTCTTTTATCGGGCAGCTGGTATTTTTCAATAATATAAGCAGGTAGATTTTCTTGTACCTGCTGTATTACCTGGTCAAGTAATCCGGCAATTAAACGCTGCAGGCCTTTGGAATCGAGGTTAAACTTTTTTAATTTTTCTGTAGAGTTATAAACGGGCTGTAATGTTAAATTCCCCCTTCCAACCTGCCGGTTCTGGTATAGTTCCATTTCAGGGTGTGAAATGCTGAAAGTCCCGTTAAAAAAAGTTGGTTTACCAAAAGCCACATAAGCGGCACCTACTGTAATATGCTCTTCAACCCATCGTAAACTTTGGAACCATACCAGCTCCATAATTCCGGTTTCATCTTTGAAAACAGCAACTATGCGTTTTGCCCTTTTATCGCCAATTACCTTTTTGGAAATGACCCGGCCAATAATCTGGATATACTGCGAATCGATATTGATCTGGTTGATCTTGAAATATTTTGTACGGTCGATGTAGCGAAAAGGGTAATGTGATAACAGGTCCTGATAGGTAAAAATGCCAAGGTCTTTTTTTAGCACATCCGCACGGCCTGGCCCAACGCCTTTTAAAAACTCAACAGGTGTATCTAAAACCGAATTAAACAAAATATTCTACTGTTTCTTGTAAACAACACTTTTTAGCAATTGTGCATTAAAAATAACGATCGATAGCAGCAAAAGCAAATAAGCAAAAAGTTGGTGCAGATCTATTTTCTCTTTAAAGTAGAAAAATGCAACGGTAAAAGCAACAATTGGATTAAGATAGATTAAAATACCCAGGGCAGAAGAGGGCATTCCTATTAAGGCATAGGAATTTAAGAAAAGTGGAATAATGGTAAATACAATGGCAATCAAAAATATATGCACCCAAAAAGAAGTTTGGGCAGGAAAAGAAGCGGCATTGAGAAAATATAAGGGCAGCATCATTAATCCTGATAAAATTAGCTGAATACCTAAAAAGTTAAATTTATCTACACCTTTAATTATTTTTAACACAATAACATATATGGCATAAAAAGAGGCAACAATAATGGCCCATATTACTTCGTGCAAAGATCCCGTTGCCAGTAGTATGATACTCATAAACGCAACAACCAGTGCAATAACCTTTGCTTTGGTTAATTGCTCTTTTAAAATGATAAATCCGCAGAGTGCAGTTAATAGTGGGCATACCATATAAGCAAAGGCGGCAGCCTTTAAACTCACACTATTTACGGCATAAATGTAGGTGAACCAATTTCCTGTAATTAGAAATGACGACACTACTGTAAGTAGCACGAGCCTAGTTTTCCTGCGTGTACTTAAAGATTTTAAGAAGGCCAGATCATTTTTTAATGCTTCTTTTCTGAATAAAAAAATGATTCCCCAAACTACAATTATGGAAACAAGTATCCTATAGTATAAAATTTCGTGTGGCGGAAAACCTTTTATGTTACGCAAAGGTACAGACATTGTTCCCCAGATGAGGTATGGAACAATGCCCGCTATAAAATATTTGCTCTTATTTTCTGCCAAAACTAGCCTGTAACGGCAATTACAGAGATTTCTACATTAACATTTTTTGGTAATACAGAAACCTGAACCGTTTCACGAGCTGGAAAATCAGCAGTAAAGTACTGTCCGTAAACTTCGTTTACCTGAGCAAAAGTACCCATATCGCTTAAGAAGATAGTAGATTTTACTACGTTATCGAAAGTTAAACCTGCTTCAAGTAAAACTGCTTTAAGATTACGCATTACCTGGTGCGTTTCTTCTTCGATATTGCCAATATTCAATTCTCCGTTTTCAGGATTAATGGCTACCTGACCTGATACGAATAAAAAGTTTCCGGCCTGTACAGCTTGGCTATATGGCCCAATTGGAGCTGGGGCATTATTGGTATTGATAATTTGTTTCATACTGTTGAGATTATTTGGCAAGCCATTGGATAAGCTTATAGATGATACCCGCCAGAAAAATTGAAATGGCCAATGCATTGATAAAATGCATAATTTTAATATTGATATTACTTGGCCTGTTTGGATCCTTTTTTCTAAAGAAGTACATGATACAAACTTAGCGAAAAAGCTTAACAGGCGAAACTAAAAGGCATAAAAAAAGTCCCGATTTGCATCGGGACTTTCTTAATTTTTATATTGAAATACTAGTTTCTAGCAGTTTCAACACGACGGTTTTGGATACGACCTTCTTCAGTATCGTTAGAAGCAATTGGGTTAGCTTCGCCATAACCTTTAGTAGCAACTTGACTAGCGTTAACGCCAGAGTTTACTAAGTAAGTTTTAACAGAGTTAGCTCTGTCTTTAGATAATTTCAAGTTATATGCAGCAGTACCTTCGCTTGAAGCGTAACCGTTTACAGTTACTTTACCACCGTTTTCACGTAACACTGAAGATAATTTATCTAAAGTAGGGTAAGACTCAGTTTTTAAAACTGAAGAGTTGAAATCGAAACCGATTTTTTCGAAACCAGTTACATTAGAAGTTGGGGTTTCAACTGGAGCTGGTTTTGGAAGAGGACAACCTGAACCATCAACAGCAGTACCAGCAGGAGTACCTGGGCATTTGTCGAATTGATCAGCAACACCGTCACCATCAGAATCTTTTTTCAAATCTTCAACAGATTTCTCAACAGCAGAAACACGGTTTTTCAATGCTTCAACTTCTTGACGTAAAGTTGGATCTTTTAACTCATCGTACATAGTAGCTAATGGGTTAGTCCACTCTAAAGTTGGTTTAGCAGAAGAACCTAAAGAGAATTCTAAACCAGCATAACCGTAAGAGAATTTATCTTTAGTTTGACCTTTTGCATAAACTCCGTCTAAGTTATCAGCATCAACAAAGTTCATAGTATAACCTAAGTTGAAGTTAACACGCTCAGAAACTTTGAATTTAACACCAGCTCCAACTGGAATGTAGAAACCTTTTACGTAATCTTTAGCATCGTGTCTGTCATCAGCAGGACCAACAGCTTTACCTTTCCAGTCAATTACTGAACCATTAGCTAAAGTAATTTTTGGAGCATAAGCCATATAACCAGCACCAGCTGTTACGAAGAAACCTACTGAGTTTTCACGACGTAAGAAATCGATAGAACCAACGTTAACAACTCCACGTAAATCAACAGCATATTGTAATTGAGTTTCGAAATCTTTTACAGCTGGGTTAGAAATACCTTCGTTATTACCAGAAAGTTTACCGCGGGTTCCGTTTAATTCTAAACCGAATGAATGACCTAACTGTTTACGGATGTTTAAACCATAACCTAAGTTAGCATCCCATTTGTTAAAGTCGTTAGAACCGCCGATAGCTACAACTGGCATTAAAACACCACCATGTACACCAATAGACCAAGTTCTGTACTGTCCTCTACCGCCAAATACCTTAACAGCAGAAGAGGTTGCAGGAGCATCCTGAGCGACAGCAAGAGAAGCAACTCCTGTTAATGCCACTAAAGAAAGCGCAACACTTTTCTTTAAAGTAGAATAATTCATAATCTTTTTTTTCTTTTTTAAGGGTTAAACAATTTAATTGATTAATTTTTTAGTAATCGCAAAATTAAACAAATTTTTAAATTTTCAAACTTTTATACAAACTCCGTTCCAAACTTCACGGTAAATAATCATTTTATTACTTTTGGCCATTTCCACATAAAAATACCATTTTCATGAAATATCCCACTATTGATCAGTCATTATTTACTTTAAATAGAAAAAACTTTACTAAAAACCTAAAAAACAAGTCGTTATCTATATTCAACTCAAGTGATGAATTTCCTAGAAGTGGCGATCAGAACTTTATTTTTAAGCAAAATCCAGATTTATTTTATTTATCGGGAATTGACCAGGAACAAACCATATTGTTATTATTTCCGGATTGTCCTAATCCCTTGTACAGAGAAGTCCTGTTTTTAAGACAGACTAACGATTTCATTAAAATTTGGGAAGGATACAAGTATACCAAAGAACAGGCTAAAGCAGCATCAGGTATCCAAGCCATATACTGGCTAGAAGATTTTGACAACATATTACATAGCATTGTGAACTATGCTGAGCATATTTATTTAAATACAAATGAAAATGACAGGTATGCCCACGAAGTTCCTTATCGCGATATCCGTTTTATTGAGAAAATGAGGGCAAAATATCCTTTACATCATTATGAACGTTCGGCACCAATTATGCGAAATTTACGTGCAGTTAAGTCTGATATTGAGATTGAACTCACTAAAAAAGCATGTGCAATAACCCGCGATGCCTTTATCAGGGTATTAAAATTCACTAAACCGGGCGTTAAAGAATATGAAATTGAAGCAGAAATTATACACGAATTTATCCGCCAGGGGGCAACAGGCCATGCTTATACACCTATTATTGCTTCTGGCCACAATGCGAACATTCTGCACTACAATGATAATAACCAGGAATGTAAGGATGGTGATGTAATACTTTTCGATTTTGGAGCCGAATATGCCAATTACAATGCCGACATGAGCAGAGCGATTCCCGTTAATGGCAGGTTTACGCAAAGACAAAAGGATGTATACAATGCAGTATTACACGTAATGAAAGAGTCGATCAAATTAATTGGCGAAGGAACCATGTGGAATACCTACCACGAACAGGTTGGCGAAATTATGACTGAGCAGCTGGTTAATTTAGGGCTTATTTCTTTATCAGATGTAAAGAACCAAACAGCAGCCTGGCCAGCTTATAAAAAATACTTTATGCATGGCAATTCGCACCATCTGGGTATTGACGTGCATGATTTTGCAGGAAGATACACACCATTTGCAGCGGGTAATATCCTTACAGTTGAACCGGGTATTTATATACCAGAAGAAAATCTGGGTATCCGTTTAGAAAATAACATCCTTATTACTCCAAACGGAAATGTAGATTTAATGGCCGATATCCCATTAGCTGCTGAAGAAATTGAAGACATTATGAACAGTTAAATCAGTTTTTAGTTAAAAAACCGAACTATTAGCTTTCATTTATAAATTCTTCTGCAAAACGGTAAATATTAAAATTATCAAGCTTCACGGCTGCCTGAATTCGTTCAAGCAGCCTTTTTTTATCAATGTGCTGCATTTTTTGATGCTGAATAATTTTCCAGGCTTTCTCAGCAAACAAAAAAACCCTTCGGTTGTAATCGGGAATAAATGGCTTGTTTATCCAGGCACACAATTCATCAATACCTGTATTTTTATCTGCCACGGTTTTTAATATCGGTATAGCTTTCGTCCCCTGATGAACAATTTTCTTCAGGTTATTGGCAAAAACATCAGCACCTTCCCTATCAGCTTTATTAATCACAAAACAATCGGCAATTTCCATCAAACCAGATTTTATATTTTGAACCTCATCTCCTGATTCCGGCACCAATACAACAACAGTTTTGTCTGCCAGTCCTGCAATTTCCACTTCTGATTGCCCAACACCAACCGTTTCAACTATAATCAGGTCAAAATTGGAGGCTTTTAAAACATCGACCATTTCGATGGTTTTTGCAGAAATTCCACCCAATGCACCTCTGGTAGCCAACGATCGGATGTATACATTTGGATTGTTAAACTGACTGGACATACGGATACGATCGCCCAGTAAGGAACCAAAATTAAACGGTGAAGTGGGGTCGATCGCTAAAATAGCAATACGCTTTCCAAGCGCAGCAAAATAATTCGTTATAGCATTTACAAGCGTGCTTTTACCCGCTCCCGGAGGACCAGTAATGCCAAGAACAGTTGTACTGGCTTTACCATCTAAACCCTTTAAAATCGAATCGGCCGGACTGATATTGTTTTCGACAAATGTTAACGCCCTTGCTAAAGCCCTATAATTCCCTGCTTTTACTTCGCTTAAAATGGATAGATGCGTATTCATCAATAAAACTATCTTTGTACAAATAAACAAAAATTATCAGCTACCAAGCACGCCCATAATGAAAGTAACCGGTTTTTCCTTTTTAAGAAACGCAATTATAAACGATTATCCGGCCAAAGAAGCCATACTTTCGGTATTACCTGTGTGTGATGATTTTATAGTTGCATTGGGCAATTCATCAGATGAAACATCTGAGATGGTTAAAAGTATCGACCCGAAGATCAGGACAATTGATACGGTTTGGGATGATAGCATTCGAGAAGGTGGACGCGTTTTTGCCGACGAAACCAATAAGGCTTTAGCAGCAATAAGCGAAGATACCGATTGGATGATCTATATTCAGGGTGATGAAGCCATACATGAAGATTATCTTCCGCTGATTAAAAAAGAAATGGAGCAGGAACTTAACAACAGCAATGTCGAAGCCCTCCTTTTAAAGTATAAGCATTTTTATGCTTCTTATGATTATCTGGCAGAATCCAGGCGCTGGTACAGAAGAGAAGTCCGGATTATTAAAAACCTGCCTGGAGTTCGCTCTTACCGTGACGCCCAGGGCTTCAGAATTAACGACAGGAAGTTAAAGGTTAAATTAATTGATGCCTACGTTTATCATTATGGTTGGGTAAAACCACCAAAAGGCCTGCAGGGCAAAGTGCGTAATTTTAACCAATTTTATCAGACACCAGAATGGATAGAGGAGAATTATCCTATCCAGGATACCTACGATATGCACAATGCCGACCGTTTAGTTCATTTTAAAGGTAGCCACCCAAAGGTAATGCAGACCAGGATTGCCGCAGCAAACTGGAAATTTGATAAAGATTTAACGAAAGCCCCCCCCAAAATGAATTTCCGCAGAAGGTTGCTCCAGAAAATTGAAGACTTAACCGGATTGCGCTTATTCGAATACCGCAACTATAAAATTGTAAAATAGGCTTCAACTTAAATCTGCCTATATTTGCACTAATAAATATTATTTAATGAAAAAGCCTAAAGTCTTAGTCACATTTGATTCGATGAAAGATGCCAACTGTGGCTATTTTTCGTTTGGAAAAGGATTGGGCGATGCATTGATCCAGGAAAACAGAGGGAAATTTAATTTAAAATTTTATCTCTTTAAACATACCCAATATCTTTTTAACGGCCTGGTTGATATTATCTATCTCTCCAGATTAGACCGTTTGTTCTTTAGAGGGAAAAATGATTTTGATGTGGTCCATCTATCCGATCAAACCTGCAGGTTAAGGCCAAAAAGAGTAAATGCAAAAAAAATAATGACTATTCATGACATGAATAAGGTGCATTTAAAGTTTAGCAAGCCACACAGGATCAAAGTATATTTAAAAAAACTGGGTAAACTGATTTCACAGTGCGACAAAATCGTATGCATTTCGCAGTTTGTTGCAAATGATGTAGTTCAGTATTTCCCTGAGGCCAAAGAGAAAGTTAGCGTAATTTACAATGGTGCCGATAAGTTGATTTCGGATGAAAAACATCAGCCAAGCTTTGCCCCACCAAAACCTTTCTTATTTACCATAGGGTTATTGTCGGTACAGAAAGGATTTCACCTGCTGCCGGCCCTATTAAAAGATAACGACTTTCATCTTGTTATTTCGGGCAGGGAAACCCCACATAAACAAAGGATTTTGGAAGAAGCAGAAAAATACGATTGTTTAGACAGGGTACACATCACAGGACCAATATCTGATGATGATAAGGCCTGGTACTATAAAAATTGTGATGCTTTTTTGTTCCCTTCCGTTGCTGAAGGTTTTGGGCTACCTGTAATTGAAGCAATGCATTTCGGAAAGCCGGTTTTTCTGTCAAAGTTTACTTCACTCCCCGAGGTCGGTGGTGATGTAGCTTATTATTTTGACAATTTTGAACCTAAACACATGCAGGAGGTGTTTACCAGAGGGATGATTGATTTCATACAAAACAATCGTTTTGAAGAAGCAAGAGCCCAGGCCGAAAAGTTTTCGTGGGGAATAGCCGCCAAACAGTACATGAGTTTATATCAGGAATGCCTGGAAAACAGCAATTATTAAATAAATGCTGACATCCAGCCTATTTAGGGTTCATTCTTTCTAAAACAATATGCCTACCAATTCCAGGAACCAAGAATTGTAATTTTAATTCTGCCAGGAACCTGCACCTTATTGATATGTATGAAAAACCGTACATTTGCCTGAACTTTATTATATTTTTTACGGCAGGGTACTCCCCTGAATCCCGTTATATACATCAATACATTAATGAAAACTTATTTTCGTTTATTATCATTTGCCAAGCCGATTGAAAAGTTTGCAATACCATATGTGATTACCACATTGTTCGCAATTTTTTTTAATACCTTTCTTTTTACATTATTGGGTCCTTTAATGCAGGCCTTGTTTTTAGGAAAATGCGACCCGGCTAAAATTGCAGAAGAGAAAAGCGGTTGGGATTTATTGGGCCGCTTTAACAATTACATAGATGGCATTATTGCAGAGGATAAAATCCTGGCATTAAAAGTAATCTGCATAGTCATCATTGGAACGGTATTTCTTGCCAACTTTTTCCGTTATTTTTCTCAGCGTTTTATGGAAGATTTGCGGGTACACACGCTATTAAACATCCGTAAAACCGTTTTTAATAATGTGATGAATTTACATGTTGGCTACTTTAATAATGAACGCAAGGGCGATATTATATCAAAAGTGGCGTCTGATGTCCAGGTGGTCCAATTTACGGTTACCAACACCTTGCAGGTAGTTTTCAAGGAGCCCTTACAGCTGCTTTTTTTTATTGGTGTGCTGATTTCTATATCTGTCAAATTAACCTTATTTTCTCTGCTAGTGATTCCGGTTTCGGGTTTTATCATTAGTAAAATCGTGAAAAGATTAAAACAACAAGCCACGCAATCACACGAATCTTTTGCCAAGATGATCGGATTTTTGGATGAATCGCTTAGTGGCATAAAGATTATCAAAGCCTTTAACTCTACCGAACGTACAAAGGAAAAGTTTGATACTGAAAACAGGTTTTATTCATTTTTAAATAGAAAAATGGCCAGAAGGCAACAATTGGCTTCGCCGGTTTCTCAAACTTTGGGTGTTTTGGTGGTTGTATTTATTCTTTTATATGGTGGTACCCTGATATTGAGTGGAGAAGGTGATTTGAAAGCAGCAGAATTTGTGGTGTACCTTGCTACTTTTTCACAGGTATTACAGCCAGTAAAAGCCCTTGCCGATTCTTTTAGTGGCATCCACTCGGGTATTGCTGCCGGTGAGCGTGTATTAGACCTGATTGATACCGAACCTGCGCTTAAAAATAAGGCTGGAGCAGAAACATTAGGCGATTTCAGTACCGCCTTAACCTTACAGGATGTTTCATTCAATTATGGCGATAAAGAAGTATTAAAAAACATTAATATCGACATAGAAAAAGGTAAAACAGTGGCCTTGGTAGGACCTTCCGGAGGTGGCAAAAGCACGTTGATGGATTTACTACCACGTTTTCACGATCCAAAATCAGGGGTTATCAAAATCGATGGTCACGATTACAAAGACCTTACAGTAGAAAGTATCCGTTCGCAAATGGGGATTGTTAACCAGGAATCTTTCCTATTTAACGATACCATTTTTAACAATATCGCCTTTGCCAAACCCGATGCAACCGAAGAAGAAGTTATTGCGGCGGCGAAAATTGCAAATGCGCACGATTTTATCCTCAATACAGAAAATGGTTACCAAACCAATGTGGGCGACAGGGGCAATAAATTATCTGGCGGGCAAAAACAACGGGTTTGTATTGCCAGGGCAGTTTTGGCCAACCCACCAATTATGCTTTTAGATGAAGCTACATCAGCCTTAGATACTGAATCTGAAAAACTGGTACAGGATGCTTTAAATAATTTAATGAAAAACCGTACTTCAATTGTCATAGCGCACCGTTTAAGTACCATCCAACATGCAGATAAGATTGTAGTGATTGATAAAGGCGAAGTTGTAGAAAGCGGAAGCCACAACGAATTGATGAATAAAAATGGTTTATACAGGCGTTTAATCGACATGCAGGCCTTTAACGACTAAATATCGGATGAAAAAAGTATTGTTCTTTATGCCCGATAACCCGTTAAAAAAAAATGCGGGGAATAGGACCAGGGCCTTAAGTATGTTAGATTACTTCAAATCGAGAAACTTCGAGATTGATTTCGTAAGCGAATACTACACTGGTCGCTGGAGCAAGGAAGAAATCAAAGCATTTGAACAATCGGGCCTGGCTAATAATTCTTATGTAATTAAAAAAAAGCCCTCAAAAAAAAATATCCTATTTTACCTATTATTTTATAAGCTGCCCAATTTTTTCTACCAGAACAAAGCCTGGTTTTTCCCGCTTAATTTCCCCGAACTGGTTACTTTAAGGTTTAAGCGGGCTTTCAAAAAAATTCTGAAAAGTAAGGATTACGATTATATCTTCATTAATTACGCAAGTTGGGCTACACTGGTTGAAAATAACCCGCTTGCAAAGAAACCGGTCAAAATAATCGATACTCACGATTTTATAACCGCCCAGCTTCAAAGAAAAGTGGATATCGGAAGTTCTTTTAAAGAAGAGATCCGCAGGATTTCATTATTTGATATTGCTTTGGCCATTTCTGTAGAAGAGCAGTATATTTTTAGCCAGTTCTGCAAAAACAAGGTTGTTTTAGCACCAATGATGCTCGAAAAACCAGAAAACCATCATTCCTCGGAAGAAAAACCGTTTGATCTCATATATGTGGCCTCCGATAATATACACAACCAAAAATCGGCCGCTTGGTTTTTTAATACGGTATACCCACTGTTACCTGGCAATATACACATATGCGTTATCGGGCAGATCAATGAGCACCTATCGGTAAAGGCCCCCAATATTATTACCGTAAACTTTGCCGAAGATTTATCAACTTATTATCAAAAGGCAAAAGTAGCCTTATGCCCGATGTTAACCGGCACCGGAACCAAAATAAAAGTTGTAGAAGCACTATCTTATGGACTGCCCGTGGTATGTAATACGAGGGGGATTGATGGCTTGATCGACAAAACTAACAATGGTTGTTTGGTTAGCGACGATCCTGTTCAGTTTAAGAACAATATCATCAGGTTACTAACTGACGATGCAATATATAAACAAGAGGCAAAAAATGCAGCTGCAGCTTTTAACCTCAACTATGAAAAAGAACAGTGCTTTAAAAAGCTCGACAGCGTTTTTGGTATAGTTTAACCACTCAAAATAAAATTTCTATTATGAGTAAAAAATTATCAATTATAACTATCAATTACAACAATAAGGCAGGGCTGGAAAAAACAGTTCAAAGCGTAGCAAACCAAACTTGGCAAGATTTTGAGTTTATCGTTATTGATGGAAATAGTTCGGACGGAAGCAAAGACGTTCTTAACGCCTACTCTTCATCTTTTAGCTATGCTGTATCTGAACCTGATAGCGGTATATATAATGCCATGAATAAGGGCATTAAGATTTCAACGGGTGATTATTTAATGTTTTTGAATAGTGGGGATGCTTTAATTGATAATACCATTTTAGAGAAATTGAATTCGGAATTAAATGGTCAATATGATATTTACTATGGAGATATTCTACATATTGATGGAATAAAACAAGAAGTTCGCACTTTTCCTAAAAAGTTAAATTTCGCCTTTTTTTATGAACAAAACATCTCTCATCAGGCAAGTTTTATTAAGGCTAATCTGTTTAAAGATATTTTTTTATATAATGAAAATTTCAAAATCGTATCTGATTGGGAATTCTTCACCTATGCAATTTGTAAACGCGAGGCCTCCTATAAACACCTAGATTGTGTAATTGTAGCTTACGATGGCACTGGAATATCCTCAAACTCGATAAATAACCCAGAAATTATCAAAGAAAGGGATGCTTCTTTGCATAGATATTTCCCTGAGTTTGTTAGAGACTATGAATATTTAAAAGAGATAAAATTTAAAAAGGCAGAACAATTTATGCATATAAAAAAGTATCCGGTAGCCTATAAGATCTTGAAAGGCTTTATGAATATTATACTGTTATTTTTGCCAAAATTCAATAGAAGCTAAAATGAATAGTTCCTGCGTAATTGTAATACCAATTTATAAATCCGAGCTTTCAATTTACGAAAAGATAGCATTGACCCAATGTGGAAAGTTATTGTCTGATTATGATATAGTAATACTTAAACCAGATGACCTGGAAACATCGAATATGCAGATAGGATTCTCCTACAGTGAGGTTTCTTTCCCAAGTTTTTATTTTAAGAGCGTGTTTAGTTATAACGATTTAATGCTTTCGGAACACTTTTATGAGAAATTCCTGAGTTATAATTATCTGCTCATCTATCAATTGGATGCTTTCGTATTTAAAAATGAATTGGAATATTGGTGCAACCTGGGTTATGATTATATAGGTGCGCCATGGTTGAGAGAAAAAGAATTTCCGACTTTATTTAAAAGAATTAAAGAGAAACTTAGGTCTTACCTGCATAGAAGGTATAATTTACTTGATAAACAGGGCAGGCCTGATATTGAACGGCAATTGTACAATTACGTCGGCAATGGGGGCTTTTCTTTGAGAAAAGTTAAATCCTTTTATAATGTTTGTATCCAGGAAAAAGAACTCATAGAGAATTATGTTGGCCGGAAAAGCAGCGACTATAACGAGGACATGTTTTGGACCGTAGAAGTGAATCGAAAGAAAAAGAGAATAAAGATTCCTACTTATAAAAAGGCATTGAACTTTTCTATTGAAACAGCTCCGCAAAGGGCAATGGCTTTACTTAATGGAAACATGCCTTTTGGTTGTCATGCCTGGGATAAAAACATTCATTTTTGGAAACCATACTTTAAAGAAGCTGGTTATCAGATTTAACTGCGCCAAATTTCTTTATTTAACATTAAAAACAGACTAAAGGTACTTTTTAGCTTACTTCGCCAAAATATCTTGAATATTTCTATCTTTTTATACCCTACTATTTTCATCTGCTTCAGAAAGAATTTGAATGAATGTTTTTCAGTAAAGAAAATTTCTTTTTTTGATAAACCCTCCAGATCTATAGGTAAATCAGCTGCCCATTTTTCATGTAATTTTAATGTTTCCTCTACCCAGGTTTTACCATAATTTCCTTCTGAGAAATGTTCTAATAGTACCTGAAAGGTTACAACTGCACGATGTGTTTTTTGTACTTGAAGTGAAAAATCGAGATCATAACAATGAAACTTTTTAAATGTTTCCTCATCAAAATTATGAACTTTAACGATTTCTTTTTTTGTACAGAACCAAACTCCATCTACCACAACTACACTTGAATATTTTTCATTTTTTACATTTTGAGAAATGTGTTGTGTTTTCTCTTCGCTAAATTTATAACGTTGAAGGATATTAATATAATTGGTTTTTTTTTCACCAGCGCTACAAAACCATCCAGACGGAACTTGAGTTTTATAACTGCTCCCGGCTATGCCAATCAGCCCTATTTTCTGATCTTCATTAAAAATAGCTGCAACGATACTACCCCAGTCTTTCGTTCTAATACTGATATCCTCGTGCATATAGCAAAGCAGCTCATATTTGGCCCGCTTCGCTCCTTCATTATAAATTTCGCATAATCCACGTTTTCCATCAGCATTATCAAAACTGATAATTTCATGCTCTGCTCCTATGGTTGCGGCAATGTTCTCTTTAATATCAGAAAGCTGATCTTTATTTACCGAGGCTATAATTATTGATATCATCTCCTTCAAAAATAAAATAAAAAACAGTACCTATTGTAGAAATAAAAACATAGCTTGGCCTTAGTTAGATATCGTTAAGTCAAAATATCTGGTAAATTTCAGCATTTAATCAAATTTTAAGCTTTGAGTTGTTAAAAAATCTAATGCATACCCACAGTCAAAGAATAATCTTTTCAAACCTATTTTATTGATTATTTTTGACGATCAAAATATTATATATCTGTTTAATGCAAGTTAATTCAAACTCCATATTTTATATTTTTTGCCCGGCTAATTTTGCCACAGGAGGTCCTGAAGCTCTTCATCAACTTGGGCACAGACTAAATAGTTTAGGCTTTAATGTTTTTATGCACTATATCTTAAAAACAGATCAAGACCCTGTTCACCCTAACTATTTAAAATATAACTTATCTTATACTGATGAGATTGTAAATAGTAAAAACAATATAATCATCTTACCAGAAACATATTTAGCTCCAATTTTCAAGGCAAAATATAATGCCATAAAAAAAATTGTTTGGTGGTTAAGTGTTACAAATTATCAAATTACTTTTAACCAAGAGAAGGAAAAGGTAAAACATAAAAAATTCTACGGCATCAAGTCCTATTTAAATCCTAAAAAATATGCACCACTACCTACCATTTCTGCATTAAAAAGAAAAAGAGTTTTAAACCTGGCGCATTCTCATTTTTCAATGGATTTCTTAAAAACCAATAAATTGGAAATTATTGGAAAAATCTCTGATTATATGAGCGATTCCTTCTATGAGAAGATAGCCAATCATGTCAAAAAAGAGGATTTTGTACTATACAATCCAAAAAAGAATGGCGAATATCTAGAGCGTGTGAAGGCGCTCTGCCCTGACCTATCTTGGAAAGCATTAGTTAACATGTCGCCCGATGAAGTAGCATATTGGATGAACAAAAGCAAGCTTTATATTGATTTTGGTTACCACCCTGGCCAGGAACGTATGCCACGAGAGGCCATTTTAATGTCTTGTTGTGTAATTACCGGAAGCCAAGGGTCTGCGGCATATCAAGATGATGTTCCTTTACCCGAGGGCTTTAAATTTAATGAGGCTATTGATAGTCCGGAAGCAGTTGCTAACCAAATTATGTTAACTTTAAATAAATTTGAAGATAAAATTCAATTATTTAGTGATTACAAACAGAAAATCTTTGCTGAAAAAGAAAACTTCGATAGAGCCGTTAACCATGTTTTTAATAAGAATTAAATTTGAGCACTTCTAATATAAATTCCTCTAAAATAAATTACGATTTCATTGACTCGTTGCGTTTCATATCCATGTTTGGAATTGTAATGGAGCACAGTTCTTTCTTTTTTGGAGCTAAGTTTAATACGCTCAACGAAAAAATAGTCCAGATTTTTAGCTTACAGGTTTTTAAGTTTGGGACGATAATTTTTTTCTTGCTCGCGGGTTTTTTAATCGGCGACAAATTCACAAAATATAGCACGAAAGAATATCTTCAAAGAAGGATTCAAAACACGCTAAAACCCTGGCTTTTTTGGGTAATAATTCTGCTAGTTACCAATTACCTCGATGTTATTGTAAAAAATATCAAATATGGAGAGAATCCATTCCTGACTATAAGTGCCCAGAATGTACTTCTAAACATCGAAAATATTGTTTTTACTACAAGTTTTTGGTTTATTCCCAATTTCCTTATATGCATAGCCATATTGCTTCTTTTCAGGAAGTATTTATATTCCATGAAACTTGGCATAGCACTCTTATTATTATCAATTTTTTATTCTATTAATCTTTATATTGACCTTATACCTACTTCACACACTACAGCCTTGTTCGGATTTATATTTTATTTATGGTTAGGTGTACAGATCAATAAATACTATGATCAGTTTAAATCCTTTGTTGGCAAAATCTCAATGTCTTTAATTTATATATTATTAATGGTAGCCTTTTCTTTGGCAAGTTTAGAGAGTTATTACCTACTTAAGCTGTTACCAACCGATCCTTTTAATACATTAAGGATAACTAATATAATTTACTCCTTACTGAGTTTTGTTTTCTTGTATAAACTTGGCTCTAAAATCCAAATCAAGCGATTTAACCCCAGTGTTCTCACCTTCGGAATATATCTGGTACATCAAATTTTAGTGTTTAGATTAATGCCTTTAATTTTTAGGCCGCTTCATATAAGCTTTGAAAATAAATCAGCTTATTACTTCTTAGGTATTCAGTTAATGACATTTCTTATTGTGTACACAGGCTCAATCCTAATCGTCTCGGTGATTAACAAAATACCCAAAGCCAGGTGGTTAATTGGAAGGTAAAATGAAATGAGGCTGGTAAGTACAAATGATAGGGTTGATCACGACAACAAACAATAGGACTATATAGACATGGGAAATAGGACAACTATATTATTTGAAAAAAGAGGGATTTATTTTATCATCCCTCTTTTGTTAAATCTCAGCTGGCCCCATAATATATCATAATATTTGGTTCATCTTGCTAGTAATATCTTTCACCAACCTGCTTCTTAACACTATCGGATTACCTACAGAAAATGAAATTTTGCTTCAATAAAAAGAACAAAAAAATTTAATGCTCCATATTTATCTTCTGGTCAACAAACTATAATCGAATCGCCTCTATTGATCCCTCTTTGGCGCTTATCTTACAAATACATTTCAAGTCAAAATTAGGATAGGCCTCCACAAATTTTTTATACTTGTTAGGTTTAAACTGGGCATCGTTATATTTAACTTCGTAAGCAAGGCCTGTTTTTAATTGTTCTTCAACCACGAAATCTACTTCGTTACCATCGGCAGTACGCCAAAAATGGAGGCTATCAGCATCGTATAACTGTCTTAATCTACAATATGTATAATTTTCTAATAATTCGCCTTTGTCTGCTCTATCGTTTAACTTCGAAAAATTATTCAACAATGCATTCCGCAAGCCATTATCATTAAAATAAATCTTTTGCATTTTGGTTAATTCTTTTCGCACATTACCATAAAAAGGAGATAACAGCTGCACAATAAAGGTTTTCTGCATGAGGTAAATATAATTTTCTACCGTAGAACTGGCCATTTGCAGGGTATTTCCCAGCTCATGATTATTTACGAGATTCCCAGTCTGGTCTGCCAATAGTCTTGCCAATTGAAAAAACTTAAGTTCTTCTTTAATACCAGCTTCTAAAGCATCCTTTTTCATGTAACTGTTTACAAGCTCTTTAAGCATCTCCTGCTTTTCCTGTTCAGTATCAGCCAAAACGACAGCTGGATAACCGCCGTAAATCAGATATTCATCAAATAAAACACTTATACGATTCAATTGAAGACCTTGATAGGATGGTCTCCTGATCATCTGTTCCCACTCAGTGATTAAAACATCTTCACCTTTAAAATGGAGAAATTCATCAAAAGCCAAAGGAAAAAATTCAAATACCTTTTTCCTACCCGCCAGGCTATCCTTAAAACTTTTATCAATATAAAAGGCACTGCTCCCTGTTGCAATAATTTTTAGTTTTGGCGAATATTTATCGTATAGGAGCTTTAAAAAATTACTAGGGTCTTTTGCATACTGCACCTCATCTATGATAATGTACAAGCGCTTATCTGCTGGTACATCAGCCGGTAATAAGGTATAGTTGAATATATTTTCAGCATGGTTATTTACAGCCTCTAAAATGGCAGGATCTTCAAAAGTTAAGAAATAAACCAGCTCATTATCATTCTGCAACTGCTCTGCCAGTTGTTTAACAAGCGTGGTTTTGCCAATCTGTCTCGGCCCTATCAAAATGGTATGCTGAGGCTTAGCGAGGTGATTTTTTAGAGATTTTAGTGCCGTTGATCTTTCCATAAAATAAATCCTAAATACAAATATCGATAATTTTAAGGTATAATCTTAAAAATATCCGATATTTTTAGTTTTTAATCTTAAAATTATCCGATATTTTTGAGATAAAAAATTTAGCGGCATAAAAAAAGTGGCCGTTTCGGGCCACTTCAAATTTTATATTATTTAGATATTATAGCTTTCTAGCTACTTCTACCTGTTCGTAAGCTTCTACGATATCGCCCACTTCGATGTTGTTAAAGTTCTGGATATTTAAACCACACTCGTAACCTTTGGCTACTTCTTTTACATCATCTTTAAAGCGTTTTAACGAAGCCAATTCACCGGTATAAATTACCACACCGTCACGCACTACGCGGATTTTGCTGTTACGGGTAATTTTACCATCCAATACCATACAACCTGCAATGGTACCCACTTTAGTGATTTTGAAGGTTTCGCGGATCTCCACATTAGCCACAATTTTCTCTTCAAATTCCGGATCCAACATACCCTCCATAGCCGATTTAATCTCGTTGATGGCATCGTAAATGATAGAATATAAACGGATATCGATCTGCTCAGCTTCAGCCAGTTTACGTGCACCTGTTGATGGACGAACCTGGAAACCGATAATGATCGCATCAGAAGCTGAAGCTAACAATACATCGGATTCTGAAATCTGCCCAACACCTTTGCTGATCACATTGATCTGGATCTGCTCGGTAGATAGTTTCAGTAATGAATCTGACAAGGCTTCGATAGAACCATCCACATCACCCTTAACGATAATGTTAAGCTCTTTAAAGTTACCAATTGCCAAACGACGACCAATCTCGTCCAAAGTAATGTGTTTCTGCGTACGTAAGCCCTGCTCGCGCTGCAACTGCATCCGTTTGTTTGCAATATCACGTGCTTCAGTTTCACTTTCTAAAGCATTAAATCGATCGCCTGCTGTAGGAGCGCCCTGCATACCCAAAACCTGTACCGGCTGTGATGGGCCTGCTGAGTCTACTTTTGCACCACGCTCGTTGGTTAATGCTTTTACACGTCCGCTGTAGCTACCTGCTAAAATTGGATCTCCAACTTTTAAGGTACCACCCTGAACGAGTACTGTAGTTACAATACCACGTCCTTTATCTAGTGCCGATTCGATTACCGTACCTGTAGCACGCTTATTCGGATTAGCTTTCAATTCTAGTAACTCGGCTTCTAATAGTACTTTATCTAAAAGTAAATCAACATTTAAGCCGCTTTTGCTCGAAATTTCCTGCGATTGATATTTACCACCCCAGTCTTCTACCAAAATGTTCATTACCGATAATTGTTCGCGTACTTTATCTGCGTTTGCACCTGGTTTATCCACTTTGGTGAAAGCAAATACCAACGGTACACCTGCAGCCTGTGCGTGGTTAATTGCCTCTTTTGTTTGAGGCATCACGGCATCATCAGCAGCGATTACAATAATCGCAATATCAGCAGCCTTAGCACCACGTGCACGCATCGCGGTAAAAGCTTCGTGACCCGGAGTATCCAAGAACGTTACTTTTTTACCAGACGGAGTGGTTACCATATAGGCACCAATGTGCTGGGTAATACCTCCCGCCTCACCAGCTACTACGTTGGCTTTACGGATATAATCCAGCAATGAGGTTTTACCATGATCTACGTGTCCCATAATCGTAACAACCGGAGCTCTTTCGATTAAATCTTCTTCGTTATCTTCTTCCTCAATTACATTATCCTCCTCTTCATCCGGTTTAACGAATTGGATTTCGTAACCAAACTCATCGGCAACAATGGTTAAAGTTTCAGCGTCTAGACGTTGGTTAATGGAAACAAACATACCAAGGCTCATACAGGTACCAATAATTTTGGTAACCGGTACATCCATCATGTTCGCTAACTCATTAGCCGTAACAAATTCTGTTACTTTTAATATTTTCGATTGCGATTCAAGCTCATTTGCAGCCTCTTCAGCATTAGATGCAACATCATCACGTTTCTGACGGCGTAATTTAGCACGTTGTGCAAACTTACCTGATTTACCGGCACCACTTAAACGGGCAAGTGTTGCCTTAATCTGATCTTGAATTTCCTTTTCAGTAGGTTCCTCTTTAGGTCCGCTTGGTGCGGCATTTCTATTTTGGAAACCTGGCCTGTTATTGTTATTGTTTCTGTTTCCCTGGTAAGGAGTACCACCTTGTCCGGCTGGTCTGTTACCCTGGTATGGTGTACCGCCACCTGGCCTGTTGCCTTGATAAGGTTGACGAGGCTGTCCCGGTGCACCTCCCTGACCTTGACCTGCAGGATTATTTTGTCCTTGCTGGCCTTGACCACCGTGTTGACCTGGTGCTCCCGGAGTTTTTTTACGTTTACGCTTACGTTTTGCGGCCTCGCTATCGCTAGACGAAGCAACCGGACCATTTCTGCGGTCTGGTGCGGTTGGTAAATCAATTTTACCAATAATATTCGGACCAGATAATTTAACAGTCCGTGCTTTAATTACCTCAGGTTCATTGTTTGCCGGTTTAGCATCAGCAGTTTTCTCCTCCGCTTTAGGTTGTTCAACTGGTTTTACAGGCTCAGCTGTTTTAACCACGGGTGTTTCTGCAACCGGTGCCGGTGTAGAAGGAGTTTCTTCTTTTTTAGCCTCAACCGGTTTTTCTTCCACTTTAGGTTGTTCAACCGGCTTTACAGGTTCTGGTGATTTAACCACCTGTTGTTCTACAACAGGTGCTGACGCAGCAGGTGTTTCTTCTTTCTTAACCGGGCGTGTTTTCGAGTTAAGATCATTTAAATCTATCTTTCCTACAATTTTAACTCCAGGCAATCCGGTTTCTTCCGGTTTAGTTTCTTTTACTGGCGTTACTGCTGCCGCAGGTGCCGGCGTATCTACCTTAGGGCTTTCTACAACCTTTGGTTTCTCTACCGGAGGGGTAAATGATTGAGCATTTTTAATTAAAATCTCTTCATTTTTCTCAAAATCGGTATTTTTTTTCGGCGCTTCTACTGGCTTTTCAGTCTCAGGCTCGTCACGACGTATTTTACCAATCACTATTTGTTTGGCTTCTTCTCTTACGATCTTATCTCCCTGATACTCTTTTAACAAGGCATTATACATGTCTCCCGTAAGTTTAAACATAGGGCTTTTCTCGGCAGAGAATCCCTTTTTGTTTAAAAACTCAACGGCCGTACCCATGCCTATATTAAGTTCTTTAATAGCTTTAATTAAAATGATTGGTTTGTCGTCTGACATTTAGCTCCTATTATTGTTTTTTATTTAATACAAAAGTAGTGTTTATTTGGCAATTACACCACTCATTCAAATTCTGACTTCAAAATTTGAATCACTTCTTTAATCGTTTCCTCTTCAAGGTCGGTGCGTTTTACCAAATCTTCTACCGTAAGAGCCAATACACTCTTGGCAGTATCGCAACCGATAGCCTTTAATTCATCAATGATCCAGCTATCAATCTCATCTGAGAATTCTTCTAAATCAACATCCTCATCGCTTTCTTCTCCAGCTTCACGGTATACATCAATTTCGTAACCGGTTAATTTACCAGCCAGTTTAATGTTGTGTCCGCCACGTCCAATGGCCAATGAAACCTGATCTGGCTTTAAGTAAACCGATGCATGTTTAGTTTCATCATCCAGTTTAATGGAAGTGATTTTTGCCGGGCTTAAAGCACGGGTAATGTATAATGAAATATTATTGGTGAAGTTAATCACATCAATGTTTTCGTTTTTCAATTCACGAACGATACCGTGGATGCGGGATCCTTTCATACCCACACAAGCACCTACAGGATCAATACGGTCATCGTACGATTCAACTGCAACTTTAGCGCGTTCTCCAGGCTCACGAACAATTTTTTTAACGGTAATTAAACCATCAAAAATTTCTGGCACCTCCTGCTCAAACAGGCGTTGTAAAAATTCTGGTGCTGTTCTCGAAATGATAATTTTAGGGTTCGCGTTGATCATTTCTACTTTAGAGATTACTGCTCTTACAGAATCACCTTTTTTGAAATAATCGGCCGGGATCTGCTCTGTTTTAGGCATTAAAAGTTCGTTACCTTCATCATCTAAAACCAAAGTCTCTTTTTTCCAAACCTGGTAAACCTCACCGGTGATGATTTCACCAACCCTATCTTTATATTTTTTGAAGATTTCGTCTTTCTCTAATTCCAATACTTTAGACACCAAAGTTTGGCGGGCAGCTAAAATTGCCCTGCGGCCAAAACTTTCTAAAGTAATCTGCTCTATATAATCGTCGCCAACTTCTAAAGTTGGGTCAAGTTTGTGTACATCAGCAAGCTCAATCTCTAAATCATCATCTTCAGAAAACCCATCTTCCATTACCCTTCTCGTTCTCCAAATCTCCAAATCCCCGTTATCCGGATTTACAATTACATCACAGTTTTCGTCTGTTCCGTATTTTTTACGCAACATGCTACGGAAAACTTCTTCCAGCACACTGATCACTGTTGGGCGATCTATATTTTTGAAATCTTTAAACTCCTGAAAAGAGTCGATCAAATTAATTGTTGTAGTACTCATTTTTACTTAAATGAAATTAACACACTTGTTTCTAATATATCATTAAACGGCACATCTGTTTGAACTGCTACCGCCTTTTTCCCTTTTTCTTTAACAGACTCTTCGATCTGTAGGTTATTTTCTGTAACCGCGAGTAGTTTTCCTTCTTTTTTCAACCCCTCTTTCAGCTTGATGCTTACCGTACGACCAATATTTTTATTGTACTGACGGATCATTTTTAAAGGTTCGCCAACACCAGGCGAAGAAACTTCCAGATTATAAGCCTGTTCTATTGCATTTTCTTCTTCGAGATGAAAACCAACATGCCTGCTTATATCTACACAATCCTGTATGTTAATGCCTTCATCACCATCAACATGTATAATTAATTTATTGTTTGGCAACATCTTAACCTCTACCAGGAACAACTCCGGACGGTCTGCTATTTTTTCCTCAACAAGGGCTGCAACTCTCTTTTCTACCTGCATATTTTAACCTGATTTCATAGAAAAAGGGGACTGTGTCCCCTTCTCTTTTCTTCGATTACAATGCAAATGTAGTAATTTTTTAAGAAAAATCAAACACCCGCACTAATTATTATGCTGATTATTACCGCCTAAGTGTTTGTTTTTGGGGCTGTAAGTTATGCTTTGCACTACTTGTAATGAGGTTACCAATGGTAGCAAATTTGACACCGATATAACTTTGCACCAGGTAATCTTTGCCTTTAACAAAAGGCTGATCGGGATTAAATATAAGTGAATCTCCAAGGATTTTAACTTTTCCAGCCAATTCCAATTCATCCTGGAGACTGTCTGATTCGCCTGGTTTTATTGAAACCGAAATCAGATTAAGTGTATCGCCACCAGCATTGTAGGTATTTTTAACTTGCAATAGGCTTGCCTCATCAATATTTTTAATTATTATTGAGGAGCTATCTCCCGAAAACTTAATGACCGGTCTGTTGTTTCTATTCGAACAGGAAAGTGCAAATATGACAACAACTACGACCAAATAGTTGAAAAAGAATTTAAACATTTACAAAAATAAGCAATTATGAGATTTATTATCGAAATCCTTTTAACGGGACTGGCATTCTTTATTGGGGCGAAACTAGTACCAGGCGTAAGCATTGATGGCTATGGCAATGCGATTATCGCCTCAATATTGATTGCACTTGCGAATGCAACCATTGGATTCATTTTAAGGTTATTAACTTTTCCGATCAACTTCTTAACCTTAGGACTGGTATCATTTATCATTACGGTTTTAATGATTTTACTGGTTGATAAAATGATGACATCTTTTAACACCTCAGGCTTTATTGCCGCTGCATTCTTAGCAATCGTGGTAGCACTGATTAAGGCGATATTCAGTGCGGTAGGGGGAGAGAAGGATTAAGTTTGGGATTTTAAGTTGGGAGTTTGGACCAGTTGACTCCAGGCTCCCAACTTCAGGCTCAAAAACTAACGGATCACTTCTCTCGAAATCACCATTTTCTGGATCTCTGAAGTACCTTCGTAAATCTGGGTGATTTTGGCATCACGCATCAAACGCTCAACGTGGTATTCTTTTACAAAACCATAACCTCCATGCACCTGTACGGCTTCGATAGTTACGTCCATAGCCACTTTTGAAGCATAAAGTTTTGCCATAGAACCAGCCTGCGTATAAGGCAAGCCCTGATCTTTCAGCCATGCTGCCTTATAAACCAATAACCTTGCGGCTTCGATCTGCGTGGCCATATCGGCCAGTTTAAAGGCAATGGCCTGGTGCTCTGAAATTGGTTTGCCGAATGATTTACGTTCTTTTGCATATTGTGTAGCCAGCTCAAAAGCACCTTGTGCAATCCCCAAAGCCTGGGCAGCAATACCGATACGACCACCTTCTAAAGTTTTCATCGCGAATTTAAAGCCAAAGCCATCTTCACCTATCCTATTCTCTTTGGGTACTTTTACATCATTAAACATCAAAGAATGTGTATCAGATCCACGGATACCCAATTTATTTTCTTTAGGGCCAACTGTAAAGCCTTCCATTCCTTTTTCTACAATAAAGGCATTTATACCTTTATGTTTTAATTCAGGGTGGGTTTGGGCAATAACCAGGTAGGTTGATGCTGTACTGCCATTGGTGATCCAGTTTTTGGTACCGTTAAGTAAATAATAATCTCCTTTATCTTCTGCCGTGGTTCGTTGCGAGGTAGCATCCGATCCGGCTTCGGGTTCGGAGAGGCAAAAAGCCCCAATCTTTTCGCCAGCGGCCAATGGCTTGAGGTATTTTTCCTTTTGGGCTTCGCTCCCATATTTTTCCAGGCCATAACAAACGAGCGAATTATTTACCGATACCACTACAGAGGCAGAGGCATCGATTTTAGACAGCTCTTCCATTACCAATACGTACGATATGGTATCGAGGCCGCTACCGTTATATTTTGGATCAACCATCATCCCCAGGAAACCAAGCTCTCCGAGTTTTTTAACCTGCTCGGCCGGAAATTTCTGGTGTTCGTCTCTTTCAATTACTCCAGGCTTTAATTCCTGCTGTGCAAAATCGCGGGCCGCCTGTTGGATCATTAATTGCTCTTCATTTAATTCAAAATGCATAACATTTAGTATAAAGGGTTAGTAAATCAAATGTAGCATTTCTGTTCTAAATTACTATGGCTGCATAGTAATTTATTTTGAGAATTTTATAAAAGTAAAGCTGGTATATAGTTAATTTCAATAAGTAGATTCTATATTAATTATTGACTTACCAAAGTACTTACTAATTTTTTGTATCAGAAAAATCCTGAACAATAATAATAGATTTCTCCCCACAGTCATTGGTTTTATCACTAGGATCATCTCTATAACTCTTATATAGTCCTGATTCTTTATTGACCATTTTATTTGACAGATGACTTTTAATTGCATTTCCGTATTGTTCAGACATTTTCATACCCAGACCTCTAGAATAACTGTTAACCGTTATCTTTATATTGGGGTTTTTATCCAACTTGCTAGCCAATTCCTTTAATAATTGTACTGCTTCTGTACTTAAAGTTGGCATTCCCTTTTCAAAATAAATGATATAACTATCTCCTAATCCAACTGATTTGCAGATACTATTTTTATTAATTTTTATTTCAATCCTATTTCCGCAGTTATTTCCAGAAAGTGGGACTTCCATCCCAGCGGCTTTTAACCTAGATGCATTTATTCCATTTTTAATAATATAGTTTATAAAAGAATTTGATAAAGCTTTGGCAAGCTGTAACCGGTAAGCTTCCGTGTTACCAGAACTTACGTAAGCTGTAATCTTAACTTCATTGTCGGGATTATCTCTTAGCAATTTCAACAAATCGTCTATCATTTTTTGATCCTCTGCTCTTATATTACTTTTATCCCGGTCAAAATAAAAAGTGTAGCTGCTGCTGGTTTTAACCGATTTACAACTGTTTTGTGGCAAAGTCAGGTCCTTCAGCCAAACTTTTATAATGTTATTATTTTTTTCCGGTAGGCTCAATTGCAATTGATTTATTTTCATGCTCCCAAGTGTAGAATTTCTGACGATTTTCAATATTGCAGTTGCTTTATCTTTATTATCCCGACGATAGTACCTTACCTCATTGTTCCAATCGAATGCACCCATTACATTTTGCTGTACGTAATAACCCACTGCTTCTAAATCTTTTTTCAATTTATCCGCAATCGCTTTTTGGTCAGCAGCATTATATTGTATCTGTACGGTATCAACAGTTCCCTTTATCCAAACCTCTATTTGATTATTCAAAGTAGCATTAACTTTTTCGGCCTTAATATCCTTACGAAAAAAGACGCCAGCCTGTATTGCTACCATATCCGCCCTATTGGCATCATAACCAGCTGAATATCTTACTACGCTTAAATTCGTTTGCTCACGATCCAGATCAGGAGCCACATTATATCCCTCTTTTATCAACTTATCCTGGAAAATTTTCATACTATCCTTCAGCCTTTCCGGGTAATAGCGAAGATAAACCTGATGATTAGGAGGATCATTCGGAACACAATCCGATCTAAAAATCTGCAAATGGCTTTGTAAGCTGTCTATTTGAAAACTTTCACTAATCGTACCTTTCTTTTCTGAAATCAATCTAAACTCTAACTTTTCTCCCTCTACTTTTTCAAAACCGGTTAAGTTAAGGGTATCGACCTTTGTTTTAGAGGTATCTACAGAAACAGCTGTATCAAGTAACACAGTTCCATTTTTTGATAAGATTAACCGTGAAGGGCTAAATTTCAAATAACAGACATTTTTATTTAATAAAACCTTCCAATTGCTAGCATTGCCTGTTACAACCTCCGTTTTAACAAGTTGTGGCAAATTTGGCTTTGTAAATCCGATAAGGACTCCCAAGAACAATAAAACACCGAGTAAAATCAATGGTATTAAGAGGCTATTCCTTATTTTCCTTTTAACATTGTCGGCTTTGGGCAACACGACCTTATTATTATAATAGTGCAACAGCTTATCTCCGTTATCAGAATCTGTTGATAATGGGTTATCCCAATTTTCAGTATTATTTTTAGGATGAACACCCTGTAAGTAAATTTTTAATGGAATATCACCTATTTTTCCATTTTGATAAAACTTTAAAAACTCCTTTTCTTCTTTTCGATATGCCGGATATTTTAGTGGATTATTGCTGTATAAAACAAACTTATTTACGATGAGCTGCATTATTTTTTCGTTATTTGCAAAAGACTCTTGGTCATTTTCAGAATCTTCTTCAAGTAATCTAATTAGCGCTTCCCTCGTTTTAATTTCATTTTCAAGCGTTAGCTTTTTTAACAGTTCCAAACGAATTTTTGTAGGAAAGGCCCCTTGCCGTACCCAATCAATCCTGCACATTTTTAACAGGTTCTGGTACGTTACCAAACCATTATCCAAGCGGTTACCTATAGCAACAATAACTTCCCAATTAATTTTGGGATAAACGGCAATTGCAGCAATCCATTGAAAAATCTGCTCATCATTTACATAGGCTCTTAATTCTTCTATTTCTTCGAATTCGATAAATTTGGAAGAATAGGTTTGATATAAAGATGTGCCTATAATTTTTTGATTATATACCTCGTTAAGTAAAACCTCAAAAGCATTTATCAAACCTATATTATCTGCAGGCAATACATTAAAAAATGAAGCCAGAATTTTCTCGTTAAGCGACCAATCAGCTGCCGCAATAGGCGTAATAAGCAATCGGCTAGACCAATAAGAGAATTCATTTCTGAACGGAATATATACCTCGGCAAATTGATCATCCAAAAAGTTATACCCGTCGCCAAAAACGATCAACACGGATTGATAGTGTCGGTTTTTCAAATAATTAATGCTCACGGTGTTGTGAGCCTGCTTTTGGAAAAGGTTTAAGGGGCTTTTTATATAATAATATACATTCAATTCAACTTGGCTCCCGAGCAGCAAAGAAACCAAATATTGAAAAAGCTTTACCTGTGGACTGCTAACATAACTTTTATCGATTATAACCAGATAACTTCTTTGTATATTTTTGTTTTGTAGAACCGGCGAGAATAAACCAAAATTTTGAATGGTTGCCTTACTTGTTTTTCTCAGATTTAAGACAAACACTTCCGATTCTATCTTTTTCCTTAAATCAAAAGCCAATTTAACAATTGCATCCTTACCACTGATAAATATATCCTTATTAAAAAATTGGATATCGACGGGCATTTTAGTACCCAAAAAAGTCGGTAATTCAGTAGCCTGTAAGTATTCAGCTTGTTTATTCGGAAAGATTTTTTCGTATAGCTTAAGTTGAGCATTTTCGTATATCCTATATAAGAAAGGTGTAAAATAGCAAAGCGAAACACATAAAAACAGAATCCCAATTATCCAGAACAATATATAAAAAAACGAGGTTAGCTCCTTAAATGTTGATGCCTTTAACTTACCTGTTTGTGTATTAATTATTGAAAACTTATCTAAATCTTTTACGTCAATGTTTTTTTGGTTTACGTTATGGGGACAGATCTGATTTAAATATTTTCCACCAATGAGATATGTTTTTACTGAATCAAAATGGTATCGGAGTATATTGTTTCTGGTAATGGTATCACGTCCGTCAATAGTCCATTTAACGGATTTATTCTGATTATTCCCGGCTTTTAATGTTACAGTATCGCCTTTATTAACAAAATCTTTACCCGAAAAACTTATTTCTGGTAGGGAATCGCAAATCAACAGACTGCTACTCTTTTCTATCTTTTTTCTAACATTGGGGATAGAAAACCAGACTTCGATTTTTTTAGTCCCTGGCTTTGCAAACCGGTATTCAACTAAGTTTCTATTATTAAAGGTAGTATCTTGTAAATTCCAAGTGGTTTTTAAACCAGTAGAATCGAATTTGGGCTTAAATAGTTTTTCTATAAATGTTTGTCTGGCTGCAAATTGTTTGTCTTTTAAGAAATCATCGGCAACCGAAATTTTTAACGGCATGCCAACCGCATGATGATCGGAAATGGAATCAAGCTTAAAATCATCTATCGTTAAGCTTTCAGGTTTAAAAACCGGGGCAAATGTCAAAAATAGAAAGATAGCAATAAGCGTAGCAGAAATACCACAATAAACAAATCGCTTTTTCTTTTTGTATTGCCCTTCTTGCTCCAATTTTTGCTTTCTCAAAAAAAATGCCTCATTTTCACTGAAAAAAGAATCGAACAAAGTATAAAAGTGTCGTTGTTCCTCAGCATTCCGACATATTACTGCAGCCAGCGCAACTTTAATCTCACCCAGTGATTCTTTAACATCATCCACTCCCCTAAGTATTTGGGCAGCTACAACATAATCATCAATATCAATAGAAAATCCCTTCCCATTTAGTGCAACGTAAAGGAACTCTTCTACAAGGGCAGGCGTAATGGTATATTGATTATGGATCGGCATTTTGGTAAGTTAACCTCAAACAGTTAAATTGGTTGTCCCCGGAAGTATATTTTTGAATTCATTTAAATCCCCTTTTTTCTTCAACAGGATCGAAAAAGAATTTTCACACTCCTCACGCCCTTTATCAAGCAGTTTATTTTCCTTTAAAAAATTAATCCAATCTATACACTCGGATATAGAAGGTTTTTTTTCTATGTTTTTTGCTTCTGATATTTTAATAAACCAGGCCATTTTTTCATTAAAACCATTTTCTTCATTTGGAGATAATTCTTCAAGCCCAACACTAAGTTTTTTTAATACTATTGTTTTGAGTTCTTTCTCATCCGGAAAATCTATATAATAAAATATACATCTCCTTAAAAAGGCATCAGGTAGATTTTTCTCGTCGTTACTCGTTAAAATGACAACGATATTTTGTTTTTCTTCGTCGGTTAGTTTAATTGATAAATTAATCTCTTTAATCGTAAATGATAGGTTTTCTATTTCATAAAGTAAATCGTTGGGAAAATCTCTGGGGGCCTTATCTATTTCATCAATTAAAACCACCGATTTTGGCTTTAACTCTTCTATTTTAAACTTTAATTGTGATTGCCTGATAATCCTATCCAATTCCCTATCGTTATTTTCGGTCAGTCCTTTTGCACAAACAATAGCAAAACCCAAAGCCGTTAAAGTAATGTAATCGGCAGCTGTTTTATTATTGTCATCTATTGTTGAGCGGCTTATATTGGCATCCCTAAAATGCGAAACGGCATCATACTCATAAAATAGGTCAGAAAAAATAGAGGTTGATTTGGTATTAAACTGTAAAACAGATTTATTGAAATTATTAGTATCCTGATTGGCGAACCAGTGGGCAAATTGCGTTTTACCAACCCCGGGCTTGCCAGCCAATAACAAAGGCCTACCCAATGAAATAGACATATTTAATACTGCAGTTAACGATTTGGAAGGTTGGTAAGTATTAATATCCTGAGCTTGTGTTAATTTTATGATTTTCATAATTATTTAATTAAAATCGTTTAATGCATCTTCCAATGCTTTTTCTATTTTACCTAATCTCGCAGGCAAACTGATGTTTATCAACGCTAAATTTTTTATTGCTTTTGCTTTTATTTTATCCTGGATTAGTACATCCTGATCGGTCAATTCAGTCCACCTATCAAGATGTTCTTCTCTTATCTCACCTAAAACACTACAATTCTTTACTCCAAACCGCTTCTCGAGATGATTAAAGAGATTCGTTTGTTTAGCATTCTGCTCTTCGCACCTAATTAAAAAATATAGAAATATACCGGCACAACTGGGATCGTTGTGATTGAAAAACAGGTTCAGTATTGTAAAGAAATCTTCTAGGTAACTATCCTCGTAAAGGTGTTCGGAGGTAATCCGGAACGGGATGATCTGCCTGGATATTTTATTTGACCTTAATAATTCATATAATCCATTAATGATCTCACGGCTATCGTTATAGTTGTGGCTTACCGGATCAACTAGGCAAAACAGCCTTTTAATTTCTGCTATAAAATTTGCCAAAAGATGCTGCTCGTTATGATAGCTACTTAAAGCATATAAATCGATATAATCATCTTTGGTTGCACTCATATATGAGCTATTATTCCCCAAAGCCTCTTTATCCAATCTGTAATTAAAATATTGCGGCCGGTCGTATTTGTTGCCTTCGTAAAAAAAAATATTGCAATTCCTGATGGGCAGGCCATTTATCATATTTTTAAAACTTCCAAATTCCCTATCCCTGTTAATCTTGGTTTTCAGCAGATCTGGTGCAATTTTGGCAGTTACGATTTGTTTTGCCTTTTTATCCTTAAATTCTGATTTTATAACGTTGTATAGTGTATTTGCAATAAGCCTTATCTGTGCACGGTTTTGCTTATCCATCTCAAATTCCGACTCCTTCATCGGAAACCAGGGCCTGTTATAAAGGCTTATTGCTTGAAAAGACCTTAGCGCATCATAGTTGTCGCATTCAAATATTTTATCATGTAAAATAAAAAGATCTTTACGTTTAATCGCAACTTCAAATTCCTTATGTTTGATGTATTCTGATTGATGAAATTTCTCACTGATCAAAAACAGCACTACCTGCGCACTTTCAATTTCACATTTTATTCTTTCATCCCATTTATCGCCACTTTTTAAAAAGTAAGTATCTAAGGTAAGCTGGATATCAAATTCATTAAATTCTCTAACAATCTCATCAAATTCTGCCTTTAGGGAGTCAGGAATATACAATGTAGTATCTGTGTGCCCATAAGAAATGAATATTTTAATCGGATCGGCCATATTTTTAAACTAAACTTTCATATGCTCAATATTTTTTACAGATTTTTGCGGTTTCAATGTTCTGATCTGCGTCCAATAGGCCATCAAGAGACACTGTGTAACCGTTTGTACATTGCATATTTTATAATTATTTAGCAAACAGCCTTTAAGTCCATCGGCTGTTATAGCTAGGTTCGGGTTAACCATAAGCATTGCAAATTTTTAATGCATCAATTATTCATATTCTTTAATAGCGGTAAATAATGGTTGGATAGTTACCCAGACTGATTAATGGTTACCCCTCCTTACAAGTGTTCAGATGAAAATCAAAAATGCTCATTTAAAACCTTCGAAGCAGCAGCATACCCAATTTCATAAAGCAATCCCCTATTTTTGGCATTACTCATTTCAACTAAACTTGTAACATCTTTTTTGCTAAAATTTTTTGCCAATCCCAAACCATTCAAATCATTTTCGGTAATGGGGAAGTTGTATCTCAGGTATTTCAACAGTGGCTTTCCGCCAATATAATCATCTTTTAATATGCCTATTTCCCGATCAATTGAATGTGCCGTTGCCGAATTGGATAACCATTGTAATATATGTTGATTTTGCCAACTCGCATCCTGCATTAGCATATCGGGTACATTCTGCGCCCAGGTTTTCATCCAGGCTTCTTCTATTTCGCCTGTTTGTTTCTTAAAAATATTATAACCTGTACCAACCGATACAATGGTCAATTTATCTTCGGCCATTTCCCACCCAAAAGGAAAACCTTTGAGTGTTGCTACCATCAGCAGTGTTAGTGCCGGATTATTGGCCATACTTACGCCCCCATCTACAAAGGCAGCCCTATCTCCACCGCCCACATCAACCATTTGTGGGGCAAAATAGGTTGGCGCAGCACTACTAGCCCTAACAGCTTGCCAAAGTGGTATATTTTTATTTTTATAAAAATATTTCCCTCTCGGATGATTGATTAATGGCCAGGTACTATTGGTATCTGCCCGTTTTGCAACAATGCACAATCCGGTCTTAATACGATCACTTTCTAATGTAATGTTACCAAATGCACTCTTTAGGCTTTCTTCAAGAGCCTTATAATCATAAGATGCCTTTAAGAATTTCCAGGTTTCCAAAGGATTCCAAAAACTATGCTTTTGCCCAAATATCTTCCCGCCTAAATCCATATACAGATCCTTGATCTCATCTACAGATTTCCCAATCGCTAAAGCGGCAGCGATAATAGAACCTGTTGAAGTACCACCGATTAGATCGAAATAATCGCAAAGCAATAAATTTTGGTCTTGCTCTTTTTCTCGGAGAACAGTTTCTATTTTTTTTAAATAGCCTAATGTTAATGCCCCCCTTATACCTCCACCATCCAATGATAAAATTCTTTTGGGTCCATTTTCAGGATCAATGTGTTGAGAGAGTGTTCGTTTCATAATATATTCAATTTGTAACATTATTATAAATTCCAGGTGGTTTTTTACTATACGATAGCCCAACACACTAGTTGTTTCAATAAAACAAGAGCTATTAGGATACATATTTTTTCCACTAATACTTACTATTCGGAAATTCACATGTAATGAAGAAAAACTACTTATACCTTATGCACTTAAAATTTAAAACAAAAGCTTGTTGTTGCCTCTTAGCCAAATTACAATTGGCATATAGATGGCATAGACTAGATTAAAACTGGGGAGGAAAAATATTGACATGAGAGGCTAACATATAAAAATCTGTATCACAAGCATTTAATTAAAGATAGAAACTTTAGATTTAAATCACAAGTAATTTCGGCACTAAGTACCTTTTTAAAAGCGCTCCCTAAATGTAAAAAAAGAGGCGACAAGAATAAAACTTCTACCATCAAAAAATCATTACCCCAGAAAGGTATGGTTAACATATCTTTGGCATTAACATAAGATTGTTATTTTTGTTAAATGGGCTTAGGTCAACAAATATTATTTTTCTTCAGTGCGTTGGGGGCATTTAACGGCTTAATCATCGGAACTTACCTGCTGTTGTTCAAAAAACAGAAATCGGTCCCGGCTTATTTTTTAGGTCTTTTGCTTTTATCCATTAGTTTAAAGATCAGTAAATCGCTGCTTTATTATTTTTATCCGTCTTTACCGGGGATTTATATCCAAATCGGCATTTTAGGAAGCTCATTGGCAGGCCCATCTCTGTTTTACTTTATCCGATCGGCTCTGGCTCAATCAACAAAAATAACAGCCCTACAAAAGGCTAATTACCTATTTTGGATTTCGGCAATCATTATCGCCAGCCTCATTGCTCCCTACAGTAAGCTGCCCGATATCTGGGAAAATTATATCGGAAGGATAATTTCCATACAATTCACCATTTACATCTTATACGCTACCTGGTTACTTAAAGACGTTTTTATTAAACTTTTTACCAAAGGAGAAACGGCTTCCACGTCAGAATTGTTATTGGTTTCGGTGCTTATTGGAAATATCATTGTCCCCACTGTATTTAAACTGCCTGTCTTCTCTTTTTTTAATGGTTCATGCATCAGTGGAGCCCTATTTTTCTCCCTCGTTCTTTATTTCAATACTTTTTTATTTATTACAAAGAGAAAAACAGGCGATTTACTTTCAACAGGCCAGCAGGCTATCCGTTATGCAAACAAAAAAATCTCCTTAGAGCAGGCTATGGCTTTAACAGAAAAACTTGAAAAACTTATCCTGGAGGAGGAACTTTACAAAGACCCCGATCTCAAATTAAACGACCTTAGTAAAAAGATCAATATTTCAGGTCATCAGCTTTCGCAGCTGCTTAACGATAACCTGGGCAAAAGTTTTGCAGCCTACATTAATGGCTTCAGGATAAATGAAGCCTGCAAACTGATCATTAACGATAAAAGTATTAAACTCGAAGCCATCGGTTACGAGGTGGGCTTTAATTCCAAATCTACATTTTACACGGCTTTTAAAAAGCATAAACAAACCACTCCTACCCTTTATAAGGAACAACTTTCTGTTGCTACACTGTAAACCTGTCCGGTTTTATAATTCCGAACTCCCAAATCTGAGATTTAAAACCACGTCATAATACTCGCCTTTTAGTTTTGGTCCATCATAACCAAACACATAAAAGATGAAGTATATCTTATTATATCTGCTCCTAACAGCTGAATTGTTAAATGCGCATACCATTACCGGAAAAATTATCGATAGTAAAAGCAACCAGGGCTTGCCTTCAGTGAGTTTGATATTAACCGATCAGGATCATCCAGCGATTATAAAATATTCCAGCAGCGATACTTCGGGTTTCTTTCAGTTTAACGATATACCACAGGGCAGATACACTTTATCGGTTAGCTTAATGGGCTATCAAAAGGCACAAAAAACATTTACGATCGATAAGTCAAGTACAACGATATTACCGTTAGGCAATATTTTAATTGACGAAGACATCAACCTGCTCAACGAGGTGACTATTGTTGGCGGTGTACCTGCGTTTAGCTCAAAGCAGGGACAGATTACGGTCGGTATTGCCAACAATATCTTATTTAAATCGGCACCTAACCTACTCGAGGTTTTCAGAAAGCTGCCGGGCCTACAGGTTAACCAGGACGGAACAATGCAATTGGCCAGCAGGGCAACCCCAACCTTATTTGTTGATGGCAGGCCGGTAAACATGGGGAATGATGAAATTTTCACCTATTTAAGCAATTTATCGCCTGATATGGTCGAATCAATCGACATCATCAATCAACCATCCTCGAAATACGATGGAGAATATCAGGGCATTATCGATGTTAAACTGAAAAAAAACCTGGCTCTGGGCTTAAGGGGTTCCTACAATGCGCAACTTCAGCAAAATAACTATAGCTTATTCGATCAAAATTTATCGCTGATTTTTAAAACGGCCCGTTTTACTTACGATTTAAAGCTCGGCCAAACCTTAGGAAGTTCATTTTATAAATATTATGCACTGCAATACCTTCCCAACACCAATGGGCTAACTACCGATACGCGAACGGTTACCAACAACAGGAATTTTAATGCGCAGGCAAGGCTCACTTACGAAATTAAAAACGGGCAAACCGTTGAAGCATTTTTACGCAGCTATCAGATCAGGCGGAATGCAGTATCGGGCAGTCAATTGGTTACCCAAACAGCAGATTTAAAGCAAAACATTGCCCATGTAAAAAGTGATAATGATGCACATCCGAAACAATACAATTATGCAGGCGGCATTAATTACGATGCTAAATTCAAAAACAGTGAGTTTCATATTGTTACCTCATTGGCACAGATCGACAACAGGCAAACGGAAGATATACAAAGCCGGAATGTATTTAACAGCGAACTTCAAAATTATTGGATAACCAACTCAGCAAACAACATTACAATACGTGCTGCACAGGCAGACTATATGCAGAATATAGGGAAAGGCAAATTGGAGTTCGGGGGCAAGCTTACCAACAATAGTACCGATAATAACTTACGTTACGATACGCTCGGCAATACGGGCTTTATCTTAGATCCCAAACGCAGCAACCAATTTGATTATCACGAATATATACATGCTGCTTACGTTTCTTTCAATAGCCAATGGAACAAAATTAATTATAGCCTGAGTTTAAGGATAGAAAACACCCGTACCCTGGCCAACTCGATAACCACTGGTACAGTTACAGAAAGGAAATACCTGAAATGGTTACCTAGCATTAATTTAACTTACAATGTTAACGACGCAGATCAGATCAGTCTCAGTTATAGCAGACGGTTAACACGGCCTACTTTTGCAGCGCTAAATCCTTTTCGGTTTTATTACAGTCCGCGACATTACTGGATAGGAAACCCCTATCTTCAGCCTTCAACAACCAATCTTATATCCTTATCTTATAACAAAAAGGTGATGAACATTGCGCTGAATGCAGGCCGCGAAACAGATGTGATTACCCGCTATCCGGAATATAACCCAACAACAAATGAGCTCATTTTCCTGGGCCGAAACATCCCCTACCGGAACTTCGCCAACCTAACAGTAAGTTCACCGGTTAAAATAAACAAATGGTGGCGGATGAACCATAACATCGTCTTCTCCTATAACAGGGAGTTGATGCCCTACTTTGATCAGACCTATAAAATTGCTGTTTACGATTACAAAATTAATGGCAGCCAGGTTTTTACCTTAAAAAACTGGTTATTAGACATTAGTTACCTGTATGAATCGAAAAGCGGCAATGGCCTCTATATTTTCGCGCCAGTTTATGGTATTGATTTCGGCCTGCAGAAAGCATGGTTCAAGAATAAACTTAATACCAAGATTGTGCTCTATGATGCTTTCGACAATATTAAAAGAAGATTTATTTTTAGGGAGAAAAGTATGATCAACAACGATTTCTATCATTATTTCGCTTCCAACAAACTGGCCTTTAGCTTAACTTATAACTTCGGAAATTCTACTTACAAGGCTAAGGAAAACAAGAGAAATGAGGATGAAAACAGAGCTAATTAACTGGATTTTACCGCATCTGTTTTTTTAAACAAAATACAGCTTAAACTAAAACCGCCCAATACCAGGATGAGCAAAACCTGCGAAGAATGGATAATGGTTGAGTAGGCTAGCCCATCCTTAAACGAAATACCGTAAAGCACAAGCGATTGGGCAACCATCCAGTGGAAAACGCCTATACCACCCTGTACCGGTGCTGCCATGGCAAAGCCCGAAAACACAATTGCAGTAAATGCGGCATTAAAATGCAGACCGGCTGTAGCCTGTATTGATGAAAAGGCAAAATACATGGAAAGCGAATAAAAAATCCAGATCCCCAGGGTATAGGTTAAGAAGATGCCTTTTTGCCTGAGCTTCCCATAAGAACCAAAACCCTGGCGCAGGCTCACAAAAATGCGCAGGAATTTTTTACTGAATTTTTTCCGCAGGAAATAAACCGTTATTAAAACCGACAATAGTATGGCAATAGTTAAGCCAACAAGCCACCAATAATTTAAATTGTCCAGTTTTTTAAGAAGATTCAGATAAATGGTATCGTATAAAAAATCCGAAACAATATCGTACTGAAAGGTAACCATGGCCAAACTGGTGAAGAAAAGCATCAGCACGTCAAAAAGCCTTTCGGTAATTACGGTGCCTATGGAGGCAAACATAGGCACTTTTTCGGCTTTATGAATTACCGAACAACGGCCAAGCTCGCCAAAACGCGGCAATGCAAGGTTCGCCAGGTAGCCAATCATTACCGCATGATAGGCATTCCAGAAACTTACTTTGTAATGGATAGACTGATAAAGCATCTGCCAGCGCAATGCCCTTAATACATGGGCAATCCAAACAGCAAAAGCTGAAGTGATTACCCAAAAATAATCTGCGGTTTTAATTTCCTGCCAGATCTTTCCTAAATCCTGACCCCGAAAAGCTAAATATAGTACCCCTATCCCGATTAAAAACAGGATGATGTATTTTAGCGCTGTTTTGAGGTCGAAGGTCACAATTTATTTTAGCAAGTGGTTGTTATCGTCAGGAAAAACAAGGATGGGATTGTATTTTTTGGCTTCTTCTATAGGCAATGCACCGTACGACATGATAATCAGAATATCGCCAAGTTGTGCCAAACGCGCTGTAGCACCATTTAAACAGATGGTTCCGGTACCGCGTTCGCCCTTAATCACATAAGTTTCAAAACGTGCGCCGTTGTTATTATTTACGATCTGCACCTTCTCATTCGCAATAATGTTAGCTGCATCCATTAAATCTTCATCGATCGTAATACTGCCTACATAATTCAATTCGGCCTGTGTTACCCTAACACGGTGTATTTTCGATTTTAATATTGTGATAACCATTTGGCAAAGTTAGTAATAAAGCACTGGATGAAAAAAATGTAAAATGTAAGTGCGATGTAATATGGGAAATGGATGATAGTTAGTATTAATAAAACGGATAATGGTTTATTGTTGAGAACTAACAAGCAGGTTATGAGCTAAACGCCACCATTATCCATCTTACTATTATTTTATAATCATATTATCAATCAGCCTGGTCGAACCTACCTTAGCCGCAACTAAAGCAACCAGGTTGTCTTCATCTTTCGATTTTGCTGGTTCAAGCGTATTACCGTTTGCAATGGTAAAATAATCGAGGACAACACCTTCAACATTGTCATATAGTGCTTTGGCTTTACTTTCGAGCTCAGCGAGTGTGTATTCTTTAAAATGGTCGACTACAAATTGCAGCGATTTACTCAAAACCAGCGAGTGCTTCCGGTCTTCGGGGCTTAAATGAATATTTCGGCTGCTCATGGCCAAACCATCGTCTTCCCTGATAATTGGGCATACAATAATGGTAATGGGCAGGTTAAAATGCGCCAGCATATTCTTAATCATCAGCACCTGCTGAAAATCTTTTTGCCCAAACATGGCCACATCGGGTTCAACCGCATCAAAAAGTTTTTTTACAATCTGGGTTACGCCCTGGTAATGTCCTTTCCTGAAAGCGCCCTCAAGCAAAAATTCGGCACTTCCCAAATCGATATGCCATTTTTCGTTGGCACCATCAGGGTACATTTCCTCCACATTGGGCATAAAAACGCCGTTGCAACCGGCATCCTGCAGCATAGCCAGATCGTGCTCAATCGGACGCGGGTATTTTTCCAGGTCCTTCGGATCGGTAAACTGGGTAGGATTAACAAAAATACTGCAGATAATGATATCGGCATGTTGCTGGGCCAGCTTTATCAGTGAGATATGGCCATTATGCAGCGCACCCATTGTGGGCACTAGTGCTATTTTTTTAGCAGATGCTTTTAATGGCTGTAAAAAAGCCTTAAGTGCTGCTTTGGTTTTAAATATTTCCAATTTGGACAATCTAAATTAAAGCCGTAAAGGTGTAAATTAATCTAAACGAAACCAAACAAATGCTTGCTATATTGATAAATAGTATTATTATGCTTACCTTTGCAGCTCATTATCTTTTATTTAACTTAATATTTTCTTAGAATATGGAGATGGCAAAAACGAAGCTGCTGATTGTTACACACGAAATGTCGCCTTTCCTCGAGCTTACTAAAATTTCTGAAATTACGCGCCAGTTACCACAGGCTATGCAAGAAAAAGGATTCGAAATCCGTATCTTGATGCCAAAATTCGGTAATATCAACGAGAGAAGAAATCGTTTACACGAAGTAATACGCTTGTCTGGAATGAACATCATTATTGATGACAATGATAATCCCTTAATCATCAAAGTAGCCTCCATCCCAGCTGCACGCATGCAGGTTTATTTCTTAGACAATGAAGAATATTTCCAGCGCAAGCAGGTATTTAGAGATGCCAGCGGAAAATTTTTCGACGACAATGATGAACGTACAATTTTCTTCTGCAAAGGCGCATTAGAAACCGTTAAAAAATTAGGTTGGGCACCAGATATCGTTCACTGTCATGGCTGGATGAGCGCATTAGTACCTGCCTACATCAAAACCACTTATAAAAACGATCCTACTTTTAAAAATTCTAAAGTAGTATATTCTATTTATGAGGATGGCTTTACAGAAAAACTGAATGCTAATTTCGCCACTAAAGCAGTAATGTCAAATATGACGGAAGATGACACTAAAGCCTTCTTACCAGCTGATTGCGATAGCATGCACATTGGCGCGGTAACGCACTCTGATGCAGTAGTTTTAGCAGACGAAAACCTGAATAAAGATGTGTTAAAATTTGTTAAAGATTCCAATAAGCCAACATTAGCTTTTAACTTAACCGAGAATTTTGAAAACTTCTATACTTTTTACGAGGAGATTTCGAATGACGAATTGGTTTCAGTAGCTTAATCAGGTATTATTATTTAAAATATGAAATTTACAAAACAAGACTTATTAACCCTGTTGATAGGTCTTTTTCTTTTTGCATCGTGTAAAAACCCCGACGGTGTTGGTTTGGATGTTGATCCGAATGCTGCTATTACCGGAACATTGGTAGTATCTCCTGTTAGCACACAATTGGTTGCGGAAACTGCTGCAAATACTTTAGGACAGCCCCGTTATCCGTTAGGCTACATGGTTGATCCTGTTTTTGGCAAAACAGAAGCTGGTATAGCCATGACGGTATATCCAGTCGTTAACACTGATTTTGGAACCGCTCCTCAGCTTGATTCAGCTGTTTTGGTATTAAAATTCGACGAATCAAGCGCTGTAACTAAATTTTATGGCGATACCATTAATTCCAAATACAGCATTGATGTATTCCAATTGGCTAATAAAGTAACTACCTATAAAAGTTCAGATGTTCAAGCCATTAACAATACTTTATTAGGGAATTTCACAGGCAAATTAGCCCCGAATACAAAAGCTAAAGTATACGATATTGTTACCGGCAAAGCTGATACTTTAAAAACAGTACCGGCACAGGTGAGGATTCCGCTTAACAAAACATTCATCCAGAACAACATTTTAAACCTGGGCACAGCCGGCACTTCATCGAATGCAAAATTTATAGATGCTTTTAAAGGTCTATACGCACAGGTAAACAAATCTTCGGCAACAGGTACGGGCGGCATTGCTTTTTTCAGCTTCTCGGGAACGGATTCTTATCTGCAGTTGGTTTGGAAAAAAACAAATTCATCTAACGGAGTTGATACCGCTACTGTAAACTTTCCTATTGGCGCACTAAACACAAGTGGTCAAATTAGCGGTGTGGCCGCAACTATTAAACACGATTACGTAGGTACTGAAATACAAAAACAAATTGATGTTCCGGCGCCATCAGATCCCACTCAACAATACAACGTAACTTATTTACAGGGGCTGGCTGGGGTTAAAACCAAAATCAGCTTTGATGGACTGACATCTTTTAGAGGCAGTTATGGAAAAGTAGTAGTAAATAAGGCTGAGTTGGTTATAGAGCTTGCCGGGGGTGCACCTGCGTACCCTTTTAACGCCGCACAACGGCTTTCTTTGTACCGCTGGGATATTGCACACCAACCATCTAACATTCCCGATTACACGAATTTTGCTTTAAGCTCTTCAGGTATATCTGCGGCAGGAGAGGCGCGTTATGGCGGATACTTCGATTCAGTTAAAAACCGTTATATCTTTATAATAACCAATTATGTTCAAAGCTTAATTGATGGCACCATAAAAGACGAAGGCACATTTTTAGCGCCAACTTCTTTTAATCTTTTCCAAACCGTGCCAACAGCAATTTCAGCAGAAAGGTCAATTATTGGAACTGGTAATACAAGCACAAATAAAATGAAACTGAATATCTATTATACCAAGATTAATTAGGTATTGATACTATCGATTTCGAAAACTCCTGTTCTTAAAAAAGAGCAGGAGTTTTTTTATGTATACAACGGAACCTATTTAAATTGGATTATTATCAATGACGAAGGCATTCGTCTCGACCAAGCCCCTTATGTAATTCTGAACGCTGTGAAGAATCTTTTAATCGTGGAAGGCCTTACACGGGCCAATCAGCGGCTTGTTTCAGGGAAAGTAAAGATTCTTAGTTGTACTCAGAATAACAAATTTAAATGTGATATTAAACCCGCGCTTCCAAACAAAAAAAGCCGCCATTTGGCAGCTCTCTGAATTTTATTATTTTTTATATTAAAAAGGCAAGTCTCCGCTTTCGTCGGAAGGATCAATGGTGAATTCATCCTCAATTTTAGCTTCGGAACTTTGATTTGCCGGTGCAATTGGACTTTGTTCGAAATCACTTTTTCGGCCTAACATGGTAAAGTTTTCGGCCACAATTTCTGTTACATATTTTTTAACCTTTTCCTTATCTTCAAAGGATCTCGTTCTTAATTTACCCTCTATATAAACCAGTTTACCTTTCTGAAGGTATTTGGAAGCTACTTCCGCTAGGCCACGCCATAACACAATATTGTGCCACTCCGTTTGTTCTACTCTTTTTCCGTCTTTGTTGTATGTTTCAGATGTAGCTAATGGAAAACTGGCTACTGTTACGCCACCATCTAAATGTCGCACTTCAGGGTCTTTGCCTAAATGGCCTACTAAAATAACTTTGTTAATCCCAGACATAAATATTTTTGGTTAGTTGTTTCGTTTTCTAGATGCACACTGAAAAGATGGTAATTATTCCATTTTATCACTACAAAAATATTCCTGAACAAAATCATGGATTACTTTTGGCTGCGGCAGCTCATCTAATTTACTTAAAGAAACCCAATTAAGTTCCTTTTGCTTACTAAAGTTAAATATATAATTTTTTAATGCAAAAAATTGAACGTGGATTATTTGGTGGGTTAATACGTGTTTTTTTGTGCTGATCAGCTCAAAACCTGAAGCGTTTCCGAAGTTTTTTTTCACTAAAGCCGTAAACAGGCTGTTGTCTGCATCTCTAGGCGCGAGCATTTCTATGCTTGGAAAATCGTATAAATGCTGCCAAACATCGCCAGCCTGCCTTTCTCTTACCAGTACCCGTTCGCCATCAAAACAAATAAAATAATTAATATAACGGTGCTTCTGCACCGCTTTTTTTAGCTTAACAGGTAACTCATTTACCATTTTATGGCTAAAAGCGTAACAGGTTTGGTTAAGTGGGCAAATGCTGCAGTTAGGCGATTTAGGTTTGCACTGCATTGCCCCAAATTCCATTATTGCCTGATTATACAGCGCAGGATCCTCCTGGTAAAGCAGCTCGTTTGCCAAGGTAAAAAACTCCTTTTTCCCCGCAGGCGAATTGATTGGGGTATCAATACCATAATACCTGGAAAGCACCCGGAATACGTTTCCATCTACCACGGCTCTTGCTTCACCGGATGAAAATGAAGAAATAGCAGCAGCCGTATACTCGCCGATTCCTTTTAATTTTATTAGCTCATCATGCAGATTTGGGAAGATTCCGTGGTAATCGTTCATCACAGTTTGAGCGGTTGCATGCATATTCCTCCCTCGCGAATAATAACCCAAACCTTGCCAAAGTTTTAAAACTTTAGCTTCGGTAGCCTTGGCAAAATCGTTTACGGTTGGAAAATTCTCTAAAAACTTATTGAAGTAAGGAAGGCCCTGCTCTACCCTTGTTTGCTGTAATATAACCTCTGATAACCAGATGGTATAAGCATCATTGGTATGCCTCCAGGGCAAATCTCTCTTGTTTATCTGGTACCAATTGATGAGTTCATTTTGAAATGTCATTACTGCAAATTACGATCTATTTCTTTGATTTAAAAAAAACTTGCAATTGCCTGATAAGTCTAACGATAAAAAAATCATCTTTTATTTCCCTATCTCATTAAAAAGCAATACTTTTGCAACCCCAAATCAGTAGTAATATTAAAACATAATAATATAATAAATAATAAAATATGACTAAGGCAGATATTATTTCAGAAATATCAACAAAAACCGGAATTGAGAAGGTTGATGTACAGGAAACAGTTGAGGCATTTTTCAAGGTTATCAAAACCAGCATGATTGGCGGTGAAAATGTATACGTTAGGGGCTTCGGAAGCTTTGTTGTTAAAAAGAGGGCGCAAAAAACTGCGAGAAATATCTCAAAAAACACTGCAATAATTATCCCAGAACACTTTGTTCCTAGCTTTAAACCGGCAAAAGTATTTGTTGATAAAGTGAAAAGTAATTCAAAAAAAATTAAGGTAGAAGCCTAAGTCTTATATATGGATAGCAACATCAGATCAAAACAAACCATTATTATTGGAGCGATTGTATTGCTTGTTGCATTCTTATTTACAAGAGACATAAAGGGTTTGGTTAAACCAACGGAAGAAAATGGGAAAATGCCTTCAAGTGGCAGTATGGCTGGAACAGCTTCTCCATCAACAACCTCGTTACTAAACCTCGAAACTTCGTCTACTGCTGCAAAGAATGTAATCAACAAAAATTTGGCTACAGATATTACAGCTTTAGAAAACAGTTACAAAGGCGCAAAGGGTGCAGAAAAGATTGAACTGGCTAAACAACTGGCTCAGAAATGGGACGATGTTGAACAGATTACTCCATCTGCCCTGTATTTAGAAGTTGTAGCCGAAAACGAACCATCAGCAAAATCGTGGTTAGCGGCCGGTAATCAATTTATAAAAGCTTTTGAAAGCACACAAGATAGCATCGCGCAGCCTGCTTTATTGCAGAAAGCAAATGCATCTTACAAAAATGCATTAGAGAAAGACTCTACAAACATTGAAGCTAAAACAGGCTTAGGGGTAACAATAGTAAATGGCTTAGGCGCACCAATGCAAGGTATTGCAATGTTGCTGGAAGTTGTAGCTAAAGATCCTAAAAATGTAAAAGCGAACATGAATTTAGGATTGTTCTCTATTAAATCAGGTCAGTTTGATAAAGCAATTCCCCGTTTTAACACGGTAATTGCCGCTGCTCCAACCCCTGAGGCCTATTTTTATTTAGGCACAGCATTAGAAAATTTAGGCAGAAATAAAGAAGCAGTAAATGCTTACCTATCAAGCAAAAAATTAGCGGCTAATCCAACCTTATCATCTTTTATTGATAAGAAGGTAGCTGAACTAAAGAATAAAAATTAATTAACAGATTAATAAAAACATTTAAAACTTAAAACTATGCCAAGCGGTAAAAAAAGAAAAAGACATAAAATGGCTACTCACAAACGTAAAAAACGTTTAAGAAAAAACAGACATAAGAAAAAATAGTTTCTTATTTTGATAAAGCCGGTTAAACCTCATAGTAAACGCTATGAGGTTTAAACAATTTATATGATTTTTTTATTGTATAGGTTTTGGGCTATATCACTGTTTTTATTTACTATCCATTTGTTAATAGGCGAAAGCCTTAAATCTGTAGCTGTTGGTAAAAGAATTAATTATCAATTCGACTCCTGCCGGAGTTACCATAGCGTTGATTGAAGACAAACAACTTGTTGAGCTTCACAAAGAACAAATCAATACCAACTACGCTGTAGGCGATATTTATTTAGGCCGCATTAAGAAAATTATGCCCGGCCTGAACGCTGCTTTTGTGGATGTTGGTTATGAAAAAGATGCTTTTTTGCACTACTTTGATTTGGGCCCTCAGGTGCAATCTTTAATTAAGCTAACTAAGATCAAGCGTAATGGCTCGGTTACAGGCACATTATTAGATAATTTAAAGCTGGAAGCCGATATTAACAAGGCAGGCAAAATTTCTGATGTGCTCAGTAAAAACATGCTCCTACCTGTTCAAATTGCCAAAGAGCCAATTTCTACAAAAGGACCGCGTTTAAGTTCCGACATTTCGATTGCCGGCAGGTATGTGGTACTGGTGCCATTCTCCAATACCATATCTGTATCAAAAAAAATAAAAAGTAATACAGAACGTAATCGGTTAAAAAAGATTATCGAAAGTATTAAACCTCAAAACTTTGGGGTCATTATCAGAACTGTTTCTGAAGGTAGAGGAGTTGCCGAAATGCAGAAAGATCTTTTGGATCTGATTGCTAAATGGGAAAACTTCATTAAAAAAATACCTTCTACCGAACCTTCAAAAAGAGTTTGGGGAGAAATGGACAGATCATCAACGTTAATCCGTGATATTCTGAATCCTGATTTTACAAACGTTTATGTAAGTACACCAGAGCTGTACGATGATATCCGTTCTTATGTTCACGATATTTCTCCCGAAATGGAAAAGATCGTTAAACTGTACAAACAAAAAGAACCGATCTTCGATCACTTTGGGATAGAAAAGCAGATTAAAAATGCTTTCGGAAAAACAGTAAACTTACCTGGTGGCGCATACCTTGTTGTAGAGCACACCGAAGCACTGCACGTAATAGACGTGAACAGTGGAAACCGTACTGCCAGTAAAGAAAATCAAGAAGAAAATGCTTTACAGGTAAACAAAGAGGCGGCTAAAGAAATTGCCCGTCAACTGCGCTTGCGCGATATGGGCGGTATTGTGGTAATCGATTTTATCGATATGCACAAACCAACAAACCGTAAAATGCTATTCGATTATTTGCGTGAGCTGATGTTATTGGATAGGGCCAAACATACCATTTTGCCTCCAAGCAAATTTGGTTTGGTGCAGATTACCCGGCAGCGTGTTCGTCCGGAAATGAACATTGTTACGGTAGAAAAATGTCCGACCTGCGATGGGACGGGAGAAATTAAAGCGAGTATCGTTTTAATGGATGATATTGAGAACAACCTTAATTATATTTTAAGAGAGCAGAATGAAAAAGGAGTTACACTTTGTGTACACCCTTACATTGAAGCTTATATTACAAAAGGCATTTTCAACCTTCAACGCCGTTGGTTCTTCAAGTATGGCCAATGGATCAAAGTTAAGGCACAATCATCGTATCACTTAACCGAGTTTCACTTCATCTCCTCAAAAGATGAAGAGATTAAATTATAACTCAAAACACGTTTAACAGAAAGCCTGGATTTAAAAATCCGGGCTTTTTTATTTTGCGACAAACCCCAAAGGTTTTTGAAACCTGCGATATTTATCCGCAAGAAAGGTTAAATTCGTAATCTAAAATTTTAATCAATTGGCAAAATCAAAAACCGCATATTTCTGTCAGAGCTGTGGCTACGAATCGGCAAAATGGCTGGGTAAATGCCCGTCATGTAACCAATGGAACACCTTTGTAGAAGAAATTGTAGAAAAAAGCCCAGCTTCTGTTCCGACCTGGAAAAGCGATACGGCCAACCGTAAACTAAATAAGCCGAGCAAGGTTGACGAAATACAATCATCAACAGAACGTAGAATATTAACAGGCGATAAAGAATTAGACCGTGTTTTAGGCGGCGGATTGGTAGAAGGATCGTTAGTGCTCATTGGGGGCGAACCGGGCATCGGAAAATCGACCTTGATGTTGCAACTGGCTTTAAATTTAAAGGGCAAAAAACTGCTCTACATCTCTGGCGAAGAAAGCGAACAACAGATTAAAATGCGGGCAGAAAGGATTCAGGAATCGACATCATCCAACTGTTACATTTTAACCGAAACTTCTACACAGAATATATTTAAACAGATCGAAATCCTCGAACCTGAAATTCTTGTTGTAGATTCTATCCAGACTTTGTATTCCGCTCATATCGATTCAACACCGGGCAGTGTATCGCAGGTAAGGGAATGTACTGCCGAATTGTTGCGTTTTGCAAAAGAAACCGGAGTGCCTGTTTTCTTAATTGGCCATATTACCAAAGATGGAGCCATTGCAGGGCCTAAAATACTCGAACACATGGTTGATACGGTTTTACAGTTTGAAGGCGACAGGCATCATGTTTACCGCATTCTTCGTTCAATTAAAAACAGATTTGGAGCCGCAGCTGAACTGGGCATTTACGAAATGCAGGGAAGCGGCCTCAGGGAAGTCTCCAATCCATCCGAAATCTTACTCTCGCAACGGGATGAGGAATTAAGCGGAATTGCAATAGCCGCAACCTTAGAAGGTGCAAGGCCCATGTTAATTGAAACACAGGCTTTAGTAAGTCAGGCTGCGTATGGAACCCCTCAACGTTCTGCAACAGGCTTTGATACCAAAAGAATGAACATGCTATTGGCTGTTTTAGAAAAACGCTGTGGTTTTAGGTTGAGTACACAAGATGTTTTCCTCAATATCGCTGGAGGAATCAGAGTAGAAGATCCGGCAATTGACCTGGCAGTGCTGATTGCCATTATCTCTTCGCACCAGGATATTGCCATTTCCTCGAAAAACTGCTTTGCTGCCGAGGTGGGTTTATCAGGCGAAATAAGGGCCGTTAACCGTATAGAACAACGTATCGCCGAAGCAGACAAACTGGGTTTCGAAAGCATTTTCATCTCTAAATACAACCTGAAAGGAATTGCTACAGAAAAATACAAGCTTAAGATTAAAGCTGTAAGCAAAATAGAAGAAGTATTCAGCATGGTTTTCGGATAAATAAAAGTGGGGAAAATGCTCAACAAAATTCCACAGTAAGAAGATAATATTCTACGCTTCTATCATATCATTGGATATTGGCAGATCTAGCCAAAAATAAACAATAGTCTGAATATCAAAATATTAACAACAAACAAAATAAAATTTAAACTTTTGGATTTTTGTTTGCCTATAAAAACCAGGATGTGCATAATAAAATGACATCTACACAATTATAGGGATGATTTTCCTCGTTAACGGATGTTAACGAGGATTTTTTGTTTTCACTACTTAAAGAAATTTTAAATAACTTTGAGTAGATCATAACCGGATAATTATAAAAATCATGAAAAAAATCATTCTAAGTTTGGGCTTTTGCCTGTTTACGGCATTTTCATTTGCCCAAACCGCATATAGTGGTCAAAAATTTGGAGAAGAAGTTAAACCAGGTGATGTAAAACCAGCTGCAAAAATGGAAGCTGCCATGGGAGATAAAAAAACTGTCGACATGAAAATCGAGGGCAAAGTGGTAGATGTATGCAAGAAAAAAGGATGCTGGATGACTTTAGAAATGCCTAATGGCGATCCAATGCGGGTAACTTTTAAAGATTATGCATTCTTTATGCCGATGGACATTGTCGGCAAAAAAGTAATTTTAGATGGATTAGCCAAAAAACAAACCATATCAGTAGAAACTTTACGTCACTATGCAGAAGATGCTAAAAAATCTCCTGAAGAAGTAGCCAAAATTACTGAACCTAAAAAAGAACTTGCCTTCGAAGCGAAAGGTGTAGTGATTTTGGATAAGTAAGATATCTTCCTCCTATCCGTCACCCTGAACTTATTTTACAAGTAGAAGTAGTTTTTTCAATTGCCTTGTAGCCACTTCGTGGTCAGGGTCCTTATAGCATGAAAGATGCTGAAATAAATTCAGCATGACGATAATACAAAAAAAGAAACCCCGATACAGAATATGCATCGGGGTTTCTTTGTTATAAAGTTTCAGGTTACAAAACCCAGTTCCACCCAAACTCATCAGGTGCTAAACCATAACGGATATCGTTCAGTTTTTTAGCAATGCCATTAGAAATATGTCTTGTTGATGGATCAGTTAATTTATAAGTCTGACCGTTGTAGCCCAATTCGCCAATATGCGTTACCGTTGCAGCAGTACCCGCGGCAAAAGCTTCGGTTAAACTACCATCTTCAATGCCTTCGATTACTTCTTTAACTGAAACCCTGCGTTCTTCAACTGCTACACCAGCTTCTTTAGCCAGTTTGATAATGGTATCGCGTGTAACACCATCTAATACCGTACTGCGTACCGATGGCGTTATCAATTTCCCATCGATCACAAATAGGAGATTAGCGGTTCCGGCTTCTTCAATAAACTCATGTGTTACCGAATCCGTCCAGATCAATTGATCATAACCTTCTTTTTTAGCCTGTTCGAAAGGATATAATGAACGGGCGTAATTTCCCGCAGTTTTGGCAAAACCAACACCACCATCGTCAGCACGTGTAAATTCAGTCTCGATTTTAACTTTTAATGCACTGCTGTAGTATGGCCCCGTTGGAGTGGTTAATAAAGCAAATTTATAAGTATCAGATGCCTTAACGCCTAAATAAGGATCCATTGCAAACATTACCGGACGGATGTATAAAGAATAATCCTTCTGGTTAGGTACCCATTTCTCATCAACATTGATCAATGCAGCCAAACCTTGCATAAAAATTTCTTCCGGAATGGTTGGCATCGACATTCTAGCGGCCGATTTATTAAAACGTTCGAAATTTTTATCGGCACGGAATACACTGATCCTTCCATCAGGCTGACGATAAGCTTTTAGTCCCTCGAAAATTGCCTGGCCGTAATGAAGTGCAGAAATTGCAGGGCTCACCGGAATCGGACCATATGGAAGAATCTGTAAATTTTTCCATTCGCCGTCTTCGTAATCGGCAGTAAACATGTGATCGGTAAAAACCTTACCGAAAGGTAATTGCGAAAAATCAGTAACAGTCAAGCGTGTTTCGTTCGCTTTAGTGATTTTTATATCTAATGTCTCGGTCATTGTATTTGAATTTTGAATGGGTAGATGATAGAATAATTGGGTATTTTGCCCGCTCATTCCCTAATTTAACAACTCACTCATTCTGTCATTAACTATTTCGTGCAAATTAATAAAAAAGAGGCTTTTTTAATAGTTTTTTCCAATATTATTCTTTGTTTTTGAGTGTTTTAAGTACACTAAGCACCCATCCTTTTCCCCATTCTTCCATCTGTTCATCTGTCCATAGGAACGGATAAAAAATTCTTTTCTGAAAACGCGGGGGTAGGTATTTCTGCCAGTTGGTTCCGCCTGTTGCGGCAACATCGACGGGATCTTTCTCTAAATAGCGTACGGCCGATTTATAGTGTGATAAAGGCCACTCCACATTCACATACAGATCCAGCTTGCGTAATTCTTCAGCAAGTGCTGAAACGTCGGCTCCTTTGCGTTGCAGTTCATGATATAGTGCCGAAAAATTGTTTAAGGACCTATCTTTTGCTAATTGTAAAAACTGGGCAGCATATTTCTTAATAAACTGTTTCAAAGTGAGGGTCTGTTTGCCCGAAGCCAGTTCGGTCGCCCCAAATTTCCAATAAATATGTTCGAACTGCTCTTCGATAGTGGCTGTACTTAATTCTTCCCGTTTGGATTTATCTACCAGGCGGATAAAATCGGTAGCACAGATCTCGATCATCCTGTATTGGCCGGACTGGAATCCACTGGCAGGCAATAAAGACATCCGGAATTTTAAAAACTGCTCCTTCTCCATTCCATCAACCATTACATCGAACGAAGTGGTTAAAGCATTAAAATAAGAATTGATTCTTTTTACACGTGCGGTAAAAAACTCTACGGTTAAATTTTCGTGCTCTGCCAGCTGTTTGCATTCGTGTAAGGCGAGCTTAAAATAAAGTTCCGTAATCTGGTGGTACATGATAAAAATTTCTTCATCCGGAAACGGCGTTTTAGGGCTCTGCAGGCTCAATAAGGTATCCAAATGGATATAATCCCAGTAGGTAAGGAAATCGGCATATAACAAGCCGTCTAGGTACGATGCCATATCCTGACCCATCGCCATGTATTTTTCCTGTAATCGGTTTAGTTTGTCTTTTATTTCTGGTGTGAAATCCATGGTTTAAAGTTAGCTGTACAAAGGTGATAAAGATTTTGCAACAAATAACTAAATTTTATACATTTGAAAAGATGGCGATGGGGTGCCGCCAAAACCGCCCGAACAGGCTGATGACTCCTACGATTTTTATTAAAATTGATTTTAAATGCCTGTTAAAAACATCACAGAAGGGTTTCTTCTGTCTATTAAAGCCTTTATTAAACACGATTTCGGCTTACTTTTAATCAGCTCCGTTAAGTGGCTTTGTGTCTCCTGCCTGCTTGGTGGGATTATTGGCTCGACCTCTGCCCTATTTCTAAGTACCTTAAACTGGGCAACAGACTACCGTGAGCAACACGTCTGGATTATCGTTTTTTTGCCCCTGGCCGGTGTAATGATCGGTCTGGCTTACCATTATTGGGGCACGGCTGTAGTAAAAGGGAATAACCTGTTAATTGAAGAACTACAGTCGCCAAAAAAAATAATCCCCATTATTATGGCACCGCTCATTTTTACAGGTACAATTATTACCCATTTATTCGGTGGATCGGCAGGTAGAGAGGGTACGGCGGTACAAATTGGAGGTGCTTTTGCCGATCAGTTTACGAAATTGTTCAAACTAAAGGCAAGGGACAGAAAAGTTATCCTTATTTGCGGCATCAGTGCCGGTTTTGCTTCTGTTTTCGGCACGCCTTTGGCCGGTGCGGTATTCGGGCTTGAGGTTTTCGTAGTAGGGAGTTTAACCTATAGTTCCATTCTGCCTTCATTTATTACCGCAGTTGTTGCAGATTATGCCTGTAAGGCCTGGGGGGTTGGCCACACACATTATACCATATCCATTATACCCGAAATGGATTGGGTTAACCTTTTACTATCATTGGGCGCCGGCATATTATTTGGCCTTGCCGCGAGGAGTTTCTCTGCTTTAAATCATGCACTATCCAGTCTTTTTTCGAAGATCAAATACCCTCCCCTGAGACCTTTTATTGGCGGGATCATGTTAATTGCAATCATTTACCTGATCGGCAATACACGCTACATCGGGTTAGGTATCCCGGTTATTTCTGAAGCCTTTACACAGCAGGAAGCGTATTATACTTTCGCCATCAAATTATTCTTAACGGCCCTTACACTTAGTGCGGGTTTTAAAGGTGGCGAAGTAACGCCACTTTTCTTCATCGGGGCTACATTGGGAAGCTTTTTAAGTTTCTTTATCCCCTTGCCTTTTGGCTTGTTGGCAGGAATGGGATTCGTAGCCGTATTTGCAGGGGCAGCCAATACCCCCCTGGCCTGTATTTTTATGGGCGTTGAGCTCTTTGGTACCGCACCTGGCATTTATATCGCACTGGCTTGTGTTACGGCTTATTTATTTTCGGGCCACACCGGCATTTATAAATCGCAAATGATCGGGGCGCCAAAACATTTGTTGCTGAAAAGGCGTTAGGCAATAATTGGCTGCTTTGACAACCTTTTAGTGCATTGCAAGGAAGGTTGTCAAAGCTTTCAAAACCACACTATTATTAATACAACACCCTGAATTTTATCGTCTGCTCAATCTTTTTAAGCGATTTAAACAGCTGTTTATCATACTGGGTATTAATATCGGTAATGGCGTAACCAATTTCAGAATTGGTCATTAAAAATTGGCTTACGATATTGATATCGTGTTTGGCAAAAACAGTGTTGATTTTTGCCATAATCCCCGGCACGTTTTTGTGGATATGGATTAAACGATGTGATTTCTCGATTTTTGGTAATTGCAGGTTCGGGAAATTACTGCTCAAATAAGTAGCTCCGGTATTCATAAAATCGGCCACACGTTTAGGGATAAAATCGATATTACGCGGATTGTTTTTTGGATCGTCAAAAACCACAATACCTTGCTTGGTGCAGAGGTTCAGGTCTATTTTATTTTTTGCGCTACCTAAATAACCGATGGTTTTCAGTTTAGCGGCGTTTTTTAACTGCTCTCTATCTATTTTTTCGCCATTAGCCAAAAGGATAATCCCTACATCCTTTACATATTTTTCTTCAAAAGAGGTTTTATGACGGATGGATAAACCATCGTTTTTAAGGATAGAAATGGTTAAAGGATCAACCTCCCCTATTACCAGGCAAAGAATCCTGTTTTTGGGATAAGAAATGGCCCTCGGCAGGTCATTTACATATAAAAACTCGTCAAAACTTGGTGTAACATGGTCGGCTTTTGAAACAATGCTCTCGCGGGCAATATTTTCTGTAAACGCAAAAAACTTATTAATAATGCCACTTTCGCGCAATTGAAAATCAGAGTAACCGTCGCCGATGCCAAATAATTCTCCTTCCAGTTTTAAATGCTGCAGCAGTTTTACTTTTCCGCCTTCTTCACTTAATGGATTGGCATGGTCATAATCAATAATTTTACCATCGCCTGTGGTTACAAAGGTATTGGCGTAGATATTTTCCTTTTTAATGTGATATTGGCTCACTACGGGTGTAATAAATTCTTTAAATCCACCTGAAACAATCAAAACCTCGTCGGCATGTTTTTTAAAGAACTCGGCATTACGTGAGAAAGAGGTTGAAACTTTCTTTTTTAAATGCTTAATGAGCTGTTTTAAGTGATCTTCATTTGCTTCGAGCAGCTTAACCCGCTGTGCTAAACTTTCAGAGAAGGACAGTTTTCCTTCCATGGCAAAATTGGTATAATCTTCTATTTTCTGGAAAATCGCTTCTTTATCGGGGTGGTTCTTGAGCGAAATCCTGGCAAGTTCATCAAGTGCTTCGACCTGCGTAAAGGTACTATCAAAATCGATGATGTAATAGGCTTTTTGTTTGGGCATTATCTTAAATGTTGGGTAATTTCTTTTATGCTTTCGGCAACAGGCTTAAAAACTATTCCAGTTTCCGATTTTACTTTATCGTTGTTATAATAACTTAAGGTTACACTACTTTTTGCGGCATCTTTTGTAATGGAGGGCTCTTTTCCTGTAAAAACAGACACAAATTTCAAGGCACGCCAAGCTATCCCAAGCATCCATGGCTTTGCTTCTTTGGCAGGTGCCTTAACCCCAAAACCCTGTGCAATTTCGCTGAAGAGGGTCTTGTAATGGTAATCATCGGCAGAAATGATATACCGTTCTCCTGAAACCGATGCATCCATTAATAAAATCATTACTCTGGCAACATCTTCAACATCAACAAAACCCGATGCCCCATCGGTATAAAAAGGGAAACCACCCTTTACCAATTTAAAAATGGCACCACTTCCTTCAAAACCTGCATTTTTACCGATAATTACCGATGGATTAACGATGATGGCCTCTAAACCTTCGGTTATGCCGCGCCAAACTTCCATTTCGCCTTCATATTTGGATAATCCGTAGGCATGGGCATTGGCATCGTACTCCCAAAAGTCTTTTTCATTTATTTTTTGACCTTTTTTAGCATTACCGAGCGCAGCAACCGAACTTACATGCAACAACCTGCAATTATTTTCTATACAAAGGTTAACGATGTTCGAGGTGCCTTCGATATTGACGTGAAAAAGCTGTTTTTTATCTTTAGGATTAAAGGATACAAATGCGGCACAGTGATACACTTTGGTAATCCCCCCAAAGGCGTCTTCTAAAGCAGCGGGTTCATTGATATCAGCCACGAACCATTCGATCAGCGATATATTTTGGATCAGTACTGGAATTTTAGAATTTTCCCGCCTTAGCGCCCGTACAGCTAAACCTTTATCAGTTAACTGTTTAATTAATTCAGATCCTAAAAATCCAGTTCCTCCGGTTACCAGTATCATTTTATTTTTTTCGGGCTATATGTGGAAATACGCATTCAAAAATAGATATTTGAGCCGAGAGTTTTAAATATATGTCATTAACGGATTTCTTTTCCCCAATAAACCCCGATCGTTTTACACCCAAACAAGGATTTTTTACAAGTCAGTTGGGGTTAAAAGCACATATTTACACCGAATCGTTTCCCGATTTTGAGGAACACACCTACGATTTGGCTATTTTTGGGGTGCTTGATGGAAGAGGTGCCGTTAATAATGAAGGCACAGCTCTTGCACCAGATTATTTCAGGGAAAAATTTTACAAACTCAATGAAGGTGCTTTTAGCAGCAGGATTGCTGATTTAGGCAACATTAAACATGGTGCTACCATTGCCGATACCTATATCGCTATTAAAATGGTGGTTTCTGAACTGGTCAAAAAAAATATTATCCCGATTATTATCGGTGGTGGGCAGGATTTAACCTACGGCCAGTACCTGGGTTATGAAGATTTGGAGCAGAAGGTGGACCTGGTGGTTATTGACAACCAGTTTGATATAGGCGACGATGACCATGAAGGCATTGCTACCCGATCTGACTGTTACCTGAACAAAATTTTTCTGCACCAGCCCAATTACCTGTTCAATTTTAGCAATGTAGGCTACCAAACTTATTTTGTAAATCAGGAAAGTTTGAGCGTAATGGATAAATTGTATTTCGATGTACACCGTTTGGGCGAATTTGCACAGGATATTACTTTAACAGAACCCATTATACGCAATGCAAACATGATCAGTTTTGACATGGGCGCTATCCGCTCTGCCGATGCTGCAGCAAATGCCAATACTACGCCAAACGGTTTTGACGGGGAAGAAGCCTGCCGGATTGCCCGTTATGCGGGTATGAACGACAAACTAACCTCAATTGGCTTTTATGAATTTAACCCTGCTTACGATAACAACGGACAAACAGCTTTTTTACTTGCCCAAATGGTATGGTATTTTGTTGAAGGATTTTACGCCCGCAAAAAGGATTTCCCATTAACACCAAAATCGCAGTTTATGATTTACCGTACCAGCTTAAAGGATGGCTCGGGAGAGATGATATTTGTAAAGAGTAAGAAATCAGACCGTTGGTGGATGCAGGTTCCTTATCCATCAGGGCAATCTAAAAATGAGCGCTACCACCTGGTGCCCTGCAGGTACGATGATTATCAAACCGCTGTTAACGGAGAAATGCCCGATCTGTGGTGGCGAACCTACCAAAAATTAAACTAAACCCATGCAATTTCAAAGTTAAGCTATGTAATTTCAAAGTTGGCTTTTCGGCATTTGAAATTAAAGCAACGCAAACCATTACATCTGATTTATTCAAAAATCTTGATAAATTTGAGTTAAATGCCAGCCCCCAGAAAGTAAAAAAACATTAATTTATGGTGGCTTGGAGGACCAAAAACGTAGCCAGTATAAAATATTTAAGCTGGAAATCGATAGTATAACAAACTAAAACGGTATAATAATTATGAAAGTGATGTTCTGATACAGAATCTATTATAATTTTACATAGCTATATGCGTTTAAGCGGTACAGATTTCTATATTTGGAGAACGATTAACTTATCCCACATGAAAAAAATATTATTATCAGCAATGGCTTTATTGCCACTTGCAGCATTGGCCCAGAAGCCATTTACAGTTAATGGCGACATAAAGGGCCTAAAAACCGGAGATAAGGTTTACCTTATTTATCAGACAGAGGGAAAAAGCATTACCGATTCGGCAATTGTAGCAAATGGTGCTTTTGCTTTTAAAGGAACGCTTGCTGGCCCTGCTCAAGGAAGTCTTTTCTTAAATAAAAACCCTTACGTAAACCGCCCCGCACAAGGTGAAAAATTAGACGCTTTATCATTATATGTGGAGCCAGGAAATATAAAACTGGCTGCAGCAGATTCTTTAAAGAAGGCAACAATTACAGGTTCTATTGTTAATGATGACGCAAAAAAGTTAAAAACATTAACAAAACCTGTAGCAGATAAACTTGCTGCAATTAATGCAGAATATGCAGCTTACACGCCTGAGCAAAAACGAGATAAAACCGTTATGGAAGCCTTGAGTGCTCGTTATGAAAAAGAAGCCGCAGCGATGCCTCCATTATTACTACAGTTTGCCAACAGCAATCCAAAGTCATTTATCAGCTTAAATTCAATTAACCAGCTGGCTTCAGATCCTGATCAGGCGGCCGCAGCAGAGAAAGCTTTTGAAGCACTTTCGCCTGAGCTTAAAGCCTCTTACACAGGCAAAAAAATTGCCCAAATATTTGAGGCGGGAAGAAAAACAGCTATTGGCGCACTAGCGATGGACTTTAAACAGGCTGATACTACTGGTAAACCCGTAAAATTATCTGATTTTAAAGGTAAATATGTATTGGTTGATTTTTGGGCCTCATGGTGCGGTCCATGCCGTCAGGAAAACCCAAATGTGGTAGCCGCTTACAATAAGTTTAAAGATAAAGGCTTTACTGTTTTAGGCGTTTCGTTAGATCGTCCGGGTAAAAAGGATGCCTGGTTAAAAGCAATTGCTGATGATAAATTAACATGGACACATGTTTCTGATTTAAAATTTTGGGATAACGAGGTAGCCCAAATGTATGGCATCCGCTCAATCCCTGCCAATTTCTTAATTGATCCAACAGGTAAAATTGTTGCTAAAGACTTAAGAGAACAAGCTTTACAAAATAAACTTCAAGAATTATTAGGCAGTAAATCGAAATAAGAATTATTATTAAGATGCCACCCCTGATAAACAGGGTTAACTGGATGAAAATAACAAACCCGCTGATTTTAATCGATCAGCGGGTTTCTTTTATAAACACTTTGGTTAAATCAAATCAAAGCCGATATCTTCCCTGAAATATTTCCCATCGAAATAAATCCGGCCGGCATCAGCGGTTGCCGATTGTAAAGCAGTAAACAGATCTTTTTGTAAACTGGTAATGGCAATTACCCTTCCTCCGTTTGTTTTCACCACATCATTTTCTAACAATGTTCCGGCATGGAATGCATTAGAATGACGCAGGTTTTCGATTCCTGTAATGGCTTTACCTTTTAGGTAATCGCCCGGATAGCCACCTGCTACAATCATTACGGTAGCTGCAGTCTGCTCAGAAATAACCAGATTAACCTGGTTTAACTGTTTGTTAGCCGTAGCTAAAAATAGTTCTACCAAATCGTTCTCGATCCTAGGGATTACACTTTCGGTTTCAGGATCGCCCATACGCGCATTGTATTCGATCACAAATGGTTCTTCTCCAACTTTGATCAGACCAAAAAAGATGAAACCAGTATAATCAATATTATCTTTCTTTAAACCTTCTATTGTTGGTTTAATAATGCGTTCTTCTACTTTGGCCAAAAATTCAGGTGTAGCAAAAGGAACAGGAGAAACCGATCCCATACCCCCGGTATTTAGGCCGGTATCGCCCTGGCCGATCCTTTTATAATCTTTAGCAGAAGGCAGCGTTATATAATTTTCGCCATCAGTTAAAACAAATACCGAAAGTTCTATCCCGCTTAAAAATTCCTCAATAACTACTGTTGCGCCAGCTGCACCAAATTTACCTCCAAGCATCAATTTTAATTCTTCCTGGGCTTCGATAGTTTCGGTACATATTAATACTCCTTTACCAGCTGCCAAACCATCTGCCTTTAAAACAACCGGCAGGGCATGGTTTTGCAGATAAGCCAGGCCATCTTCCAAAGTTTCGGGGGTAAAAGATCTTGAAGCCGCCGTAGGAATGCCATGACGCTCCATAAATTGTTTAGAAAAATCTTTACTTCCTTCTAAAATGGCACCTTCTTTTTTAGGTCCGATTACGGGAATGTGTGCGATTTCTTTATCTGCAAGGAAAAAATCGTGAATACCATTTACCAAAGGCTCTTCGGGACCTACTACAACCAGTTCGATGTTTTCGGTAAGTGCTACTTTTTTAATGGCATCAAAATCATTTACATTGATATTAATATTTGTACCATAAGCTCCTGTACCACCATTACCTGGAGCAATTATTAGTTTATCACAGTGCGAAGACTGGCTTATTTTCCAAGCGAATGCACTTTCCCTGCCGCCTGAACCTAAAAGTAAGATATTCATACCGGCAAAGATAGGATTAGTGTTGGAATGTTGAAATTCTGAACGTTGAAATGTTACAGGTTGAAATGTTGGAATATTTACTTCGCGCTTCTCGTCATTTGCTCGAGCATATCCCACATTTCATTAGGAATAGCTTCCAGGCCGTTCATTTGGCCGGCCCCCTGTAGCCATTCTCCACCATCAATGGTAATGACTTCCCCATTAATGTAGCTCGAAAAATCGCTAACCAGGAATGCAGCTAAATTAGCCAGTTCCTGATGATCGCCAACCCTTTTTAGGGGCACACGGTTTTTAAAATCGAATTTTTTGGCCAGGTCGCCTGGTAATAAACGTTCCCAAGCGCCCTTTGTAGGGAATGGTCCTGGTGCAATAGCATTGGTACGGATACCATATTTGCCCCATTCAACCGCTAACGATCGGGTTAAAGCCAAAACGCCGCCTTTTGCACAAGCAGATGGCACAACATATGCCGAGCCTGTAAAAGCATAAGTAGTAATGATATTTAAAACTGTGGCAGCCTGTTTTTCCTTAATCCAGTGCTTGCCAAAAGTGAGTGTACAGTTAACCGTTCCCTTTAATACAATATCGATAATAGATGAAAATGCATTTGCAGATAAACGCTCAGTTGGGGAAATAAAATTTCCGGCTGCGTTATTCAACAATACATCAACCGAACCAAATCTGTCTAAAGTTTTTGCCAGTACGTTTTCTACCTGTCCAATCTCCCGCACATCGCAAGCTACAGCCAATACTTTGCCGCCGGTTTTTTCTTCCATTTCATCGGCAGTTTTTTGTAGTACATCCTGTTTACGGCTGGTGATCACTAAATTAGCGCCTAACTTCAAAAAATAAACGCCCATTGCTTTCCCAAGTCCGGTTCCACCACCTGTAACTACGATGGTTTTTCCCTTTAAAGCATCCTCTCTGAGCATTGGTGAATTATAACTGAACATAATATTTGATTAACTGGTTAGTTGTTGAAATCGGTTAATTGTGTGAGCGGGTTAATCAGTTAATTATTGAAACTGTTTACCGTTCATGCGAATTGCCAGCTGTTAACACCGGGTTTACTTCCGCTGCAGGTTGGCTAAAATGGTTTTTAAAATATTACGCGTTGCAGGAGACCACCATTGGGCCAGCATTTTTTCTAAAGCAGCAGATTGGTCAGCAGAAGCCGCAGCAATGAGTTCTTCGCGGATATTCAATTTGCTTTGCGACCAGGTATTGCTTTCCTGTTCCATGTATTTTTTTATTTTACGTTCGGCCGCAGTTAACAAACTCTCGTTCTTTACGTGTTCATCTACCAAACCCACTTTTAAAGCTTCTTCGGGATTATACAACCTGCCAGAAAGTAAGCTGCGGGTGGCTTCGGCTTTACCAATCCAAAAGGCATACAACTGAAAAATACTATTTGGAACAATAATCCCTACCGGCACTTCATTTAAGCCAATAATGTACTGCCCTTCGGCCATAATACGGTAATCGCAAGCCAAAGCCATTACACAGCCGCCTGCAGGGCTATGCCCGCTTATTGCGGCTACCATTGGCTTTTTAAAGGAAATCAGATTGGCAATGAAGCCTAAAAATAACTCCCAAAACGATTTTGTTTCTTCTTCATTATAGTTATATAGTTCTATCAGATCTAACCCGGCAGAAAAAAATGGGGAAGTTCCTGTTAAAATTACGCCGCCGATATTATCATCGGCTGCAATATTTTTAAGCATATCATCCAGCTCGGTAATCAATTCGCGGTTTAAGGCATTCGATTTACCCCTGCTTAAGGTAATAGTTGCCAAACGGTCTTTAACACTTACTTTTATTGTATTCATAGTTAAATAGCATCAAGATTAAGGTATTTTAGTATCAAGATATAAAATATATCAAAGCATAAACTATGCATGCATACTAATTCAAATTTATCTATTTTTCTCTATTTAACATCATAAGTATACACTTTTCTTGCTAAATGACCTGCTGCATCTATTCCTTCTATTACTACACGGTAGGTTCCAGGCTCATCCGCACTATAAAATTCGAATTGTGCTTTCCCATCCTTATCTGTAACAACCTGTGGATTCCAATAAATAGTTGTTCTTAAATCAGCCCTGCTACTATTTGAGTTTCCTGCATCATATTTTGGCGAATAAAACTCTCTTGAAACCGTAAAACCTTTTGGGTTAAAGGTTACAATACCAGGAGCATAGCGAGCAGTACTTGTACCCCCATCGCCACGTTTGGTGGTAATGATAATTACACCCCCACTACCCTGCGAACCATAAATTGCAGTATTGCCTATATTTTTTAAAAGCTCTATAGATTCTACATCGTTTGGAACAACATTATCTAAAAAATCGGCTTCCATGCGCATACCATCAACAATAATACTCATGGGTATATTCTGACTGCGCATTAAATAAGGTACATTTCCTCTGAAAATTACACCGGGTAAGCGGCCCTGCAAGCATTGGGATAAAGTAACACAGGTAGATAACTGATCGGCTGTCAATATAAAATCGGCCCTACCGGCTCCATTTAAGTTGGAAGAGTTTTTAGCCGGATTTTTCTTTTCGGTAATGGTTACTTCGTCAAGTTTAATAGTCCGCTCTAGTAAACCTAAACGGGTCATCTCGTTAAAATAATTGTCGCTTTCTTTGATATACCTCATCAGGCTATTGTTCACGTTAATGTCGATATCAGCCCCGTTTTTATTTTTAGTTACAATCTGCCCGGGCACCACGTCAAGGTTAATATCTACAAACTTACGTTCTGTTTTCGTCCTCGCCTGTACCACAAACTTGGTACTATCTCCAAAACTTAAATTATCGAAAACAAATTTTCCTTCTGCATTGGTTACGGTATCTAAAATATACACGGTTCCTTTCGTAGCCATAAGCATTACTTTGCCGCCAGGCACAGGTTTATTACCTTTTGTTACCGTTCCGCTAATGGTAATAGATTGCTCGGGCTTAAAGGTAATATTGGGGCCAACATCGTTGATGATGTTTTTCCAAAGAAATCTTCTCCATCCCTGCGTAAGCATCAGGTTATCGAGTTCCTTTTGCGTTTGAAGATCATCCTTTAAAAAATAATGATTCGGTTTTTCTACATACCCGGTCAAATCAGAAGTGAGTAACAGCGAGGTAAGAATATTCGACTCATTATTTTCATCAGGCGTTACTTTTGCGGTATTGGTTACCGCAACCGAAAAACTACCTAAAACAGGTTTGCTATTATTGGTGGCATCGAAAGTAAAAGCAGACTGCCCTCTTTTTGAAGTAGAAACTCCTGAAGCATTGAGCGATACATCAATTAAATCGGCCTTGTTTTTAATAAAAACCAATCGTTCTGCCAAAGGCTGGTTGCTGCTCGAAAATAAAGTAAACTGAACAATACCGGTTGGCAGGTTTTTTTTGGGAATATTGGCCATTAGTACCTGTTTATCCATTTTAGCCTTCGAAACATAGTATACATTACCTCCACTTTGAGCAACAACCTTAAGTTCATTGCCATTAACAAGATCGGCGCCGGACATAATTTTAGCCACCACCTTACCCGTATCTAAAGCATTTACAGAAAGTGCATAACCACTTTTTACGGCTACAGGTAACTTCAATGTTTTTTCCGATCCATCCTTAAATTTAACCTTTGCCGAATATAGCTTCCCAGCCTGATTGTTAAACACAAAATTTCCCATGCCCAGATAACTGGTTGCAAAGTTGGTTACCTCATTTCCGCTTTCATCCACTATAGCTCCTTCTACATCTTCGCCACGACCATCGGCATTAACAGCTTTAATGGCAACTTTTTGTGGCAGTTCTTCAACAAGCGTCCCGCCTTCAGGCATAAACTGTACATCAACATTGTTAGATGTAGAAGTGATCGGGATAGATTTGATCACTTTTTGTTTGTTGGGTAGCGTGATGTTAGCAATAATTTTCCCTGATTTATTTAGGAAAGACTGGTTATTGGTAAAACTGATCACGGCATCGCCGGTTAAACTGGTTTTTACCTTGCCTTTGGCAACCGAACGATAATCTAGCTGTACGTCGTAACTTACCTCGTTTTCACTATAGGCTATGCCGTTTTTATCTTCGAAATGAACCGTAGCCGTAACTTTATCGGCATTGTTCTCTTTTGTAAAGTTATAAGTGGTTTTTGTAAAAACTTTGTTAGCCCAGCTATTCCCGATCTTAATTGTCTTATCGTAAAAGAAATCGGTGCCAAAATTTCTCATGTAATTGGTATAGGCCCTAATCCTATAATTGCCCTCGCCAAGCGAATCTGTCAACTTAAAATCGCCCCAGGTAATCCCTCCCATAATGGGCAGTTTAACCTGTTTTTTTATCGAATCCTTTTCATTGATCAGTTCTACGTACAGTATTTTACTGATATTTGAAGGTGCTGAGGTTTTGGTATTCACGACATAGGCTTTAAACCAAACATCGTCTCCAATAGCATAATAAGGTTTATCTAAATGAAAGTGAACTTTTTCTTGTGGATATTTGCTGGTGTAATCTTCGAACTTTTGTAAGAGCTGAGCAAAAGGCTCATCATCCATTTTAAATGCAGCAAAAACAATAAGTAGAGATAGAAAACTGATTGCGAGAGTAATTTTGAGTTTCATGTGGTTAGGTAACAAGTAAATACACGTCAAGGTACAAAACCTAAGGCATATTTTTATGAAGATACCGTGAAATTTAGTCCGACTTCTAAGTTTTTAGTTAACCATGCTAAAAATGCTTCAATTTATTAAATGGTTGGGCTAAAGCAATCTTTCATTTCCCCTAAAGAAAGTATCAATGTTTTGGAAATGAACAGTCAGTAATACTTGGCAACATCAGCCCCGCTTTGCGCTTTACTTCGTTGCACTCCGTGTTCGCTACAATCGGGTTTAGGAACAAAGGTTTGTGCACCCTGCAATCCTCAAAAATGAAATGCTGTTTTGGCCACTTAGCCCCGGTGAAGCGTTACCCTGCAGCGACGAGGAACGAGGAAGCGAAGCGTATAAGCGTAAAACGGGAAGAAACTTGCTGTTTTGCACTAGCATTCCGCTCCTTATAAAAAAATAATTTTAGGATTGAGAAATGAGCGGATTGTAGTTCTTGGCGGTGTGCAGCCCCGATTAAACAAATTTAAAACTTATTCTTCCACATCATGCTTTCAACCGGCCTGGTAGTTTTATTGTTGTATTTAGCATTACCTTTCGAATTGTACATCGTTTCGATCTTACCCTCAACAACAAAATAAATCAACTGGCCAATGGGCATCCCGGCATAAACCCTTACCGGTTGTGCTACCGATATTTCTAACGTCCAGGTATTGCAAAAACCAACGTCGCCTTTACCGGCAGTTGCGTGGATATCGATACCTAAACGGCCCGTACTGCTTTTACCTTCTAAAAAAGGCACATGCCCATGCGTTTCAGTATATTCTACGGTAACACCAAGGTATAGCGTACCCGGATAAAGCACATAACCATCTTTAGGAATTTCGAAATGTTCGATTTCGTTGTGCGCCTTGGCATCAAGCACACGACTTTTATAAGTAGCCAGGTATTTCCCTAAATGAACATCATACGAGTTGGTTCCTAAACATTCGCGTTTAAAAGGCTCAATGATGATGGTACCCTTCTCAATTTCTTCTAATATCCTGCTATCAGATAATATCATTTTTATGCGTATTTTTGGCCTAAATTATCATTTATTTAAGATAATTTTACATGTAATCTCCAATTTAATCAATGCCAATTGTTTACAATAAAAATATTGACCAGCATTCCGTTTTAGCAATCTGGAAAATTGAGGAAACAGAAGAGGAACTATTGGCCGGATTGCAGCTTAAGCAGCATGAACGCGATATCATATCTTCATTAAACAGCGGAAAAAGACTACTGCACTGGCTAAGCACGAGGCTTTTGTTGAGAACAATGCTTAACACCAATGAATACATAGATTGCCAGTTTGATGAACATGGTAAACCTTACCTGGTTAATTTCGATTATCATATTTCGTTAAGCCATTCTTTCGATTATGCCGCTGTAATGATCAGCAAAGACCATCCTGTTGGTGTGGATATTGAGCTAATCAAACACAAAATAAAGAGCATTAAGCATAAGTTTCTGAGCGACGTGGAACTTGCTCAAAAACAGATTGGCGATAATACAGAAGGTTTATATGTAGCCTGGTGTGCCAAAGAGGCCATTTATAAATGGCATGGCAAAAAAGGGCTTGAATTTAAGCAGCATATCCACATCAAACCTTTTAAACTTAAAAAAGAAGGTTCTTTAAATGCCATAGTTGAGCTTCCTAACGGCACCCGTGAGCTCAGCGTAAATTATTTTAAAACCAAAGATGGCTACATGTTGGGTTATGTAGCAAGCAATTCTTAAAACATACCGCGATGAACGAGACAGCAGAAAAAGTGATTGCAGCAGGTTTAATACCTACCAATTTTATCGATTGGGGCTTAACCGATTACCAGGAAGCCTGGGATAAGCAGGAAGCCCTATTGAATAAAACAGTGGCCATTAAAACCGAAAACCGGGTAAACAACACCCAAAACCCTACGCCTAACCACCTTATTTTTTGCGAACATCCGCATGTGTATACCTTGGGCAAAAGTGGTCACCCAGAGAATTTATTGTTGGATGAACAGGGTTTAAAAGATAAAGAGGCTACCTATTACAAAATAAACCGTGGCGGTGACATTACCTACCATGGTCCGGGGCAGATAGTAGGCTATCCTATTCTTGACCTTGATAATTTCTTTACCGATATCCATTTATACCTTCGCACCCTGGAAGAGGCCGTAATCCTTACCTTAAAAGATTATGGCATTCAGGCTGGCCGTTACCCGGGATATACAGGTGTTTGGCTAGATGCCGACAATGAAAAAGCCCGTAAAATATGTGCGATGGGCGTTCGCTGCAGTCGGTGGGTTACCATGCACGGTTTTGCCTTTAATGTAAATGTAGATTTAGATTATTTTAAAAATATTGTTCCCTGTGGTATTGATGACAAGGCGGTAACCTCTCTGGCAAAAGAATTGGGTTACAAACCGGATATGGAGGAAGTGAAAGGCAAGTTGAAAAACCATATTGCCGAACTTTTCAAAATGGAGCTGACTTAAATGAACAAACTTACCTTTATACTGGCACTAATTACTACTCATGTTTCTGCGCAAAACCTAGATGGAGTAATTGAATTTATCAGGAATAATCCTAAAAAAGCTTCGATTGTACTTATTGAGAACAGTAAGGAAGCACTCAATTTTAATGGCAATCATCTAATGCCGTTGGCTAGTGCAGCTAAAACAATTATTGCAATCGAATTTTCTAATCAGGTAGCTGCCAAAAAACTTAATGCAAACCAAAATATAGCAATAAGCGAACTAAGCAAATACTATATTCCATTTACCGATGGCGGTGCACATCCGGCATGGCTTAAATCTTTAAGAAAGACAAAGGCTGACAGCGTTTCTTTATTGCAGGTTGCCCAAGGCATGATCAGGTTTAGCTCAAATGCCAATACAGAATATCTTGAAGATTTATTAGGCCTAGCAAATATTAACAGGAATATTAAAGCACTAAAACTTCAGCAACATAGTCCGTACTACTATTTTACTGCCGGAGCATTGATGACCTGCCTTAAGCCTACAAATATTGATGAGGAAAAATGGATAGCGAAATTGGAGGCCATGTCAACGAAGGAATATATAAAACGATGCGAAGCCAATCATATCAAATTAAAAACAGACTCAACGTTTATCAAAACGTTCCATGCCGCAAACTTGTCATTCGGAATTCAAAAAGTATGGTCAGACAGGTTGGTCGCTTCAACTACTGCTGATTATGCAGGCATAATGCAGAAAATTAACAGTAGAAATTATTTCGAGCCAAATGTCCAAGCTATATTAGACCAGCTAATGGAATGGCCAATGGCATATCCAGGTAATCAAGCGGCTTTTAAACATTTAGGACAGAAAGGTGGATCAACGGCTTTTATCTCAACGGATGCCTTCTATGTCACAGACAAAAACAACGCTCAATTATCCTGTGCATTTTTCTTTAACAACCTAACCGAAAAAGAAAATGTAATGATTGGTCGCAATTTTGGAAATTTTGAAGCCAGCCTAATCACTGATGCTTCTTTTAGACAAAAATTAATTAGTGCCCTAAAATAAAACTAAGTTCAAGACTACTTCGTAAGTTGACATATGAAGATCTTATTAAGTGCTATTTTATTTTCTTTATTAACTTCGGGCTGCACAAAACAAGCGCCCATGATTAACGAACCGACAATCAATCCAGCCACAAATCCATCAAAAACAACAGGAAATTTCACCTATTTAGCCCTTGGCGATTCTTATACCATTGGCGAATCGGTAAAACAGGCAGAGTCTTTTCCTTATCAGCTTCAGAATTTATTAAAAGCTAAAGGCAGTGAAGTGGCCAATCCTAAAATTATTGCAACTACAGGCTGGACAACCGACGAGCTCCAGGCTGCCATTAAAAAAGAAAATTTAAGCGGCACCTTTAGTTTTGTTACGCTTTTGATTGGCGTTAACAACCAGTACCGTGGTTATCCGATCAGCACATATAAAAAAGAGTTTGCAGAATTGTTGCAAACAGCAATTACTTATGCAGGCGGTAATAAAAACAGGGTTTTTGTGGTATCTATCCCCGATTGGGGCGTTACTCCTTTCGGAAAGAACTCAGGGAGGCCACCAGAAACTATTGCCGCTGAAATTGATAGTTTTAATGCTGTAAATCAGGAAATCACGTTTGCTGCAGGTATAAGCTATACCAACATTACACCAGCATCCAGAAATGCAGCTACGGATATTTCGCTGATCGCTGCTGATGGCCTGCATCCAAGTGCTAAAATGTACGGACAGTGGGCCGAAACTTTGTTTCCAAAAGTGGCCAATGTATTGAAATAATTACCCCTTATTTATCTTGTTTTTAAATTAAAAAAATTACTTTAGTTTAACTATTTAAATTAATCACCTTTAAAAACAGTTAAACTATGAATGAGTACGAATCAAGCGGAGTAGCCGCGGGCATTGGTGTAGTAGCCGGCATTTTTTACCTGGCAATCATTGTTCTTTTAATTGCAGGAATGTGGAAAACATTCGAGAAAGCAGGCAAACCAGGGTGGGCAGCTATTATTCCTATTTACAACTTAATTATTTTGCTTGAAATTATTGGTAAACCAATGATCTGGGTATTATGGTTGCTTATTCCTTGCGTAAACATTGTATTTGGGATCTGGGCCACCAACCTATTAAGTAAAAGTTTTGGTAAATCAGAGGGTTTTACTGTTGGTTTGGTTATTTTCCCATATATTTTCTGGCCAATTTTAGGCTTTGGTCCAGCAACATACTTAGGCCCATCTGCAGCAGAAGCGCAAAACGGGGGTTTTGGGAATAATCCTTTCAATAACCCAAATAATCCGTTTAACAAACCATTCGGCAATCAAAATAATCCAAATGACACTCCTCCACCGGTAGTTTAATCCAGGATGTTTATCATATTTACATTTTGCAGCGCAATCAACCTGTTTGATTGGCTGCAAAATCATTTAATCACCTGCCCATTTAAAGCCTTAACTGGCTTCGATTGCCCTGGATGTGGCTTTCAAAGATCATTGATTGCCCTGATGCAGGGCGATTTATCCAAAAGCTGGTCGCTTTACCCGCCAACTATCCCATTGTTGTTTCTGTTTCTATCCGTTGGTTTGTTGTATCTGTTGAAGGTTAAACAGCATTCCCTGATCTTTAAAATACTGGTCATCGCAGTGGGTAACTTTGTCATGCTCTCCTACATACACAAAATGTTTTTCAGCTAATGCTTTTAAACGGTTATACTGGCTGTTAAGTAGTTGTAATCTTTTAACACCGTTTCTAAAAACTGCAGCTCGTTCATCTCACTCGGGAGTGTTACAGCAATATGTTCTTTGGTTTTAGCCGCCATGGCATAAATCAGTTCGGCATTTCCCGTCTGGTAATAGCCCGTTAATACTTCGTGGATCAATTCTATATCCCGATCGTTTAAATGGAGCACTTCTTTAAACTTTGGTTCGTATTCTTCAGGCAGGTTAAAGCTAAAGGCTACATTTGAAAACCCGGTACGCGGCTTTGTTTTAATCAACGTGGTTTTGGCCAATATATCGCCCAATCGCTGATGATTTTTGGTTACAGCTACCGAAACCAGTGCTACAACACCCCAGCCAAAAGGAAAGCCGAAATCGATCATCCTGAATAACCACCTAAAAATATACTGGCCAAAAGTGGGTTGTGTGCCATCTATGCTGATTACTTTTATTTTTAACACCTTTTTACCAAAGGTTTGCCCATCCATGGTGATCTCGCAAACCAGGTCGTAAAAAACAAAAATCGCTAAGAAAACAAACAGGACAACCATGCCCGCACTACCTGACATACTTGCTGATACAGCGCCCATCACAATAAGTGTAATTACAGCAATTACCAGAAATCCGGCAAGGTCGATGCACCTCGCAGCGATACGCTCCCCAAGTCCGGCAATTTCATAATCAATATCAATATTTTGAGCAGTGCTAATCCTGATACTATCCATATTCAAACATAATTTTTTTTAAAGATAGTTCGATACATCAACTGGTAATTTTTTACACCTAATGTTTTCTTCTATATTTAAGCTTAAATGGTGCATCTGCAATCTGATTTGTTTTACAGACAAGGTATACCTGGGTTTTATTTCCATAAAAAATTAACTATTTTAACGCCAGATTTGGTAACGCCTTTAAATGAGAGAAGCATTATTTGTTAAACAGAATTCGGAGAAATGGCAGCATTACGATTCCATGCAGCAAACAAATCCTGATGAGGTAGCCAATCAGTTTATCGAGATTACGAACGATTTGGCTTATTCAAAAACGTTCTATCCAAATTCTAAAACAACGGCCTATCTTAATGGCTTAGCTTCTAAATTACACCAGTCTGTTTACAAAAACAAAAAGGAAAAATCAAACCGGTTTATCCATTTCTGGAAAACTGAACTTCCGTTAATATTTCTACAGCATAGAAAACAGGTATTTTATGCATTTGCATTTTTCCTAATTTCATGTGCCATTGGTGCATTATCAGCCAAATACGATGATACCTTTGTGCGATTAATTATGGGCGACACTTACGTAAACATGACCAATGAAAACATCGCTAAAGGCGACCCTTTTGGGGTTTATAAAAAGGATAACGGGTTTATGATGTTTATGCAGATTGGCGCCAACAATATTTATGTTGCCCTATATACTTTTGTTTTGGGTATTATATTTTCATTTGGTTCTATTGTCTCATTATTCAGAAACGGCGTGATGCTCGGCTCCTTCCAATATTTCTTTTTCAGTAAAGGTTTGGGCCTTCAATCTGTCCTGGTAATCTGGATCCATGGAACGCTCGAAATTTCTGCTATTGTTTTGGCTGGCGCTGCCGGTTTAATTTTGGGCAATAGCTTTTTATTCCCCAAAACCTATACCCGCATGGCTTCAGTTTTAAAAGGGGCCAAAGATGGATTAAAAATTGTAATCGGCCTGATCCCGATTTTTATTGTTGCAGCATTTTTTGAAAGTTTTGTCACAAGGCATACCGAAATGCCTTTGTGGCTGAGTATAATCATTTTATTATCTTCAGCTGCTTTCATCATATGGTATGTCATTATTTACCCTATTAATATCCACCGTAAATTACCTACACTAGATTAACATGACCGGGAAATTAGAATTTAGAAAAAGAAGAGACTTTGGACAGGTGATTAACGATACTTTTACCTTCATTCGTCAAAACTTCAAACCCCTCATTAAAGTATATTTTACATTTTGTGGTTTGTTCGTACTGGCCAGTATGTTAACCATGTTATTGCAGCAATACAAAATGGTTAACATCATCAATACCATTGGTAATGGAGCAAACACCAAAGGTTTAGGTTTTTCAACTTTATATGGAATAGAGTATTTCTTAGCTATTTTATTCTCTTTGGCAACCTATGCCAGCATGAGTGTTGCCATACTTTCTTATATTGCCATATATGTACAGAAAGGGAACCAAACACCAACCACCGACGAGGTATGGGGATTCTTTAAGTATTACTTTTTCCGGATTTTTGGCAGTTCCATCTTATTACTTATCCTGGTAGGTGTTGCCTTTTTATTCTGTCTTGTACCGGGCTTTTGGCTATTTCCATATATCGCCATGATATTCCCCATAATGGTCATCGAAAATGGCGGATTAAATTATTCATTTAACAGGAGCTTCAAAATTATTAAAGATAATTTTTGGATTACCTTCGGTACACTAATCGTGGTGTGGATTATCGTTTATGCCTGTATGAGCATGGTCATTTTACCTACAAGTTTATTTAATATGATTGGTATGTTTACCCATAAAACGCCACATATGTCTTTAGCACTTACCATGATCACAACTGTTTTGCAGTCATTGTGCCAGGTATTTACCATTATACCGATCATTACCATTTCTCTAATGTATTTCAGTTTGGTTGAACAGAAAGAAAACCCCGGACTACTGGACCGCATTTCCAATTTTGGCAATACCGAAAAACCTATAGATACCAGACCTGAAGAATATTAAAATGCAACGTGTTTTTGTCCGATATCTGTTCGTTTCTCTTTTGTTTTTTATCCCGGTAATCAGCAATGCACAAACGGTTAAGCCTAAACCTGTGGTTAAGGAAGTCAGGATTGACAGTATTAAAATTACACCATCAAAATTTGATAAAGATTCCATCAGCATTTATAAAGAGCAGAAAGAATTTCAATATGATGAAGTTGGCCGTCAACAGCTATCATGGTGGGATAAATTCTGGATGTTGTTTTGGAGATTAATCGGTTCATTGATTCAAGGGGCAGCCTCCAATTTAATTTCGAGGTATATTTTTATTGGTTTGGGCATAGCACTAGTCCTCTATATCGTGATCAAAAGCATTGGGACCGAGAACATATTCAGAAAAAAATCAAAAGAAACCTTTCTTCCCTATGATGTAATTACCGAAAACATCCATGAGATTGATTACGAACAGGAGCTCCAGCGATTGGTTGCCGAAAGGAAGTTCCGACTGGCCGTCAGGCTTTTATATTTAAGGGCATTAAAAAAATTAAGTGATGCCGAAATCATCAATTGGCAGCCTAACAAAACCAATTACAATTATTTGATGGAAATCGATAAACCGGAACTTAGAAATGATTTCAGTAAACTTACCCTTCAGTTCGATTACATCTGGTATGGCGATTTCCCTATCGATGAAGTAAAATTTGACCCTATTAACCAATCGTTTAACCAGTTTAACAACCAGATTAAATGAAAGGTTATAAAACATATCTGATTATTGGTTCTATCCTGGTCATCTTTTATTTAGTTGCCCAATATAACAAACCCACCCCAACAAACTGGGCGCCCACTTATGCTGTAAAAGATAAAATCCCGTACGGGACCTATATTTTGTACCATAGAATAAAGGATATTTTACCAAAAGCCAATGTCAAGCAATCTAAAACTGCCATTTATAATACTTTAAAGGACAAAAACTTTAATAAAACAGTCTATCTGATCATTACCCAAAGAGCAGAGATCAGCAAAACGGATTTCGACCAGTTGGTTAACTATATGAAGGTCGGTAACGATGTTTTTATTGCCAGTTACGACCTGGGAAAAATAGAAAAAAACCTTAAACTACAAGCAGCTAGCGCCATGTCGGCCGAAGGCAGCACACTGAATTTTACCAATCCAAATCTAAAAACGGAGGCAAATTATGGTTTCGAAAGGGGAATTGGCAGTCAATTTTACAATAAACTTGATACCAATAAGGCTACTGTACTCGGTGTAAATGGAAATGGCAAGCCTAACTTTATCCGTTACAGTTACGGAAAAGGGTATTTATACCTGATTGCAGAGCCGGGATTTTATACCAATTTTAACCTATTAAATAAATATGGGGCAGAATACGCCGCAAAAACCCTTAGTTACCTGCAGGGCAATACCCAGGTAATTTTTGACGAGTATTTTTCTCAACAGGAAAACGTAACAACCGATGTATTGCGGGTATTTTTTAAACACCCGGAACTTAAATTTGCTTATTATCTGAGTATTTTCAGCCTGATTATTTTTGTACTCTACGATATCAAGCGCAGACAGAGGATTATCCCCATAGCCGATCCGCTTACCAATTCGTCATTGGCCTTTGTTAATGTAGTTGGCAGCGTGTACTACAATGAACGTAACAACCTCGATTTGGCCCTAAAAAAAATCAACTACTTTATGGAGCACCTGCGCAGCAGGTATTACCTTAAAACCAACGATATTGACAGTGAATTTGCCCAATTATTAATGGATAAAACAGGAATTAACGAAACCCTGTCCAAAACATTAACCAAACATTTTATACAGACGCCCACAATGGGCAATCTGAGCGACACACAATTGATTAATTTAAACGAAAGCATAGAACAGTTTTATAAAATTACGCAAAGCAATGGAACAAGAACAGTTTAACCCCCGTACCGATTTAAGCGCCTTACATACAGCTGTAAATCAGATTAGAACCGTACTTGGAAATATCATAATAGGCCAAAAACAGGTGATCGATTTTTTGATTGTTGGTTTGCTTGCCGATGGGCACATCTTAATTGAAGGCGTTCCGGGTATAGCAAAAACGTTAAGTGCCAAACTGCTTGCCAAATCAATCGATGCCCAATTTTCGAGGGTACAGTTCACGCCCGATCTGATGCCTTCTGATGTATTGGGAACACCGATTTTTAATACCAAAACCGGCGATTTTGAATTCAGGAAAGGTCCGATTTTCGGAAATATTATTCTGGTCGATGAAATTAACCGCGCACCAGCCAAAACGCAATCTGCACTTTTCGAAGTGATGGAAGAACGCCAGGTAACCATTGATGGGCAAACCTATCTAATGGACGAGCCCTTTATGGTATTAGCTACTCAAAACCCTATCGAACAGGAAGGGACTTACCGTTTGCCTGAAGCTCAGTTAGATCGTTTTCTTTTCAAAATCGAGGTTAAATATCCTTCATTGGAAGAAGAAACGGCCATTTTAACCGCGCAACATGCTTTAGTGAATAAAACGCTGTTAAACGAGGTAAAACCGGTATTGTCTATACAACAGATCCAAAACGCAAGGGCCATTATCCGCAATTTATTTGTAGAACCGAAGTTATTGGAGTTTATCGCCAAAATCGTAACCGAAACCCGCAACAATTCCTCCCTTTACCTGGGCGCTTCGCCCAGGGCATCGCTGGCTATTGTACACAGTGCAAAAGCTTTTGCTGCGATACAAGACCGTGATTTTGTGACACCAGAAGATATTATTGCCGTAGCCGCACCAGTGCTGGCACATAGAATTTTATTGTCGCCCGAGAAAGAAATGGAAGGATTAACTACAACCGATATTGTAAGCCAGATTATTAAAAAAATTGAAATACCGAGGTAAGTCAGTTTGCAGTTGCCAGTTTGCAGTTAACCGATTTAAGGAATTGCTAATGATCAGATCACAATGTTCAATCTAGTGATCGGTTTAGCCATCAAAAAAATTAGCAATTGCCATAACAGTTAACCATTTCAAATAATTAACCGATTAACCCGCTTTGAAAAAATTCTTTCAGCAATATTATACCAATCTATTTCTAACTGACCGTTTATTTACGGCTTTAGGCTTCTGTATTGTGCTCTTTTTGCTTAAGTTCTTTTTTGCCTGGCTGGGCGATATCCCTGAAATTGCAACCGGAACAATAGCGGTTTTGTTTTTTATTGATCTTTTTATCCTGTACCGGAATGGCAATTGGATTGAGGCAAAAAGATTTACAGCAAAGCGTTTGAGCAACGGTGATGAAAACCCGATCCAGATTGAGATCGCAAACCGTTATGGTTTTGGGGTAAATGTGAGGGTAATTGACGAAATACCTTTTCAGTTTCAGCTGCGCGATAAAGATTTTAAACTCCATTTAAAACCGGCAGAAATAAAATCCATCCATTATAATTTACGTCCAACCAAACGTGGTGAATATGATTTCGGATTTATCCGGACTTATGTCAGTTCGCCATTGGGTTTAATCAGCCGGCGTTATAATTTCGATGGTGCAAAAGTTCTTCCTGTTTATCCTTCATTTATCAATCTGGGCCAGTATGAATTGATGGCCGCTTCGCGTTATTTAACTGAGTTTGGCATAAAAAAAATCAGAAAGCTTGGACAAAGCAGTGAATTTGACCAGATTAAAAACTACGTAGGTGGCGATGATATCCGTACAATCAACTGGAAAGCAACCGCCAGAAAAGGCGGCTTAATGGTAAACACCTATACAGATGAGAAATCGCAAAATATTTATTGCATCATTGATAAATCACGTGTGATGCGCATGCCTTTTGAAGGTTTAAGCCTGCTCGATTATGCCATCAATGCAAGTGTTGCCCTTGCCAAAGTAGCCATGCTTAAAGAAGATAAAGCAGGTTTAATTACCCTGTCTGAAACGATCGGATCGATAGTGCCTGCCGATCGTAAAGCCTCACAGCTGGGCAGCATCATGAACGTACTTTATAAAGAGAAAACAAGATACCTGGAAAGTAATCTTGAAGCCCTCTATGCTACTGTCCGTTCGGTAGTAAAACAACGCGGGCTTTTGATTTTTTTTACCAATTTCGAAAGTTTATCGGCACTGCAACGTCAGCTACCGTATTTAAAAAGAATTGCGAAATACCACTTATTGCTTGTTGTATTTTTCGAAAATACCGAACTCAAAGGTTTAAGCACCGATCCGGCTAAAGATGTGGAAGGCATTTACCATAAAACCATTGCAGAGAAGTTTATTTACGAAAAAAAGCTGATGGTTAAGGAATTGAATACACATGGCATTTTGGCTATTCTTACACCGCCACAAAAGCTTACGGTAAATGTGATTAACCAATACCTGGCCCTTAAAGCCCAGCAGCGCATTTAGTCCACAGTCTTGAGTCTTAAGTCCATAGTCGACTTACGACTCAAGACTACTGACTCAAGACTACTGACTCAAGACTAACCTACGCTTCTTCCCTAAAATACACCTTGTAAAAGTTCATCGATTTATCATCATCGTAACCTTTCTCTATCATATCCTTATTTCCATGGATATAAATGTGAAAGTTTTTATCCAGTTTTAACACGCTTTTGTACGCTCGGGCCTGTTTTTTAACGGCCGACTCAGCAATCTCAAAATGATCGGCAATAGGGCTCTCGAATTCCTCTTCGTAGTTTTTCTTATAGTTTTTAAACGATTCGATCCCTTCGGCATTACCAATCACTTCATTCCCGAATTCTTCAATATCAAAGGTTTCCTTCTCTTTAAAATACTTCATCGAACGGTTTAACAGATCAATCTTGTCTGCTTTGCTGATTTCGTACTCATCATCGAGTTTCTGTGTGACGAAGTTTTTATAAACCCCCAGTACGTTATTGGTCTGGTTATAACTATCGTTTCTGATTTTCAGTTTTAAGAACTCATCTTTCCAATAAACGGCAGAGTCATTGTTGCTTTTTGCCTGATCCAGTACCACCACTTTATAGCCTTCTTCTCTTTCTACATTAAAAATCAGGCAGCCTTTATCCAGTTTATTAATGCTGATGGCCTCTTGTTCATAACTGACATTAAAGCCATCCTGTTCGGGATACACTTTTAAGTAGGTATCTTTAGTTTCGGATTTAAAAATTCCAACAACATCCAACTGTTCGCCTTCTATCTGAACCTTTTCGAAATAGGCAACATACAGCTCACCGGATTTAATTTTAGGGTGATTGGCTACGTCATATAAATGTTTGGCCAGTTGTTGTGAATCTTCGTGAAAAAGCGCGTTGTTTTCGAAAATTTCATGAACGAAATGGAATACTTCGTTCAATTCTAAATTATCGTTAGGGTGATAAAAACGATATACCTCATTAACTTTTTCGAAAGGTTTTAAGAAATACTGCAACAGCAGGTTTCCCAACATTTCATCGTCTATTTTTAAAGGTGCATCAGATAGTTTATAATACTCTTCAAGCAATTTATTGCCTGTATGATGGATAGAAAGTTGCTTAAGAGAAGCCTCAAAGAATGAAATCATGGCAGCAAAAATAGCAAAATGATCGGTTAACCTTACTCAAAATCCACTCATTCCATCCGGCACTGGCACAATCATTTATTCATATAAGCTTCGGCCCTTTGCAAAAAACTTTTCTCTTGCAGTGCAGCTTCTACCTCATTTATGGCTTTCATCAGGTTATTTTCTGTATTTGTAATCTCTTCAGTGGCCTTAACAATCACCTGCCAAACCGGCTCCATGGTTGATAACAGCGTTTTGCCCTTTTCAGTAAGCTCTACCAGGCGTTTCCGGGTATCGATTTTATCTTTCTTAGAGCGGATAAGTTTCTCTTTTTCCAGTTCTTTTAGCAAACTGATGGTAGAAGGGTGCGCATAACCGATCTCATCAGAAAGGGAAACCACGCTCATGGTCGATTTTTTATATAAAGTATACAACACAGGAAACCATTTGGGCTGAAAATCGATGCCGAAGGCTTTGTAAATCAATAGGCCATCCTTGCGGATCTGGTCGCTGAGCCTTTGTAAACGCGTAGAAATGGCCAGTAAGCCAGAAGCATCAATTACATTTTGTTCCATTAAACAGGTTTTAAATCCAAACCATAAAACACATTGTCTACAGCCATGCGGGGAAAATAAACCGGAAGATCTTCCATCCTAACCTGTTTAAATCCATTGCGTTCGTAAAATCGACAAGCCGCCTGCAATATATCTTTGGTACCCAAATATACCTTATTCAGGTTATTATCCCTGCAATATGCTATAAGGGTTTTTAACAGAGCCTGTGCTATACCCAGGTCTTTCCCCCTGAATTCTTTTTTAACAAACATCTTTCTGATGGCTCCGGCATGGTGTTCTGCCTGTGCAATCAGAGCAATGGTGCCAATAAGCTCACCGTTTAGTTTGGCACCCCAGAATGCACCTCCTGTTCCATCGTAATGTTTTTCAATATCCAGCAGATCGGGTTGTGCAGCCAGATCGATATCTACATTAAACTCTATTTGCTGTATGGGCAAAATCAACCCGATAATCGCTTCGCAGAATTGATTATCCAACCGTTCAATTTTAAATTCGTTTTGCATTGACAATGATTATAAAAACAAATATATGTAGTTAACTACATATATAGCAAAACAAAAGTCATTCCTTCATCAAATCTGATCGAGTATTTTAGAAAAGTTTCAGATTGGCAGGAGCTATCGACTATTTTTTAGTTTACGGATGAAATCAATGACCTTTTTATCGGCATAATTTGCTACACCTTCATGTTTGAAAGATAACCTGCCCTGCTTATCAAAAATGACCGTTGTAGGCAGAGCACCGGCAAATACTTTTTCCGGAATATCGCTTTCTACTTTGTAGATGGGCATTTCATATTTACGGTCGGACATAAATTTGCCCGATTTGGCAAAATCACCGTCAGCATCAGCAAAAATGAATACAATATCAGTATCGTCTTTAAATTGCTTATAAAGCTTGTTAACAGAAGGCATTTCGGCCCTACATGGCGGGCACCAGGTTGCCCAAAAGTTGAGAAAAATAACCTTGCCCTTTAAATCGCCAAGATCAACAAGGTTTCCTTTTACATCTTTAAACCGGATCCCGTCAAGGCCTGCAACACTTTCTCCTGATGTTTCAGTATTGGGTTTATAAAAACCGATCTCCATTAAGCCCTTAAGAAAAAATGCTTTTGCATCAGGAACAAAAACAATTATCAATATGAAAAGGACAAATAAAGCGTTAAATATATTTTTTCGGATAAATTTCATTTACTGGTTGATTTTCTTTCCTTAAACAATAACAAAGCCTATTACAATTGGCATATCAATAATTTGTTAAGTCATCCCTTTGTTAAGCAAATTAAACTATTTATTAAAACCCGGGTCAATAACACTATAAATACAATGTTACTTTGTAAATATATATAATTGCTTAGGAATTACTACTTTTGCCGTGTTGAAAAAGCATAGACAAAATATTCAGAAATATTTATCAGTATTTATGCTGATTGTGTTTGCTATTGCTTTAACTCCATGGAGTGTTCTTCACCACCACACTCCTCTTCCTGTTGTGCAGAAAGAGGTCAACTGTAAACATGTTAGCCACGTACAGGCATATGGCGAAACCTGTTTAATCTGTAATGCAAGTTTTGAAAAAAACTATGTCCAAACCCACAACATTTACAGGATATTCTTATCAGCCAAAATCTTTAACCGTACCGAACCTACATTAAAGAATGCCTTTACCGAAATAAAGCGCACCTGCTTACGCGGTCCCCCCTTAGCTTAATTTTTTCTCCGAAAGCGCAGCTGCGCTCAATCAATTTTATTACACGAAACTTATTCACAGCTTCTAATTAGCTATGCAATAAGCTTTTCGATCATTTTTATTTATACACAACACATGAAAAAATTACAGCTTATCGGCTTGGTAATGCTATATACGTTATTAAGCAGCACTGTTTTTGCTGCCGCTTTAAAAAATATAAAAGGTAAGGTTATCGATGCCAGCACTAAACAAACGTTGCCAGGTGCAACTATTTTTATTCCGGATTTAAAGGTTTCGGCCGTAACTAACAATGATGGAGAATTTACATTGAATAACCTTCCTTCAAAAGGAAGTTACCTGGTTGAGGTACACTATATAGGCTATAAAACGGCTACTCAAGTGGTAAACCTTGCCAATGCAGACGGATTGGCATTTTCTCTACAGCCCACTGCGATAGAAACCAAGGAAATCGTAATTACCGGAAGTTTAATCAGTAGTACCAGTAAAAGAAACAGCGCCTCATCAGCGGTAGTGGGTAAAGATCAGCTTTTGCAACCTTCTACCAATTTAATCGATGCGTTGAGCAAAGTGCCTGGTGTATCGCAGATCACCACGGGTCCGTCTATCTCTAAACCTGTAATCAGGGGTTTGGGTTATAACAGGATTGTAACTTTAGATGATGGGGTAAAACAACAGGGACAGCAATGGGGTGATGAACACGGTATCGAAATCGATCAGTTCAAGTCAGACCGTATCGAGGTTTTACGTGGTGCAGCATCATTAATGTATGGATCAGACGCTCTTGGTGGTGTTATTAACCTTTTAGAGCCAAGTACCGCACCTGAAGGACAAGTAAAAGGTGAATTTATCAGCAATTACTCAACCAATAACGGACTTACCGCTAACTCATTAATGTTAAACGGTAACGAAAACGGCTTTGTTTGGAGGGCTCGTGGCACCTATAAAAATGCCTATTCTTTTAAAACACCAACAGGGTATTTCCCTAATTCGGGTTTTAACGAAACCGATTTAAGTGGTATGATAGGTTTAAATAAAAGCTGGGGTTATACACACTTAAACGTTTCTAATTTCCATAACAACATTGGTTTTTATGACCCAAATTTAGATGCGAATGGAAATTTTGTTAAAGATGACGGTAGTGCATTTACCAACGATGATTATAAAAACCGTACTTTAGAATTTCCACGCCAGGACATCAGGCACTTTAAAATTGCTCTGAACAACAATTTCATTATCGGTAATGGCAATTTAAAGGTTGATTTAGGTTATCAGCAAAATCAACGTCGCGAGCTTGACGAGCCAACCCCAGCTTTGTTTTTCGATCTTAAAACATACAATGCCGATCTGAAATATTATATCCACGAAACTAACGGATGGCAGCCTGTTTTTGGTGTAAGTGTTGATGACGGACACAGCCAAAATAAAGGAACAGAATTTTTAATCCCGGCTTACGATACCTTTGGTTTAGGTGCTTTTGCTTATGCAAAGAAAAATTGGGAAAACAGTACTTTTAGTATTGGTGCGCGTTACGACTTCAGGAAAAACAACGGAAAACAATTAATTGTAGATGACGAAGAGCAATTTGCACCATTTAAAAATCAGTTTTCTAATGTGAGCGGTGCCTTAGGTTTTACGCATCAGTTTAATGATGAGCTGAACTTTAAAGCCAATGCAGGTTCGGCTTTCCGTGCACCGAACCCTGCAGAGTTAGGCTCTAACGGCGTACATGAAGGCACATTTAGATACGAGATCGGTAATGCAGCTTTAAATCCTGAGCGCAGTTACCAGGTTGACGCTGCTTTAGAATATGAAGGCAAAATTGTAAGTGCCAGTGCGAGCATTTACAACAACTATATTCACAATTACATTTATGCATCGAATAATGGCGAACAAAGGGTAGCAGACGGCACCCTTTATGACGTTTTCCGTTACGGACAGGTAAATGCAAACCTTTACGGTGCCGAGGCCAGCTTAACCATCCACCCGGTTCCGTTTATCCACTTCGAAAATACATTTGGGTATGTGCATGCACAGAACATTACCTTAGACAGGCCACTTTCATTTATTCCTGCCGGAACATTGAGAAATGAATTGCGTTTTGAACCTAAACTTAAAGGTACAAATGATGCATATCTTTCTGTAGGTATCAACTCGGCATTTAAACAAACCCGCGTTGATGATGTTTTTGAAACACCAACCAGCGGTTATACTTTGTTAAACGCAGGAATAGGTGCTACGTTTAATTTGGGCAAACAACCGGTTAAATTATCGGTATCTGCTAATAACCTGTTAAACCAGAAATATTATGATGCCCTAAGCAGGTTTAAACCAGGCCGTTTTGACCAGGAGAACCCGAGTTTAGGCGTTTACAACCCTGGCCGGAACATCACTTTCGGATTGTATATTCCTTTTACAGTGGTTAAATAAAATTCACTGATCATATTTACAGAACAAAAAAGCGGAGCTGATCGATGAGATCACTCCGCTTTTTTGTATAATCGTCATTAATGCAAGAACACTTATTACATATCTATCTTTTAGCCCTTACATATTGATTTGGCCATTCCACATCATCGCCAAGAACCTGTGCCGCATGGGTTGGGAAATAAGCATCGCGCAGCGATTCGCGCGCAATAAAAATTAAATCGGCTTTGCCTTGTTCTAAAATTTCTTCTGCCTGTTCTGCTTCAACAATCACACCTACTGCACCTGTATAAATGCCAATTTCATTCCTGATTTTATCGGCGAAAGGCACCTGGTAGTTTGGTCCGGCCGGGATGAAAGCATCAGGTACATTTCCTCCTGATGAAGTATCAATTAAATCTACTCCTCGATCTTTTAACACGGCCACCAATTGTAACGAATCATTTTCGTTCCAACCGCCTTCTGTCCAGTCTGTTGCAGAAATACGAACGAATAACGGCAGATTTTCAGGCCACACCGATTGTACCGCTTCTACCACATCAATTACTAAACGGATCCGGTTTTCAAAACTTCCACCATAAATATCTGCACGTTTATTGCTCAACGGACTAAAAAACTGATGGAGTAAATAACCATGCGCAGCATGTATTTCTACTACTTTGTAACCTGCATCGAGTGCCCGTTTTGCCGCTGCCCTGAACGCAAAAACAATATCCTGAATTTCCGAAATCGTTAATTCGTGTGGCTCCACCTGTCCTGGTTTAAAAGGAATTGCCGATGGTGCAACGGGTTTCCAGCTATTTTCACCTTCAACAATCTGCCCGCCACCATCCCAAGGCACTTCGCAGCTGGCCTTTCTGCCTGCATGTGCCAATTGGATGCCTGCAACAGCACCGTTATTATGGATAAAGGAAACGATCTGTTTCAGTTTTTCTACATGTTCATCTTTCCAGATGCCCAAATCGGCATAAGTAATTCTGCCATCAGCAGTAACTGCAGAAGCTTCCTGGATAATTAAACCTGCACCGCCAACTGCGCGACTGCCTAAATGCACCAAATGCCAATCGTTGGCAAAGCCATCAACAGCCGAATACTGGCACATCGGCGAAATCACAATTCTATTTTTTAAGGTTACATCCTTTATGGTAAAAGGAGAAAATAATTTAGACATATCTTTTTAATATTTTAACCACTGAAGGCAAAGAGAATACACAGAGCACACTGACGTGTAATCTGTGGTTATATTACCATTAAAAACCAGCGTGCTGTAATTCGGTATTGATTAGCTGAATTTCTTCGGCACTTAATTTTACATTTATTGCGGCTGCATTCTGTAAAGCCTGTTTTTCATTTCTTGCACCAACCAAAGCAATGGTTATGCCCGGGCGTTCAACTGTCCAACGCAATACCAATTGAGATAAGGTGGCATTTTTCTCGTCGGCCAATGGTTTTATTTTAGCCAGAAATGCATTTGTTTTTTCGATGCTTTCTGGTGAGAAAAATTTATTCCCCTGGCGGTGATCACCTTCTTCAAATTTATAATCGGCTGTCATTTTACCGGTTAATAAACCACGCTCCATTGGACTATAAGCTAAAACCGATTTATTTTTTTCGATGCAATAGGGAACTATTTCCTCTTCAACACCGCGGTTTACCATGCTAAATGGAATCTGGTTAGAAATAATTTCTAAAGTCTGATCTGCTTCTTTTAATTGTGCCACATCATAATTACATACCCCGGCATAACGTACTTTACCCTGTTCAATTAACCTGCTTACGGCTTCGAAAGTTTCGCTTATCGGTGTTGTTGTATCCGGCCAATGGATCTGGTAAAGGTCTATGTAATCGGTACCCAGGCGTTTTAAAGATTGCTCACATTCATAAATCACGCTTTCTTTTCCGGCATATTTATAAATATCGATCTCTTTCCCCTCGTTGTTTTTGCTCTTAAAGCCAAAATCGCCCTTGGCCAGGTCCCAGCGCATCCCGAATTTGGTTACCAGTTGTAATTTATCGCGTGAGATGCCTTTTATTGCATCGCCTACAATTTCTTCACTATCTCCCTGACCGTAAATTGGTGCGGTATCAATCGAAGTAACCCCTAAATCGTAACCGGCTTTAATTGCGTTAATTGCATCGTTTCTATCTGTGCTTCCCCACATCCAGCCACCGGCTGCCCAGGCGCCGAATGTGATTACCGAAAGTGCTAAATCTGAATTTCCAATTTTTCTGTATTCCATAATTATTTTTTAATGATTTTGTCAACCGCATAACTGTTATGCGGCAGGTAAGCGAGTAGTACCGATAAAAATGCGACATGGATAAGTTGAGAAGGCAATGCGTCCCAATTTTCAATTACCGTTGTTCCGAAAATCAGGGCTAACGAAATCACTCCGGCAAATAATAAACCTTGCCTGGTAAATAAGCCCAATATGATCATTAAACCCGCTATAAATTCGGCAAACGGTAAAATATAACTAAAGGGAATAATTAATGCATCAGGCAAAAATGATTTCGAAAACTGCCCAACCATCCAACTACTAAAACCGGCAAGTTTTGGCAGACGCACCAAGCCATGCCCGAAAAAACTTAAACCAATTGCTAAGCGACTAAGCAGATATGCCCATTTTGTATCCATATTCTATCGATTTACTACAAAAATACAATCTCCATAGTAAGGATGTTTTAATGCAACAATTATTAAACTGATATTTTACCTTTCAATGGCTAAGGAGAAAGAGCAGAGAACGAGGGTGCGTTAGGTGTCTGGCGTGCAATAAAACGGCAATCGCAGCGTGCTAAACGCTAATCTCGATTTTTTTTATTTAAAAATTTGGAGATAACCAGACAAGATCATACTTTAGTGTATTATTTAACTAATACAGTAGATATGATCAACATTAACAATCTTAATTTTGGCTACAGTAAGCATAAGCCATTATTTAAAAATATGAGCATGCAGTTAAGCAACGGCCATATTTATGGTTTGCTCGGTAAAAATGGAGCCGGCAAATCAACTTTATTAAAAAACCTCGCCGGTTTGGTGTATGCGCAGAGCGGTACATTGGATGTAATGGGCTATGATCCTGCAAAAAGACAGCCTGCACTTTTAGAACAGATCTGTTTTATTCCGGAAGAATTTTATTTGCCGTCGGTAAAAATTGATGCGTATATAAAGGCCAATGCCCCATTCTATAAAAATTTCGATTACAATTATTTCGCTGATCTGATCAAAGAATTTGATATTCCGGTTGAACAGAAACTCATCAACATGAGTTACGGGCAGAAGAAAAAAGTAATTATCGCCTTCGGTCTGGCTACCCAGGCAAAGCTGGTGATTATGGATGAGCCTACCAATGGTTTAGACATCCCATCGAAGGCACAATTCAGGAAAATTATGGCTTCTGCTATGACGGATGAGCGTTGCATTATCATTTCTACCCACCAGGTAAGAGACCTGGATAACCTGATCGACACGGTGATTATGCTTGATGAAAACGATATTGCTCTTAAAGCTACTGTAGAAGAAATTACCGCAAAATTAACCTTTAAAAAAGTAAAAGAAATTGATGACAGCATTATTTATGCTGAGCCATCCCTCTCTGGTTATAACGCTGTAATGCCGAACTACCACCAGGAAGAAAGCAAATTAGATATGGAACTCCTTTTCAATGCCATACTTTCAGAAAAAATCAAATTTAAACCTTTATTCAGTTAAGCGATGAACAACACATTTAATATTAATCGATTTGGCTTATTGCTGAAAAGACAATGGTTAGATTTTGGGAAAATTTATTTAATCAGTTTTGGTGTATTAATTGGCGTTCTGGCCTTATTTTATAGCATAAGCTTAACAGATAATAATTTAAAATACCTTTCATCTAACACATTAAACTTTAGATTTCCTCTATTTCTGATTACGGGCTTTTTATTTGTAAGCATTATAGCGAGCAGTTATTTCATGCACTTAGGACAAAAACCTAAAGCTATCATTAACATTTTAGTACCTGCATCGAACATTGAAAAATTTTTATGCGCTATATTCTACACCTTAATCATTGGAATACCCAGTTACTTATTATGCTTTTACTTAATCGATCTTTCCTTTATTTCTTCTGTTAGGGCAACACATACTTTAACAGGAAGTTATACCGATTATCAAGGCAAAAAGGTAATTATAGATTATTTAACTTATTTTTTCTCAACCGGAACCGTTAAAGACTTTTACCAGTTTTATTATGTGCCGTTATTGATCAATAGTATTTTCCTATTGGGCTCTATATTTTTCCAAAACTTCCACTACATTAAAACAGCAATTTCTATAATGGTATTTGGGGTGCTTTGGGTTACTTCAACAATTTTTATACTGCAAAAACTAACCAACAATACCGTTTGGGTTGGAAACCACTACTGGCAAGACGAGAGTAATATCTTTTTCATAATGAGTTTAGTTGGCATATTATTAACATTGGCATTCTGGTTTATCTCATTTATACGTTTAAAAGAAAAGGAGGCTTAAAATGGAATTTAACAATAACAAGGCCATTTACCTACAAATAGCTGAATACGTTTGCGAGCAGATATTATTGGGTAAATGGAAAGCCGACGAAAAAATTCCATCGGTAAGGGAAATGGCAATAGACATGGAAGTAAACCCTAATACAGTAATGCGCACATATGAGTTACTACAAGGCAAGAACATCCTTAGCAACAAAAGGGGAATCGGTTTTTTTCTGACAGATGATACCATCGATCAGGTAAAACAATATCGGAAAACTAGTTTTATCGAAGACGAACTACCAAACCTATTTAGAAACCTTTACCTCCTGGAAATTGATTTCGATGAGCTAAAATCCCGCTATCAAACTTTTGTATCACAAAACTTTAACGCCTAAAAAAATGAAAACAAGCAATAAATTATTAACAGGGCTGGCAATTACCCTGCTTATTATTCCATTAACAATCATGATCTTGATTGCCAAAGCAAACCGGATCGATAATAAAACCTATGATAAAATGTTATCGGGAGCCGAAACTGCAAATAGTGATGTAGAGCGGTTTATCACAAATTATCCTGTTCAGGCATTTCAACATGTGGTAATTAACGGCTCAGAATCATCTTTCCTAAATGTTAAAATAATTTCCAACGATCAGTTTTTGTTTAAAGCAACTAATGATCTTGCACCTTATATCGAATACAAGGTAGATAAGGATGGTAAACTAAATATCTCTTTAAAAGAAGAACGTAATTACCAGCATGGAACATTGTTGATTTTTTCGCCAAACTTAAAAGGAATTACCTTTAACAATGTATCTGTAGATGGTTTAGCCGTAAATACGGATAGTTTAAATCTAGAAATCACCAAAGGTGTAAACTTCAGATTTGGTGAGGATATGAAAATTAAAAATCTGCACCTAATCAAGAAGCCTATATACCAAGAAAAAGATGTGGTGATACCTGGGATTACGATTGAAGATGCAAAAATTGAAAACTTGCATGCCGATATCAATGCGGGGTATTTAACTGTAAATAACACGCCACTACTAAATGTTGACCTCAAAATGAAAGATGCAAAAGCAGAATTCAAAAATGAAGAAAATAAGAATATAAGCCCAATAGAAACCCTTTCATTAAATAGCATGGGGAAAAATGACGTAAATTTTCAGCACATTAAGATTAACAAAGCAAGCGGAAACCTTTCTGACGAAACAAGCATCCAGATACCTACTGTTAATTTAAAGCAATTGATTAAATAACATTTTAGAGTATCCAAACGATACTGATCTTTATCGATTATTCTGATTTTGTAAAAAAGGGCATGATTTTTAAGCTAGCTAATTGGCAAAAGTATAACTTGGGCCAATTAGTTTAGTTTTTACATCAATACCTGATTCATGAAGAAGTTTTTCTTGTTGTTTACCCTTTGTTTCTTCGTTCTTAGCCAGCTTAAAGCACAAAAAACAGATACCCTATCCATTACCCTAGATAATGTAAAATACCCTTATCCGGTTAAATATTTCCCGATCAATACTGAAGGACAAGACATTAAAATGGCCTATATGGATGTTGTACCTACTGCAAATGCAAACGGTAAAACAGCAATTCTATTCCATGGAAAAAATTTTGGCGGTTACTATTGGACAAATGTTATTAAAGCCCTAACCAACATTGGCTACCGCGTTATTGTCCCCGACCAGATTGGTTTTGGCAAATCATCAAAAGCATTTATCCATTACAGTTTCCACCAAATGGCTACCTGGAACAAAAGGCTTTTAGATACACTTGGCGTTCAGAAAGCCGTGGTTTTGGGCCACAGCATGGGCGGTATGCTGGCTACACGCTTTGCTCTAATGTATCCTGAAACAACCGAAAAACTCTTGCTCGAAAATCCAATCGGCTTAGAAGATTACAAAACATTTATTCCTTACATTAATACCGCGCAACAATACAAAACCGAACTTAAAACCACCGCAGAAAGCGTTAGAAAATATTATCAGGGTTCTTATTTTACCCATTGGAAACCCGAATATGAATACCTGGTTGATATAGCTGGGGGTGTAACCAATAGTGCTGATTATCCGCGCTGGGCTAAAGTAGCAGCATTAACCTACACCATGATTTATGAACAGCCTGTGTTATACGAATTTCAAAATTTAAAGGTCCCTACTGTTTTATTCATCGGTAAGGAAGACAAAACCATTGTGGGCAAAGGATTGCTTACGCCAGATCAGCAGGCATTACACGGCCAATACAAACTTTTAGGCAAGCAAACGGCCGCAAAAATTATAGGCGCAAAAATTATCGAATTTGATGCCTGTGGCCACATTCCGCACATCGAAATCCCGACTGAATTTTTGGTGGCATTAACTGGTAGTTTGTAATATAAGTATTTTTGAGCGATCGTCATTCTCGCGCATGCGTGAATCCTAAAGCTTATGATAAGCACCGTTATAAAGCATTAAGATTCCCAATCAAGTTGGGAATGACGACAACGCTAAACTTAATTAACCTCTTTTCCTATAATTTTATTAATACCCTGCATTTCAAAATCAATGTCCTGCCCCATCGATTTCATTTTACCATAGAGTTCTATGCGGAGGTGGCTGTTTAATACAACTCCGGTTTTAATATCAATTGATGTTTCGCCTGAGTTGGTCCCTTTTAAATCAGTTTCCATTTTATTGCCCATTACTTGAAAATCCCCTTTTGAGATCAAAGTACCTTTTACTCCCAATATGGCAACGTTATCTTTTACTTCTTTTAAAGTGTATTGCGTAATCGTTTCAATGGGCATGCTCATTTGCATTTTGGTATCAACAGACCAGCTATCGCCTATTTTAACGGCTTTATCAGGGTAAATTTTAAATGACGACTCCATGGTTTGCTTCACCACCTCGTTGCTAAATTGTTTACTTAGGGCATTTTTAATCTGTTTAACCTGACTGGTATCTTTACTCATCCTTGCTGACATATTATCGAGCATTTTATCAATACCAGCAACAGTTTTAATCCCTCCGTTTGGGGTTACCGTCATATAAAAAGAAGCCCCTTTTATACTGCGAAGAGGGTTCTTTTTGGTACTATCCTGGTCATCTGAACTAAGTGTCAGGGCATTCCCCATTGCAGTCGATTTCATAAACGATCTGTTGTAGGTTACCTTTATATCTTTATCGCCATTGCGCCCTTCGGCGATATCAAAAGTGTAATCGGTTTCTATAGTTTGCGTTGAGTTAATACTCTTTCCGCTAATTTTCTGGTTGATCAGCTGATCTGAAATAAATGAGAAATTATACCTATTGCCTGTTGGATAATTTTGCCTAAGCAAGTATGTTTTTTGTCCCCATGCACTAATTGTTAGCAAACTGCAAAGCAAAGTAATTATTATTTTCATCTTCTTTTTAATAAAAGTTATCCGGCAGGTTGCTGGGCAAAAATGCGGCTTAACTGAAAATACAACTCAGGGTGTTTATCTTTTAACAGCTCAGGTTTTTCAAAGAAATATTCAGAAACCACAGCAAAAAATTCGGCCTGATTGGTGAGGGCATAAGGATTGATATCTGACTTGTTATCCTCAATTTTTTCCATTTCCTCATGCATCATTTTAATCCATGGCAAAGTATATTCATGTGCCAGTAAATTCTCTGGAATACCATCTGTTGCCCCATCAGATTTGTCCAGAAGGTGTACAAATTCGTGTATTGCCGTATTTTCTTTGCCTGCACTTTTCGAAAAACCATGGCGCAGTGCCGAACGCGATAAAATCATCTGTCCGTTCATATAGCCGGTACCCACCATCCCCATAATATTCCTTTCGCCACCCTCGAACTGAAAATCCTTGTTAAAAGTATCAGGATATAGCAAAACGCTGGTTAAGTTTTTGTATTGCCAATCGTCAAAACCAAAGATGGGGATAACGGCACTCGAGGCGATCAGCAATTCGTCTAAAGTGGTCATTTCTAAACCCACCGGCTCGATTTTAACCGTACTGAAAAATGTGGCCACCTTTTCTTCAAATCTAATTTTATCGGTCGAATCAAGATTGTGGTAATAGCTCACATAATCGTCGAGTATTTTTTTGTCAACGTCGGTTAAGGGTTCTATCGCAACTTTCTTTTTCTTCAGAATTAAATAAAGGGCAATCAGGAAAATTGGAATCAGGTATGCAAATGGAAGAGAATTCATGGTCAGGGTTATGCGGTTACCGGGCTTTCTATAATTTCCATCTGTGTTAAAACATCCTCCCGTGTTACCGGATATGGTTCTTTATTGCTTATTGCCTGGTAAACGGCTTCGAAAAGCGGCAGATAACTTCCTGCTTCTGATGGAATGATCTCCTCCGTCTTCTTTCCGTCGGCATCAATGGTGGTTAATAAACCGCCTTTATCAGCAGCCTCAACGCCATAACCCGGATCGGTTAATTTCATCCCTGCCAACAACTGTTCTTCCTGAATATCGGTTCTTTGCTTAATAAAGCTGCCTTTTACACCATGTAAAACAAACCCAGGCTGTGGGTTTACTACCAGCATGCTCGAGGTAACGAAAACATTTACGCTATCAGGATAACTCAAATGGATCGAGAAATAATCGTCAACCAATGTACCTACCCTATTTTTACCCAAAATTTTATGAAAACTTAAGGGTTTGCCGAATAAACTGATTACCTGATCTAAAAGGTGCGGACCTAAATCATATAACAAACCACTGGCCTCTATTGGGTTTTCTTTAAATGCCTTTGGGCCAATTACATTGCGGTAACGATCGTAACGCAGGTGCATCTCGTTCAACTTACCCAGTTTACCACTATCCAGTACCTTTTTTACTGAAATGAAATCACTGTCCCAACGGCGGTTCTGGTAAAAGAAAATCTGTTTGCCAACGCTGTCGGCCAGTTCGAAAAGTGCTTTGGCCTGCGCAGTGGTTGCGGTAAAAGGTTTTTCGACCAGAATATGCTTATGTGCATTTAATGCTGCTTTCGAATGTTCGTAATGAAAGTTATTGGGGGTATTAATCACCACCAATTCAATTTCTTCATCATTCAAAAGTTCGTCAACATTGTTGTAACTTATAATATTAGGGTAATCCTTAACTGCATTTTTATTGCTCCGCTCTACCACGGCCTTTAAATCGAAGCCTTTGTGCGCGTTTAGAAATGGGGCATGAAACACTTTTCCAGACATGCCATAAGCCAATAAACCTGCAGTAATTGTTTTATTAATATTCGTATCCATAGGTCATAAATGTAACCAAAAATACCATTACCATTCAAGCTAAAGTGTTAAAAAGCCTAAACGTTTTACTTAAGGCTTACACGTTTTTACACTATCTTTGCAGGATATGAAACCATCGGAGATTAATGCCAAATGGAAAATTTTACAGGAAAGGATTTCTCGGGAATTTAACTCCGAATTTCCTGATTTAAAGGTGATGCTTTTTCTCATTGGCGTTCAGGAACTGGGCAAAGGTCCAAAGAAATACAGTAAACGTCAGAAAGAAGAACTGATGCATATTGCTACCTGCCGCTTATTGAGCGAAATGGGATTCTATGAACTGGAGGGATTGGACCAGGATGGCTGGCCACATTGGAAACTGGTAAAAGCAATCCCGCCTTATACCATGCTGGAGCAGGAAATGCTGATGAAATCGCTCGTGGTGAATTACTTTGAGGATATTTATTCAGCAGATTAAACCCGGTGGTGTCAGATAGAAATATCTGACACAGCGCTACCTAGTCAGGATGGCATTATCAGGCTGCGCAGTATTCATAATAGTGCTGGATGTTCTCATCCTGCACAAACCTATTCAAAGATTTTTTAAATGTTTTGTGCAGGAAAGATGCTGATCAAGGCTAACACAAGCTTGTATATTCTTATAGTTTTTTGAAAAGCAGGTTACTGTGGTGATCGGTTCCGATAGTCCCGCCATTCGCTTTACCTCTCTGCGCTCGGTGTCCGCTGCTGTCGGGTTTAGCTAACCCGGGGCAGTAGTTCTTAGGAAGGGTTGGATTACCGCGCTGGCTTGGACAAAACTTCGTAAGTTTTTCTAGCACATCTGCAACCCTGAATAGCTGCACCAGCCTCCAAATTTAAACGGGATTGAAGCGGCATCCTCCGATCCGATTTTCCATCGGAATCGGAGATATAGCGAAAAGCCCGGCTAACATAAAAAAAAGCAAGAGACCCTGCTTTCCCAAAATAGATCCTGAAACAAATCTGGATGACGACCGTTTATGCAATTTATTGTGCTATATCAGATACCACAAAAAAGCCCCGGTGGATGTACACCGGGGCTGCATATATAATGACCTCATAGGTAGAGGGAATCTGCAATATTATCCTTGTTTTTGTGCTGTAGCTTTTAAGGCATCGTTAGCAACGATTACAATTTCAACACGACGGTTGGCTGCACGACCTGCATCAGTCTCATTATCAGCAATTGGCTCAGAAAAACCTTTACCAATGGTTACCAGTCTTGATGCCGGAACTCCTTGCGAAACTGCATACGCTTTAACAGCTGCCGCTCTTCTTTCTGAAAGGCCCATGTTATATTGTTCGGTACCACGGCTGTCGGTATGGCCAATAATTTTGATATCGGTATCAGGGTATTGGTTTAATGATGATGCTAAACTCTGAATATTGGCTTTAGCTGCATCTTTTAAAGCTGTTTTATCGAAATCGAATAAAATACCGCTATCGAATTTTACGATAATACCTTCCCCTTCACGAATAACTTCTGCGTTAGGAATAGCTTTCTGAATTTCGGCAGCCTGCCTGTCCATTCTGCGGCCGATAAAAGCCCCTGCCGTACCTCCGATAGCACCACCAATTAAGGCGCCAACTGCTGTATTACCTGCTTTTTTACCAATTAAAGCTCCAATTACACCACCGGCTGCGGCACCAATACCAGCACCTTTTTGTGTTTTAGTTAAACTATCACAACTTTGGAACGCCATAGAACCCACGGCTAATCCTATACTTAGTGTTGCTATTCTTACTTTTGAAATACTCATGATATGCTAGATTTATAATTTCCACCCGACATGTTCAAACACAATGCCAAAAACTAATGAAACTGTATTTTGGGTTCATTTTGATCAATTTTCATTAAAAACAACAAGCTTGTTTATAAAAAAAGAGTCCCGATAAATCAGGACTCCTCTCGCATATTGTATCATTCTTAGTACAAAAACTAAGCAGAGAAATAACTCTCCAGCTCTTTCAACGTATTTTCGTCGGTTTTAAAATCTTTGATTACCTGCCCTTTTTCTACCAGCACAATGCGGCTACAAACATCGGTAACGTGGTTTAAATCGTGACTGGATATAAAAGTAGTCATACTTCCCGCCTGCTCCTTTAACAGTTTCTTTAAACGGATTTGGGTAGTTGGGTCGAGGTTGGCAAAAGGTTCGTCGAGAATTAATATTTCGGGCTTTTGCATCAAGGCTGCAGCAATACCTACCTTAACCTGGTTACCCTTGCTAAAATCGCGTATATATTTACCGCTGTTCAGGATTTCGCCATTAAAAAACTCCACGTATTGGTTAAGGTATTCGGAAACATCTGCAACGCTTAAATTGTGTAAGCTACCGATAAAAATAAAATACTCTTCGGGTGTTAAATAATCGATCAGGAAACCTTCATCCAAAAAAGATGCAGTATAATTTTTCCAGTTATCGTTTTGCATTACATTTTCACCTTTCGATAAAACCTCGCCTGTAGTCGGGCGGATCAGGTCTAAAAGCATCCTAAAGAAAGTAGTTTTACCAGCACCGTTATTTCCTACCAATCCTACGGTTTCGCCGGCTGCAATCTGTAGGTCTTCGATGTTTACAACAGTTTTATCGCCGTAAACTTTTTGTAATTTCTTAACTTCTAAAATCATAATTATTCTCTAAAGCCTTCGGCTATTTTATATCGTTGTTTTTCAAGTCGTTTTGCAATATAGTTTACCCAAAAGCCCCTTAACAGTAGCATGGCTAAACCGAATATGCCTACTACAGCCAGTCCCCAGTAAGGTTTATTCAATATGCCGAAAGGCACATACATTAAAATGGGGGTAAGTGCGTAAGGGAACATTAAAAGCCATTGGGTTGCGCCGGTTCCCTGGTAGTTAAAGCTTGCAGCTTTGGTAATATCAAGGCGTTTATAATTTAAGGTGGCCAGGTAAAGCACTACAACGGTTCCAAAACCGATGTTATAAAAATAAGCGGCTAAATGCAGGAGCAACAATTTTGGGCTTAGAAAACCGTAAAAACTGGCCAATATCGTAATGATGGTACAACCAATGGTAAATAGCAAAAATTTAGCCTTGATGTAATCTTTAAAGTCGATTTTATTAGCCAATATGCCGTCGAAATGGGCACTTTGCCAGGCAAACATAAACTGGCCATAAATAATAATGGAAATACCGGTCATAAATATGGCGCCAAACATCATCTGACCGAAGGCATCGCTATTGATTGCTTTTTCCTTGTAAAAAATAAACCCATAAAAAAGGAAAAAGAAGCCCATAATAACTGCTGAACGCGGGCGCTTATGGCGAAGGATTAATTTTAGCTCTAAAGCAGCCAGTTCGCCAACTTTACCAAAGCGGTTAAGAAAAGCGTAATCGGTACTGCCTTTTTTCTCCTGTTTCTTACTCAGTTCCTCTACATACAGGTTTTTACGTAAGAAACCGGAGTTGAAATAAAATATAGCTATCGCAGCCAGGGTAAATGCAAAGGCATAATAAGGATGTGCAGCAATGGCACGGAACACAAAATCGGATCCGGCCATAATTGAAATAACTTTATAGTATTCCAATGCGGCAAAAGCCGCAATTATAACCAATCCGACAAAAGTATAAAGTGTATTGGTGATTGATTTCCGCTTGATGTACAACACAAAATAATTGTTAAAAACCATAATTGAAAATATCGAAACGATATACATAATGGTTGTAACAGCGCCTAGTGTCGGCGCAATTTTAATAAAACAGAAAGGCAGAAAAATGAAAAACGGCCAAAGGTTAAATGCCGAAAAAAGTGCTTTAACATTTAAAAACCTGATGATTTTATTCCTCGAAATCCTTAAATGCAAGTAAGGGATAATGCTTAAGGTTGGTAATTCCTGAAATTGCAATCGCATAATAAAGTCGAATGCGAAATAATAAAGAATAATACCGTTGAAACTTTTAATTACATCTTGATTTGGGAAAAAGTAGGCCAATAGGTGCGACATGCCAATACCGGCCCCGAGTGCCAAAATAAAAAAATACAATAAAAAGAAGCCCAGAACAATCTGGCCGGCAATGCTACTGCCCCTGTTCCGCGAACGCCAGAAAGATTTTCTTTGATGGCTTAAAAAAGTACTCAGCATATATAGTTTAAGTATTTGATTTTAGTTAATATCTCTATTAGTATACATTCAGCCTAAAATGTTACACTAATAGTTGTATTTGTCTTTCCAGTTCTGCCTAAGTTTTTCGCGCAATTTCTCTTCTGCGGGGTTTTTACCCGGATCGTAGAGTTTCGTACCGCTTAATTCTTCCGGAAAATACTCTTGAGGCGAAAAATTACCTTCGTAGCTATGTGAATATTGATAATCTTTTCCATAGCCGATATTTTTCATCAGTTTGGTAGGTGCATTGCGGATGTGTAAGGGCACAGGCAGATTACCGGTTTGCCTAACCAATACCTGCGCCTTGTTAATGGCCTCATAAGACGCATTGCTTTTTGGCGAACTGGCCAGGTAGGTTACACATTGCGACAGTATAATACGGGCCTCCGGATAACCGATTACATTTACAGCTGTAAAACAGTTATTGGCCAATAAAAGGGCATTTGGATTGGCGTTGCCAATATCTTCCGACGACAAAATCAGTAATCGACGGGCAATAAATAAGGGGTCTTCTCCCCCTTCTATCATCCTTGCCAGCCAATAAACCGCCGCATTGGGATCGCTGCCACGGATTGACTTAATAAAGGCCGAAATAATATCATAATGCTGTTCTCCGGCTTTATCATAAAGCGCGAGGTTCTGCTGCGCATGGGCCAGTACATTTTCGTTCGTAAGCACGATTTTGTTGCCACCTATACCATTAATGGCAATTTCGAGTACATTTAAGAGTTTCCGCGCATCGCCACCCGATAAACGGATTAAAGCCTCATGTTCTTTAATCGAAATTTTCTTCTCAGCAAGAACCGTATCTTTTTGAATCGCTGTTTGCAACAAACCCACCAATTCTTCTTCTGTGAGCGATTTTAAAATGTAAACCTGGCAACGGGATAGCAAAGCGGAAATGACCTCGAAAGATGGATTTTCTGTTGTAGCACCAATTAAAGTAACCAATCCCCTTTCTACAGCCCCCAATAAACTATCCTGTTGCGATTTACTGAAACGGTGGATCTCATCAATAAACAAAATGGGTAAACCTAAAAAGCTGTCTTTTAGTTGTGCTGCCCGGTCAATTACCTCGCGTACGTCTTTCACGCCACTATTAATGGCGCTTAAATTAAAAAATGGCCGGTCTAACGCCTGCGAAATAATGTAAGCCAAGGTCGTTTTTCCTACTCCGGGCGGACCCCAAAAAATCATAGATGGCAGCTGGCCGCTTTCAATGGCTTTGCGCAGTACTGCTCCTTCTCCTACTAAATGCTGCTGACCAACATATTCATCTAGGTTATGAGGGCGCATACGTTCGGCTAAAGGGGGCAGGTTTTGCATAATGGTAAATATATAAAAAATGATTACTTTGTTCGTTGATATCTGCTAACCAAATGTCAGGATTATAAAGTCCTTTTAAAACAAAAGGATAAATGCTTTAGTTCTAATTTATTATTATGGACATTAAAAACTTAGATCATCTTGTACTCACTGTTGCCAATCTAGAAAGTACATGCAGGTTTTACAGCCTTGCTCTGGGAATGGAAGTTATTGAATTTGGCGAAAACCGGAAGGCACTGAAATTTGGCAATCAGAAAATCAACCTGCACCAATATGGATCAGAATTTGAGCCAAAAGCATTTAAACCCATGCCCGGAACGGCCGATTTATGTTTCATCACTGATTTTCCGCTTTTAAAGGTAATGCAGGAACTGAAAGAAAAATGTATCGAGGTGGAAGAAGGACCTGTAGAACGTACGGGTGCAAATGGTAAGATTATTTCAATCTATCTCCGCGATCCGGATATGAATTTAATCGAGGTGAGTAATTATCTGTAACCAACTGTCTTTTGCAACGGAAACTGTTTCAGTATGCTTCAAAATAGCCCCAGAAATAACTTTCAGGGCGACGAGTTAAAAATCAATCCTCAATCTTCGAATGGTGCTTTGTATCTTTCATGGTAGTATACAAAATCAAGGAAATTAAAATACAGCCGGTTACATACCAGTAGAAATAATGCTCGTGACCGATATTTTTAAACCACAGCGCAAAATATTCTGCCGTTCCACCGAAAATGGCAACAGTTAATGCGTAAGGCAGCCCTACGCCCAAAGCCCTGATTTCGGCAGGAAACAGCTCAGCTTTAACCACAGCATTAATACTCGTATAGCCGCTTACAATAATCAAAGCACCTATCATCAATAAAAATATAATGGTGGTATTGGTTTCTTTAGCTAAACCAGTCAATATTGGATAAGTACATAAGGTCCCCAATACACCGAAACCAATTAACAGGGGTTTTCTGCCGATCTTATCGGATAACAGGCCAAATAAAGGTTGCATAATAGCAAAAACCAGCAGCGAAATAAATGATAATGTTGTAGAGGTTTCTTTGCTCAGGTGAACCGTATTTACCAGAAATTTCTGCATATAGGTACTAAATGTGTAAAAGGCGATGGTTCCGCCTAAGGTTAGCCCCACCACTGTAAAAACTTCTCTCGGATATTTCAACAATACGGCGATGCCGCCTTTTTTGTCTTCCTCATTTTTACTTTTAAAGGCTGCCGTTTCATCGATATGCCTGCGCAGGTACAGTGCAATAAAAGATAGAACGGCCCCGATAAAAAAGGGAATCCGCCAGCCCCAGTTGTGCAATTCGGCAGGGGTAAGCAACCAGTTCTGCAAGATCAGCTGAATACCTAAAGCCAATAACTGTCCGCCAATGAGGGTTACATATTGAAAGCTTGAATAAAATCCACGGTGTTTTTTTGTGGCCATTTCGCTGAGGTAAGTGGCCGAAGTTCCATATTCGCCGCCAGTGCTCAGGCCCTGGATCAATCGGGCAAAAACAAGCAATAAGGGGGCTGCAATTCCAATCTGTTTGTAACCTGGGGTTATGCCGATTATTAACGATCCTATGGCCATTATCAACACAGAAAGTGTCATAGAGCGTTTTCGGCCAAGTTTATCGGCAATGCTTCCAAACAGCCAGCCTCCAATGGGGCGCATTAAAAACCCCACAGCAAAAATACCTGCGGTATCCAACAGCTGGGCGGTTTGATTACTGTTGGGGAAAAAGACAGGAGAAAAATAAAGGGCAAAGGCAGAGTAAGTATACCAATCGTACCACTCAACAAGGTTGCCAACCGAGCCACCAAATATAGATTTCAGCCGGTATTCGACATCCTTAGCGCTGTGCTGTTTTAATGCTTTTTCCATATCATATAGAATAACTGAATGTTGGATACTGAATGAAACCTAACTCCTATAGCAGTTGTTTATCAAAAATATAATAATTTTATAAAGAAAGTGCGGAGATGTTTTCCATCATACAAAATCCAATCATTTATCCCTATGAAAGATAACTTTTCTACCCAATCTGCCGATTACGCCATATACCGACCAACTTACCCAAAGGAATTATACGATTACCTGTTGGCACTGGTAAAAAACAAGGAAAGGGCTTGGGATTGCGCCACGGGAAATGGACAGGTAGCCCGGATATTGGCCCAGCATTTTGATGCGGTTTACGCAACAGACATTAGCGAAAACCAACTAAAAAACGCTTTGCAATTGCCCAATATCACTTACAAAGTAGAGCCTGCAGAACAAATATCGGCGGGTAATGCCAGCTTCGACCTGATTACGGTAGCGCAGGCTATCCATTGGTTTAACTTCGAAGCCTTTTATGCAGAAGTAAAAAGAACATTAAAACCAGGTGGGCTTTTTGCTGCTATTGGTTATGGGCTTATGTATATTGATAAAAAAGTGAACAAGGTTATTTATAAGCTTTATGAAGACATACTGGGCAAATACTGGGACAACGAACGCCACTACATCGAAGAAGGATATAAAACCATCCCATTTCCTTTTGAAGAAATTATTGCCCCACATTTCCAGATTAAAACTACCTGGCATTTTAACCAATTAATTGGCTATTTGAACACCTGGTCTTCATTGCAGCATTACAAAAAAGCCAATGAACGTAATCCGCTCGAATATATATTTACAGAGCTAAAGGAAGCCTGGGGTGATGATGCGGAGAAAGACGTCCATTTCCCTATTTTATTGCGAGTTGGACGATAGGTTTAACCACAAAGAAAAGAAGAAATCTCATCTAGTTTCGTCATCCTGAACTCGTTTCAGGATCTACTTAGCTAAAGCCAGGCTATCCTTTTGAATCGTTTCTTCAGGATGATGTTTAACCACACAGGCAGAAGAGAAAAGGCACAGAGCACACTAAGTAAGACCTGTAATTTGGTCTCTGTTTGCTCTGTGAAAGCTCAGCGAGCGCTGTGGTTAATTAAGCCTTATTTCAACAACTCCAGTATAGCTAAAACTGTTAATTTTTTCTGCTCGCCGCTTTGCATATCTTTTAGTGTAAGTTCTCCGTTGGCAATTTCGTCACCACCGATTAATATTACATAAGGAATATTCTTGGCATCTGCATAGGCCATTTGTTTTTTCAGTTTCGCCGAACTTGGATATAACTCTGTAGATATACCTGCATTTCTAAACTGCTGCACAATCGGCAAGGCGTATTTTTCGGCTTCTGCATCAAAATTACTGATCAACACCTTAGTTCCAACCTCTGCTGAGGCTGGGAAAAGGTTTAGTTCTTCCAGTACATCGTAAATGCGATCTGCACCAAAAGAAACACCCACTCCGGTTAAGCCTTTTAAGCCAAACATACCAGTTAAATCATCATAACGGCCACCGCCGCCAATGCTGCCCATGGCTACTTCGTTGGTTTTAACTTCGAAAATGCAGCCGGTATAATAATTTAATCCACGGGCTAACGTAATATCCAGCTCTAATTTGGCTGTTAAAGGTAAACCATAGGCAATCAGGCTTTCTACATAGTCAAAAACCTGTTCTATTTCTGCTATCCCTTTTAAGCCAGTTTCAGATTGCGCTAAAACTTCTTTTAAACTGGCCAGCTTTTCTTCGTTAGTTCCTTCGAGTAAAATTACCGGACGGAGTTTTTCCAGATCAGCTTCGGTAAAACCTCGTTCCAGAAGTTCTTTGCTTACTCCATCCAAACCAATTTTATCCAGTTTATCGATGGCAACCGTCATATCAATAATTAAATCAGGTTTACCGATAATTTCAGCAATACCAGACAAAATTTTCCGGTTATTAATTTTGATGCTGAAATCTTTCAATCCTAATTTGCTTAAGGCTTCATTGTAAATTAAAATAAATTCGGCTTCATTCAATAAACTTTCTGAGCCTACCACATCTACATCGCACTGATAAAACTCACGATACCTGCCTTTCTGCGGACGATCGGCGCGCCAAACCGGCTGCACCTGAAAACGTTTAAAGGGCAAAGTAATATCGTTTTGATGCATTACTACATAACGGGCAAAAGGCACGGTTAAATCGTAACGGAGTGCTTTTTCAGAAATTAAAGGGATTAGTTTGTTGCTATTATCTTCTTCAGCAAAATCAAACGATTTCTTTTTTGGATCTTTAAGAAATTCGCCGCTGTTTAAAATTTTAAAAATCAGTTTGTCGCCTTCATCGCCATATTTTCCGGTTAGGGTAGAAAGATTTTCAAAACTTGGTGTCTGGATTTCGGCGTAACCATATTTCCTGAAAACCGTTTTAATGGTATCGTAAATAAAGTTGCGCTTTACCATTTCAACCGGAGAAAAATCGCGGGTACCTTTTGCTAATGAGGGTTTAATAACTGACATAGCCGCAAAAGTACAAAAATGTAAGATAATGTTTAAACCTCGCAGGTTTTTGAAACCTGCGAGGTTTAAAATGTCATTTCCCCAACACCTCTTTCACCAATTCCCGATTTGTTTTAGATACCGGGATTTTATCGCCATTTTCCATTAAAAGCGTCCCACCATCTTCCTTAAGCCAGCTTTTTACAAACCGGGGATTAATTAAATGGCTCTGGTGGGTGCGGATAAAACCATGTGGTTTAAGCAGATCTGAATATTCTTTTAACGATTTTGAAATGAGCATTTTATCACCTCCGCTAAAAAAGAAGTTGGTATAATTGTTATCCGCCTCACATCTTACAATTTCATCAGTATTAACATACCTGATTTCGTTCTGTTGAGGCAGGGCAATCCTGCCATTTACCTTAATGGGCTCTTTCTTATCCGCCCCTCCATCCACCAGTGGATTTTGATATGCTATGGGAGGTGCAAAATTTATGGCAACGGTATTTGGCGCTAAATTCGGAGATGTATTTCTACTTTTTTTGATTAAATAGTAAATCAGCATAAAAATGCCACCAAAAAAGCCAAAAAAGAGCAGACCTGCCACTAAAAGCATAATGATTTCTGGAGTTCCCATATTTAAAAATTCAGCATGGGCAATCTGAACCCCATAACCGAGGATAAAAACTAATCCGAAGATTATCTTATTTTTCATTTTTAGCAGGCCTAATGCGTTTAATTAAGTATAAACATAAAAAAATAATCCCTATAACAAAGGCCAAAGCAAAAAAGCCTGTTATCAGAAGCAGAATTATCTCTGCCGCACCAAGATTCAAAAATTCTGCATGAGCAACCTGCAAACCAAAAGAAATAACAAAAAATAATAAGAAGAATAACCGTTTCATATTGATTGATTTAAATGTTTAACGAAAGTAGTTTCGCTACATACATTTAAAAACCAATATTGAGGATTGAGTAGGTTTTGATGAGGATTAAACGCTGTGATTTTAGTATTTTGCGAGATCAGATATTGCTTAGGAGAAACGGCAACTGCCCTGACTTTTGGGGAAGCAATCATCTATACCTGTGATGTAATAAAAAAGATCCACCAACTACGCTCGGGATAACACCTCTTTTAAATTTAACTATAAATTAATCTCATTAATGCTAGCCTCCGGCCTTTTTCACTTTATAGCCGTCTTTTTGTAAGATGCCCATCACCTTATCCCGAACATCACCCTGGATCATGATTTCGCCATCTTTAACCGAGCCACCAACCCCACATTTCGTTTTGAGCATTTTGCCCAGTACCTCTAAATCTTCCGAACGGCCTCTAAAACCTGTAATTAAGGTCACTGCTTTACCCCCACGGTTCTTTTTATCGAGCATTACCCTTAAATCCTGCTGACTGTTTGGTAAGGTAATGGTATCATCAACTTCTTCTTCGTATTCGAAATCGGGATTGGTAGAATACATAATTCCGCCAAGATCGCTTAAACTATTTTTCTTTTGTTTCATTTTTTATAAAAAGTTCATTCGTTCACTGGCCATTGGTAAATGGCTGATGGTTTAATGGCCTATAGTTGGATTTCTCTAAACTCTAAACTAAGCTACGGCACGATCACTTTTAACGACAGTGGATTCACTATTGCTTCAATCTCAGTTCCCATCTGCAAAGGTTCACCATCTACGTGCACCGCTCCTGCCATTTCTCTTGTAATTCTGATATTTTTCCCTTTGATGATTTCGATCATATCGGAATTTTCTGCCTTAGCCCTCAACATTACATAACCCAAAACCGGCAATTTTATTATCGGGAAAGGCTTAATGATGCAAACATCCAGCAATCCGTCCTTTACCGAAGCATTTGGCGCGATATAAACATCGTTTCCGTACTGCGATGAATTGGCAATGCTGATAGCAAAGGCTTTGCGGGTATAAGCAGTGCCATCTATATTTAACTGATAAGTTTGCGGTTTATAATTAAAAACCTCTTTAAAGCCCAATTTTACATAGCCTGATAATCCGCGCTTTTTATCTTTTGAAAAAACAGAACTCAGGTGGGCATCAAATCCCATACCTGCCAGATTAAAAAAACATTTATGGTTAAACTGAGCGGTATCTACACAATCGGTTTTAAAATTATTGATCAGGCCCAAAGCATATTTTAAATTTTTAGGGATTTTGAGGAACCTGGCCAATCCATTACCCGAACCTAAGGGTAAAATGCCTAGTACTTTATCGTGTTTAAGCACTTTGGTGGCTACTTCGTTAATCGTTCCATCACCTCCGGCAGCCACAATTACATCAAAATTTTTGCTGGCTGCTTCGTCGGCCAGCTCACCGGCATGCCCTACATATTCGCTGAATACAAAGTTTGCATTAAACTTTTCCTTGTCCAGGTATCGATCTATAAAATCGGGGATACGCAGCTTTCCTCTCCCACCCGAAATGGGATTGATGATAAAGAGGATATTGATCTTTGTGTGCAAAGTGTAAGATTGAGTGCACAAAATAATCTATAATTTTTGAAATAAAGAAAATATGCTAATTTTGCGGCAGTAAAAAAAGTGGATTGATTTGCTATCCCGATACCCCGGGACCGGATTGCAACCACTTAAAAAAATTGCTAATGCCTCCTTTCAATCATTTAACCACCTGTTTTCAAGGGGTTTGGCAATTATAAATTTGTTTATTTATCATTAATTATTTAATAAATGTCATATTTATTTACATCAGAATCTGTTTCTGAAGGTCACCCAGATAAAATCGCCGATCAAATTTCGGATGCTTTAATTGATAACTTTTTAGCTTTCGATCCGGAATCAAAAGTAGCTTGCGAAACTTTGGTTACTACGGGTCAGGTTATTTTGGCAGGTGAGGTAAAATCTAAAACCTATTTAGATGTACAACAGATTGCCCGCGATGTAATCAAGAAAATCGGTTATACTAAAAGCGAATACATGTTTGAGGCCAACTCTTGCGGTATTTTATCGGCCATACATGAGCAGTCGCAAGACATTAACCAGGGGGTAGATAGAAGCAGCAAAGAAGAACAAGGCGCAGGCGACCAGGGAATGATGTTTGGCTATGCAACCAACGAAACTGAAGATTACATGCCATTGGCATTAAACCTATCTCATAAGTTATTACAGGAACTTGCCGCTTTACGCCGCGAAAATAAAGAAATTACTTATTTACGCCCGGACGCAAAAAGCCAGGTTACTTTAGAGTATGATGATAACAACAAACCCATTCGCATCGATGCTATTGTAATTTCTACACAGCATGATGATTTTGATGAAGAAGCAGCCATGTTATCGAAAATCAAAACAGACCTGGTTAACATCCTCATTCCAAGAATCATCAAAAATAACCCGGCTTACGCACATTTATTTAACGATAAAATTGAATACCACATTAATCCGACCGGTAAATTTGTAATTGGGGGTCCGCATGGCGATACAGGTTTAACAGGTAGAAAAATCATCGTTGACACGTACGGTGGTAAAGGCGCTCATGGTGGCGGAGCTTTTTCGGGTAAAGATCCAAGTAAAGTAGATAGAAGTGCGGCTTATGCTACACGTCATATCGCTAAAAACCTGGTGGCGGCAGGCATTGCTGACGAAATTTTGGTTCAGGTATCTTATGCTATCGGTGTTGCAAAACCAATGGGTATTTACATCAACACTTATGGAACAGGTAAAGTAGGTAAAACCGATGGCGAGATCGCTAAAATTGTAGAATCAATTTTCGATATGCGCCCTTACTTTATTGAGCAACGTTTAAAGTTAAGAAACCCGATTTATAGCGAAACTGCAGCTTATGGACACATGGGCCGCACACCAGAAACCGTTACCAAAACTTTCAAAACACCAAACGGCGAGGAAAAAACGGTTACGGTTGACTTGTTTACCTGGGAGAAATTAGATTACGTAGATCAGGTTAAAGCTGCTTTCGGCATTTAATCTATCAGGATAAATTTAAGAAAGGCGTTTTGCAGCAATGCAGAACGCCTTTTTTGTTGTGCCCAGCGCAAAACTTACGAAACTTGCCTGGGGCCAATGGCAGGGGCTGACTTCGTAAATTATCAAAACATTTTTTTGGAAAGCAAGGTCCTGTACCCAGTCGGTTCCGAAAGTCCTGCCATCCGCTTTACCTCCCGGCGTTCGGTGTTCGCTCCTGCCAGGTTTAGTTAACCTGGGTAGGTGGCTTCTTAGGCCGAAGAAATCTCCTTAAGAGTAAATACTTTGCAACTTTGCAGTTTTCCGATAATAGGAGTACAGACCTGATGTATTTAAACCTGATTGACGCGAAAATCTTTTTTGTCGCACTGAGCGCAGTCGAAGTGAAAGGCAAAAAAGATTGTAGCAAAAAGCAGGACGAAACCTTAAAAAGAGCCGCTGCAATTGCTTTCCTAAAAACGATATAAAATATTTTCCCTACGCGAAACTTACGAAGCCGGCAAGGGCCAAGGGCTATGGCAGACTTCGTAAGTTATCCTACCTTAAGCCAAATGATATTTGAGCTCCTGGTGGCTGCCCTGTTCTACAACCACCCCCTTATCCAATACAATAATTTTATCGGCATTATTCAGCGTGCTCGACCGGTGGGTAATTACAATTACGGTTTTATGTTCTTCTTTTAACAGCGCGATCATCCGTTGTACATGCTGTTCCGAAACCGAATCAAGCGAAGAAGTGGCCTCATCTAAAATCAGGATTTCAGGATCGCGGTATAAAGCCCTTGCTATGGCAATACGCTGCCTTTGTCCGCCTGATAGAGATGTTCCGTTTTCGCCCAAGTAAGTCTGAAAGCCTTTGGGCAGAGCCTCAATAAAACTGATTAAACCCAGTTTAGTGGCAATATCAATGATCCGTTGCATATCGGGTTCTTCTTCGCCAATGGCAATATTCTCGATTACATTGCCTGCAAACAAATCAATCTGTTGAGGTACTACCGATACCATTTTACGGAGCGAGGAATTGGTAATGTATTTTAGATCATATTTACCAATACGTACATTACCGGCTTGTATCGGATAAATATTTTGCAGGATCGACATTAATGTCGATTTTCCGGAGCCGCTTTCGCCCACAATGGCCGTAAACTTACCCTGAGGGATGGTTAAGTTCAGGTTTTCGAAAACGGGTAATCTGGCACCATAACGGAAAGAAACATTTTCAAAATGGATATCGCCAATTTTATCGATAGTCAATTCAATTTGATTTTCACTTCTTTCGCGCTCCAGGTCCATAATTTCGAATAAACGGTCGGCAGCTATTACTGCATCCTGTACGGTTTTATTCATCCCGATCAGGGAAGAAACCGGTCCTGTAAAATAACCGATCAAAGTATAAAATGACAACAACTCTCCCGGAGTAATCGAATTACCTAATACATAACCTGCACCAACCCATAGCAAAACAATGGTAATCATCCGCGAAACAAATTCGGTAGATGTACCTGATACCACCGCATTAACATTCGATTTAAAACCGGTTTGAAGTAATTTGATAAACCGGGTTTCGGTTTTTTCGTTGGCATGATCTTCCAGTCCGAAACGTTTAATGGTCCCCACAGCATTTAAACTTTCTACCAATTGCGATTCGAGCTCAGCAGCATCCTCCATCAGCCTGCGTTGCGTGCGTTTATTGAACCGATCGGTGATCATATAAATCACAAAGTATAATGGAATAACGGTAAGGGTAATGAGTGCCAGTTTCCAGTAATAGGTAAACATCATGATAAACGAAAAGAAGACGATAAAAATGTTCACCACAAAATTTACGCATACATCGTTTAAAAAAGTCCTGATTTTTACCGCATCGTTTATTCTCGAAATAATTTCACCTACCCGCATGGTATCAAAAAACTGTTGCGGCAAACGGAGCAGATGCTTATAATACCCTAAAATGAGTTGCGAATCAATTAGTTGCCCGGTTTTTAAGGTAAAAACTGTTTTGGCCGAGCCGATAAATAGCTGTACCAGCAAAATTACCATCATGGCAATGCTCATCAGGTTAAGCAGGTTATGATTGCCATCAACCAGCACAAAATCGACCAGTTTCTGAACAAAAATAGAGGTGGATAAACCCAATACAGTATAAACAATAGCACCAAATAAAACTTGTGTCAGAATGCCTTTATGCGGTTTAATCAAATTCCAGAATCTACCTTGGATTGATTTTTTTTCATTGCCGATCTGGAAGTCTTCAGATGGCAATAACAAGACTAAAGCACCAGTCCATTCCTTTTTAAATTCATCGTGTGTTTTACGGTGCACTTTCCCATCTATAGGGTCCATCACCTCTATAAACCTATTGCTTACCTTATAAATTACTACATAATGCTGAAGGATATCATTAACAATGATATGTGCTATAGCAGGAGTAGGTATTTTAAATAAACTATCAAAAGGCGCCTTTACCCCTTTCGCTTCAAATCCTAGTTTTTGAGCTGCTTCTACCAGCCCTAAAACGGTTGTACCTTTTTTATCCGTTCCGGCAAGTTGCCTAATCCGGGCAACAGCCAGATCCAATTTATAATGAGCAGCTATAGAAGCCAGGCAAGCCGCTCCGCAATCTGTTATATCCCGTTGTTTAACCTTCGTACTCATTACCTTTTATGTTTTTTGGATTAAGTTTGGATTAACCCAATCATCTACCTTATCGTAAAGCAACTGGTATAAACTCCGGTTGGTTACTTTAAAACGGGCCGTAAAATTCATTCCTTTTTTTAGGTAGCCTTTATAACCGTTTTTTAGCATCAGGAAATTTTTATCCATTAAGCACTTTACCTTAAAGGCAGGTTGGTTATTATTTATTATAACGATATCGTCGGATATATCGATTACTTTACCCACAGCCAAACCCCATTGGTTGTAGTTGTAGGCATTGATCTGAAAATGCACTTCCTGTCCTTTTCTGATGAGGCCAATATCAGCCGGGTTGATATAACAGTATGCAGCCAAACCTGCATCAGGCGAAACTTCTCCTACTTTTTGATTGGCAAATACATAAGCCCCGTGCTGCAAACCCACAAGATTTTGCACTGAACCATCAATCGGGGCGCGTAATACGTACTGCTTTTTTTGTTCGTTCAGTTCGGCCTGTTGACTTGAAAGCTGGCGCAGTTCATTACGGAAACCACTGGCCTCTGTTTGCCATTGGCTTTTATATTTGGTACGTACCATTAAATAAGCCGATTCAGCCTGTTCCAGTTCGTATCTGTACTTTTCATATTCTGATTGCGTAAGCACTTTATTTTGATAAAGTTTATTGTAGCGCGCAAATGTGCTGGCTGCCTGCCTTTTTGTGATTCCGGCATTTTTTAACTCCTGCACATACTGTTGCCACGAAGCGGCGTACTGACCGGTTTGTAAATTGGAACCGCCATTAAACGACAAGAGGGCATTAATATCATGCAAAAATTGGGTAATCTGGTTTTTACGGGTCTCCACCAGGGCATCTTGCTGTTTAGGCAGACCTGCATCGATGGCCAGAAGCGTATCGCCTTGTTTAAGCCTTTTATTATCTGAAAGCCTATATTCAATCAGACGGCCATTAACCGGCACAATCAATTCTGTTTTTTCGATAGTTGATTGCAAAATGCCCGTACCATTTATACTAATGGGGATTTTAATAAAGGGAAGAGCAATTAAAACCGTTAAAATTACGACTACTGTAACGATGTATATTAACTGGTTTGATTTGCTGATTCGAGAGCGGTAAACAAGAGCGCTATTCGAAATTCTTTCGGTAGAGTAAGTAGTTAGCGCCATAGAGAGATAGATATAAAAGCAATAAAAGCACCTACTGCCCTGCAAACCAGAACAGTAGATGCGATAAATTTAATTATAGACTCCAAATAAGTTTCAAAACATTGGTTACTGTTTTGCTTAAGAATACTGAAGTATCTGCACCAACTGCATTTAAAGTTCCTGCAAGAGAAGTTAAAAGTTCGTTTAATGTATTGTTGATAATACCACCACCTTCAACTTGAGACATTTCAGTTGTGTTCATTTCTTTAACACCAAGATTTTTTAATTCTAAACTTTTCATACTAGATTTTTTTTGAGTTTTAAGACCCCTACTCTTTTGAAGGCTTTTCGGGACTGCGCCTGATGCTTGGCCAAACACTTCGACGAATGTAATCATATTAGCTATACAGATGTAGTATTAAACATCTAACGCTAGCATAACAATTCCATAATAAACTCAAAAAACACCTCTAAAGCAGCTAAAAACAAGGTATTTAACAGGAGCATAGTGTATAATTTACGCTATTCAATTTATTCATTAGCATTAAACCGCGTGGTATTCTTTTTATTCGCTCATTTACCGTTCTTAATACTCAAAAATGAGTAGTATTAAAGCTGGTTGTTTTTCATAAATGTTAACTCTTTTTCAGCGAAATGATCATCATCTATGCTATAAGATTTAATGGCTGCGATTTTCATTTCATCAACAACATCAACAAAATTCTGAAACCTGGCGGTTTTACCCGGTTTGATAATCACGATCATGTATTTATCAGGTTTATCTCGGTGTGTTGCTGCCACCAATAACTTATTTGCCCTAATTTCTTTTTGAAGATCGGCTACAGCAATAACTTTCATATTCGCTTTTTCGATAGTCCCCATGTACGAAACGGCTTTATTATCTTTCCCCAGTACGATGGTCATGGTACGCGATTCGGGAAAAGGGTCAAAATCACTTACGTCTTCTTTAACAGGTTTAGCAATATCGGCTGCATTTAAAGTGCTCAAGGAAGTCGTGAGCATAAAAAATGCAGTTAATAAAAACATCAGATCTACCATTGCAGTAAGATCTACCCTCGGGGTTGCTTTTCTGGTTTTTCCTTTTACGGCCTTGCCGCTTTGAGATTCGTTTAGAGTTGCCATAATAATTTAGGTTTTTAATGATGATGACAACCCATATCAAATTGCATAAAAAAAGCGGTTAAAAATTTAACCGCCTTTTTCCATTCTGATGTCACACTGAGCTTGTCGAAGTGCATTAATCATTTCAAAATAAAGAGTCTTCGACAGGCTCAGACTGACACGCAAAGCATGCAAATTAATTGTAAGTTCTCTACTTCACCGCCTCAATTACACCGCAGCCCACCCTTGGCCCCGAATTTCCGGTTGGTTGTGTGGTATAATCATCCGTGCCACCATGTACAATAATACCCCTGCCGATAATATTTTTAACATCGCCATCTTTAACGCTCCACCTATCGGTAGTAACCGAAAGTGTAGCATGGCCTTTGCCATCCAGCTTTATATTGCCAATATCGCCACTGTGGTAAGCGGCCGATCCCCATTTGCCATGTGCTTCTTTAGTTGGGTTCCAGTGGCCATGGGTATTTTCACCCATATTGCCGCAATCGCCATGTTCGTGAAAATGAACAGCCACATTGCTATCTGCCCGTGCCGCAAAATTCATCTCAATATCCATTCTGATTTTCCCATCGCTCAGTTCGTAGAATTTAGCCGTTCCAATGGTTTTGGTATTATCGGCGGTTTCAGTTAAAGTTGCCCGGGCAATTTCTTTATTGGTTTTGGTACAGGCGCTTACAAATGCTATCGTTGCAATAGCCAGGCCTAAAAAAATATTTTTCATATCAATAAAATTTAGTTTTATATAAAACAGATTGACAATCATTTAGTTTGCTTAAAACCACCTGTTGGCAAAACCATTTCAAGCACCACTTGTTTAATCAGTATAAAATCGTAAAACTATGGAACAGCCAACTGCAATGAACACTTTGAGTCAAATTTTGGAGAAATTAAGGCTGAAAGGAAAAGATAACGAACTAAAAATATCCGACCACGGTAAGATGCAGAGTAAATCGCTTGGAAAAATTTATAAACCCGAAGATTTAACCATTGTTAAAACCTATCGCTTTGAGGGGGATTCAGATCCTGCAGATAATTCTGTATTATATCTTCTGGAAGATCAGGATAAAAACATCGGATACATATTGGACGCCTATGGTACCTATTCTGATAACGATGGTCCATCGTTTGATGATTTTTTGAAAAAGATCCCTACCGAACACCGTGACGAACAGGAATTATTTAGTTAAACGGAGAATTAAAGACTTTAAATGGAGAATTGGTGTAATCTGATTCTCCATTTTTTATTTAAAAAAATTTACCCGGCCACAATTTCTTAATTTTGCATTCCTTTAGCATATCCCGATGAAAAGCAAAATTAATATTCCACCCATCCCGGCTGTCTTATTATCGATAATCAGTGTGGAATGCGGTGCGGCCATAGCAAAAGCGCTTTTTCCACAAATCGGGGCAGCAGCTACTGCATCCTTGCGTATCGGCTTATCAGCTGTAATCTTACTGATCGCTTTCCGTCCAAACCCGTTTAAATTAACGGCCAAACAGTGGAAATATACTATATTCTACGGGGTTTGTTTAGGGGTAATGAATATGATTTTTTATATGGCCATTGCCAGAATCCCGATCGGTTTGGGGGTAACACTCGAATTTGTTGGACCTTTGGTTTTAGCCATCTTCGGCTCAAAAAAAGCGATAGATTTTATCTGGGTAATACTGGCTGCTACAGGCATTATACTCATCACCCCATGGACGGGTACGGGATTAAATTTAGTTGGCGTATTACTGGCCTTACTGGCCGGCGTTTTTTGGGCGGGTTATATTATCCTGGGCGGCAGGATTTCGAAAATCATGAAAGGAGGCGAGGCCGTTGCCATTGGGATGATATTTGCCACGTTGGTCATCCTTCCATTTGGCATTATGGGCGGTGGTTTAAGCAATTTAACCCCCCGATTACTGGGCCAGGGAGCAGCACTTGCATTATTATCAAGCGCTATTCCCTTTACCCTGGAAATGAGGGCTCTTAAGCAGCTCCCTGCCCGGACTTTCAGTATTTTAATGAGCCTGGAACCTGCTATGGCTTCGTTGGCAGCACTCGTATTTTTACAGGAATACCTCACATTGAAAGAGTGTTTTGCTGTGGCTTTTATGGTAATTGCTTCAGCAGGTTCTTCCTTAACGGCCAGGCGTGCAAAACTGTAATCAGGCCAGTTTTTCTGTTTTATAGATTATAATATCTTCTGTCAACTTATCAGCCTGTGCCACAAAGGCTAAAATATAAGGCTGCTTATTGTGCAGATCCAAACCTACCTGATCTTTCCATTCCTCCTGAAAAATGAAAGTATGATCGCCTGCTGATTCATGCAGGTCGTACTGAATGCAAGCTTCTTCCTTTCGCGAATTTGCAACCATATCCAGCAGCATGGTTCTTAATGCCGCCGTGGTGTCATGTTTGCTTTTAACTATTGCCGTTAAATAAATGCTCATATATTTCTGTATTTAAAAAATTTTGGGTTAAATGTTCCCGGTACAATTTAAGTGCACTCCTAATATCTGCATTCTTTTCTACATCATGAAAATGGATACCCTCTATTTGTTCCATTCCGGTAAAGGCATTCATTCTGTGGAAACCGAATAATACGCCGTCATCCACACTGGTTTCCATAAAAAATTCTCCGGGTAACGTAAATGCTTCTTTTGGGGCATTCCAAGATGATGTGACCATATATTTCCGTCCGTGCAACATACCACCTGTACCATAATTCCGGGTTGGATTATCAGCCTTACGCCCATCACTAATGTAAATTCCTTTTTTATGACCTTCTGTAAATACCAAATCTATATATTTTTTAAATGCATGTGGCAACTGGAACCACCATATCGGGGTATGGTAAATGACAACATCTGCCCAAACATATTTTTCCACTTCTTCCTTTGGGTCATAATCGTGGTTAATATTGGTTGTTTTTACCTCAAATTCTTGCAATGAAGAGAAAAAATCGACAGTAGCATCGGCTATTGTTTCGTTAAACCTGCCACCAGAATGGCCAAATTTTTGTCCTCCGTTAATAATGAATATTTTTTTCATTTCGTTTTTCTATTTGATAACCCAAAATTACAGCGCTCATATCTATTATTAAAACAAGTTAATTCATAGCTTTGTATCAGAATTATAATACTATAATGATGGTAAATTTAGAATGGTACAGAAGTTTTAAGGCGATTTATAAAACAGGAACCCTAACCGGTGCCGCAGAAAACCTGTTTATTTCGCAGCCCGGGGTAAGTTTGCATTTAAGCTCTTTAGAAAGTTATGTGGGTTATAAACTGTTCGAACGAACCGGCAGAAAAATGATCCCTACTGAAAAAGGAAAAGTATTGTATAATTTTATTGTGGAGCCACTGACCAAACTCGAGGATGCCGAAAAACATTTTCAGAAAAGCACAGAGAAGCACACCCCAACCATTAGTGTAGGCATGTGTTTCGAAACTTTTCAGATTACGCTTGAACAATATATCTCTACCCTTCCGTTTAATGTTATTATCCGTTTTGGTGAATATCCCGAAATGCTTGATCAATTGGACAAAGGTATTTTAGACCTTATTATCACCCCACAAAAGGGCAATTCGCCCAATGTGGAACATGAAGCGTTTTCTTCCGAAACCATTGTCCTGGTAGGCGGCACAGAAACTGACGGGCAGACTTTTGATTCGTTGGTAACAAAAAATGACCTGGCCGGAATGGAGGCCTGGTTAAAACAGCAAAAATGGTATGGTACCGCAGGCGATATGGAGCACCTTTTACGTTTCTGGCAGCTAAATTTTGGCAAGCGTGCCGATTTCCGTCCAAACTATATTGTGCCTAATCTTAATTCCATTGTACGCTGCTTATCTGGTGGGAAAGGATTAGCCATTATACCCGATTTTCTTTGCAAAAAAGAAGTTGAAGAAGAAAAAGTAAAGGTAATTTGGGAAGGATTCTCAAAGCTTACCAACACTTTATATTTTGGTTGTAGAAAAAATACACAATATGCATCAGAAATTCACATCATTAAAAACCTTTTTAAGGAGGTTATGGTTAGTATATAGTTTCTGTTGAAAATAATCATGTTTAGGTTAATGATTTAAATTTTCTGTGAAACGTAGTTAAAATATAATTTTAAATCATTCCTTAAACCGCAACATGAGTCGATCAAACCTTTTTTTAAGCCATGAGCAATTATTGGATGTTTTTAATCTAACCCATACTGCAACCGCAATACACGTTGGCGAAACGGCTATAATTCAGATGGCGAACGATGCAATGCTCAGAATTTGGGGAAAAGACAGGAGCGTGATCGGGAAATCGCTAGAAGAAGCATTGCCTGAACTTAAAGGCCAACCTTTTATTGATATGTTCCGCAGGGTATGGTTGGAGGGCCTGGTGATTTCTGGCAAGGATACTGCTGCGGACCTTATTATCAATGGGGAACTGAAAACCTTTTATTTCGATTTTGAATACCGGGCCATAAAAGACGACAAAGGCAAGACTATCTGCATTCTACATACCGCGGTTGATGTAAGCGACCGGGTGCTGAGGAAAGAGGCCATAGAAAGGGCACAAGAGAAGGATGAAGCATTACAGCGCGAACAGGTATTGAACGAGGAACTTGCGGCCACAGTGGAAGAACTTGCCGCTACCAATGAAGAACTGGTGGCCACCAACGAGGAATTACATGAAACACAGGAATCACTGCACCTTTTAAACAACGACCTGGAATTAAGGGTTGCTGAGCGCTTTAACCAGCTTTCGGAAAGCGAAAAGCGTTTTAAAACCATGGCCGAAGGAACCGACATTTTTATTACGGTTGGTGATGAAAATGGAAATGCTATTTATTTCAATAATCTGTGGACAACCTTAACAGGAAGGTCGATGAATGATCTGCTTGCTTTTGGCTGGGCTGATCTGATCCACCCTGAAGACCGCGACAAGTATCTGAACATTTACCTTTCGGCGCTGGCAGAGAAAAAACCATTTACCGGTGAATTTAGGATCCTGACCAAGAAAGGAGATTACCGTTGGCTGTTGGCCAATGGTCCACCACGTTTCCATGCAGATGGTTCTTTTGCAGGTTATATTAGCTCGTGCATTGATATTACGGAAAGAAAATTAATAGAATTGGAAAGATTGAATTTGAATAAACTCATCGAAGCCAGTTCAGAATTTATAGCTTTAGCCGGTTTAGATATGACCATCCAATATCTGAACCCCGCAGCATTAAAAAAATTAGGTTGGGTCAACATTGCCAACAGAAATATATTAGACTGTGTTTTCCCTGCAGACAGGCCTGCGGCTCAAAAACTTTTACCCAGCATTTTGCAGCGCTTCAATTTCAGGCAGGAAATCCGTTTCTGGAACGAAAAAACAGGAAATCCTTTCTGGATTGAGTGGAATGGCTTCGCAATAAAAGATCAGGAAACAGGTAAAGTAACTGCCATTGCTACGGTTAGTCCAGATATTACCGAGCGGAAACTTTACCAGGAAGAGCTTCAGGCAATTAACATGGAAATGGCTGCGGCAAACGAGGAGCTGGCCACCACCAATGAAGAGCTGGCCCAAACACATGAAGGCCTGATCCAATACGCCAAGAAGTTAGCCGATAGTGAAGAGAGGTTACTACAGGCCATTGATACCGGTAGAATGGGGACCTGGAGCATTAATCCTAAAACACTCGAAATCACTGTATCTGGGTTTGTTAAAAACTTACTGGGCCTGCCTTTAAATGAGCCTGTTAGTATGGACCTTGTTATGAGTGCCATTAATCCCGATTACCATGAAATGTTGAATAAGGCTTTAACAGAAGCATTAAAAAACCATTCGCCAAGTGATAATGAATATTCGATCAATAATTTAATTACAGGCGAAGAAAAGTGGATCAGGGCAACCGGAAGAGTGTTTGTTGATCACCATGGTAACGCAACAGAATATTCCGGGCTCTTTATAGATATTACAGAACAAAAACTGGATGAGCTCCGAAAAAATGATTTCATCGGCATGGTTAGCCACGAATTAAAAACACCTTTAACGGCCATAAATGGCTTTGTTCAGGTTTTGCAGCGCAAGGCCAGAAAGGATGAAGACAATTATGCGATGACTGCCCTTGATAAAGCATATAACCAGATCAGAAAAATGACTACCATGATTAATGGTTTCTTAAATGTATCGCGTTTGGAATCAGGTAAGCTATTAATCGAAAAAACCGATTTTAACCTGGATCAGTTACTGAAGGAAATCATTGAAGAAACTTATATTTCTCAGTCGTCACATCAGATTATATTTAACCCAACCTGTGAGGTAACCATCCATGCCGACCGGGATAAAATTGGCAATGTAATTTCTAACCTGATCAGCAACGGAATAAAATATTCAGATAATAACACCCGGATAGAAATAAGCTGCAATATACATGGTCAGGAGGTTGAAGTTCAGATTAAAGACGAGGGAATGGGCATAAATCCCGAAGATATTGATAAGCTTTTCGAACGTTACTACCGTGTGAAAGGCAACCATACCATTTCTGGCTTTGGCATAGGACTTTACCTAAGCGCCGAAATAATAGAAAGGCACGGCGGCAGGATATGGGCTGAAAGTGAGGAAGGTAAGGGCTCTGTTTTTCATTTTACCCTGCCATTGAGTTAATTTATCATAACTTTTTACTGCAAAGATCACAAAGGTTTTCTCATAGTGCGCCAGGTTTTTTCAGGAAAAATTGTCGTTACAGAACCTATAGGATCTATTAGTTTGTCATTCTTAGGGATAATTTATTGTATAAAAATCAATATAAATGACATTTAATTATTGGTCTTGTGCGATATTTAATTCCCCTCTTTCGGAGGGGTGTCTGCAGGACGGGGTGTTTTATTAGTCATAGCCGGGTTTAAGTGAAACGGAGATGCTGTGCTATGGCCTAGCGGGGCGGAAATGCAGGCACCAAGGTAATGTGTCAAATATTAATGAGTTACCGAATAAGGTCAATGATAGTGAAACGAAGAATCTTTCAGTATGCATGAAAAGATTCTTCACTGTGTTCAGCATGACAAAAAGCATTTTTCTTTTATAAAACCTTAATCTATCTTTAATCCCTCCAAAACCTTGTCATCAACCAGGTGCGGCAGCGTAATCTTCAAAGTATCAGTACGCGCCATTTCGCGCTGTATTGCAAAGCGGGCTTCTTTATTGCGTGCCCAGCTTCTCCGAGCAATTCCATTGTTTACATCATAAAAAAGCATGTTTTGTAGTTTTTCTGCAGCTTGTTCGGTTCCATCAAGCACCATCCCAAAACCACCGTTTATCACTTCGCCCCAGCCTACTCCGCCACCGTTATGGATCGAAACCCAGGTTGCACCTCTAAAACTATCTCCAATTACATTATGAATGGCCATATCGGCAGTAAATCTGCTTCCATCATAAATATTGCTCGTCTCCCTAAAAGGCGAATCCGTTCCGCTTACATCATGATGATCCCTGCCCAAAATTACAGGGGCCGATAATTCTCCGGTTTTAATTGCCTCATTAAAGCGCAGAGCAATTTTTGCCCTTCCCTCGGCATCAGCATATAAAATCCGGGCTTTTGAGCCCACAACCAACCTGTTTTCTTTGGCTGCAGTAATCCAGTTGATATTATCCTGTAATTGCTGTTGTATTTCTGTAGGTGCGGTAAGTTTAATTTCTTCCATCACTTCTTTTGCGATGCGATCGGTTAAATCGAGATCCCTTTCATCACCCGACGCGCAAACCCATCTAAACGGACCAAAGCCGTAATCGAAACATAATGGTCCTAAAATATCTTCAACATAAGACGGGTACCTGAAATCTATTCCATTGGCCGACATTACATCGGCACCTGCCCGGCTGCATTCCAATAAAAAGGCATTTCCATAATCAAAAAAGTATGTTCCCCTGGCAGCATGTTTGTTAACACTGGCCGCATGCCTCTTCAGCGAATCCTGAACCTCAATTTTAAACTGTTCAGCTGCATTTGCCATCATTTCATTGGCTTCATCAAAACTTAAACCTACAGGATAATAACCGCCGGAATAGGGGTTGTGGAGCGAAGTTTGGTCAGAACCAATTACCACTTCAATATTTTCCTCATCAAAACGTTCCCAAACATCTACTACATTACCAATGTAAGCCAATGATACGGTTTGTTTTTTGGTTTGAGCCAATAAAACCCTTTTCACCAGATCATCTAAATTATCAATCAGCTCATCTACCCAACCTTGTTGGTGCCTTTTTACTGCCGCCTTCGGATTCACTTCAGCACATACCGTGATGCAACCCACAATATTACCGGCCTTAGTTTGTGCACCACTCATTCCGCCCAGTCCGGCGGTAAGGAAAATTTTACCGGTAGTATTCTTCCCATAAAAGCCTTTTTTACGGAAAGCATTCATTAAGGTAATTGCCGTACCATGAACAATGCCCTGAGGCCCGATATACATATACGAACCAGCGGTCATCTGCCCGTATTGGGTAACGCCTAAAGCGTTGAATTTTTCAAGATCTTCAGGCGAAGAATAATTCGGTACCATCATACCGTTGGTTACTACTACCCTGGGCGCCGCTGCACTTGATGGAAATAATCCCTGCGGATGACCACTATAAATATTCAGCGTTTGCCGATCGGTCATTGTAGCGAGGTATTGCATGGAAAGTAAATATTGGGCCCAGTTTTGGAATACGCTGCCATTACCACCATAGGTAATCAGTTCTTCAGGGTGTTGTGCTATTGCCGGGTCTAAATTATTCTGGATCATAAGCATAATTGCAGCCGTATGTGGCGTACGGCAAGGATACTCCGCTATCGGCCGGGCATAAATGGCATAATCGGGCATAAAACGGTACATATAAATGTGTCCGTAATTTTCCAGCTCATCTAAAAACTCTTGCGCAAGCTCCTGGTGCCATGCTTCGGGGAAGTAACGCAACGCATTTTTGATGCTCAGTTTTTTTTCTGCAGCATTTAACACTGCTCTCCTTACCGGCGCATGGTTTAATTGCTCATTTCTTGTTTTTTTTGCGGGTAAAACCGATGGGATACCTGCAAGTAGCTGTACTTTAAAATCCATTTTGTGCAATTTTAACTCTTATAAATCCTGTTCGGCCTGAATTGTAGCGGCAACAATTTTACCCTGTTGTACCATTTGGATAGCATTTTCCATCCTATCGTACATGATCTGATCTTCTTCAAAATGATCAATTTCTGAACGGACAAAACCATGTACCTCAGCCAGTATTTTACCGGGCTTTAAAGGGTAATGATAATCGATAGCCTGTGCCGCACAGAAGAGTTCTATCCCAAGTATTTTTTCTACATTTTCTATGACCTGCAAAGCTTTACGCGCGCCAATGGAACCCATACTTACGTGATCTTCCTGACCCAGTGAGGTGGGAATACTATCGGCACTGGCCGGGAAACAAAGTCCTTTATTTTCGCTGGCCAAAGCTGCCGAGGTGTATTGAACAATCATAAAGCCTGAATTTAACCCCGTTTCTTTCATCAGCAATTTTGGAACACCGGGCGTATTTCCTTCTAAAGAAAGGTAAATCCGCCTATCGCTGATATTTCCGATTTCTGATGCGGCCAAACAGGCATAATCAAGCGGTAAAGCCAGTGGCTGACCGTGAAAATTACCTCCGCTGATGGTTAAATCATCATTAAATATGACAGGATTATCGGTTACAGCGTTAAGTTCGATTTCTAAAGCTTCTTTTAAATGTAACCATGCCGTTCTGGAAGCACCATGTACCTGTGGAATACACCTTAAAGAATAGGGATCCTGTACTTTAGCACAGTTGGCATGCGATTTCATAATTTCGGAACCTTGCAACAGTTTCCTTACCTGCGCAGCCACTGCAATATTTGCCGGATATGGCCTTAACTCATGAAGCTGTGCTTCAAAAGGTTTTTCTGATCCCTGTAAGCCCTCAATCATCAATGCCGCAATAATATCGGCAGATGCCAGCAAATTTTCCAAACGCTGAACTACTTTAACGGCATGTGCAGCGATAAACTGCGTGCCATTGATCAGGGCCAACCCCTCTTTGGGGCCCAAATGCAAGGGCTGTATATTGTATTTTTTTAAAAGCGCTGCTGTGCTGATTATTTCGCCTTTGTAATGCACTTTTCCGAGTCCGATTAATGGCAAAAACAAGTGGGATAATGGAGCCAGATCGCCTGATGCACCAACTGAGCCCTGCTTTGGAACAACCGGTATAGCGCCTGTTTCCAAAAACCAGATCATCCGCTCAAGGGTTTCAATCCTGATACCCGAATAACCCTGGGCTAAGGCCTGCAGCTTTAAAACCAGCATCAACCTAGAAATTTCCTGATCAATGGGTTCGCCAACGCCTACGGCATGGCTTTTTAATATATTTTCCTGCAGTTTCCTGGTATCTGCAGCCGAAATCATTTCGGTACAAAGTGGCCCGAAACCTGTATTGATTCCATAAACGGCCTTGCCAGAAACCGCAATACGCTCTACTACCGCACTACTTTCGATTACCTTTTGCCGCGCGCTTTCGCTAATTACCCCTTTGGTTTCGCCCCTGCTGATGGCCAGTGCCAATTCAGCCGTTAAATGATCTGTACCATAGTTAAAAATCTGTTGCCCACTCATAATCTTAAAGGTTTTACACAAAAATAAGCGGTATATTTGATACCTATAAATACCAATTACATCATCATTTAATAACCATGAGTTATCAGATAGAATTGCGCCATTTAAAGTATTTCCAGGTGCTGGCCGAAGAACTGAAATTTAGGAAAGCTGCAGACCGCCTGTTTATTTCGCAGCCTGGACTAAGCCGGCAGATTAAACAGATGGAAGAAATTTTTAATGCTCCATTGTTCGATCGTAATAAGAAAAAGGTAACCCTTACCGAAGCAGGCATTTACCTGAAAGAAGAGGTTGATTTCTTGTTCGGGCATATTGAAAACATCAAAAAACAGGTAGCCAATATAGCAGAGGGCAAACAAGGTGAACTCCGGATTGGTTTTTTAGGTTCTGCGGCGCAGAAAATTGTTCCGGAAATTATTTTTAAACTCAACAAACATTTTCCGGAAATCAGGACCAACCTGGATGAGATGCCCAATAAGCTACAGATGGAGTTATTGGAAAAGGACATGCTGGATATCGGCTTTGTGCGGATACAGCAATTTAAGGCTGGTATTTCCAAATACATGATCCACCAGGATACTTTTTCATTGGTGTTACCTAAAAGCCACCCGATGAAAAAGGCCAGCTTTGAAGCGGTGAAAAAACTGGGCGACGAACCTTTTATCTTTTTCTCCAGTGATGACAGTCCCTTTTATTACGACCTGATGATGAGCATCTGTGAGGACCATGGATTTAAACCCAAAACCTATCATAAATCGGTTAATGCCTTAACAATTTATAAATTGGTTGAAGAGGGTTTGGGGATTGCCATTGTGCCCACAGGCCTGCAATACGGCTATCAGGAAAATGTGAAGTTTATAGAGCTGACCCATATCCCGCAACGAACGGAACTGTACATGACCTGGAAAGAATCGAACCGTAACCCTGCGTTAAAGAACGTCATTAAATTATTGCTAAAGGATAAGGTTTAGTGTAGATCCTTTAGCAATTTTTACCATCATTTTTATTTTTCCAAAATCCGTTTTTCCAGTTTTTGGGTGGTTTCATCCAATGGAACGGGCAGCTTTTGTGCTATAAAAGGCAGAAAATCTTTTAATAGTGGATGGGTAATAAAATCAATCGGCAGGCCCTGTTGTGAACGCAATTGCAGGAGTGTTATAATTTCTATCGGAAAATATTGCCATCTTTCGCGATTGAAAGGCCGAGTTAAATCATCTTTGCTATTTGCTACATGAAAATCAGCCAAATCATTAACCCATTTATTTACTACTAGCGAATCTGTAGCATATAAATTTTTGCCTGCAAACTCATATGCTTCGTCTGTTGGTTTTAGATGATGGTTAATCTCTTTAGAAATAGCTGAGTGACCCGCGTTATTAAGTAAAACGGACGTTAAATACAAAGTGCTTTTAAAACCAAAATCTAAATTTTGAGGATAAATCTCCAATTTGGCTTTATTGGATTCGAGAAAATTCAATAAATGCTTAGCTAAAACTTCGGTTTTATCAGGGAAATAACCCAATGACAGAAGTGTACTTAATGCCAAATCGGTATGTAAAACACTGTTAACGAACTGATTGACTTTGTAAGCATAAGTTTGAACTAATAGATCAGTAAAATATGATTTTAATAATACGACAAAGGCGTCTTCATTATTTTTCTCAATAAAATTTAATATTCCTTCCGGAATTTTAAATCGATATGAATAAGAAGAGAGTACATACAATAAATCATAATCCACTACCTCTTCTTCGTCCCACACAACCATTTTCTTTTGAAAAGTTCTAGTGTTTTTATGAATGAAATCTTCAATAAACTCTACTATGAACGGCTCTTCATCACGAGACGATTGGAGCACTTTTTGAAAAAAATTTTTAAACCCTTTTGTATTATGCATAAACTTTTTTTATTAATGGCAAGTACCACGAGCTTTTTGAGTGCGAGAAACTTCATCCCAGTCTGATACCAACGCGCTTTTTACTTTGAATCTACCTTTCGGTCCACGGCCAACAAATACATCCACAACTCTTTTATCTCCAATATTATTTAATATACTATTAGCCTGCTGCCGAGATAATCCAAAATCAGTAATATTATCTTTTTGAAGTATATCCTTGATAAAATAATCAGAATCTAATTGTCTAGCTGATAAATCCCCAACATTACCTGAAATGTTGGTTTTTACCTCAAAAATATCAAATTTTCCATCATGGCGCATCCCCACTACATCAATACCGTGGCCGGATGCATTTTGAACTTGAAATACACGTGAATACCTGTTCGAATTTTGTAAAGCCTCTTTCACCCATTTTTCGCCGTAATCGCCCAATGCCTGCTGAAAGGTCTTTAAGCCAAATACATCTACTTCATAATTACTATTAAATACATAACCGTAAATTGAAGGATTACCGCCCCATAAACCGATCGGATCCTGAGAAATGTAATTTCCCTGCTCCGGGTCGTAATACCTAAACCGATTATAATACAGCCCCGTTTCTACATCCTCATACTGCCCCTGGTACCTAAAGGGTACAAACTCCCTATTGCCACTAAGTTTACGTATTTTTCCATAAATATCAAGTTCGCAATCCCATACTTTTTTCCCCTCATCATCATAAGCCTGTACAGGCGTACCCATATAATCGCTGATAATAGAATAATACTGCCCGTTAACGATTTTGGCACTTGGCGTAAATTTAACCTGATCGTAAACCCAGGTAATCAGATCGTTGCTAACTGGTTCCGTTTTATCGTAACTAAGCAATCCATCTTCATTAACCACCAGGTTGGGTCGTTCGCTTAAAGGGTAATTCCATTCGTGGAGCAGTAAATTACCGTCCCAAACGTAGCGATAAATAACCCCTTCGCTACCTTTAAGCGATGAGCCATGAACAATTTTAGCTTTCCTCCTGCCTAAAGCATCATACTCAAAACTGATAAGCTTACCATGTGGGTTCTTAATGGCCTTCAGCATGCCGGTTGCTGCCCAGGCATAAGCCCAATCGCCCTCTTTCCATTCTGGCAAATCGGGTTCTGCATCGGCTAAAATATCAAGCGTTTCGGCTTCAGGAAGATCGGGGTTGGCCATTGCCCAATTCAATTTTTTACCAAATAAACTATTCTCTTCGGGTTTAGCTGCTGCTTCTTTTGCAAGCCCGATAATATTGCGTTTGCTTTTGTGTACCAGGTTACCCCTGGCATCGTAACGATAATACCATTGATCATCTTTAAGCAGTTTACCTCCTTTATCGTAACGCCTGTCGCTACGCCCGGTTGTTTTGTATAAATTACCAATTTCATCAGGATTTTTATGGATCACTTTGCCATCATCACTGTAACTAGCCGATGACAGACTGCCAAAAGTATCGTACCTGTAATTGATGCTACCTCCCGTAATGCTATTTAAACAGCCATTAAGCTTATCGTTCGCCCCCCAGGTATATTGTTTAAAGGCGGTAACAGAGCCATTGGTTTCAACTCTTTGACTAATCGGATGGCCCTCGTGGTCATAATCGAAAGCAGCTTTTACTCCACCACTTAAACTGCGGCTGATTTCCTGTCCGTTTGTATTATGGGCGATGGCTGCAGCCCATTGTGCCGACCGGCCACTTTTTGCAGCAATGCCTTTCAGATATCCTATTTCATCATAATCATATTTGATATCAGCGCCTAATGAACTAGTTAAACTCGTCAGATTGCCAAAAACATCATACTGATAATTGATCTGGTACCCATCCTGTATTTCCTGAGTAATCAGACCCAATGGGTTCCGCTTAAAATTAACCGAAGAAAGCTCGTTTTCTGCGGTTATGAGCAAACCCAGTTTATTGTACTGGAAAGCTTCGTAAGTGCCATCTTCATAGCTACTGTACACCAAACGGCCACTTAAATCGTAATTGTGGTAAACGGCTTTACCATCGGCCTGTATCGTTTTGATGATCTGCCCATCCTGGTTGCGGATATATTGCTGCTCTTGTCCATCGAAGCCAATTTCTTTCACCACATCATCATTGGCATTTCTTAAAAAGATATATTCTTCGCCTTTTTCATTGGTAATGGCTTTTAAATTTTCCCATTGATCATAAGCAAAGTGAAGGGTTTGGGTATTTTGTTTCGATACCTGATTACTTCTTCGCTGCATTTTTAAGCTCCCCATTGGGGTATAAGACATATGCCATTCTTCATGGCCGTCGGTAGCATAAACAGGCAGATCGTAGGCATCATATTCGAAACGTAAGGCTTCTTCTCCAAAATCCTTTACCATGGTTACCCGTCCCATTGCATCACGCTCCCAAATAGTAGTTTGATCCCCATCCGGGCTAAAACGGACCAATCGGCCGTAATCATCATAAGTCCAACGGCGGTTGCTGCCTTCGTTCGTGGCCGATTTGATTAACTGGTTTAGGGCATTATAGGTCCAATGGACCTCATTTCCATCCTGATCGCGACAGAACACAGGTAGCTTCTGTCCTTCTTTATAATAAAAATCAATTACACGGTTATCTTTTTGAACGTGTTGAAGCAATTGGTTCTGATCATTATACAGCCAGGTTTCGTTCGATCCTGCCGGGTCACTTCGCAAGATCAGGTTATTGTTTTCGTCGTAAGCATAGTGATACTGCTCGCCATCTGCGGTATGGTAAGTGGTAATATTGCCCCGATCATTGTATTCGTAGCCGATTACCCTACCCTCAGGGCTGGAAACCATTTTTTCTTCGTTATAGCGATCATGTTCATACCAGGTTTCGCCGCCCAGTGCATCTACTTTTTTGTATACCAGGTCGTTTTCATCATAATAATAACGCTCTATTTTGCCATCACGATAATACACCTCATTAAAACCTTCATCCGGGAAATAACTTATCGAGCCGCTCATGATACCGTCTCTGCCTTCGGTATGGATTACACGGCCTTCCTGGTCATACGCCCAGAAATAAGCCATTCCGTTTCGGTTGGTTCTTTTTACCACACGGTTGTTATCATCGTACTCAAAAATGATGGCTTTACCTGCCCGATCGTATACTTTGATCATATTGCCACGCTCATCATACTCGTAACTCACCAACAGATCGCTGGTATTTTTGTAATGATAATAAACTGCTTTAATGGCTGTACCTTTATCATTATGCTCCATTTCGAGCACGCGTCCAGAGTTTTCTACAACCCGGGTTAAGAGCTGTTTTTTATAATAAAATGTAAGATTGGTACCAACACTGTACTCAATATGGCTTATGCGGTAAATATCGCCATCTGCTCCTCCGCTAAACAGCGCGTAGGTATAGATGTTCTGATCGATGGTGAGTACCCAGGTATTTTCATCGGGTCTTTCCATCCAAAGCTTCTGCGCACGATCGTATTGTTTGCCCGAATATGCTTCGATATAAGGTAAAGGCATTACCATATTTTCAGTTGGATGGCTAAATCCTACAATACCTGCTTCCGGATCGGGGTAGATATAAAGATCGTAATTGTTATATACCTGATTGCCCAGCATGCCTGCATAGGGCTTATCGCTACGCCATACATTGCTCCATGCGAGTGTTTGTCCTCCGGGAAGTTCGAAATCGGTCCACTCAAAAAACATCGCCCCGGTAACAAAATTAACAGGCTCCAATCCCCAGTGGCAAAGCTTTTTCGATATGGGGTTATTTTTAAAAAGCCCCCGTAATACTTTATTCACTCCCTTTAAGGCCGCTTTAGATAAGGCACTTCCCAATTTGGTAAGCCCACGCATTATACCAATAGCGGCAAAACGCATTAAATATTCTTTAAGCGTATAATTATGCGGAGCAAATGTACCTCCAACCAATACGGGTTTTCCGGTATTAATCTGCACATACATGCTCAATAAATCACTGTAAAACGCGAAATAAGCCAATGGGTTTTTCTTTAATTTACCTGGTACCGTTGGTAAGGGTTTTAAGCCCATAGGCGGGCACCAGCAGGTAAGTACCTGCCCAGGATTAGAACCACTCATTTCTGCGCCCTGCCCTTTTACCGTTGTTGATCCCCAATATACTTCGCCCTCGTGCGGCGAACCGGGTATGTTTACAATAAAATAAACAGGTAATGAGGTAATGTGCCTGAAAGGAAGTAAAACCCCCATTACACTGGTGGTGGTTGTGGCTTTATGCCTGCCATGCACAAAAATAGAGCCTCCCATCGGTATACTGGCTGCACCGATTAAACCCTGCGCAAATTTCGGAACCGGAATAGTAAAACGCAGATAATCCATCGGATCGAAAACCATTCCAATAAAGGGATGGGGTAATGGCAGCGGAATAAACCCAAAAGATGGCGGAATGGGAATGGTTGTCCAGTGAAAATCGATGGCCAGCACCACATCAAAATGTTTGCTTACATGCTGCACTGCGGTATTGGCCATTGCAGGCTTTTGAGCTTTTAAAAGCTTAAGCGAACTTTTTGCTGCAGGTGGGTTGCTTCCGGCAGCCACACCTCCCCCGCTACCAACCGCTTTAGGTTCGGCTTTGGTTAAGCTTGCTGATAGGCTAATCGACCTATCGGTAGCCATATTCGGTTTACTTGCTTTTACTTTTTTCATCCGTATATTTTTTATGATAATGGATTGGCGTGGTTTTTTGGTACTTCAGCCATCGATTTCCAGTCTTCCCCATAGTCCCGCTGCATATCCATATCTAATTTTTTACCTTCTGGACTATCTGCGCCATATTTTTTTAACATGATGAATGCTGTATAGGCCATTGAACTCTGCCGACGTTTTTCGATCGGCATTTTCTTCGCTATTTCCAGGCATTTTACATAATACGCCATCGCCTTTGCCGACCCTGTTATTTTGCTTTCCGAAAGCTGTCCGAGCAAACGGGTACATTCCATGGCTATAAAATCATTTCCCAACATTTCGGCAATCTTTATGGCCTTTTCAAAGTACTTTTTAGCTTCTTCTTTACCAGCTTGGGCAAGTAAAAAACTGCCATAACTCATATGAATGTGCGCACTCAGTTGTGAGTGTTCACCGGCCCTTACCAAAGCCATTTCATATTGCTGGCGTGCTTCATTTTTTTTGTTTTTTACGGCTAAACTCTGTGCAAGCATAATCCTGGCGGCAACCACTGCCTCGTGTAATCCCTGTTTTTGTGCAATTACGATTGCCCGTTCCAAAACGGCATTTGCCTGTTCGTGTTTTCCCTTGCTTAAATAATTACTGGCCGTTAATATCTGCTGTTGGTAATCTGCTTCGGGATTACTCTTTTCGCGGTTGGTATGCGCCGCAGCATTTTGCATCAACCTGCTCACATCGATATTGAGTCTAAAATCTATTCCCTGTTTTATTTTTTTTAACGTACGGTGTGTATGGTGCTCAGTATAAACCAGCTTAATATTTTGGTTATTTGCAGCTTTAACACACTTGCAACATTCATTTATCCATTCAGAAAGTCCAATAACATCATCAATAACGGTTGGTGCGAGCTGAATGTAAATTTTTTTCAATTTCAACTCCGGATAAAGATCACAAAGCCTTATCAGGGCCATTACGGGAACATAGGCATCAGTTTTATACTCTTTTGCATATTCAGCTGATTCGACATCCCAAATAATACCCTTACCAGTATCTTTCTGCCATAAATCAAAGATCTCCTTCCATTCCTTAACCAAACTTCTGCCATAGTCGTTTTTGTTCTGAAAACCCTGGTAATGGAGCAGGTATATATCATCGGTTCTGCTTTCTTCAGTTAACTGGTATTTAAAATATGCTTCAAATAAATTTACCTCATGGCGCTCACCTAAGCAGAAAAACAGGGTTTCGGTTGGATGTTTCCTCACTACTTGCAGCCACTGTTTATCTATTTTAAATAATTCGAGTTGTATAGGGTTCATCGGAACTTTAATCGATATTAATTCAGGTTAATCGTTCCACTACTGATATTCGTTTCGCTTTCGCCGCCAACATTGATCTTTTTCGATGCCAGGTTAGCTTCAGTTTCGCCACTCATGGAAAGTGTTTTGGTGCCAATATCCAAGGTTTGTGCCTCTATGCCAATGCCCGAAGTTGGTGTTCCATCTTCCGGCCCTACTCCAATGCCGATACTGGTTGTGGCCGAATTTCCAATATTTTCACCCAGGGTTAGAATATCTTTCCCCTTAATAATGATCTTACCTGTTTTATCCATAAAAATGCTGCTTTCGCCACATTTAATCAGTATGGATTCTTTGGTCTCGAAAACCGCTTTACCCGCTCCATCAAGCTCAATAAAATTGCTGTCTTTATCGCGCATAATCATACCTGCACCATCATCCATGGTTAAAGTATGTCCACTTTTTGAAGTTAAACTTTTGCTATTATTACTCGCACTGCCCCCACTTGCACTTTTCCCATGAAATACCGAGCCTAATACAATCGGGCGAGCAATATTTCCTTCTTCGAAAGTTAATGCTACCTGATCGCCTATTTCCGGAATGAAGACAAAACCTCTGTTTTTACTCACCTTATCGCTGCTTCCGGCATCCGGTGTAATTACCCGCAGCCACTCGGTTACATCATTGGTTTTACACTCCCATTTAAATTTCACTTTAATTCGGCCCTGGCCCTGCGGGTCGGCATTATCAATTACATCTGCCAACTGCATATCGGGACTTGGCTTAGTATAGTTTTTCACTGAAAGCCGTTCAGTAGTGGCTACCAAACCCTCAAATGTATTGTGGTATTTTCCTGTCCCATCAATATTGTGGTTGATATTCGTAATGAGGAATTTACCCAGGCTCTCTGTCGCAAAAGATAGTTCCTGCCTGATGCTCATGGTAATTTCGGCAATGTTTCCAATGCCCAGAGTGGCATTATCGCCACTGGCATGTACTTTTAACAGGTTACTGATCTGTGCTTTTTCTTCATTTTGCACCTGGGCTTTGATGTCGCTATTGTTATCCACCCTGACCGGCGAAGGCTGATTGAAAGTTTTGCTATACATTGCATTAGAAACCTGTATGGCATGGGCCAGATCTGGCGATCCATCGCTTTGCCCTCCGCTCTCGCTTTGCAACATTTCATCCTGTTTAGGATTATAGGCGAAGCGTTTATTTTTGATCGGGGCAATTTCCATAGCATATTGAAGGTTCTGCACATCGCGACCATAAACCAAAGCTACTTCTTGCTGATTGTCGGGTTTACCGAAATTCAATTGCTTGCCATCATAATAAAACCATTCATAATATTCGGCCGATAACCGGTTGAGAAAAGAGAAATCGCTTTCACGGTACTGGATCAGGTAATCGATAGGTTCTTTTCTTGCCGCATTAGCTACAATTTTTAAATCGTTGGAAGGAACTTCGTCTGTAGCGAGGTTTACAATTGCATTCAGATCTTTATCGAGATAGGAACCTAAATCCGGACCTCGGTCGATCAAAATCGTCGGACTGTAGCCGCTTACGATCAGTACCCCGTGGTAACCATGGCTCTGAGCCAGCTCTACCTTGGTTACCAGGCCCGAAAATTCCTGTAAACTGCCGGTATCGTAGCCAAACGAGGCTGTAAGGGTTTTCCCCACAAAATCGCGGCTCTCATTTAAATTGATCATGCCCGGTGCACCCATCTGATCGTGGTTAAACCTCAACTCAAAATAGTGGTGTTCGTTAAAAGCCTGCTGAAGGCTAAATGACGCAAAATGCGTAATCGTTTTGCCTTCTATATTAATTTCGGTGATTAGTTTTTTTTCCATACTAACTTGGTGTTAGGTGATCACTACTTAAACACTCCGTCACGAAAAGTGAGGATATTTCTTTTCCCATTGAAAAAAGCTCCGGTTTTACTTTCGCTTACTTCAGGATAGCTGATGGTTTTATCTGTTGGGTTATAGGTGATAGCCAATTGAGCAAGAAGCTTTTCTTTATCCTGGTCTTCTTTTAATTCTGCAGAAGCAAACAACTGTGTATGATCCGATTTTCCTACCTTAAACAAAGGTTGGTTAATACTAAAACCTGAACCTTTGATCACTAAGGTATGGCTTACGCTGTAGGGTTCAGTTCCGCTCATCTGCCCGTATCCCGTAAAAAGATAAGTTTTCTGGGGTAAGGTAGTTAAAGCATAAATGTGGTCAAAAAACGGTGTTGGGCTTCCCTCATCATCCTTATCTTTATAAAGGCTGTTAAAAGCAACGGCCCTTAAGGTATTGTTTTCATCTTTATACTGGATGATGTTCTGTACATGCCACATGGAACCCGAATAAGGCGAAAGCCAATAGAAAAGCCTCAGTTTCTGATCGTCAGCCTTTAATATATTGATCTCGTATTCCCTTAAACCTGCAAAGTCTTTTTCAAAAGCCCCTGGCTTTTTCAGCTGTTCGATTAATGCTTTAATAAAGATACCTTCTGCCACTGTACTGCCATCTTTAATATAGGTTTCTCGCGAGGCTACCATGTTTGCCGCTAATTTTTTAAGTGAATCGCTTTCGGCAGAGGTGGCTTTCTGCTGACTACCAATATTGGCTGAGTCGGTAACGTAAGGGCTAGACTGCCGCTCATTTTCGTGTTTTGCCCCACAGGAGAAAAAAAGGAAAACCGACGGAATAAAAAAGAGAATGGCTGTTTTCATGTTATTGCCTTGGTATGTTGATTAAACCCCTGTTTTCCATCGCTTTTAAAATAACGGCTGTTCCAATCTGTTTATTTACATAATCGAGACTAAAGACATGATCTCTTGGGAAACCACCTTTAGTATACAGATTGGAGCCGCCCCATAGATAGGGCGAGTTGATGTGATTTTTTTCATAGGCTTTGGCTATACCATTATATTGCTCTAAACGCAACAAAACTTTGGGCAGTGACCAAACCGTTTCCTTATCCAGGCCTCGCAACTTTAAAGCATCAACAGCGCTTTCTTCGAAAGTAAAAGGCGGGCCATGGCCAATTTTTGGACGGTTAGCAGGATGCTGCCGGGTAAAACCACTCAGCGGATCGCCATTATGCAGGTGCTTGGTAAAATCGGAACTGCTTTCGCGGTAATGTACACAGGCGATAAAGTACCATGGTATACCTGTGTTTCCGGAGAAAAGACCGGTACCGGAAAAAGTCCTGCTAAAAGTGCTATTGGCAATTTTAGGATTTCGTTTAATAAAATTATCGTCGGGCTCGGTCAGAAAACAGGCACTGCGATAAGTATATTCGTTCAGATCGAGCAGCTTATTCCTTACAGCCTCATACCGCGGCTTATTGTTTATGATTTTATCATCAATAATCCGGTTAATCCTGGCGGTTTCTAAAGGGGATATTGTGCAAGAATTAAACAGGGTAATGTATTCTAAATCGGTAGCCATAGGTAGCTCTTTTTTATCACACCTCACAAAAAAACATTATTAACTGCCGACACTGCGCAGCAGTTAATAATATTCTATACCAGATTAAGCTTTTGGCCAATCATTTTCATGTTCTGCATTGCCCAGTTTTAGTTTACGGGCCGATACTACGAAACTTAAAGTCATCGGTGTATTGTCGTTTACCGCAATACCCTCGCTATATTGAATGATGTAGGCATCTTCAAAAGAAAGCTCTTTCATCTTTGCGTCTTCTTCGCCTTTTTTGAAAACGATGTTACCTGAAAGCGGTTTGTATTGGTTATTAACCATTGATTCGATTACCGAAGTATCTTCGGTCGATTCGATTTCGATGTGGATGGTACCACCATAAACTCCTGATGATGGACGGCCTTTTGCGTCAACATCTCTATTTAATGAAAAGCTGCACTGTAGTACATCAAATTCTTTTGATCCTAAGTTTAAACGGGTTTTGAATGCCATTGTAGTAATGTTTTAAATGTTTTTGAAAAATGAAATAGTTTTTTGCTGAGTGCATGGCGGCTAGCGTTTTATTTACCTAACCCCTAAACTCTCCTCTCTAAACTGCTTAGAGGTTAGTTGGTTAGCGGTTAGTATTTCCTTAAACCCCAAACCTTACGCCTTAAACCTAACTAAGCCTTTGGCCAATCGTTAAGGTGTTCCGCGTTTCCTAACTTGAGTTTCCTCGCTGAAATCTGGAATTTCAGTGTCATCGGGTGATCGCCAACAATGTTTATCCCTTCGGAATATTTAACAATGTAGCCATCCTCGAAGTTTACTTCTTTCATTTTGGCATCTTCCTCGGTTTTCTTGATCAGAAGTGTTCCGGTAATGGGTTTGTACTGGTTGTTTACCATCGCTTCGATGATTGAGGTGTCTTCGGTTGATTCGATCTCAATGTCGATGGTACCGCCATAGACTCCGGAAGAGGGTCTTCCTTTAGCATCTACATCACGGTTTAACGCATAGGCACAATGAAGCACATCGTACTCCTTGCCTGAAAAGTTTAATCTAGCTTTGAAAGCCATAGTTTTAAAATTTAAAGGTTAAAAATTTGAAATTTTGTAGCCTCCGCTACCGGAACGATTAAAACAAATATCAGACCAAATAACAGCCCCGTGATTTTATTAAAGGATAATAAATAAAAATCCAAAAAAATAGCGCTTTCATTTTATCGCCTAAAAACACAGTTATACTAATTATTTTTGCGGTAAATACGGGAAAAACTACCAACGTATCTTTTACGTTACATTCTGAATGACTCTAGGCACACATCATACAACTGTAGCAATTTACCCCAAAATGTAGCATTTTAGGACAATGTTTAATAGTGCAATACTGATATCAGTTGATATGCAGAAGGTCAGATCAGCTGGGCGCCAAATTTTTCCATCTTATTCAGCCATTTCTGGCTGTAATGGTTTTCAAGCGAGTGCAACTCTCCTATGGTATTGGTAAGCACCGGACTCATTCTACATTTTTCGAATACTGCTTTTTTAATGGAAAGGTAGGTTGTTTTTTTATTGGCCTTCCATTCCTTAAAAGTTGCTTCGTCCAATATGGATACGATTCTTGCCGAGCGGCCGCTAAAATTATTATTGATGTTCTGCTGTTGTGTGTTAAAAATCTGATCGGGCATAAAGAGGCGATCAAAAAAGCCTTTAATTTTTGCCGGAATATGATCTACGTATACCGGGCAAAAAAGCACAACATGGTTGCTTTGCCTAATGGCTGTTAAAGCTTTTTGGAGGTCGGGCTCCAACTCTGCAATCTGCCTATTATTGAACAACTTATTGGAGTTGAAAATCAGGTCGATAATGGCCAGCTCTCTCACTGTTGCGCCAACGCTTTCTGCCCCTTGCTTATAGGCATTAATCAGGAAATTTGTAGATGCGTTTTTTTCAATATCCCCATTCAGGATAAGTACTTGCTTCATTTTTTTTGATTAATCTGATCTGGCCGATGCGTTACAAAATTATAAAGAATTTGTTAAGTGTACGCATATCCCATAAAAAAACCCAACGCAAGTGTTGGGTTTTTATTTCAGTTATCAAAAAATTACTGCTGATTATACTCCGAACTCCAGGTTGTATTTTCATCTTCTCCTTTATGGCCATCGAGTTTTACCACGAAACTCTTAGCCGGGAAATAAGGGGTAATATGAATATCCAGGTGAATCCTGTCTTTCTGTTGTTCATCTCTTTCGAAACGCATGATTTTGAACCTTTCTATCAAACGGTCGGCGCCTTGGATACCATCCAAGAATTTTACGATCTGACCGCGAAGATCCTGTTCGGTTTTAGAAGTCCAGTTTTCAAAGGCTCTTCTGTTCAAGAAATCGAACAATACTTTGGTTATATAATCGAATACACGTACTACTGAATAGGTTTGTAAGCCAATGTTGTCGCCGTTGAACAATGTTTTAGCAGAGAATGCCATTACTTTGCCATACTCGTTTACCATAGGCACCAAACCAACCCTTTCCAAATGAGAAATTTCGCTTTTCTTTAAATCGAACTTAACTCCATCTACTTCGTTAATGGCACCGTGTTTTTTACCGGCTGTAACCTGCGACATCAGGGTATAGTACATTTTTCCGGCAAGAGCAGCAGAACCCGGTACGGTAAGATCATCTTCTTCGCCAACTTCGGCAATTTTACCACGGCCTACCAACCAGTTACAGGTCATGATTACGTTAGACCTGAAAGCATCACCACCAGTGAAATTGGCTGCTGTAAACAAGTCGAGTACATCATCAGGTTGATCAAGATCGGCGAAATCGGTTACAAGCATTGCTTTATTGTTGTGCGCAATTTTTGCCCATCTCTCCAATACCTTATTAGACCCCATATAACCAGGCACCACCATTAGTGAGTAGTTATTACGAAGATCCAAACGATCGTAATTCTGCTTTAACTCATCATCTACATACTCGATGAAACGTGGGTTATCCAAGTCCTTAATCTGATCCATTGACGCATTTAACAGCACCACATTTTTAAGTTTATCAGATTCGGTATTTTTATAGAACAAATGAACCGAGCGGTAAGCCTGCTCCAATTCTCTTGTACTTTCTAAGGCTGTTGCAATATTTTTATTTAGATTTTCTTCGGCAGCGTTCAGTTTTGCTGTACTTTTTTCTACCATATCAGCCACAGAGCTTGAAGATTCGAGTACGTCAATCCAAAGCTGGATTTTCTTTTTCAACTCTTCGCGTTCTTTCTTTTTCTCATCGCCAGTTAAAAAGATCTGCTTACGCGCTTTCCTTTCAGGGTTTAGGTTCTGAAGACCATCAACCGTTGCTTCAAGCAGATCGAAACCGCCAACACGGGCCAGTTTTTCCAAGTTATCTTTTAGCGCAGTTTTTTCAACGGTTCTTGTTTCAGCAGGTTTAAAACCGGCCTGGGCTGTATTTTCTTCTGTTTTTAATTCTTGAGGATTTGACATGTTTTTCAGCGTTTAGATTATTTATTCTGCTCCAATTCGTCAACAAAGTTTTTCAAAGCGCTGATAAAGGCAGTTTTGGTTTCCTCATCATCAAGCGTAGCTTTTAGGGTTTTGTTTGATTTTAATTGCTTTATCACATTGAGAGACATTTCTCTTTCGATGTTTACATTGGTAAGGTAGTTGCTTTGGTTGATGATGTTTTTCACACCAAAATCGCCCAGATCGTTAAAGTTGAGCGTTTCGCCAACTGTAGATCCATCCTGTTTCTCGAAAGCTACTTTCACATTGGGTTTATAATGTTCAAATACTTCCTTTACTGTTTTAAGTCCTTCAACTTTCTCTGGTTTGATGGGATCATTATCAGTAAGTTTTTGTACAAAAAGCGTTTTATTGTGGGCTATTTCTGCGAAAGCTTCTGAGGTGTCAATTTTTCGCTCGTTACCACCAATTTCATAATTAAACATAGTATGTAGATTTAGGTTTACGATTTATTTTTTTATAATATAATAATAATTAACGTTTTAACTCAATTTTTGTTCTAATATTGCCGTTTCTGGCTGAATAATACTCCATTCGAGCTGATCTTCTTCAGCATGTTTGCTTACTACAATCTTCGAACCTTTTTTAAGCTCGCCCGAAATGATGTATTTCGAAATCGGACGACGAAGCAAGTTACGGATTACTGCAGATAACTGCCTTGCACCATATTTAGGTGTAAAACCATCCAGTGCAATCATTTTCTTGGCATCCTCGGCAATTTCAAATTCGATTCCCATTTTATTCAGCGACTGTACTAAACTGCTTAGCTGGATCTCGAAAATACGCACGACATTGTTTTCATTAATTGGCGCAAAAGGAACGATTTCGGATATCCTAGCCAAAAATTCCGGTCTGAAATGACCTGCCATTACTTCCATCAGCTGGTTGGAAGCAGGAATAACACCTTTACCAATCTGTTCTGCAATCCATTCGCTACCGATGTTTGAGGTAAACAGAATGAGCGAATTGCTGAAATCTCCTTCTTTGCCCAAACGGTCGTGCATGTGTCCTTCATCCAGAATCTGTAAAAAAGTATCAAAAACCGATGGGTGAGCTTTTTCAATTTCATCAAAAAGTAAAACGGAATACGGCTGTTGCCTGATCTTGTTTACCAGTAAACCACCTTCTTCGTAACCTACATAACCCGGAGGCGCTCCATAAAGCAATGCCGCACTGTGTTCTTCTTTAAACTCAGACATATCAAAGCGGATCATGGCCTTTTCATCGTTAAACAAAAACTCGGCAATTGATTTGGCAAGCTCGGTTTTACCTGTTCCGGTTGGTCCCAGTAAAAAGAACGAACCAATTGGCTGTCCTTTTTTATTCAAACCACTACGCGATTCCAGAATGGCATCAGATACGGCTTTAAGTGCCTGATCCTGCCCTACTACACGTTTCTTTAGGTATTGCTCCATATTGAGCAACTTTTCCTTTTCGCCCGCCTGGAGTTTTCCCATTGGGATTCCCGTTTTATAAGCCACTATAGAAGCAATATCCTGCCTGGTAATTCGCTCGCTTTTTTCGGATGCATATTTCTTTAGCTCCTGAAGATTGCTATCGATATAACCCTCGTATTCATCAGCAGTTTCGAAAGTGTCGGTTTGCGTTTTGTCAGTTAAACGGCCCAACAGTACCGGGCTTAATTTATTCTGAAGTAAAGCATAAAGCCACTTGTATTCTGCAAATTTCTCCGTTTCTGATTGTTCGGTATTAGCCTTTAAACTGGTTAAATCTGCTTCCAGGCTCTCAATTACCTGATCAGAAGTATCGTTCATCATTTTCATGGCTGCCATTGTCCTGTCGAGCAGATCGAATGCAGAATCTGGCAACCGCCTGTCTTTCATATAACGTTTGGCAAGGCGTACACATTCGCCAAGTGCATCAGGCTCAATACTCAGGTTGTGGTGTTCCTCATATTTTACAGCCAGTTTCTGAAGCATCTTTGTGGTGCTTTCTTCATTTGGCTCGTTTACCTGCAACACCTCGAAACGCCTGCTAAAAGCCTGCTCCGGCTCGATAATTTTACGGTATTCATCAATGGTTGTGGCACCGATTACGGTTATTTCGCCACGAGCCAGTTCTGGTTTTAGTAAATTACCGATACCTGCACCCAATGGCCCTTTGCTATCCAGCAAGGTATGAATTTCATCAATAAAGAGCACCGCTTTTTCAAACTGCTTAATTTCTTTGATTATATTTTTAAGGCGGTCTTCTATTTCTCCCTTATACGAGGCACCCGCGATTAAAGAACCGAGGTCGAGCTCAAAAAGCTGAACGGGTTTTAAACTCTCCGGTACACTCTGATTTACAATATCAATGGCAAAGCCATCTACCAAAGCTGTTTTTCCTACACCTGCATCACCGGTAAGAATTACATTGGGCTTGGTACGGCGACAAAGAATTTCCATCATTTGCCTGGTTTCCTTGTCCCGTCCGATAATCGGATCGGTTTTACCTTCGCGTACCATCTGTAAACGATCGAGACAATATTTATACAGCGCATTGCCTGTACTTTTATTTTCGGTGGCCGACGCACTTTTTTCAGGTGCAACAACCCTCGAAATTTCTTCGTCTTTTACATAAAGGTCTAAAATTTCGCGTTCTTTAATCGGGAACGATTTTAACTGATCGGGTTGGAATCCAACGCCAGGTTTTGCCAGCGCGGTTAATACACAAACCGGAGTGATTAAATCAAGGCCAAGCTTAATGCGCACATTATCTGCTTCTTCAAATATGACGGCAATTTCTGGCGCCCCGCTTACATTATCGCTTATACCTGCTGATTTTGACAGTTCATCAATACGTACTTCTGCCCATTCGCTGATGTACTCTTCATCTTTTCCTATAGAAGCAATGAACGAGCGAAGCCCTACATCCTTATGCATCAACCCCTTGAGCAGATGCGCTGCAGAAAAAACTTCGTTTCTGTATTCTTTAGCCAGCGACTGTGCAATGTGCAGGGCTGTTTTTACCGATTCGCTTAAATTTGTTACTGCCATATCCCTTAGTTGGTTGTAGGCAACACTGCCGAGTTAAAATTGTTTTCGGTGATGTAATAATATGTCTTACCGTTTGATACAAACTGCTGTTCAATCTGTGTTGCCCTTTTGATCTGTTGTACCGCCTGGTTCAATAATTTAATATAGTTCTCAAACTGATCTAAAGGCATTTTTGAATTATTCTTCAGATCTCTTACTGTGTATTTAGCAAAAAACTCGTTATTTAAAGGCAGGCCGGTTACCAATTTAATATAGTTGGTGAGGCTCATTGCTTTAATATCGCCAGATGATATTTTCATTCCCAATAGCTGCTTAGGCATATTCACGTAGTTTTTAACCAGTTTGCTTCTGAACGAGGATTGATCCTGCTGGAGGTTTTGTCCCAGCATAATCGAAAATTCATCCACAATCTGTTTATACTCCATATTGTTTAAAACAATAGCATATTGCAATGTAGAGCGGTTGTTTTTTACCACATCAGGCGATAAACTTGCTGTACTATAATATTTAAATGCATTGTGAGGCATCCGGTCTGCCACATCAGCACCAACGGGCTCAGGTAAAAGGCTTTCTACATCTGCAGAAAGGTTTTTGCGCGATATCCCTGTTAAACGGAATGCACTATCCAAAGAACTGATCTGGTTATAAATGTCTGAATTGGTTTCTTTTACGAAACGGCGTAAGGCTATAGTCATGCTTTGGTTAGAGTTAACCGTTCCTTTGGTTGGAAAAACCACCCCACCCTGGATTAAGCTATTTTTTGGATAATCAAGGTAATAGGAAATCGAATCCTGTAAACTGGTATTATAGGGCTGGAAACTCTTTAAACCTTCTCCCCTTACCATAGTATTTTTTCTGTATTCGGCAGAACGGATAGCCGATTCGGAAACAAGTTTACGCGACTGGATTACAAAATCGTTGAAAGACTGGTTAAAATCGCTATACACCTGCAAGGCCAGGATACGGGCATCAGCCTGTGCAACCTGCTCGCTCAATTCATTGATCAGGTAGTTATTTGTACCACCGTTGTTTCCGGTGCTTCCAATCAGGACAATTAAATTGGTTTCGTTCTTTTTTGTTTTGAATAAGTTAATACCGGCTTTTATTGCACTAAATACAGGTTCTTCGGAAATTTCGCCATTGCATCTTAATGTGTTTTTCGCCTGGTTAGACAGGAAAGTCATCAATTGCCTGTAATCATCCTGGATATGGCTTACAAAAATTCCTTTCAGCGCGCAGCCGTTTTCGCCACGGTATACTACGCCGCCATAACTTACTTTTGTGCCTTTACCAAAATCGCCCATGATATTTTCAAAGGAAGCAATGGTATTGGTCATTCCTGAAAGGTATTTCGTCATCGGACTTCCTCCATCTACCACAAAAACAACATTTACCTTTGTTTTATTTTTACGAAGATTCAGGTAATCCTGATAAGAAAGGGCCGAACCGTTAATGGTTAATATCTTATTGTCTTTCTTGTTATAAACATCGGCAGCAATACCTACAGCATACGCACCCGCATCATCTGAAACTACAGGTACACTTCTTAAGATCAGGTTTTCTCTTTGCAAGAGCGGATCTATTACGAAGCTTGTTCCTTTATCAATTCCATTTTTAATGGCTGTTGAAGTAGAATCATCCTTGTCATAATCGCCCGGTTTAACGGAGGTAATATACAAACGGTCGCCCCAGCTATGAATGGCCTCTGATGAAACCCAGCCATAAATACTTTTTAATGCAGTGTCGGCAACCAACTGATCTTCAGAACCAATCAGGTATTTTTTTCCGTCTTCTGATTTTTTATAGATATAAGTGATTTCGTGCAAACGTACTTTTGTTCTCCTGTCTTTAAGCTCGGGGGTATTGTAAACCAAAATAGAATCGGTGGTATCGAAATAAAATTTAGGTTCAGTTAACGCATTTTTTCCGTTAATAATACCAATAGCCTTTTCGGCATAACCAGTTTTTTGGTTAGAGAAAGCACGTTGCCATAAAAGCAGTTTAGATTTTGCGATCCAGCCATAACTAATGGCACTTTTTTTATCGTTAATCTTTCTTCCCCTGATCATTCCTGCCTTATATTTAATGAGTTTCAGGTAACCATTCTCTTCTTTAGAAACATAAAACGGTTCCATGAAACTGATTTTTTTCATAATCAGACTACCACCTGGTGCGGTAGTGGTATAATTATCTTCCCTGTCTGAAAAAACAATCCAGGGTAAACTGCTTGTGCTGGTGCTTTCGTTAATATTTATTGATTCTGCCGGCCTTTCGTACGATTTAGGCATGTACTTTACTTTTTTACCAAAGGATGCCGGAGACTGTGCATAGGCAAAAGATATTCCTAAAAACAGGATGGTTAAGGCATAATATTTTTTCATAATATGTAGATGAGCTTTAAAATTAGTGTAAGATGTTAATCTATTTTGTTTTAGACGGTGCCTCGGCACTTGTCGTTGCTGCAGGCTGTGCCGTTGCTGAGTGTTGTTTAATATTGAGTAAACTTGCACAGGTAGAGTTTGGCTTGATGGTTAACTGTGCTTCATCTACAGCAATTTCGCCTCCAAAAGTGAGGCCCATGCAATAAGAATAAATATCGGTCTGTTTTTTCTTCCCGTTCATTTCTACATTAACTGTTACCTTTTCGTTGCTGCACATGTATTTGTTAATGAGGTAATAATAGTTGGAATTAAAATCGGCACCGTTAGCTATGGCCTGAAGGCGTGCGCGGATATCGTCAATGGTTTTACGTTCTCCATCACCCGGAGCAACCAGGTCTTGAACGATTTCAGCATTAGGATCGGTAATCAGGATATTTAAGAATGCAGGTTTACGGCTTTTATCTGAACGCAGGCGCACTACATATTTTCCTGGGGTACGGTAGGTATAAAGGGCTGTTTTTCCCTTAACATCTACACGGCCGGTTTCGCCGAAAGACCACTCAAATTCTTTACCTTCGCCATCGCCTTCCAACCTGATTTCTTCATTAACCAAACCTGCTGTCGGCCCGCTGATGGTAAGTACACTATCTACAACAGGAGTATGCACGGTATCGCGTACGGTTACAGGGAATTCCTGACGGAGTTCGCCATCAACAGTTAAACGTACAATGTAGGTATCGGGCTTCGTGTAATGATAAGAACCAGTTTTAGTAGTTGCTTTTTCACCATTTCCAAACTCCCATAACCATTTTGTGGCCTTCGGTGTATTATCGGTGAATACTAAATCTTCATTTAAATAAATTTCATCCTTAAGGATTCTCGCATCAATGGTTCGTTTTTCGAATAATGAACTCTTAAATAAGAAAATCAGGCCGGTTAAAAGCAGTACAGCGAGTAAGATGTAGAGAATAACGTAGCCTTGCGAATTTGAATTAACTTGCTTGGTGTTTGAGCTTGACATAGGTAGCGTTTTTTATAGGTGTTAGTTTTATATTTATCTGGCAGATATGGTTTGCTGTAACTGACGCCTGTTGGTAATACAATCGTCTAATTGTCTTTTGTGCAGTTCTATATCTGTAATGTTTCTGTTTTGTTCTTGTCTGTCGTAAAATAATCTGTCGTAAAGCTGCGCAGTTTGAACAAAGACCTTGTACCTGGAATCTGAGGCTTTACGGTCAAAAGCTGCCCTGATTGATCCTAACGAGTTTTGGATATCGTTTTTCAGAAAAACAGCCTGTACATTGGGGTTATAACGTGTAATTTGTTTATAGGTGGTATCAATAGTTGGCGAAGTTTCTCTCACCATGTTTTCAAAAGTTTCGTTTTCATTGATCTTAACCTCGAGCTCTTCTTTAGAAATTTCATACCGCGATTTATCAGTATAAAAAATTCCAAAACTTAAGAGCCCAACTGTAAAAACAAACAGTGCTGTAAAAAACAGGAATTGTTCGCGTCGTTCTTTTATACTTAATTTTATCATAAATCCTTAATTATCGTTATCGCCCAAATTGTCCGTTCCTGATTTTTTTAGCTGCCGCCTGGTTTATCCTTTGGCAATCGTTTATCTGTTCTTTATACCTTTGGATATCGCCTCTTGATTTAATCAGTGAATCTTGTAAATCAGCCATAGCGCCCACGTTATTGTTTAGTTTTGCATACAAATCAAAACTTGGGCTATTTTCGGTTTTTTTAGAGATCAGTTCTTTTATCTTGTTATTGGCACTTTGGATATCGTTAAGCAGGATGCTTTGTTTACTCATTTCGTTCGCATTATAATCGCGGTATAAGGCAAGCTCTTTAAAACGAACCTGAATCAGATCGAAATTTGTATTAATATCCTTACGCAGATAGGATAGTTTTTCGGTTTCCTTTACTTTTTTATCGAGCAACGTGTATTCGTAATCAGACGCCGCAAAAAAGAGGTAAATACAGAGGATGGAGAAAAGTGTTAAGAATACAAAGTTAAGAATGAACTTAGTATAAGCACTCCTAATTTCGATGGCGTTAATGGGTTTCATAGGGGTTTATTTTTTCACACAGTAATACTTACAATAGTTAATTTGATCATCAAGTTCACCTAAATCATGCAAACTTTTCCAAATTCACATTGTACAATAACAATTTTTAATATTTGTTGTTTGGTTATAAAAACGATATTTTTTGTTTTACTTTTAACAAACTTTAAGCCAAACATCCATGTCTGACTTTTTTTTTAACAAACCTTTCAGATTTAAATCTATTTTTTCTGGCAATGGCCTTCAGCCAACTGACCTCGGCAAATCGATTTCAAACCATATAGAATTGATTATTTTTACCCGCTTTGGAGAACATCGGTACCACAACGATTTTGGCTGCGAAATATGGGACCTGGATTTTGAATTAATTGTAAGTGAAAGCATTTGGGAGGAAAAATTCCGCAAATCCCTGCTTAAATCGATTACCGATTATGAGTTTAGGATATACAATACCGACGTAGAAGTACGCATTACCGAAGTAGAGAATGTATATCCGCTGCGTAAGATAACCGAAATTAAAAAAAAGGTAGATATTAGTGTCAGGGCATTAATAAAAACCACGGGAGAAAAATATTTTTTTAATACCGCTTTATTTCTCAGCCCGCTATCAACCTAAACAAAAACGCCCCAAATTTTCTACATATGAAGCCAGTTTTTTATTCATCAAAAGATGAAATCCGCAACAGAATTTTAAAAAATGCCGAAGATTTTTGGAATGTTAAAGACAGTAATGAATTTGACCCGCTTGTAAAGCTAATTATTGAAGCGTTAAGCAACGAGCTTTTCAATGTGGCCAATGATGTTAAAAACCTGGAGAATAGGATATTTGATAAAATTAGCCGCATTTTGGCTCCCGATCACTTAACTTCATCGTTACCTGCCCATGCCATTATCCATGCCAGTCCGATCGAAGAAGAAGACTATCTTTCGCCATATACCCAGTTTGCCTATAAGAAAAACATCCAGCAGGAAAATGATAAGACCAAAAAGACCGACATTTTCTTTAGCCCACTGCATACCGTAAAAGTTCACAACGCGTCGATAAAATATATTGTTACCGGAAATACGTTTTTTAATATAGAACAATCGAGTAAACAGCCAAGGTTAAATACACTACCGGGTACTGCTATCGAAAAAAACACCTTATACATTGGCTTTAAGGGTATAAAAAGCTGGATGGACTTTAACAAGCTAAATTTATTTTTTGACTGGAAAAATTATTCGGTACCAGAAAACACCTACGACCTGTTATCGTTGGGTAAATGGTTCTACAAAGACAATGAGCTTACGGCCTATACCGAACGGTTTATGGATGAGCCCTTAACAGGCAAAACTGAAGCACCTTTCCGCCATAAACAACTACTTAACCTGATTAAAGCTGATGTTTTACAGTTTTACAGCAACCGGTTTATTACGCTGGGGGGGCTGAATGATTTTAACATTGATGAAAGTAAAGAACTTCCACCCGTTTTCGCAAACGTTTTTCAGCCAGCTGCGTTAAACCAGATCGATGAAAAAGTGAAATGGTTGAAAGTTGTTTTCCCGGCTGCAATCAACCAGGAAATGCTGAACGAACTGCATATCTACATTAATGCATTCCCTGTAGTAAATAAAAGGTTAAGCCAGATTAAACACCGGCTTAAAACCATGAATAATATTATACCGATTAAAACCGAATCGGCAGACCAAATGCTTGCGGTCGAAAATCTGAGGGATAATAAAGGCAAAAGTTATAATGAAATTCCCTATACCAACGAGAACGAAAAAGGAGATGGTTCATTTTCGATCCGGTATGGCGGTACGGAACGTTTTGATACCAGGAATGCCAAAGAACTGGTTGATTATCTTTTTGAATTGTTAAGGGACGAAAAAGCAGCCTTTTCGGCCTACGGACCGGATTTTTTAAGTACCATTCTTAAAAACCTCGAACAGAATATTGCCCTCATTGAACAAAAAAGCCGTTCTGCATTGAAAGATATTAAGGAGCTGCCCAGTTACATCGTATTAAAACCGATTGATGATGCTGATATTCTATTTTTGGATATATGGGTTACACAGGCAGAAGAAGCCAACCACATTAATGCCGGTAGCCGCTTGGCGGTATACGATAATAATAAGGTAAATGCCGAGAGTATCTTTTTATTAAGCCAAACCAAAGGTGGCCGCTCGAAACTGAATGCAACCAACCGTGTGCAGGCTTATAAATATGGCTTAACCACTGCCGACAGGATTATTACGAAGGCTGATGTGATTAATTTTTGCCGTTACGAACTGGGCAACAAATTAAAAGGCATTACCCTGGCCAAAGGTTTGATTATGGACAACAAGCCGAACGCAGGCTTTATTAAAACTACTGATATATTGATTGAACCGGCAGATCAGCTTAATCTTAGCGCACAGGATTGGGAAGAACTGTTGAGTTTAACCCTGGCAAAATTAAATTTAAGGAGTACGATGAATGTGCGTTACCGCATATTGTTAAAACCGGCGCTGTATAAGACGGTTTAAGCAAGACCGTCACCGGCCTGGGCGCAGTAAAATAGAGCGATTAAAGATACACGGTATAACCCAAATAAACACTTTCGCCATGCTCACTCAATACTGTTTCCTGGTAATCAGGCGCGGTTAGGAGTTCTACATTAACCTCGGCATCGACAGGCATTAAATAGCTGATGGCCATATCCAAAATGGCCCTGTTTTTTTGTCCCGGGATAAATTTAATCAGTTCCTGAGGCGAGGTTGGGCCAATATTAATGTTATACGCTTCATGTTCGGGGGTAAAGCTGTCGCCTATGATGGTATCGATGCCAAGTGCACTTCCACCCAGTTGCATTTGCATTTCTTCAGCAATTTTTACCGGTGCAATATTTGCCGTGGTATCCACTATGGTAAGTGGCAGATTAAACAGCGCAGTAAGCACCTTGGATACAAAACCGATATCGTTTCTTTTTTGCTGGATTTCGGGCAAGAGGTGCATCCAAATAATGCTCTGTTCTTTGTTGAGCAGACTAAATTCATCCCAGCCGAATTCAAAAATCTGGCTTAAATCAGAATAAGTTGTTTTTTTGTCGAGCATATTTTCATATAGCTCGGTCATAATCCTTACATAATTAATTTCGGCATCAAAAGGGGTAAAAAACAACCTGGCTTCTTTTTCTTCTTCTCTCCTGTCTCTGATATCTTTGATCATGGATTCCTTATCCATCCCCGCACTGCCGGTTGGCGGGCGATGGAAAAGTCCTTCGGGCAGCATATCATACAACCCTTCACGATTGGTCGTAATCCTGATGCGTTCATGCCTTCTTTTTTCTGAGTAATAAACAGTGGTGTTCTCTATATCTTTTGCAAAAGCACGTTTATCTGGTCCAAGCGGGATAATCTCGATCTTGTCGGCGGCGATTACTTTGCGTTCGATCAGATCGGCAGCATGCGCCACAGCCTTGTAATCAGTAAAGAGTTCGTTATTAATAAAAGTTTCTTTTTTCATTTAAACTTTAAGCTTGCATTTTTGTTATAGAGTAAATTTTTATTATCGAAAAAATAAGAATTATTTCAAATACTAAAGATACTATATTTGCAGTACATCACATCTATAAAAATTAATGGACGTTAAATCATTTTTTATTCGCTTTCTCTTATTTCCGCTGATCTTTTTTGTTTCAACGGCAGTACTTTCTATCATCAACAAAAAAAACCAGTTTCTTAATAACAAAAAACTTATTGTAAGTGTTCTGCTCATCGGCATTATTTTGGCAATCCCGGGTTTTTTGGGCTTCCTCAATTTTAATTTTATGCCCTGGGGCTATATTATTTGCTGCATTTATTACATCTTAATGGGTTCTGTATTTGTTTATCTACTAACAAAATACTATCCTAAAGATGTGCTGGAACGAAAGGTTTTTATCTTTTTCGCCACTTTAATTTCAGCTATCCTGGCTGTTTATTTATTTCAGCTGGCCTTTAATTGGCTGAGCTCAGTAAATTTCGGGTGGTTTGGCGCTGGTAGCATTATCTGTTTTTTTGTTCCGCTTATTTTTTGGTGGGCCTATGTTTCACTGCTGGGCATCCCTTCCGAAATCTACAAGATCTGGAAATACCCTGATACCCCTTTGGACATCAATATGGATCATGTGGATTTTAACAGGTTACTCGTATTGGAACTGGAATTATATAAAAAAAGTACTGATCCGGAACCACTTAAAGTAAAAGTTAAAGCGGTTGAAAATATGAATTTCGGTATTTGGTTCCACAAATTTATTGACGATTATAACCTCAAGTTTGCCAAAAGCCCCGTAGAATATAAAAGTGAGGACCTGGAGAATTATAAATGGATATTCTTTATTAAGACCTCCTTTTTTAAACGTAATATCTTTATCGACCCAGATTTGGATATTATAGAAAACGGCATTACAGAAAAAATGACGATTTATGCGAAACGCGTGTCAGAAAATATAAATAAGCCTAACGAAGTTGGAGAAAGTGCTATCTTTATCTAATCTATACTAAAAACATTTACCATGATAAAGCCGCTAAAATATAAATCCATCAACTGGATTAATGGCATGAAGCTTTCCAGTGATCACTTTACATTGAGTGATCTCTACTTGCAGGACTTTGTACGCGATGCTGCTTCTCTTCATTTAAACAATAGCAATTACGGATTTTTACCCCCTTTTGCAGGCTATAAAAGCTCGCACGATATCGAAATTATAGAAAAAGCAACCAATCATATCGAGGTGAGGGTAAGGTATTGTAATGCCATTACCCCCGAAGGCTGCCACATTGATATTGTACAGTCTGATAATATGGATACACTGGTCCATAATCATTATTTTGGCCAATCTGAACCCCGTAACTATGTGATATTATTGGTGGTTAACCCGTTTAACCGCGTGCCAACAGGCATGCCAAACCCGGAGGAAAGCCCGATCCGCTATCCCGAACTGGCAAAAAATTACTCAATAGCCGTTTTACCTGAAAACGAAGTAAGTACACAAACAACCGATAGTTATTTTCTGACTATCGGGCAGGTGTATTACGAAAACGGAAGATTATCCATTAACAACAACTATATTCCACCCAGTTCAACAATAACAAGCCACCCTGCATTGATCAGGTATTACGAATCTTTTAGTGTGTTACTGAATGATTTACAGTTGGCTGCCTTCAAAATTATTGATAAAACAGGAGGCAGGGATAATATCACACCATTGGGCAAAAACATCCGTTTAATTTCCGAGAAGATTGTAGATTATATTGCAGGATTATTTTACGAATACCGAAATATTGCCTATCGCGAATCGCCGGTGGTTTTGGCGGGTTATTTCTCGAGTTTGGCGCATATCTTTTTCACGGCGATAAAACTGATCGATCCCCGCGAAAGAGAAGAATTACTTAAATATTTCTATGAATGGAAAGATGTAACCCCGGGCAACTTTGAAGAGCTTTTGGCCAAAACCATCGAATTGGTTTATGATCATAAACAGATTAACAACAGTATGGTAATGGCCAGTGAGTTTATGAACGTACTGGTAGCTTTATGGAATAAATTGAGCGGTTTAGAATACATCGGCCAGCGTAAAGAAAATATCGTAGTTGCCGAACAACAGGTTGTACAGCAGGTACAGGCCAGAAAAACCTGGACATTGCTTGATTAAATTTTTCTCGGAGCAAATTTTAAAATAGAGCTGTACCACTTAATTGGCGGTACAGCTTTTTTAATTCCTGCAAATTTGTGCGGCTACGGTAAAATCGCTGAGAAATTGATCTGACCGGTGTCTAAAACAACGACAAGGTAGTTTTTGCATCCCCAATGCTCAGAAATGGTAAAAATGCACTATCTGAAAAAGAGGACAAAATCTCATTTGTAAATATGTAGATGTTATGTAGATACTTTGAGCATTCAGGTAGACGTTCTGTAGAATGCTAAAATTAGGTTAAGGTAAGTTGCATATATAATTTTGCTGTAAATACGCAGGCAAAAATGGTTGAGCCTGGCGATTACCCAATCAATATTCAATTTAGAAACCTATGCAGCAACATCAAAGCAAAATAGATCTTGAACATTTGCAGTCAATTTACAACGAAGGTGATTTTCTGGAATGCCTTAAAGCCACAGATTTTTTCCTGTTGGTTAATCCTCAAAATCACGATGGTCTGTTACTTAAAGCAAAATGTGCGTTTGAATTATCTTTTGATTATGATACCGATAATAACTTTTTGGATATAGCCATTAACAGCTTTGAGGAATTGCTGAATTTGGTACCTTCCCATGAAGAATCGATGTTATACCTGGCCTATATCAGTATTATTATAACGGGTACTAATTTATCGAAGGCCATATCCTATTGTACTCAACTAACGGCCTCAGTACATTTGGATACAAGGATCAAAGCCATTACTTATCGTCAGGAAGCCTATTTTCAAACAGGCGAAATAGATCCTTCATTGAAGGATCTGGATCTTTTAATAAAATTAAACCAGGCACATGCGCTTGAAACCCGCAGTTTGACCGATCAGAAGCTGGGTGATTTATATGCGAAAAAAGCAAAACTTTATCTTTACCATAAAAACAACGGTACCAAAGCACTTGAGATTTTTAAAGAAGGATTAGCCCACGGGTATAAGGATGTATATATCTATATCCTGGTGGCTAATCTCGCCATTGATCTCCAGGATTATGAATTTGGTGGAGAGATAGCCCAGACAGCTTTATTTTCAAGCAATGTCAATGTAGATGAGGATTTATTAAGCCTGTATAACCGGTTAAATGAACTGACCCAAAAGGGCATCATTAACCAATCGATTGTATATGCAATGTTTATTGCACGTAAAATATATCATGAGCACCTTGGATACGATACCGTTGAAATGTTGAATTTCGCGCAGCATTACATTAAGGTATATCCCGATTGGTCTATCCCCTATCATTACGCCGGTGCTGCATTGTACGAAGCCCAAAGCTATGGGGAGGCACTTTCATACTTAAAAGAGAGTTTAGCGCATGGTGGCCTTGCGCTTGGCCTGCAACGCTTTATTGAAGTAACTTACCGGATAAATGGCCAGCTGCCGGTAATAGAAAAATGGCCTGTTGATTCTCCGGTTATGTACTATAATGCAGGGGTAAACTTTTTCGAAGAATCAGAAAGAAATATCCGCAACACGGACAATGCGGGTGAACTGTTGAAAATCAGGGCAAATTTTTATAAAATTTCTTACGATAGTTTTTATGAGTACTTCTTCAACGGCAAGGGAAATGCCACCCATAATGAGCCGCATATTTTCTCTATGTGCTGCAATAACTACGGCATAGCCTTAAGTGAGTTGGGCGAATACGAAACCGCCGTTGAAGTTCATAAACTAGGTTATACCCTATCTCCTTTTTGGGAACAATTATCTTCACTGGCTACTGCCTTGTTTGCACTTAAGAGATATGAAGAAGTAATTGAGGTAGCCGAACAGGCCAGCAACTATGAAAGTGAATATTTAGGCTTTGAAGATTATATAGATTTGAAGGGCAAGCAGCTCGGAGCAATCTATAATTTAGGCCGGAAAGAAGAGGCTAGTAACCTCTTAAATTTAATAGAAGAAGAGTATAATAACTTTATTTCGGCCAATATAAATGAACTTACCGAGCAGGATCGTTTCTTATTAAGCCAAAGATACATCGTTGTGCAAAACATACGTCACGACCTTTTGAGTGAAAACAGCCTTGAAAATGCGGTTCAGGTATGGCAGGATCAGCTGAATAAAAACCCTGACGATAATTCGTCATGGTATATGTTGATGCAGAATTATTTTCAACTGAAAGATTACAGGCAGTGTATTGCCTGCGCCGATAATTATCAATCAGTTAAAGGCACAGCGATCACAATCGAGTCGGTTCAGAAAGTGTATTATATGCGGGGCATGTCATACCTGTACCTGGGGGATCATATTAGCGCAAAGGAAAATTTAAATAACCTGCTCGATAATTGTCAGCCAGGAATTGAAACCGATGAAAGTACCATCTGTGATACCAATATAAACCTGGCACAGTGCAGCTATGCCTTACAGCAATGGGATGAATGCATGGACTTTTCTCTGGCGGCAATAGCCTGCTATGATAGAAATAACTGGAAGTGGGACGATATAAGGTTACGCGCCACCTTGTTATATGCAGACGCCTGCAAAGCAGCCGGCGAAACCAACGCAGCCATAGGAACGGTAATTAATATCCTGAAAGTAGTACCTGACAATGAAGAAGCATTGAAAAGGAAAAAGGAATGGAAATCCGGAGGCTTATTTTCTTTCCTGAAAAAGCGGTAAAATAATGTAGGTGCATTTTAACGACGAAGTTCTTTTAGTTTACAATCATCACTGTACATATTGGTTATCTGCTATCTTTGTGTTTTTGCTGCTAAAACCATAAAAAATGGCCAATATTCTTATTGTTGAAGACGAGGAACGCATAGCAACCCTGGTTAAGCGTGGCCTGGAAGAACATGGTTACCGGGCAACGGTAGCTTATGATGGTTCTTTAGGCAAAAAACTGGCGCTCAGCCAGGATTTTGACCTCATTATAACCGATATTATTTTGCCTAAGATGGATGGGCTCGACCTCTGCAGGGAAATCCGCAGCTTTAAACCCAACATACCCATTATTATGCTAACAGCCCTTGGAACCACAGATGATAAAGTGGAGGGTTTTGATGCCGGTGCCGACGATTACCTGGTAAAGCCTTTCGAATTCAGAGAGCTGCATGTTCGCATAAGGGCCCTACTTAAGAGAAATGCCACAATACCTAACGGTCAAGGTTTTCTATTAGCATATGCAGATATAGAATATAACCTGCATACCAAAATTGTAAGGCGCCAGGGCAAGGAAATTGCACTTACACCTAAAGAACTTAAACTACTGCAATATATGATGGAGAATCCTGAGAGGGTGCTGTCCAGGTCTGAAATAGCTGAGCATGTTTGGGAAACCACTTTTGACACAGGTACGAATTTTATAGATGTCTATATTAATTATCTGCGCAAGAAAATAGATAAGGATTTTGATGTAAAACTGATCCATACAAAATCAGGATTGGGGTTTATCTTTAAACAAGATTAGGTATGCAGATTAAAACAAGGCTTACGCTATTGTATACTTCTTTGATGGCTGCAATGCTGCTTACATTTGCCTTTATTGTGTATTTCACTTCTTCAGAAACCAGGGAGGATGAATATTTTAAAAGGTTAAAACAACAGGCTGCAACCAAAGCCAATTTATTGTTTGATACCAAGATTGAGCCCCAGGTATTACAGTTGATCTATAAAAATGCGCCTAACTCCCTGTTTCAGGAAGAGGTTGCCGTATACGATACCGGATTCCATTTGCTTTATCATGATGCCGTAGAGGTAGATAAAGTTAAAGAAACCCAGGGCATGATTGATTCTATTATTTCACGTAAAGAAATTCAGTTTTATATTAAAGACCTCCAGGTTGTAGGCTTTTTATATGCACATGACGGCCGGTCTTATATTGTAACTGCTGCTGCAAAAGATGATTATGGTCTTGCTAAACTGGCCAATCTACGCAATACGGTTATTATTGCTTTTCTTTTCTCGATCATCATCATCTATCTCGCAGGGCAGTTTCTTGCCAGAAAATCACTGCAACCTGTTTCTTCGCTGGTTAATAATGTAAAAACCATTACGGCCACCAATTTAGACCTAAGGGTAGATGAAGGTAACCGTAAAGATGAAATTGCTGAGCTGGCCATCACCTTTAATGAAATGCTTAACCGGCTTGAAAACTCCTTCGATGCACAGAAAGATTTTGTATCTAATATCTCGCATGAATTAAGGACGCCTTTAACCGCCATGCTGGCCGAATTGCAGCTGACCCTTGAGAAGGACCGAAATAATGCCGAATACAGGGAGGCCATAGCGCATACCATTGGAGATGCCCAAAAGTTGATCAGGCTTTCCAATAGCCTGCTCGATCTGGCTAAGGCAAATTACGACCAAACAGAAATAGCTTTTAAAAACATCAGGCTCGATGAGTTGTTGCTGGATGCCAGATTTGATGTATTGCACAATCAGCCATCTTCTATTGTTAACATTTCCTTTGATCGTGACATAGATAATGATAACGACGTATCGGTTTATGGGAACGAGTACCTGTTACGGGTAGCATTTATTAACCTGATAGAAAACGGATGCAAGTTTTCTGCTGATCATCAAAGTATTATTTCTATTGCCTATGATGGAACACATATTGAGTTGCGCTTTGCAGATAAGGGCATCGGAATCAGTGCCGAAACATTGCCTCATATTTTTCTTCCGTTTTACCGTGGGGAGAATAAGAAATTTGCAGATGGAAATGGTATCGGCCTATCGCTGACAAAGAAAATAATTGATCTTCATGGAGGACAAATAGCCGTACAATCGCAGGAACAAGAGGGAACCATTTTTACCATAAAGCTTCCTCATCTCTAGAACTTCTTTTCTAATGAAATTCTAATAAAATTCTATAAGCCCTCTAACAGCCCCTCTACAGGGGCTTTTTTAGTTTTGCAGCATTCCAAAAAAGCTAGTGCAGGTCTTACTTTTAGCCTCTTCGGTTACACGTTTTACCTTCCTTGCTTAGGCTTGATAAACACATCGTAAAACAGCGCAACATGAAAAATATACTGATCTGCCTATTTGCTTTATTTCTTTTTTCCTGCCAGGAAAAATCAGCAGAACCTGCAATTGCGAACTATACCCTACAGGGTGATACCATTATTGTATCGGCAAAATCTAATCTGACCAGCAAGCTCCAAACCCTGCAGGTTCATAACGAAGCCTATAGCATGCAGATGCTTACTGCCGGCACGGTAAAAGCCATTCCTACCCAGTATGCAGAGATAGCGCCTCCTTTTTCAGGAAGAGTGGTTAAGTCTTACCTGCGGTTGGGTATGCGAACAACTCCTGAAACACCATTGTTTGAAATCAGCTCGCCCGATTTTATGACGGCCCAAAAAATATTCTTCCAGGCTAAATCTCAACTGGAGCAATCGGGCAAGAGCCTGGCACGGCAACGTGACCTGGTAGCACATGGCGTGGGCACACAAAAAGACCTTGAAGAGGCTCAAACATCTTACGAATTAGAAAAGAAGGAGTTTGAAAATGCTTCCGCCGGAATCAGGATATTTAAAGCCGATCCTGGTCGTCTGTCTATGGGACAGCCACTGGTAGTAAGGGCTCCAATATCGGGTGAGGTTATCGATAATAAAGTAGTGCTTGGCCAATTTATCAAAGATAACGAAAACAGCGTGGCAACTGTAGCTGAATTATCAAAGATATGGATTGCGGCCCAGGTAAAGGAAAAAGACATCCAACACATTCATGAACTGGGCGAATGCAATATTGAAATTCCGGCACTCCCCGGGGAACACATAAAAGCTAAAGTTTATCATGTAAATGAGATTGTAGACGAGGCCACCCGCAGCGTAGAGGTGTTGATTGAAGCGAATAATAAGTACCATATTTTAAAACCAGGCATGTATGTAACAGTGGATTTTGTTAATGCCCCCATAAATGCCATACTCGTTCCGGCCAAAGCCATTCTTCAGGAAAATGAAACCAGCTTTGTTTTTGTGTCTGTAGGTAAGGGGAAATATATCAAACGAAAAGTTGTGGCCAGCGGCACTTCAGAGGGTAAGGTGGTTATCAGAGCTGGCTTACAGCCTGGAGAACGGATTATTAGTGAAGGTGGTTTCTATCTGTTGGATTCGAAGTAGACAAGGTTAAAACAAAATTCTTATGAAAAAACTCATATACACAGCAATAAACAAACGTTGGCTGTTGGCGGCCTTTTTCCTGCTGCTTGCTATTTTTGGTTACTATTCGTGGAAGCAACTTTCTATTGAGGCTTATCCCGATATTGCCGATGTTACCTCGCAGGTAGTAACGCAGGTACCTGGTCTCGCCGCTGAAGAGGTGGAACAGCAAATTACCATCCCCGTAGAGCGGGCACTCAATGGCATGCCGGGGATACATGTTATGCGTAGCAAAAGCACTTTTGGCCTTTCAATGGTCACCTTAGTATTTGAAGATGGTGTAGACGACTATTGGGCCAGGCAACGCATACAGGAACGGCTTAATGATGTGGACTTGCCTTACGGCGCCAAGCCGAGCCTGGATCCGCTTACCTCTCCGGTAGGCGAAATATACCGTTATATCATCGAAAGTAAAAACCATGACCTAATGGCATTGACCGACCTGCAACACTGGACTATTATTCCCCGCATTAAACAGATTGCCGGCGTAGCCGATGTTACCAACTTTGGCGGCATCACCACCCAGTATCAGGTTGAGCTCGATCCACGCAAACTGGAACAATACAATCTTTCCCTAACGGAAGTGCAGACAGCCATTAATAACAACAATGCCAATGCCGGCGGCAGTATACTTACCAGGGGCGACCTCGGCTATGTGGTACGTGGAATAGGATTGGTGAAGACCCTTGATGGCCTGGGCAATGTCGTAGTTAAATCGGTAGGTGGTGTACCTGTTTTCCTTAAAGATGTGGGTACCTTGAAGTATGGAAATCTTGAACGCAAAGGTATACTGGGCTACACTGACAGGAAAGTAAACCACACGGAAAGTGTTGAAGGAATTGTGCTTTTGCTTAAAGGGCAAGACCCTTCGGTTGTTTTAGAAGGCATCCATGCAGCCGTGGCAGACCTTAATAATAATATACTCCCGAAAGGGGTTACTATCCGCCCTTACCTGGACCGCACCAATCTTGTGCATACCACTTTATCTACGGTATCGCATACTTTATTGGAAGGTATAGGTTTGGTAATTATCGTATTGATTATTTTTCTGGGCAGTTGGAGAGGGGCATTAATTGTGGCAGTAACTATTCCGCTTTCGCTTCTGATCGCATTTATCATGATGCACTTTACCCATATTCCAGCTAACCTGCTTTCGCTGGGAGCTATTGATTTCGGAATTATTGTAGATGGTGCCATTGTAATGCTCGAAACCATCCTGAGGAAACGAGAAGACAATCCAACAGAAGAGCTGGAAGAACTGTCAATAGGACAAAAAGCATTATCTGTTGCTAAACCTATTTTGTTTTCAACCATTATCATTATTACCGCTTATTTGCCACTATTCTCTTTTGAGCGTGTTGAGAAAAAATTGTTTACACCTATGGCCTTTACTGTGGGTTATGCCCTTATCGGTGCATTGCCTGTGGCATTGCTGCTCATACCTGGACTGGCATACGCGGTTTATCGCAGGCCTGCAAAACTTTATCACAATAAATGGCTGGAGCGGTTAACAAATTTGTACAACGGGCGCATCCGTAAAATCATGAATAAACCCAGGCTGGTATTTATCCCACTTGGGGTAGTGCTTGCAGGTGCTGTTATTTTATCCATTACGGTAGGAAAAGATTTTCTCCCGCCTTTAGACGAAGGTTCTATTTGGCTCCAGGTTCAGCTACCTCCTGGTATATCCCTTGAAAAATCAAAGGAAATGAGTGACAGTTTAAGGCAAAGAACAATGAAATATGGAGAGGTAACCTATATGATGGTACAAGCAGGAAGAAATGATGATGGTACAGACCCTTGGACAGCCTCACACTTTGAATGCAGTATCGGAATAAAACCTTATAACCAGTGGAAGAACGGAAGGAAAAAAGCAGACCTTATTGAAGATTTGTCTCGCGAATATGCCTCCATGCCAGGTTATAGCGTTGGATTCAGCCAGCCCATGATTGATGGGGTAATGGATAAAATTGCAGGAGCGCATAGCGAGCTGGTAGTAAAAATATATGGCGAAGATTTTAAGGAAACACGCCGTATTGCCGAACAGGTAATGTCTGTCATCAAAGGGGTTAAAGGCGCCGCTGATGTAGCCATTGACCAGGAACCACCTTTACCGCAATTGCAAATTTCAATTGATCGTGACGCCGTAGCAAGATATGGTTTAAATGTTAACGATGTAAGCGAACTGATTGAAGTTGCGATCGGAGGAAAAGCAGTTGCCCAGGTTTTTTCAGGCAATAAGGTATACGATGTAATTTGCCGGTATGAAGAGCAAAGCCGCAATACCCCGGAAAAAATTGCCAATCTGATGCTGACGGCACAGACCGGTGCGAAAATACCTTTATCGCAGATTGCAACGGTTAAAACAGCTACCGGCGAGAGTACTATTACCAGGGAAATGAATAAGCGTCACCTTACGGTTAAACTTAATCTACGCGGTAGCGACCTAACAACCTTTTTAAGGGAAGCCCAATCTAAGATTGAGCAACATGTACCTTACGATCATGGAAAATACAGCATAAGCTGGGGTGGACAATTCGAAAACCAGAACAGGGCTTATGCTAAACTTACCATAATTGTACCCCTTGCACTGGCCATCATGTTCCTCCTGCTGTACAGCGCTTTTGGAAAATTCAGGCAGGCCGGACTTATCCTTTCCATTGTGCCACTTGCTTTATTTGGCGGCATGCTGGCACTTAATATCAGAGGTATGACACTCAATGTATCATCCGCAGTTGGCTTTATTGCTTTGTTTGGCGTGGCCATACAGAATGGAGTCATCCTGATTGCACACATAAATGATCTGCGCAAAAAAGGACATGATCTGCTTAAGGCTGTTGTTGAAGGGGCAAAAAATCGTTTCCGCCCGGTACTTATGACAGCAACGGTTGCGGTGTTGGGCCTGCTGCCGGCATCATTGGCCACGGGTATTGGTTCTGATGTGCAAAGGCCCCTGGCTACAGTTATTGTGTATGGGCTTTTTGTTGCTACAGCAATTACGCTTTTTGTACTCCCTGCCCTGTATTACCTTATAGAAAACAAGTGGGGCAAACACGATTATGAGACGGCCGATAGCCAGTCTGAAAATAATATTTCCTGAACCAAAAATGGTACGATGATGATTAAAAAAATGAAAAATAACCGCTACCTGTATCTATTGCTCCTGTTAATCGGCTCCCAGAGTGCTTATGCGCAAACTGATACTGCTTTCATTAAAAAAGAGTTAAAATTGGAAGAATATTTAAATCTTGTGGGACGACAAAACCTTGGATACCTGGCCGGAAAGTATAACGTTAGTATAGCAGAAGCCAATATTGAAAGCGCAAGGGTATTTCCTGATCCGCAGCTGAGTGTGGGAGGATATGACAACCAGCAATCGAGCTTGCACTTAGGCAGGGGGTATAATACCAGCATCAGTACAACGCTTGAGCTTGGGGGCAAACGCAAGTCGAGAATAGCCTTAGCCGAAAGTCAGTCGGAAGTAAGCAAGGCCTTACTGCTTGATTTTTTCCGTAATTTACGTGCTGATGCCACCCTGGCTTATTTTAATGCACTTCAACAATATCACCTGTTGGGCGTATTACAAAACTCTTACTCTACGATGAAGCAGCTGGCTGATGCAGATTCAACAAGGTTTAGATTAGGATCAGCTACCGAAACAGATGCGCGGCAATCTAAGCTGGAGGCAAGCAATTTGCTTAATAATTTAATTCAGGCCGAAGCAGATTGGAAAACAACACTTGTACAATTGAACCTTAACGCCGGAATGGTACAACCTGACATTTTTTTGGTACCGGCAAACGATTTCAGAGATTTGAAACGAACATTTTCATTGCTAAAGCTTATTTCCGATGCACAGGCTAACCGCTCCGATGCAGTAGCCGCAAGCAATACACAAATAGCTGCTAAAAACACATTGCAGTTGGCAAAGGCTAACAGGGCTATAGATCTGGGCCTTTCCATAGGAATGCAGTATAGCGGTGCTTCGACCAATGAGATCGCCCCAACGCCAGCATACAGGTCGGTCAATGTTGGTATTTCAGTTCCTTTAAAATTTTCCAACGCTTATAAAGGAGAGCTTAAAACTGCGCAATTCCTGATCAAACAAACTAAAATCCAATATGAGCAGGTAGCATTGCAGATACAAACTGAGGTAACACAGGCATATATCAACTATAAGGCGGCAGAGAAACAGGTATCACAATATAACAACGCCCTGTTGGCAGATGCCCACAAGATATTTGAAGCGAAAACATATAGTTATAAACGCGGCGAAACCTCGTTATTAGAGGTTTTAAATGCTCAACGAACCTATAATGAAGTACAACAGAGCTATTATCAGGCTCAATACAATTATACTGCTACACTAGTACAGCTCGAACGTGCTGCCGGAATCTGGGATTTAAAATAACGTGAGTTTTGGATCTTAATTTCGTCATTGCGAACTGAAGAAGGTTTTTTGCGCAGGAGTGAAGCGCCCGCGAAGTGAGCTTGAATGCCGTTAAAAACAATAAGCTACAAATGAAAAATCTTTTTGATGATAAATTACATGATAGATTGCTTTGGCTCGCTCATATCCCGCCTCGCAATGACGGAATACAATACAACAAACTGATAATCAAACACAACCACCCAAAACCCACATTAAAATAAGCGGTTTAAATCCTTTTACTACCTCGGCAGAATAATAATTGTTGAATCCGTTTAAATGGTTTATAGCATAGCGTTAGAATCTCCTCTTTTAGGTTCAAGCTATTAGAAATCATTACCCTACTTATCAAAATTGTAAATTAACACAGTAATAGAATACAAATTAATACTTCATAGCTATACGCTTCAAAAAGTCAGTTTACCACGACTTTTTGAACATTTGTATAACATAATTTGCTGATTATTAGCCGAATTTCAAAACTAAATACGGTTATTTTGCTTCCCTAACCAATTATATATCTCATATGAAAACACCAAATTCACTGACAGGTGTAACCAGGAAGGTTACCCTTGTTGTGGCTGCAACCTTAGTGTTTGCGAGCGCTGCATGTTTAACAGGCTGTAAAAAAGACGAAAAGATTGCGCCAGGGGAAGTTACTGCTCCACCCCCTTCTACCAAAACAGCCACGGTAGAATCCTATCAATCGGGCACACATAACGGCTTCTTTTGGTCGCTTTGGAAGAGTGATGGTGCAACAGGCACAGTCAATTATGCCAACGGTTCCGGCGGAAATTACAGCGTTAACTGGAACGGGTTTAACGGTAATTTTACCTGTGGCAAGGGTTATTCAGTAGGCTCAGCTAACTATACGATAGGGTATAACCTGGGCGCTTATTCCAACTCGGGAGGTGGTACTTTTGGCTGGTACGGATGGAGCAGAAGCCCTTATTATGAGTATTATGTGAATGAAACCTGGGGTGCGGTTTCTCCTCATACCGGTACTTACCTGGGTACATTTGAAAGCGACGGTGCAGGTTATAACGTATGGACCCGGTGGATGACAGGTAAAAATATTGATGGTGGCGACGGTTTCAGGCAGATTTATAGCTCCAGGGTAACAAAGGTTTCTACCGGGCAAAATCGTGTCATTACTTTTGCAAACCATTATAACAAATGGCAAAGTTTCGGATATACGCTTGGCCAGCTAAATATTCCTGCAATTATGGTTGCCGAAACATGGGGTACCAATACGAATGGCAATATTAACTGTACCATTTGGGCACAGTAAACATTTGTTTAAGCTATTCACAACCACAATACTGCCCGGCTTATTGCCGGGCAGTATGTACTTCAGGTACTTTTTTAATCATTAACAACTTGTTATCATGAGATTCATACCTTATTTCTTTGCTTTTTTTATTCTTATCCTTTCCGCCTGCGATTCGTCTCGTCCAAAAAATATAGCTGGAAACAAAAAATCATTGATCGGAAAATGGCATCGGTTTTCGATGGCAAATGGATATAGCGAATTTGATATCGATTCGCAATATGTAGTTTTCTATAATCAGAAAGTCGGCCGTTTTAAACTTCCATATAAAATAGAAAATGATTCCTTAAAATATCTTACCAAAGATTATGTAGCCAAAATTACAGACTACGGCGACTCGCTTCTTTTAGAAGGCAACGATAGTACTCAAGCCGTGTTGCACAGGTTTAAGGAACCGTACGTTCCTTTTAAAACAATCCCTGAAGAAAAAGATTCTTTATCATTTGCATCATACATCGCTGATTTCGATAAAAGATTAATCAGTGAGTTTGAGAAAGCCGGAATAAAAATTTCTGACGGCATAGAAAAACGCGAAGGACCTGCGTACGAAGAACTGTTAAAGAAAAAATCGGCAAATAGGTAAAAGGGCTTCAGCCGGTATGGTAACTTATCATTAACCCGTAAAAATTTTTAAAAAAAAGACCGATTGTTTTATTTTTTATATAATTTTGGAGGAAATTAAAAATTTCATCTGTGATGAAAACGACCAAGTCTGAAAATACCAAACGGCTCATTATTGAGAAAACTGCACCGGTTTTTAATACGAAAGGCTATGCGGGAACATCAATCAACGATTTAATGGATGCCACCGGACTTTCCAAAGGTTGCATTTACGGCAATTTCCAGAACAAAGACGAAATTGCATTAAGCGTATTTGATCACAACTTTGATATGGTGACACAGCACATGAAAGAACGCATCTTAGCTACCGAGAATTCGATAGAAAGGTTGCTGGTTTACCCGCAAACATATAGGAACTATTTCAGGTACCCTTATTTGCAAGCTGGCTGTCCGATTTTAAATACCGCTACAGAAGCTGATGATACCCATGCGAAACTAAAAGAACGAGCACAAAAAGCGCTGGGACTTTGGAAAACCGCTATTGTAAACCAAATAAAACGGGGTATCGAAAGAAAAGAAATAAAAGAAGATACTGATGCAACTGAAATTTCGGTGATTATGATTTCCATGATCGAAGGTGCATTTATGCAGGCAAAAGTCAATAACCATATGACAGAGCTTAAAATCGCAATGTCTTTCCTCGAAAAATTAATTAAAAATCTTAAAGTATAATTTTTTTTACCCTAAAAAAGACCAATCGGTTTATTTTAACAATATTAGAAAAGAAAAATGGAAGAATTTGATATTACCGTTATCGGGTCGGGTCCGGGCGGATATGTAGCAGCGATAAGAAGTGCCCAGCTGGGTTATAAAACTGCGTTAATTGAAAAATACAGCACATTAGGAGGCACTTGTACCAATGTGGGGTGTATTCCTACCAAAGCCTTGCTGGATACCACACATCATTATGCAGATGCGCTGAAGCGTTTTGAAAATCACGGTATTGAATTTTCTGATCTCCATCTTAATTTCGAACAGGTTTTTAAACGCAAAGCCGATGTAGTGACTAAAAATACACAGGGATTAGATTTCCTGATGAGAAAGAATAAGATCAAAGTTTTCCAAGGCACAGGCACTTTTCTCAACAATGAATCCGTGAAAATTATAAATGCCGAACAGCAGGAAACTGTTATCAGATCGGATAAGTTCATTATTGCTACCGGATCAAAACCGGCAACTATTCCGGGAGTTACCATCGATAAAAAAAGGATCATTACCTCTACCGAAGCCCTGGCAATGCAAGAAAAACCGAAAAGTATCATTATCATTGGCGGTGGTGTGATCGGTGTAGAAATGGCTTCTATTTTTAACAGAATCGGGACAAAAGTGACTATATTAGAATATGCTGATAATCTGATTGCTGCGATGGATCAGGAATTGGGAAGTACATTAACAAAAATTTTGACAAAAGAAGGGGTAGAAATCAAGCTACAGCAAGCAGTGTACAAAGCTGAAAACCTCGGCGACCAAGCTAAAGTGTATTTTAAAGATAAACTGGGTGCCGAACAAGACCTGACCGCAGACTATATCTTAGTCGCTGTTGGCAGAAAGCCATACGTGAATAACCTGGGTTTAGAAAACACCAATGTAGAATTGAATACCAATGGCACGGTAAGGGTAAATGACCAGCTCCAGACAACAGCCTCAAACATTTTCGCTATTGGCGACGTCATTGGTGGTGCTATGCTTGCCCACAAAGCAGAAGAAGAAGCCGTATTTGTAGTCGAAAGAATTGATGGTCAAAAACCGCATATTAATTATGACCGGATTCCGTCGGTAGTTTACACCTGGCCAGAAGTTGCTTCTGTAGGAGCTACAGAAGAAGAATTAAAAAAACGGGAAATAAAGTATAATGTCGGTAAATTCCCTTTTGCCGTAAATGCCAGAGCCAGGGCAGGAATGGAAACGGATGGGTTCGTAAAAGTACTGTCTGATCCTAAATATGGAGAACTTTTAGGGGTGCATATTATAGGTGCCAGGGCTGCAGATTTAATAGCGCAGGCAGTTATTGGCCTGGAATACGAAGTTACAGCGAAAGATATGGCTTCAGTGTGTTATGCACATCCCACCTATTCGGAGGTGTTGAAAGAAGCCTATACGATGGCATCAGGTAGACCATCTGTAAATATTTAATATTGTATCATTAATGATGTCGCAACAGATCAGGCTCGCAACCCCCGGAGATTATATCCGGATTATGGAGATTTGGGAATCAGCAGTTATCGCTACTCATGACTTTCTCCTTGAGGAAGATTTTATTTATTTTAAGCAGATTATCCCAAAAGACTATCTACCGCATCTTGATGTATTCTTGCTTATTGAACGGGGTGAACAAATCGGATTTGCATCCGCATCAGAAGGAAACCTGGAAATGCTCTTTATCCATAACGAACACCGTGGAAAGGGCTATGGAAAAAGATTGTTCAATTTTATGAAAGAGGTAAAAGGCATTACAACGGTTGACGTTAATGAGCAAAACCACCAGGCTATAAGCTTCTACGCTAAATTGGGCTTTAAAAAAATGGGGAGATCAGAAAAAGACGGATCAGGTAAAAATTATCCCATTCTGCACATGGCTCTTTAAAATTATGAAAATATAATACAATCTAGCCAATATTCTCGCAATCAAATGCCCCATATTCTGGAGTGTGACAGCAGGCGGGACTGATAATAATGAGCTAGGTGAAGTGTATAAAATGGACTATAAATTTTAAAAATGATAGAACCAAAGCCTTTTGTAAAATGGTTTGATCGAAAATTCGATACAAACATTGACATCGAACAGTTTGAGGATGTCCTAAGCCGCATGGAGCATTTTCCTGCTGTTTTAAATCAATTACTTGAAACTTGCCCTAAAAAAGTAATCACTATAAAGACCGATGGTAAATGGTCTGTGAATGAAAACGTTGGACATTTGATCCTCCTGGAAGATCTCTGGCGCAAGCGGTTTCAGGACATAAAGGATGGAAAGCATGACATGTCTCCTGCTGATTTAAATAATACAGCAACCGAACAGGCTTTTTTCAATAAATCATTACTGGATGAACTTACCAAAAATCTGATTGACGAAAGAGCAAAAACAATTGCATTGCTGCAGGGAATAAGCAAAGAAGACCTTTTGAAGAAAAGTATCCATCCGAGGTTAAATCAACCAATGAATATTGTCGATCTTATGTACTTCGTAGCCGGGCATGATGAGCATCATATGAGCACCATACAATCTATTATTGAAAATACGGTGGCCTTGTAATTTTTCTCAACAACATGGATTGATTTATTTAAGGAATAATTTTCTTTGCCCGCATTTCATCAAACAGGCGGTAGAACATTTTTTCAGTATCTACAAATTCATGGAAGCCCAAGCGCCTGGCTTTAGTTCCATCGGCAAAAAAATCATAGTCCCATGAAAATACAAAATCGGCAAACGGCCAGGATGATAGTTCACCATAGGGATATTTTTCTAAACCATACCTATCCTGCATACCTTCATACACCGCTTTTTTATCAGCCATTACCTGGGTTAACGGTAGCTGCAAAGGAAACGCCACGGGCATCTCAAAGTAAGCTGCTATCTTCGGCCAAAGATCATTCCATCGAAAAAGATCGCCATTACTGATATTGAATGCCTGGTTGGCACATTGGGGCGAAGTCGCTGCCCATACGGTAGCTTTGGCGAGCAGGCCTGAATCGGTTATTTCAAGCAATTTATCATAGGCACCTGGCTTACCCGGGAAGCGCAATGGAATCCCAAGTTCCTTGGAAATGCTTGCATATACTGCAATGGCCATGGCCAGGTTCATGGGGTTGCCGGTAGCTGTTTCTCCTACTACGGAGGGTCGGATGGCAGACCACGACCAATTTTTTCCCATCTGCCGTTTTTGGAGAAAGTACTGCTGTTCGAGATTAAATTCTGTAGAGATTAACTGATCATCGCTTTCTTTGGCCGGTGTTTTAAACTGTCCGTAATGGGCACCGTAAACTTTATATCCCTGCATCAGGCTCACATGCTTTAGATCCGCTACAGGTTCGATGGCATTAAGCACATTGGCAAGCATTGCAAGGTTAGGGGCCACGAGTTCCCCCCAGGTAGGGCGGTCTTGATACGCAGTATAGAATATATGTGTTACACCAGACAATGCACCGAGTTTTGCTGTACAGTTATCTTTATCGAGAAGATCAACAGAAATATAAGATAATGCTTTGCGATCTGTCCCACCGCGGCGGGACAACCCAATGATATTCCAGGTACCCAAACTTTCCAGATGATTAATTAGATTAGTGCCTATTACGCCATTCGCTCCGACTACAAGTGCTGTATTCATGTTTTTACTTTATTTGTTATTCTATTGCAAAGTTCCGGCTCATACGTTTTTAGCTTCGGTAATATTCCGCTAGTTTTTTGTATATTTCCAACATGAAGCGCTATCATCAGTACGAGCCGCTAATAATAGCTGATTTTACAGCCAACATATGGCAGCATCCGTTGCACAAGCATAACCATTATGAGCTGATATACATCAGAACGGGAAAAGGTATGCACGTGATTAATGGGGTAACACTTCCCTATGAATCAGGCAATGTTTTTTTAATAGGACCTGAAGAAGCCCATTCCTTCGAGATAAAGGAGCAGACACATTTTATCTACCTTAAATTCACTGACCAGTATATGCATGGGGCCGGTGGACAAATCAGGGATGGTGTACAACACCTGGAATATCTTATCAAGAGCCGCGAAACACATTATGCAGGGTTTAAGCTGTCAGCCCAAGACAGTAGAATTGTTGATATGATCTTCAATTTAGTTGTGGGCCTCAGGGCGGACAGTTTCACGAACGATCAGATAATCTGGATGCAGGTACTGTCATTGGCAGCCATTCTTCAGCGTAATATGCCCGAACTAAAACCTGTAGGCCCGCGAGGCAGGGATATGCAGGCCATTTTTTGCTACATCCACAAAAACATCTATTACCCGAACCTATTGAAGGCTCCAATAATGGCCGGTCATTTTAATGTATCGCAAGACTACATCGGGCCCTATTTTAAAAGGAATACCGGGTTAACCTTACGGCAGTATATCAGCGACTACCGCTACAGCATGATCAGGCAACGAATAGCCGGTGGTAACTATAGTCTTAAACAAATCGCGAATGATTTTGGCCTCACAGATGAAAGCCATGTGAGTAAAGTGCTCCGGACATCAAAGTGATCCTTAATGCAAAGACTATTTTCTAGCAGAGATTTTAACTTCAGATGTAAAAATCTCGAACACCTTTTCATCTTTGAGCTAAAAACACACCACTTTGTTAATCAACCCCTTATGGCCAAAAAAAAAGGAAACAACTGATATTTGTTGTTTCCTTTAGTGGGCTGTACGGGGTGCAATCGAACCCCTTGTACAACTTTTGACGTTTATCGGAGTACTGAAGTGGATAGATTGATAATGAAAATATAACAATACACGGATAAGCGACTAGTAATAAAGAAGTGAAGCTCCCCGACAGGCAAAGAAGCGGTTCAGACTTTAATGCTTCACTACATTTGAGTGCTTGACAACATCGTGTTGCTAGTTAATTTAACTCCTTTTTTTGACGTACTACCCAGGCAGAAAAAGCTTCCAGGAATTGTGTGATGAAATGACGTATGCTTTCAACCTGGATTGCGCATCCCTGACCAAAAATTTCCGCGCTGTTTCCAATATAGGCTTCCGGTTGCTGCATCACCGGCATGTTCAGGAATACAAGCGACTGGCGCAAATGATGGTTAGCACCAAATGCTCCCATTTTACCCGGCGAAAGACTAATGATTGCCGCCGGTTTACTTTCAAAAACGTTTTTGCCATGCGGTGCCGACCCTATGTCGATGGCATTTTTTAGCACAGCGGGAACAGATCGATTGTATTCAGGGGTAATAAACAGTATCCCATCCTGATGCCGAATGGCATTTCTGAAGTCCAGCCATGCAACAGGTGCGCTTTCTGTCTCCAGGTCTTCGTTGTAAATAGGCAATTCTTCGATACTGATTAATGAATATCTAAGGTTTTGAGGCCTGGCCTGCCTAATGAACTGAGCCATTTTCAGGCAGTAAGAAGCCTTTCTCAAACTCCCGACTATTATGCCAATGTTGTATTGTCTTTTTTCCATGCGGTGACTAAAAATGTTTTGCAAATGAAAAAAGAAATCGACTTGAAAAATAGAATAAAACCGACAGATAAGTTAACTCCATTGTGAAAAATTGGACACCTCATCTTTGGGCTTTCGAACAAATTGTTTTGGCGTAGTCCCTGTGAACTCTTTAAATTCCCGAATACAATGGGACTGATCTGAATATTCATGATCATAGCAAATACTACTTAATAACGGATTCTCACAACTATTTATCATGCGAATTGTTGATTGGAATCGTTGTATTCGTGAAAACAGCTTCGGAGTAATACCAACATAATTAATAAATAATCTTTCAACAGAACGTTCGCTGATCCCAGACTCAGCCGCTATTTGATTCAGCGTACCAACTCCACCACTTTTCTCTAAAAGTTCAACAACATGACGAATTTTTACTGGGTTATTGTATTTGTATTTGGCAGCCTCTCTTAAAATGAAATCTGAAATGACCGTGATTTTTTCTTCTGTAGATAATGAAACTTCGGACAGCATATCAGTAATGTCTGTTTTTACGATATCCTCTACGTTGTAGTGTTTGTTAGTAAGCTGGGCCGCATCTATCCCGAAAATAGTTTTGATACTATAAGGATGGAGGCAAGCAATGATATTATTGAATTTTCCATTCGCTATTTTGTCAACATATTTTGTAGTAAGTCCATACAAATAAGCAGCAGGAAAACGTTGGCAATGGCGATCGGAGAAAGCACCAGGAATCTGTTGAAAAACTAGACCTGGACTTCCGTCTGCAAATGCCCTAAATGTTTCAGTATGCACAAAATCTTTATCATTCTCCATTAACAGAAAATGACGGACATAAGGTTTTAGTCGTTCTTCAGGTTGAATTACTATATAGCGCATTTAGATGTCTTAATTACAAGATCTGGTTGCGTTAAATATACGGTAATTACTTATTTATTATCCACGATTAATTCCAAACCACATTGACCTCGCTACCCCCCTTGGATTGAACAACAAATTATATCAACCGTGGCAGGGGGCGCCAATTGTCCAGTAACAGTCCTTTTCGGAAATTCGTGATCACGATGTTCTTTGATCTCCAACTATTCCGCCTGATTCAAAAAACCTTAACCAACAGTTAAACAAAAAACTCAAAAAGCGAAAAAGCTCCGAATTTCTTCGAAGCTTTTTGCGGAATGGACGGGACTCGAACCCGCGACCCCATGCGTGACAGGCATGTATTCTAACCAGCTGAACTACCACTCCCTTTGTTCTTCTTAACGTTCGAACCTCTTGTCTCTTTCGAGGTTGCAAATATAAAGACAAAATTCAGTTTATCACCATCCTGCTTAAGATTTTCAATTACAATTGCATAACCCGTTGAGTTTCATCTAAAATAAAAACAACATTCCGAAAGGTTAGATCATCCTCAGCCGCTCTTCTTCCAGGTCGATCTGGTATAATTGCTGCCGAATAACGTCTTCACTAACCGAAACATCCTTATTAAGCTCCGAAAGATACAATCGCTGGCTTTCGAGTAACTCCATAAAAATCGATTTCGTTTTTTCATTCATCCAGCTATCGTCTGTGGCTTTAGATTTTTCTTCCAAATGCTTCAACAATTTTTCCATACCGGCATTTCCATTCAACCCGTTATTATATTTATTTTTAAGAAACTGATAGGAATGCACTTTCAGGTCTTGTTTCACTTTCTGCCTGACTGATTCCTCATTTTCCTTGTTAATTCTCTCGCCAAATGCACCTGCCCGTTTTATAAAATAAGGAAGCGTAAGACCTTGTACCAATAACGTAAGCAGGATTACTTCAAAAGTAATGAACAAAATCAGGTCTCTATGTGGGAAAGCCATTCCATTATCAAATGCTATAGGTATAGCCAATGCAGCCGCCAGCGATACAACGCCACGCATGCCTGTCCAGCCAAGCAATAATGGCATGGTTAAACGCATTCTCCTTGACGACGCGGCTGGCGCTACATTCGGGCGGAAAATAAGTGTAGCAATAAGGGCAGCATAAGAGCTGATTATACGGGCGGCAATTAAAACGCCCGTAACCAATAAACCATAACCAATTGCCGTGCTTAATGGAATTCCCTTTGACCTAAGCCCATCCATAATTTCCGGAAGCTCGAGCCCAATGATCAAAAACACCATACCATTTAAAATAAAGATAAAGCTTTCCCATACACTGAAAGCCCTGATACGACTGGTACTGCTTAAAAAAAGAAGCCTTCTTGCCGACATAAATAATCCTCCGCTCACCACCGCCAATACGCCTGAACTGTGCAGTTCTTCTGCAATCCAATACATAAAATAAGGCTCAATAAGCATAAGTGCGATATCCGATGGAGCATCTGTTGGCAAATACCGGTGCGCCTGAACAAATATCCAGCCCAGTAATAAGCCAATCCCGGCCCCGCCAATAACCATCCATAAAAAGCTAAGAGCCGCATCTTGCCATATAAACTGACCCGTACCTACAGCCACCAGTGCAAAACGAAAGATAATTAGGGAGGAGGCATCATTTAATAAACTTTCTCCTTCTAAAATCGCCGAAGTGGATTTTGGAATTTTAACAAACTTAGTAATGGCACCCGTACTTACAGCATCAGGCGGAGATACTATACCTCCCAACAGAAAACCTAAAGCTATTGTAAATCCAGGGATAAGATAGTTGGTTACAAGGGCTACCGAAAGCGCTGTAAAAAAAACAACCAGGAAAGCAAAACTCCCGATAATACGCCACCACTTTTTCATCTCCTTAAAAGAAATAGACCAGGCAGCTTCAAATAATAGCGGAGGCAGGAATATAAAAAAGATGAGGTTGGGATCAATTTTCACCATGGGCAAGCCAGGTATAAAGCTTATTAACAATCCGCCGATAACAAGCAGAATAGGATATGCGATTTTGAGTTTAGCAGCCCACATGGTTAACAGTACGATTATGGCTACCATGGCAAGTAGAAAAGGTAAAATAGTATGCATAGGATATTGTTTTTTTGAGTGGACTAGCGCTTTTCTTTACAAAGAAAACCTGAACGAATAAAGTGTTTGCAGATTGGCTTGATCTGGCCTTTTCATTAAATTAATTTCGGAGGTCAGGATCACCGTGATAATACCTCAATTTTACAGCCTTAATTTATAAAAAACAATTGATAATGCTCAAGAAGCAAAAAGAGATTTTAAGTACAGCCTATACCGTGATGACGATTGGCATAAGATATGCCATAAGCAAATCTATCCAGTGTTTGTCGCAGCTTAATTCTATTTTATATACAGGAAAAACATCCGGAACACTGGGTAACTTTCGATATGAATTCGTTGTCGCAGACCAAAAAACAAAAAAGCCTTAGCTTTTTCAAACTAAGGCTTTTGTTGCGGAATGGACGGGACTTGTGCCCTATCAGTATACCCTTGATAATTAGCCTTTTAAATCTTATCATACTAACCTGCTCACTAATTGCTCACCATTTTTTTGCAACTATTTGACTGTAATTGACTAAGGTAAAGATAAATATTAATTCTATCAGATGCAATTGTTTGTAGGCGATGCCCGAGTGTCGTTTTATGTAAAATTACCTAAAACGTAGGCCAATAATAATTCTAAATGATTTTGATACTAGCGATCATCTTTTGAACAGATATTAATTCCCTTTCATTAATAGGCATTGTCTCTTGTTTCTTATCAATGGAAAATGTACAGATAAATATATCGTTCTGTTTTCCAGTAATCCAATAATAAATCACTTGGTTATCCCTATCTTGTTGAGATTCTTTCTTATAATGCGCGCAGTTATAGTTACCCAACTTTATTTTCTGGGCACCAGCATTTTCGAGGATCTCTGTGGTAATATATTGATCAGCTTTATCCTCATTGGGATCAGTTACGTTTGGCCATTGAAAAGCAGTAATCCTAAAATTACCTGTCCACGATGCCTCCGTTTCATTCCAGAAAGCATAAGTAGAATCATCGTCATATTCTGCCCAGCCATCAGCTAGTGTGAAGCTAAACCAGCCATCCCTAGAAATACAGTTATTATTGTTCATAATCTTGTTATAATTAAATGAGAAGAACTACATTGCTATAGCTCTTTCATGGACTTGCTATATCTGAACTTTTACGACCTACATTAGTTATTTCAGTACCTAAAGGCTATTTATTCAAGCTACACTCAAACAGCAAACCCCAGCATTTCTGATGGGGTTTAACATTACAACTAAGAATTATCAATGAGCAATGCACGATTCCTGGAAGCTCCATCTGTCATTTTCTTCTCCTTTATCTAAAAAAGATTTAACTATTCCATAATCAACATTGATAACACAGCCCAGCAATTTTTAAACTGCTGAGCTATGTGTATAAATTGCATTTTGGGCTTAGCGAGACCTAAGATTAGATGGTGTATCTCTATTTCGTTAACAAAATTAGCAATATCATATATTATTTAGGATTAATTTTTAACCTTCTGCTTCTTAAAGTTGTTTGTTATTACTGCTATTGCTGTTCCTAAATAAAAGAATAAAGGATAAACTATTATTATTCGTCTAAATATTCCATTCCACTCATTAAGTGAATCACCTAATGAAGCTGTAAAGTTCATGAACGTTGGAACACTTTTATGTGTTGCATTAAAAAAATCAAAAATGCCATACAGACATATTAAAAGCAATATTCCCCAGGTTATCGAACTTCGATATAACAGGAGAAAGGCAATAAGAGACATTAATAAAATATGGCTATAACCAAACTCTAACTTATTAATAAATAGTAAATAAATCTCAAATATTATTATCACTATGAAAACACTAATTGATATAATTTTGAATATTTTCATTCTTTTATTTTCTTTTATTATAATAATTTACAATATTCCCATATTCTTTTTTCAGTGAGGAAACCGTTTCAATTTTGGGAGTTTCGTAAAGGCCATTTTTACTGAAACTATATTGAGTGCCGTTTTGAGAAGTGCCTAAATATGTTGCAGCATGATTAGTTGATGCCGTAGTACCATTTACTAGATCCCAAGACTTTTTGGTAAAGCTAACAACTGTTTCTCCGAATTTATTATTTCCCTTACCAGTTACATCAACAAAATCACTTCCTTTTACTTCTGCTTTAAATTGACTTGATGGGACTGATTTACTGAAATCAGGCACATTTCCATTTGCTATTGCTATTGCACAAGCGAAACAGTTATAATTCTCTGCTGTTGTAATTTTAGCGAAAATGCTATTACTATAATTATCGGGATTATTTTCGGCATCAGCAACAGTAGCATTTATTTCAGCCACGCCAGTAACCTTATCCGAAAGTGTTATTTTTCCTCCTTTGATATTTTTATATTCCGCATCAGCCTGCTTTTGAGAAACATTTAAGAATTTCTGCAATGTTTGTGCATTATCTCCTTTTTCAGCAGTGACTGTCAATTTGCCGTTGGCAATACTCGGTATCCATTGCCCTTCCATTCCATCAGGATCAACAACGCTTATTGGGTTGTTAAAGCCATAAGCGTAGGGCGTTGATTTCCTATCTTTCTCCGCCAGTGGATCCACCACGTTCCATCTGCCGATAAGCGGATCATAGAACCTGGCGCCGTAATCGTATTGCCCCAACTCTTCCTGCAATTCCTTGCCATTATAAAGGTACTTATTTGTTCCCCCACTTACAGCCTTCCTCAGCCCAAAAGCATAATAATCGTCCCGCTGGATCGGCTCCACATTACCCGACACCGGGTTCTTCTGGAAACTGGTGCGGACATTACCCAAATGATCTGTCTGATTGTACTCATAACTGTAACTTCCGTTACTGTTACGCGCAATCCCTTCTTCAGTCTGGATGAAATCAATGGTACCATTGGGTTTGTACACTATCCCATCCAGGTAATCAACTCTACCGTTCAAAGCGCTTACCTTGATCAGTTTCTTACCCGTTGCATCATAAGTATAATCAACACTCTGGTTACCACTCACCTGCACAGGCAAGTTCAGGTAGTTATAGCTGATATTGTTCCCGTTAGGGCCATCAATAATCAGGTTACCATTTTCGTTGTAGGTATAGTTTCCATTAGTGAATCCATTGATGGTTTTAAGCTGGTTACCGGCATAATTACTATAGGTATTGGTACTGTAACCATCCCTGTAGAGGCTCTTGATATTGCCCATCACATCGTAACTTAGGCTTTCACCCAAACTGTTGCCAGCGGTTGAAACCGTTAAACGGTTCAGCCTATCATAAGTGTAATTAAAAGTATTCGATGCTCCACCATTGGTATAAGTTTGGCTGGAGATATTGCCATTGTACTGCGGGCTGCTACCGCTATTATAACCGAGACTGAGTGTAAACAACCCGCTGCTCTGACCAGTGAGCCAACCCCGTTCATTATAGGTATAACCGGTATGCTGTGCAAAGTTGAAGTCATCAGTACTATGCTGCCCTTTATCGATCAGTTGCCCAATCTCATTATAAGTTAGACTTGAAAGCGTTACCTCTGTACCCCCGTTTATCTGTGACCTGGTCTTTTTTTTCCTTCCCACCTGGTCGTAAGTGTAACGGTTCACAATTGTCGTAGTAGTCCCATTGCCTAAATGCACCCTCGTCCTGTTTTTTAAGCTGCCATCAAAGTTCCACTCGTTATTTACTACATCGCTTCCTCCAAGATGATTCTCACTTTTGGTTGTAATCAACCTTCCTTCCGCATCATAGTAGTTTACACTCAAGAGCATCGTACCAGTACCCAGATTTTTTACCTTGCTTCCTGTTAGTAGCGCCTTTACTCCTGCCGCATCAACCTGTCCGCCTGAGGGTTGTCCAAAAACGTTGTCAGGAAAATCATAACTACCATAAAAATTCACTGTTAAATATACGATATTGGCGTATTCCTCGCCGGCCATTGGATGTGTGCGTACCGTGTATCCATCTGCTCTTGTCGTGGTTCGTTCTTCCCAGAGCGGACCGGTCATCATATTAATGTAATTATCCTGGAGCATTGCTCTGCTCATAGTATTATTGTTCTCCAACCCGGTTATGATTATCCGTCCAAAAGCATCATACTTTGTCCAACTCCATTGGTGGTTTAGACGCTGTACCCCATCCTGAGTGTATACTAACTGATCAAGATTATTGTATACCATATATTCCCAGTCCTTGCCCGGGATCTTTTTCTCGGTTAACCGTTTACGCCCATCATAATGGTAGCCATAGATGAAGTCGGTAAATACCGCATCCGATTCGTAGAAACCAGTGATCTCGCCAGATAACCTGTCCGTGTTCAAGTTGACTGCCGGAGGCAGTACATAACGCAGGTTCCCCAAATCATCATATACATAATAAGTATTCAGGCTTTTCGTACCTGTTTCCCATACGCGCATCAATACTACCCTTCCTTCCAGGTCTTTATACTCATCCGTAGTCCCCATCTTTCCATCCCCCGATGTCCAGTTCTCATCTTTTATCGTTGTCCGGTACAATTTACCCGCTTCATAATAACCAGCCGAGGCACTTGTACCACTCACCACCCATTTCCGCACGTCACTGGCCACATTGGTCCCATATTCGCTCACCACCGTACGGCCGGTTACCGGTTGCCAGGCAGCTCCGGGAGCCCCCTGCTGCTCCACCCGGTTCAGAGGCGAAAGTTCAAAAACCGTCACGCTGTATGGTACCGGGGTTTTCACCACATTCCCATCCCAGCCGGTAGTACTGCCATTGGATGTAGTATAATAGTTCCCTTGTTGGGTTAGCCCATCTGTTTTATAGGCGCCATTATTCTCGCTCTTTGCCCCATAAGGCAGGTATTTCACCGCTTCCCGGCCATAAGCATCATAAGCCATGGGTTGTACAATATCCTTACCACCAGGGCTTGCCTGTACCTGTATAGTTTGCATGGGCCTCCCCAGCCCGTCAAAGTAACTCACCGTCCGGTTCGCCTGCTCAATAGGCAAACTCCCCACCTGCGAAAGGCTGGTTATCCCTTCCTGACGTACCGTAGTCTCTAACACATAATTCTGGTTGCCGCTCGGCTGGATGCCCGAAGCAGTACCTGCCGTTACCGTAATATTCAGCGCAAAGGCCGAACTGGCGTAAGTGCTGTTATAGGCTGTAACGTAATAACTAGCAGTGGCCGTTGCCGTAGTGGGCACCCCGCTGATATTTCCGTCCGAATTATTAAAGCTTAGTCCTGCAGGCAGCATCGGGGCCACCACAAAAGCAGCCGTAGCAATCTTGCGCACATCCTGATTGCCCGTCTCTGCCACATAAAGCGTGCCCTGGCTATCAATACTCAAACCATAGGGGGAATTTAGCCTTACCCCGGAACCGGTACCGTTGATTGACCCAGAAGAGGTTGTACCCGCAAAGGCCGAAACATAACCCGAAACATCGATCCTGCGGATCATATTGTTCTGCTGATCGGCCACATAGATATTGCCCGAGGCATCTATGGCCAGGTTATTGGGGTACTGGAAAGTAGCCGAGGTGCCATAACCACTGGCCGAACCCATCGATCCGTTACCGGCAACCGTGCTTACCGTCCCCCCGCTGATCTTACGGATCATGTGGTTTAACCGGTCAGCCACATAAACATTGCCCGAGGCATCCACCGCTACCCCCATCGGGTTGCGAAAGGTGGCCGATAAAGCGCTGCCATTACTTGAGCCTGCACTGCCCGTACCTGCAAAGGTACTCACCACCCCTGATGGGGTAATGACCCGGATCCTATGGTTGGAATAATCCGCCACATACAGGTTGCCCGAAGCATCAAAAGCCAGCCCGATCGGGCTGTAAAAGCTTGCACCCGTACCTGTACCATTGGCAAAGCCCGGGGAACCGCTGCCCGCAAAAGTAGTCACTACCCCTGATGGGGTAATCTTCCTGATCTTGTGGTTCTGCTGGTCGGATACAAATACATTGCCTGCGGCATCAACCGCCAATGCCGAAGGGTGCTGAAAGCGGGCAGCACTACCCGTTCCATCTGTAGACCCCGGAGAAGTAGAACCCGCAAGGGTAGTTACCACCCCCAGCGCAGTTACCTTTTTGATCTGGTTATTGTCCGAATCGGCGATGTATACATTCCCTGATGCATCCACTGCGGTATTCAGCGGGTTATATAAATTGCTGCTCACAAAACTAGTCGTGGTCTGCCCGCCCGCCGATGCAGTCCCACCGCTTACGCTGGGTGACAGGATAGTAATTGCACTGCCCGTACCATAACTTTGTGTGGAGGGTGAATAACTTACCGAAAGCTGCGCCTGGGCTGTAAGGATTGCAAATAAGGGTAACAACCCCGTGAATATGCTGGAAATTTTTATTCTTCTTTTCATCTGGAGAGGCGTTTAATTCTTCGTTTTTACATTGGTGCTGTCCAGTGCCGATCTTTTGCCATTTTTCGCAGGGAGCCTGGATTCGATTTCTTTACGGTGCGCTGCCAACCTGGCCCCATTTCTACTTGCAAGCGCTGCAGACATCTTTTCCCGCTGCTGGGGAGTCAGAAGTATGTTGAGCGCGGCCCTATGTTCCTGGGCAAGGGCCTTTAACCTCGCACTGCGCTGCTGGGGGCGCAGGCTGGTATCCTGCAGCACAGCCGTTACTTGCACACGGTATTTCTCCTGCCGTTCCACCAACCTGGCAGATTTATCTTTATCCAGGCCCAGTTCCCTGCCAACGGTTTCTTCTCTTTCTTTTTTGCTCTTGGCGGCTTCCTGGCCAAATGTTCCTGATAACCCTGTAACACTCAGTAACAGTACCAGTAAAGGGAAATATAAATGTTTGTTCATGGTTTTCTAATAAGTTGGTGATGGGAAATAAACATTTGCACCGTTGTCCTCCACCTGGTAGGTGTAGTTTTCCGAATTGATGATCGTGCCATAGTATGGATCATAATAAGAATACCAGGAATCGGTCACATAACGCCCAAGTAGCATGCGGTTGGTATTGGCCGGAATACTATAGGTATTCGTCGAGCTGGAAGTGGATGAGTAATTGTTGTAAAAATAAGTACCTGTAGTACTAACGTCCACATTAATGCCCTGGGGCAATGAAACAGGTTGCGTACAGGCTGCATCACTATAAAGGGCAACATAGATATCGGCTTCTGCCGTACTACCGTCAATTGGTGCACTCCAGCTTGGGTTCAGCACCTCTACCCGTGCATAAACCTGCACCGGACCCGAGGGTGTCGTTCCTCCCGCCGAAGAATTACAGTCTGTCAACTGGCCAGCATAATTGTAGCAATAGGTCTTAATGATATTATTATTCTGATCCTTAACCACGCTTAACCGCTGGAAACTATCATACTCATAGTAGGTAGTCTTCCCGTTTGCATCCGTCTGGCTGGCAATGCCGGCTAAAGGCTTATAGGTAAAACTTGTAACCAGGATATCTTTTATTGCCGGATTGATCGGGTTAGCCCTCAAAGGCGCTAAGAAGCTGTTAATCTGCGCAGGCGTTGGACTGAGAAGATTGGCAAAGTCCTGGATCGCAGTAGCCCCAAGAACAGCCTCTAGTATCGGGAAAGTGACGTTTTTGATTTCTGCGATTGGCTTTGAATAGCCGAAAGACCATAGTAAACTCGTCGGAGCGCCTTTCTGGGTAAACTGGAGTACAGTCTTATAATTCCCGTATTTATCAAAGGTAATATCCGTTACCCCCGCAGCAGCACCAAAAGATGTAACAACGTCGCTTCTCACGGCCTGACCGTTTTCCAACCTGTAGTTAACGTTGCTTTTAGAAAGCTCAGTATTGTCGTTCAAGAGCGTTTTTTGCTCCTGGATGTGATCGAATAAACCCTTGCTGATCAATTGAGCCGACATGGGATCCGAAGGATTATCGACAGGATAAATACTGGTGATTGTTTTCTTGTTCAGCTCACTGTTTATTGTTTCAACCTTAACCTGTTGTCCTTTAGAATTATAAGTATAATCCTCGTGGGATATGACAGGCCCACTAGCAAAGTTCTGTTTAGTTTGCTTTCCCGATAAGACATACCAGTTAGAAAGGATTGGATAGGCAACAATACTGTATTTATAAACCAGTTCAGGATCAAAGTTCATTGGAATGCTGCATGGATTGTCCCCAACATTGGCAGGCATAACCTTAAAGTTGGAAAATGACGAAGTCTGCTTGTTGATATAGCTATAACTTACCTCAGTTATGGGCAATGGTGAATTATTCGCATAAATTTCTTCCTTTTCCAGCTTACCATTTAATCCATAAGGATTGTCAGGAACCGTGGGCCGGGAGTCACTTTCCACATTAATGTAGTTGTAGATGTGTTTACCATTTATCGCACCACCAGGTGCTACTTCTGTCTCCACTACCCGTGAATATCCCACAGGGTTTCCACTGGCTGCAGTGGATAGCGGCACTGCACTCTCAGAAGATATAAACCATACATCCGTGTTTTTTAGCTGTACAGAAAGTGTACCGTTTGAAACATCACTCAGTTGATGGACCGCATTCATCCGGCGCTTATAGAGAGGCTTCACTTCAGACATTATTTTCCCCGAGGTAATATTGTCCTCTCTAAGATAGCTTATCTTTTTTGATGACGCCAGCTCGCCCTCTCCTCTATAATTTTTGATCAACGAGACCCTTACCCCACCGCCATAACTGCTAGTATAATTACTGATCCCTGAATTCTGATAGCTAAAATTAGAAGATACTGAGGCAAGGTTCGGGAATGATTCCTGGGGACCTAACGCGTCGGGAAGATAGGTCGATACGGTATACTGTGCCCCTGCAATATAGGGCAGGTTTATCGCTTCGGTCCACTGAAAAGTCCCATCATTATTAAAGGTGTCATATTCACCCGGATAAAACATCTGCCAGGTCTTGATGACAGTAGTTACCCCCCCCACTGTTTTACTTAAAGTAATAGTCGAAGGCTGAAGGTCAAAGAAGCTAAGGGCTGTGTTTGGGCCCCTAGTTATAATATTGTTAAAAGTTACGTTTTGTGAATTAGGCAAGCTGAAGGTAAAACTATTTACATCGGAGGTCCTGTTATAATCACTTACATATTTCTGCTGGGTGGCGGTAATTGCACGCTCAACATCGGGGTACACATGGTTATTAAAATCATTAGCCTGATATTCAAATGTGGTAAAGCCTCCTGTGGGATAGGTAATCCGCTTAAGAAGCCCAGCTTTCATTTTCGTAGAATCCGGAGCGCGTACGGCACCCTGCAGCCCACTGATAATGCCAGCAGAGACATCCTGGGGATTTGAATTCAGGTATTGCGCACCATTTGGCGTTAATATAGCTTCAATTGTTCCCTGGGGACTGCTGCCATAATCCGTATCACCAGAATAATAGAAGAAAGACAAATCCGGAATCAGTTTGGTGTTGTTCTGCCCGTTATAATATCCCCAGAAGTCTCTTGCAAAAGAGGTTTTCAAGGGCAACTGCACACTCTCATCATAGGAGAAAATATATGGCTGTGCAGGTATAGCCTGACCCGATTCATTGTAACCGTATTCGCGGACTGAAAGCAGTTTCAATCGCTTGGTATCTGTCGGGGCATAAACCAGATTTCCACTATTGTTACCTTTGTAACTCCCTCCTACAAAACCGGAGTTAAAGTAGTCATATGTTAACGTAAATGATTTCTTTTTTTGCAGTGTTTGCGCATCCTTGATATCGACTGAAGCAATCCTTTTATGACCGGCTATTCCCTGGGTGTTGCCTCCATCAAGGTCATCACGATCCTCAAGGTTAAACTCGACGATTACCTCACCGGTTGAAATTGTTTTAAGCGTTTTTGTGTAATGCATCGGGGTCGAGCTAGTATGCTCAACAAAACCGGGCACGTTACTTAACGGGTACTCGGAATGGTAACTTTCAGAATAGGACCAATTGGTGTAAAAGCCGTCCACATAAGAAAGGTTAATTTCTTTGCCATTATTCACTTCAACCTTCGTCAATTTAAAAGTCAGGCTGGAATTGTCATACAGCATGTAATTGGGCGTAGCCCTTTCCATTGAATTAAAATAGAATTTATTGCCATCCATCGTTTTGGCTACCCAGCCTGTAGGGGCATTGTAAATAAACTCTATATCTGCACTTTTATCGATCAGTACAATGTTGTGAGTCTCAGGATTGATATAAAACTTTCCAGAATAGCCGGCAAAACTATATTGAAAGATGTCAGGTTGCCCTTCATTTTGTTCAAGAAAGGCAATAGTTTGAAAATTATCACCTGAATAGGTTGTATTACATGGCCAAAGGTCCAGGCTGTTACGCTCGTTATAAACCCCTTGGATACTGTGGCTTTTTAAAAAGCTATAACCCGTGGCATCCCGGATAGGCAAATAGTCTCCATCTACAGGGTCTTCCTTGCCGCTAATGATCTTTATAATGGATCCTCCCGGCTCCAGGCTCCACCCCAGTCCGACGTTGCTGGCTTCATCTTCAACCTTTATGCCCGAACCATGATAGCGCAGGACGACAGGGATTTCTACATTCGATTCCCTGATGGTGTAAAAAGGTATGGAAATGTCAGCCGTGCCTGTATAATAGCCAATAGGGATATCCCCGAAGCGCCCAAGCATTGCAGCCTCCGGCGAGGTTGGCAACATTTTTTTAAGGTCAAAATTATTCAGGCTCGATGAAGCCTGCGGAAATGCAGCGCACATGAACAGGATATTCAGCGCTATTGCAAAGAACAATAAAAAACGGTATTTCATTTATAGTTTGGTTAGTATTGTGAGCATATTCAGATGACATGGCCAGCAACGAAGATCGACCAATTTGGGAAAGGCCACAGATATCACAACGGGATTCAAAGTGTACCAGTCCGTAACTGCCAAGAGCAAAATCGTTCAGGGGCAGTTCGATGTATATTTAGATAGTTTTAAGTTTGTATTCCAGGAGGTCTATAGCGGATTTGTGAAGCTTGACAGCAGGCTAGAGAATTACCAACGAAATCGGGAAATGAGAGGCTATTTGTGCACATCATCTGAGGTTAATTTTTGATCATCCTAATGTCTCTTTTGAATGAATTCGCTTGAAAAATTTTACACCAACCCGCTGATTTATATGACCAAACCCCTTTTTTCGCAGTTCATTTGCAAAAAAACCAACCATTACTCTCTCAAGGAGTAAAGCTCTTCACATTAAATGTGACGATTCTTACCGGATATATCTGAACAAATTGTTTTGGCTCCTATTGCCAATAAGGCAATTATGTTAGATAGCGTCCTCAATATATTAAACTATTTTTGGTTAAACCTGGAAAATATGACAATTAACTACTTCAAGCTGCGTGACCGATTTGATTTCACAAAAGATACCCTGGACATTGGCAACCCAATAACCTGGGCCCAGGGTCACTTCTTAAAACATTTTTTTAAAAGACTTTTTTCCATACCGGAAACCCGCCTAAAAGAATTCTACATTTACCACCTTGAGTATTATTTAATCAGTGATAAGAATGGCAATGAAGAAAAATTCTTCAAAAACCTTTGGGAACTTATCGAAAGACAACTGAAGGTCCTAACCAATAAGGATATCTACAGTGCAAACCATATAAGAACTCAGCGAGAGCTGGAACATCTCAAAAAATTCACAACAATCTTGGTAGCTCTGGACAGATGGAACATCCATAAGTCCAACGATTCTGTCATTGCAAAACAGGAGTCTGAAATCCTCGCTCTCAATAAGCAGGTAGCTATGTTAAAGTTAGATCTACAGAAAGCTACAGGACTGGAAACCCAACAGTATATAAATATCCCCAAAGGCGGGCTTCTGAGTTTTCTTGATCTGTGTATACAGATGCAGGACATCAAACTTCCTTCGGGTAAGGAAATAACCTTCGCTGAATTTCCCATTGTATGGGTCAAACTAATATGTAGATACTTCCGTGAAGACCACGAAGAGATCGACTTTAACCGCGTACGCCGTTATTTCCCAAAAGACAGACGAAATCCAGGTAGTCGTTCAGCGTCCATACCTTCAGATCAACATCTTTTTGAGATCAAGGGGTAAAAAAAAAGAAATTAACGATCTTTCTCAATAGGAAATATCCAAATGTATTAATTGATAGCAATTGGTACCGGATAATTTTGCATCAATAAAATTTAAACTTAGACCTTACCAAGTTACCACGCAGTGCCGTATGGTAACGAAAAGGCATTTCACTATCATTTCTTTGTTGGAGGAAAAAGAACGTGGCGGAAAGTGCGGCTTTTCCGTTAATTAACCAAGGAGGAAAAATGAATGTAGAATTAATTACCAAAGAGGATTTGAAAAACCTCAAAACAGAAATGCTCAATGAGATCAGGCAGCTCATCGGCCCGGGGCAGTGCGAAAACAAACAATGGTTAAAGAGTGCAGATGTACGGAAGCTCCTGAACATTTCACCAGGCACATTACAGAACCTGCGGATCAATGGAACATTATGTTATACCAAAATTGGGGGCATGATGTATTATAAAATGGAGGATATAACAAAGCTTCTGGAGGGCAAAGAATGATCGGTACCGAAAGGAAATCAACAGAAGACTTCTTCATCTCAAGAATTATCATCATGGGTTCGGACAGCAGACTGCTGTCCACCCATATCAGTATCCTCAATGCAATATTTATATGCTGGCAGCGGAGCGGCTTTCGGCAGCCATTTTCGGTTACGTGCAGAAAACTAATGGCCTACTCTAAAATAGCATCAGTCGCGACCTATCATAAGCGTATGGGTGAACTGATAGCATTTATGTATATCAGATACCAGCCCTCCTACCATCCTCAGAAAGGAAGCCTCGTCTGGTGGTCAGAACCGGTATAAAATAACATTAAGCAAACTGCGGATAGTATCACATTATAGTGGAGAGTTGGCGCTTTGAGGGGATTATTGGCCATGCAGAAAGTCCTTTTTCATTTCAGAAAAAGGAACAAGCGGAAGTTGGGCAGAGCCCTACTTTGCTTGCCGTCTGCGCTGCAAACGGGGTTGAGAGAACCCTCCAGGGGTTCTCTGCTATTGTTGAGGTGCTATCAGTTACGAAAAGAGAATTCCCAAAGGAATGCCTCGATAAGTTATATGCAATATACAGAATGCACTTAAGGTGTCGCTTTCCTACGTCCGGTGTGTTAGATAAAATAACCTGTTATCTTATCTGAGAAGACATTGATTATGCTCATCAAGGTAAAAATAAGCCTTTAGCCAACATAAAAACATAGGAAGTACCTAAGGAGTACCCATAATGTTGCTGGTGCCGTCCATAACTTTAAAACATCTTACACGATAGAGGTTATTGAAACCGATAAAGCTTCAAAATATTAAACTTATGACTACACTTGATTTGATTACCAAAGAGGATCTTGCCTTATTTAAGTCCGAACTTTTTTCAGAACTGAAGAAATTAAACCTTGCTGGCACAAACGATTATTCGCAAAATCGCTGGCTCAGGAGCGTACAGGTAAGGGAGCTGCTGCATATCTCACCGGGAACCTTACAATCCCTGCGGATCAAAGGGACTATCCCATTCCGGAAAATAGGAGGCATTCACTATTATTCCTATGCCGATATTGAAAGATTACTGGAAAGGGGGGAAAAACTATGATCGATACTGATCTTGTACAGCGGCATTTTTTGACAAGGTGCAGCAACAATGATACTATACTGCCAACGCATACCAGTCTGTTTGCTGCAATGGTATTCTGTTGCAGGTTGCAGGGTGGGCTACAGTCTTTTAGGGTGACCAGGCGGGAACTAATGCAGCTATCTGCAATCCGCTCCTTTTTTACCTATCATAAATGTATGAGGGAACTTGTGAAACAGGGTTTTATTACTTACAGACCGAGCTATGATCCCATCACTGCCAGTGAAGTCACTTTTCTTTTTGGTATTGATCCTGGCTTTTAGAAAAAATCAGATGCAATGAAAGAAACTTTAAGAACGGTAAAGTATTCGGTTCAGGATGATGCCAAATTCGAAAAGATAGCCCTGAAACTAGGGAGGCCCAAGCGGCAGGTATTCTCGCAGATGCTTGATTATTTCTACCGCAGCAAAAAAGATCCGCTTGATCTCAATGACGAGCTTTTAAAGAATACGATACTTAGAGGACAGAAGGAATATATTGGGTTTATCAGGACGCAGGAAAAAGATCTGCTTATCCCCATCAAAAAAGATGGACTCTGGATAGCTGAAAGCTTAAAAGAGATTAGGGACTGCTTTGATCAACAGGTGTTGAGGCATAATAAACTGGTCATTACAAACCAACAGGATCAGGTGAAAATGCTCACTGCCCTTAACACGGCTGTGGCTGGTATGATCAGTAGATCTGAAACTAAGGACAGGCTGAAACAAAAATTCCTGTTTATCCTGAACAGCTATATCAGGGAACGGGATACTTTGGGTATGATGAGCTCATCCAGGGAAAAGGAAGACCTGGCCGGTCGCTTCCTAAAACAGATAGACCTGCTTTAGAATGTACATCAATATCACTGACAGCGTTACCGCAAATAATAAGGGTAGCAGCGGGGAGCTGGTCAGTTATCTGGAAAAGGAAAACAGGCTTGATGAAATGGATGGGCCTGAGTATTGGTTCAACAATAATTCGAAGACCATTGAACCTTATGAGGTCAGAAATGTCATCGATAGCAATAATGCAAAACTCGGTAAAACGGATGCAAAGTTTTTCCTGATCAACATCAGCCCAAGTCAAAAGGAACTAAAATACCTGTTAAAAGAATTTGGAAAGGAAGGAATGAAAAAGCGCTTAAAGCTATACGCTGAAAAAGTGATGGATGGATATGCCCAGAACTTCAAGCGTGAAGGAATCAACTCGTCGAAAGACCTTTTGTGGTTTGGCAAGATAGAACATAACCGGTATTATACCTATAAAGACAAAGAGGTCATCAGCGGGGAGAAAAAACGGGGGGAAATCAAAGCTGGCAAACAGATGCACATCCAGATCATCGTTAGCCGTAGGGACGTATCCAATAGGATCAAGCTCAGCCCGATGAACAATTCCAGGGGAAGAAATATAGAGCATTCAAAAAAGTTGGGCCAGTTTGACCGCGTGGCTTTCAAGCAGTCGGGCGAAACTCTTTTTGATGGACTATTTGCTTTTGATAGGAAACTGGACGAAACATTTTCCTATGCCAATATCCTGAAAAACGGCAGTATTGATCAGAAGGAGCAACTGGCCCTTTTGGAAACGAGCCCTGCAAAGCAAAGAGAACAACGTCAGATAGTGAATGAACTGGCCAAGGAAATCGCAGCGGGACTGTTCAGCTCCGCAAGTCAGGTGCTGAAGGTAGCTGAAAAAAGGGTTTCCGGTTTTGCGCAGTTGATGATGGAGCCTGTTTATCCTTCTGTTCAAGAGGTCTATTCCATTGGGGTTTCTGAAAAAAGGAAAAGAAAAAAACGGCGTGGGCAAAGTCAGGGGCTTAACAGATAAAACCGTTCAGAATATCGACCGGATTCCCCGCGCGCATTTGCGGCCTGTGAACTGCCAGCTCACCACCCCTCCCGCCTGTTCACCTCTCGCTGTTTACGACAAAGCTCTCATTGCTCAGGAAAATTTATTGATGAAACAGGGTCGATCTTCTTAAAAAATACTGCAATAGAAAAGCAAGCGCTTTATTGCTTTAGAACTTATTATGGAGGATGCTTACTCCCTGAAGCTGATTGCTTATCTATATTTAAACCGTTGTTTGATCAGCCACGTGGCTTCAAACAATTTCACCAGTTGTTCATAAACGGTTATAACCTCATACTTTGAATGGCTTTCTTCTAGAAAATTCATGCTCAGCGCATCATAAAGCCACTTGTTCAAGATTTTTCGGTATTCTGTTACGTTGTAAGGTTTGAAAATATTTTTCAGTACCAATGAGGGTTTTAACGTCTCCCTACAATCAAGGTTTCTGGGATAATGGCCAAACTTTTTTTTCTCTGCTCTGATATACCATTTCGCAACCTTGCTACTTTCCTTATCAATACTTAGTTTTCCGATTTTCTGACCTTTTAAAAGCCATGCTGCCTCGACGAGTCTAACCGTCAGTTCATAGTCAAAAAGGAGGTTGTCCGGACTTCTTTTTCTTGTGTGACCGGTTCCAAAAGCAACGTCATCACGCCACTCTCTCAGTGTATCGAGATGCTCAGGTAGCGAGCACGCATCAAAAAAAAGGTTTATGACTTTGCAAGGATCAGCAATCTCATCATTGTCGAGATAAACGATCCTGTTTTTTGTGTGGTTTTCGGTTAGGTTTTTCATCGCAATAAATGTTGAATAAGGTTTTATAGTCTAATTTTCTGTAGCCAGGATTTCAGGCCACCTCTTTTGCTGTTTGCTCCGAAACAGCAAAAGAGGTGGCTTGCTCTTCAAGCATTTCTATTTTTTTTTCGCACATCGATTTTGCAACTGCAACGAAAGATTCTATCAGTGTAAACAGGCTTTCCGCATCTTTCCGTGAGACCGAGAAATCATCTTTATACCTTGCAGCCGAATAACTTCTGGAAAGGACTTCAAATAATCTTCGTGATTCTGCTGATTCGAAAAACATTTTATATGGTAATTCGGAGAAGGATTGGCAAAGACGGAGCAGCCGGCTCAGGTTATGGAATTCAGACCGATAGGCAATGTGCACCCTGATCAAAAGGATACATAGCTGTTCAACTGTTTGGTGCAGCATAAAAACTGAGATATTATAGCTTTCTGCTGCCAGGCATTGCGCAGCACCTGTTAAAAACCCCTCTGCCAAAGGCATTCTATGGTTATAATGCTTTAGCGCTTTTCTCCCAGCGTTTACAGGATCGTAAGGCTGGACATAGGGTCTCACCAGTAGGCCGTCATGGCTGTACAACAGTTCGCCATCGGTAAAGATCGCTTTAAAGAAACGACTATTGGCATCTATTGCTTCCCATATGGACTGATTGCCATGACAGATGACTGTTATCGTGCCAGCAGCAAACTGTGAATTGGCATAATCCTGTACCTCGTAGTCAATACGTGTTGCTGTAGCGGTAACCAGCAAGAGGCCGTATTCATAACTTGAACTGGCGTGTTCATTAACAAAACAGCTTAGCTTTGTGTCCTGAGAACTTCTTTTGTAAAAACAAAAGATTTGCAGAGGCTGAAATTTTTCCGACAGTTCGCTTATCAATTTGCTGAACGCTGTACCATGCCGAAATTCAACGGATAAGGTTGGTGTTTTCATATTGATCTCATTTAATTTTAATATTAAATAAGCCTCAACAAGTGGCTGCCTAGCACAATAGGGTTGGCAACCCACTTAGTCTAATGTAACTTGGCTCTGACAAAGCCACCCTTCCTTTCAGAAGGGGTCCCACAAAAGACATAAGCGAGCACCAACCCTATAGCAAATATAGGGTTTTGGTTGCTCAACTTACGCTCGCGGGAATAAACTGTCAGATTTAGTTGCGAGGCTTGTTAGCAATTCCTTTACCAATTATAGAACTGCAATCTTATTATTCGTTCATTTATTTCTTTATGAAGCTAATTTAGAGAAATAAAGTTTTAATAGCAAATTTGCTATTAAAACTTTTACTTTATAAATGTCTATTTGTTCTGTGAAGTATTTAAAGGACGAAGATTTTATAAAAAAATTTGGAAAAAGACTTAAACAGGTAAGAGAAAGCGAAGGTCTATCTCAAGAACAGCTATCCTTACTCACCGAAGTTTCCCAAAGCCAGATAGCTAGGACTGAGTTAGGTCAGATTAATACAAGCATTAGTCATGTAGCTACATATGCGAAGTTTTTAAAAGTTGACGCAAAAGATCTGTTTGATTTTTCGAAAATATCTTAACAGATAGCTAAAGTTGGATCAAGTGGCTCAGCTATCCAATCCCCTTAACCTATCTATGGAGTCTGGATTTGTTCTTAAAAAAAATGCCCCGTATTGTGTGACTTGTAATTCTTAATACTCAGTACTTTCGTCAATGACCTCCATATAAGTAAGCTAGATACTCAGTCAGACTCCAACTTTTAGGGGATCCTTCATTTTTCGAAGACGTTATCAAATCTAGTTTATCTGATTTTGGAGCTTAAGCAGTAAAACCAGTTGTTTAATAGTTGATTATAAATTGCTATTATTGCAAAACTTTTATGGGCTACGGTAAAACCAATAATAAATCTCAATCACAAAAAACCAACGGTACTGGTAGTTCGGTAACAATTTCTATTAAGAGAATAGATTCGCTGCTGGATAATATGGCGGATGGTAGGGAATACGAAAGTATTATTGGAATCGTCACCCAGCCGAATGTTGCGCTTAATATCAATATTGTCGACGAGCTCAAGAGGGCTATTGGCGATATTGCTAAGGTTCGGAAGAGGCCATTGATTTGTTACATAGCGAATATTACCAACGCCGCTTTGCCAGGTTCCCGATCAATTGAACAAATAGATGATCTGCCGTTTTCCGAAATGGTATCTATGGTTCCAGCGGAAGCCAAGGAAATCGACGTACTGATTGTTACTCCAGGAGGGTCAGCGGAGCAGGTAGCGCGATTTGTAAATCACTTAAGACCGAGATTTGATAAGGTTTCATTCATTATCCCAAGTATGGCAATGAGCGCCGGAACGATTTGGGCAATGTCAGGCGATGAGATTATTATGGATAGCCGGGCAACAATCGGCCCCATAGATCCCCAGGTTAGAGGCGCAGATGGAAATTTCGTGCCAGCTCAATCAGTCTTGACCTTAATTAAAGAAATCCAGGCCAGAGGAGAAGAACTGATCGCAAAAGGTCAGTCACCATTATGGACAGATCTTCAAGTCTTAAACAGAATTGATGCCAAGGAGATTGGTAATGCAGTAAACAGTAGTGACTACTCAATCGAATTGGTTACAGATTATCTATACAGTTACAAGTTTAAAGATTGGGATTTGCATTCAGATGGGCGTCCAGTTTTGGATGAAGATAAGAAAGAGCGAGCGCAGACTATCGCGAAAAACCTATGCGATCACGGTCAGTGGAAAACGCACAGTCGCGGGATCACAAGAGAAGTAGCATGGGACGTCTGCAAAATAAAGATTACACATCCTGAGAATATTGAGGGATTGGCAAGAACAATTCGTCGATTTTGGGCGTTCTTATACTGGACGTTTGAAAATGCCAACTTTTACAAAATGTTTATTTCTGAAAATTATACTATATTTAAATCAAGTCAAATCAGAAACACCAACCAAAATGGATAAAATTGCAGCACTTGAATCCCTAGGATTCTCAAAAGAATACATAAATAGGCTGGAGCAATATGAAAAATCATGCCCTAAATTTCCTCATATCGAATTTGAAACTCCTATTACCGTGATTGACTTTTCACCAGCTCAGGATTTGACGATTAAGCATGATCCTAAGACTGCGTATTCACATTACACAATTAATATATAAAATAAGTTTTTAGATAAAAACAAAAGGGCTGCCGAATGGCAGCCCTTTTGTTTTACTGGTTATTGTCAGGGCACCATTTTACCTTACCTTTTTTGATAAAAAAATGGCTCCTGCAATTGTTGCTTTTCCAGATAGAGGGCGATAGATCGGTCAAGTTTCCAGCACTCAATGACCAGCAAGGATCTTCATCGGGCTCCAGGTTAAGGTTTATGTCCTCGTTACAGCCACATGGACAGAGCAGCGATGCAAATTGGTTCTTATAACCATCACCTTCAACATATAAGAATCCGGGGCGTAACTCTTCGGGAATAATTTCAACATATTTATTCCGTATGAGCTGTTCTGTTCTGAATAGTCCAAGGAGAAAAGCCTTTATCGACAATAGAAATCTCATTACCATAATTCGTTCAAATTAGGAGAATTTAACATCGGTTTCATATTTCCTCTTCCAACGAGTTTTTTAAGATAAGGATCATCAGGCCCTTCAACCTCATGCCAGATTTCCCAATCGCTAATGGAAATGTTTGTCTGGGCAAACCTGGCATTGGGATCATACCTGTAAGGATGTAACCTAGCTAAAAATTCTAGCACTGCAAGCGAGGCCGTTTGCATATTGATCGGTATTACCGCAGGACTTTCTACATTTACATCTACAACATATCCATTTTTTCGCTGTTCATCGTACATCTCAGGATTGGTCCTTTTCAAGCCCTCGGCGGCAAGTTCTTTAAGAGTGTAAACACCCCGGCTGAGCAAAGAAGATTTTCCAGGTTGCAGATAATGTACAGAGGCTGAAATCTCATCAATCCCTCCTTTTTTATCGGTAACCAGCTTAACGCCCATATCGATGTACGGAACCAAGTACATCGTGGAAATAGTGTTCAGGATACTACGTCCTTCTATCGAATCAACAGCCCCTACAATAAAGTCGCTCATCACTGCCGCTTCAATTAAAGCTGCGTCTTCCTGTAGCAGTGAACCGAAAGCAATAACTTTTGTATCAAATCCCATGGCAGAAATTGCCCTTTGCATCACTGCCACTTTTTCGGCACCATTTATTGCATCGCTATAACTGGAATTGAGAATCCGGTTCAGGTTTTTCAGTTCGATCTGATCTGGGTCAGCAATAACCAGTTTGCCGACTCCCAGCCTAGCCAATTGTTCGATAACAATGCTCCCTGTTCCGGAACAACCAATTACCGTTATCGTTAATGACTTTAACAGGTTAGTTGTTCCCGGACCAAAAGTCTGCATATTTCTTAGGTTCGCCTCCACGTTACCACCATTTTCTAGGGTACCAAATATCAGTACCTGATCTCCAACCACCGAAACCTTGTCTACTGGCTGAAATTCATTATCGACATGTACAACTCTTGCCTTGATACCTCCATCAGAGTACATGATTGCACTAAAGTGTGGAGCTTCTTCATTCATTAATGCGTATATCGAAGGAAATAGAATTCTATCAGATTCATCATCCAGATCCGAAAAGTCGTCATAACCATCGGGGTGTGAATGGATCTTTAATATGCCCATATCTTTCTCAACAGCTTCGTCCACTAAATCGTCGATATAATCAGTGGGCCATTCGATAAAATCACCTTTCCTAATGCACAGATCATGCGGTATCAAAAGGAGTTTATGTACAAGCAGCCCATTATGGGTACTTGTACATAGCCTGCCACAAAGCGCAAATGCTATTGCTTCTTTAAAGTCGCCGGGATGAAGGTGTGCACGCAGTTGCGCATGCATCTCACCTGATATTCTCAGTATATTCTTCATTATTAGCGCTTTGTAAATTCTTCCCGCAGGCTATGGATCATCAATTCAAGATGGGTGGCAAGATTATCTTCTCCTGGCACCCATTGATTTTGTGGAGTCCGGTGTCTCGACCAGCGCTGGTATTGCTTACCCTCAATGATCTGGGGACTAAGAGCCCCGATTACCTGCCTATCTGCCCTAACAAGATTCGGATACATATAGAACATATCCAGCTGCTCGATCGGATAATTCGCGGGGATTGCAATTGCCACATCACATTTCTCAACATTATATCCAATTGGAAGTGCATAATCCCTGAGAATAAGCCAACGGGATCCTTCTGAAAAAGAATCCCATGAAAGGTTTAGCTTTTTAAGAAAGTCCGCATCTTCTTCAGGCAAAGAAAAGTCGCGTTGATTAACGCGACCCTCCGTACAATTTTTAGCTTTTGCACTAAATCTTTCAACTCCACACTTGGTGAAATCAATGACCTCATCTGCGCCTACGATTGTAGAACCTCCCTTGTGCTTGAATCTCAAATAATAGGATTCGGGAGTCTGACCGATGAGCGCCAGGATTTGTCTACCCGTCATCTCTTTTTCATCAACGGTGTATTTCTCGCTGTTGATCTTAATCACATACCTATAAGAGATAACAGGAATTGTTCCAGAATGGCAGCATTGCTCAAAATCGCAAACAGTATCCTTCTTGCCTGTTAGAAACTGCATTGGCGGGCAAGTGATCTTGATCTCTTCATCACCTTTGCGGGCATAACTTACTTTGGTATTATCATTTTTGACCAGTATCAAAAAATGATGCTCTGGATCGATGCCTGCCAATTTTAGAATTCTATCGGCTGTCAGTTTTTTTTGATCCGTGGTTTCTTGCTGACCATCGACCGTGTAGTTACGGAACTCGACTTCTTTGGTGATGAACTTTTCTACACCGGATTTTGAGAAGTCGACTTTTTCATCAAGTGATATTCTTTCGAAATCACCGCTAGGAAAAAGCTGGTATAAATCCACACACTCTGGGTGTTTGATCTCAGCTTCTTTAAGGATCTCACGACCAGTATGAATCGGATCTTCGAAGGAAATCTCAACTTCGTTAACGATTGCAATTGATTTTTTTGGCTTTTTAGCTGCCGGGCTATCTGTATTGGTTGGTAACATTTTCGTAGTTATTAATTGTTATTGGTCGTTCTGCGGACATGCAAAACATTTGCTCCAGCGCAAGCGCTGCTTTTTTCCGGGGGTTGACAATAGGTTCCTACGAGGCTTTTCTTCTAATAGTTAACAATTCCCGACAGGCTACCCTAACAATTAATAGTGTAAATGCTTTGATTATTAAGAATCAATCCATACATTTGAGAAACGACTAACAAATGCGTTAACAGGTTCGTAAGCCTGTGGACATATTTTCAAAAAAATCAAAGCTGGGTAACTTACTCGGCTTTTTTTATTTACAACCATTTTCTCCTTATGGTTATTGCAAATATACAGATATAATTTAGAATTACAAAATTAATTATTTTTTTTCATGTAAAGTATTACAAACAATTCTCTTGTTTTTGAAAAAACTAATTTATACCTTTGCAGAGCGGTAATTAACAGATCTTTATGAATGAAGATAAATTTTATGAGGAAGTGGGTCAACTCATAATGAAGGAAAGACTCAACGCTGGGGTCAAACAGGAAGATCTCGCAAACTTTCTCGAACTATCTCGGGCATCGGTTGTTAATATAGAAAAGGGAAGACAGAGGCCATCTACTTTTCTACTGATTAACATTGCCAAGTATTTGAAAATTGACTTTACAGAATTGATTCCTTCAATAAATACGAAGGCAACGGCTGATTCGTCTTTTGATGTATTTAAAGTTGACGAAATAGCGCAAAAATGGGATCTAAACACAAATTCAAAAAACTCCTTTGAAGGTTTCCTGGATTTGATTAAAAAATAGGATCATAAAATATTTGATATGAGCACCAAAAAAGTTGAACAGAAAATTGAGACTTTTATTGAAGGGGCTTTAGATAATCCTCTATTTAAAACACTTCCGATAAAAGTGGAAGATATTGCAAAGTCGATGGGCATCAAAGTACTAGCCTACGGATTTGATGACGATATCTCTGGTGTACTCGTTATAAATGATGAGGGAGCTACGATTGGCTACAATCAGACAGAATCCCGCGTCAGAAGACGTTTCACCATCGCCCACGAGCTTGGACATTACGTATTACACAGAGAGCAGTCTGATGTATTTATGGATAAGCAGTATAAGGCTCTTTTCAGATCACCAAGCTTTACTTACACCGAACAATCCCAAAAATGGGAGCAGGAGGCCAATAAATTTGCTGCTTGTATTTTAATGCCGGAAGTTCTTCTCAATAAGGAAATCGAGAAAATGGAATTCGATTTGCACAGCGAAGACGACATTAAGCATTTAGCTAAAATCTTTGATGTCAGTGCTACATCTATGTCTTTTAGATTGAGTAATTTAGGATACAGATTCTTTTAGACCTTTACAGTATAGCTAACAGGATAAAGTTAATTTCTTTGTTTTACCTAACGGTTTGTATTCGGTAAGTTTGATATTGCAGCATCAAATTATTATTTACATATTGCGGATGCAAGGGGTGAGAGCCTTGCATCAATCATAGATTGAGAGCGTTAATTTAGATAAAAAGGATGTGACAGCAAGTGTCGCATCCTTTTTTGCTAATAATTCAAAATATTATTCTCGTATAATATTCCTTATAGTTTAAAGTTTCGACTTACTCTACTTTTTCTAGAATTTTCTGCATATCAGAACCAATCTTATGATCAAGCACCTTTGCGTAAATCTGTGTTGTTTTGATACTGGTGTGCCCCATCATCTTCGACACACTTTCTATAGGTACACCGTTATTGAGTGTTATAGTAGTGGCAAAGGTATGCCTGGCAATATGAAAAGTCAGCAACTTATTGATATTACATAAGTCTGCTATCTCTTTTAAATACGCATTCATTTTCTGATTGCTCATCATTGGAAGCAAGGTATCTTTGAAAATACATTGGGGATGGTTTTCATAAGCCTTAATTATCGACAAAGCCGCTGGTAATACGGGGATCCGTGAGAGTGTATCTGTTTTCTTTCGGCTTGTATATATCCATAAATTACCATCAGTGCCGTTAACGAGTTCTGAGCGTTTTAATTTACATACATCTACATAGGCAAGCCCTGTGTAACAACTGAAAACAAACATATCCCGGACCGTACCAACCCTATCCATAGTGAACTTCTTTTCTTTGATACGGCTTAGCTCTTCTTTGGTGAGCACCTCACGATGTACAGCATTCTGTTTGGGCTTGTAATTGAGATATGGGTCAACAGCCAACCATCCGTTACCTAAACATATGCGGACAATTTTGCCGAGGTTTTTGATGTATTTGATTGCAGAGTTATTGCCACAGTTGCGTACGCTCCTAAGGTAGTATTCAAAATCTACTAAGAAAGCAAAATTGATCTTTGCAACGGGAATATCTGAAACATTATAATTTAACTGCATAAAGTCTTTAACATGCATTAGACAGGTTTCATAGCGCTGAAGGGTACTTCTTTCATATTCCCTTCCGATGAGGCTTTTCATCTTGGCGTTGTGATCTTCAAATATGTCTACTAGCGTCCTTGACTGAAGAGCCTTGCCAATAAAGCGGTTTTTAACCGTTTCTGCCGTAACTGTTTCGTTCCCTACCGTCATTACTTGGTGAATCTCCTGAGCTTTCGATTGGAACTTATCCAGATAAGCATTTAAAACCTTGGCATCTTCTTTAGTACCAGCAACACGCCCGGCCTGTGCGTTCCAGCGATTTGGATCGCAAGACTTTCCTGTTGAGGTTTCTGCCCGTCTACCATTAACCGTAAACCTTAAATAGATGGTTACCGGACCGTTTCTGTAAGTGGAGCGCTTTTTTAAGTAAAAAAGCAGATTCATGTTTGTTCTCATGACAAATGATTAAAGTGAAACAAAATTGTTAATTCTGTCACTTACAGTCAAGATGTTTAATGATTGAACTAGCTCATAAACAACTGTTTAAGATATATTGGTGAGCATTTATACCGTTTAATGTGCTCACCGAATTGCTCACCTTTTTCTTGCGAAAAAATGAATATTTTGGTGTTACCAGAAAACGAAAAAGCCTGTAAACATTTAATTTACAGGCTTTTAGCTAAATTTAAAACTATTTTCGCGGAATGGACGGGACTCGAACCCGCGACCCCATGCGTGACAGGCATGTATTCTAACCAGCTGAACTACCACTCCTTTTGTTCTTCTTTAAAGTTCGAACCTCTTGTCTCTTTCGAGGTTGCAAATATAGAGACTATATCTTAATTCGCAAATTTTTTTTTAAAATATATTTAACCACCTAACTGGCAGCGCCTTCTTGCATCTTTTCTGCATTTTCGGCGAATTGTAGGGCATCAATAATCTCCTGAATATCGCCATCCATAATGCTTGGGAGGTTGTACAGGGTTAAACCGATACGGTGCTCGGTAACCCGGCCCTGAGGGTAATTGTAAGTTCTGATCTTGGCCGAACGGTCGCCGGTTGATACCATCGTTTTACGTTTAGCCGCAATATCGCCGTTCTTTTTCTGCAACTCAATATCGTAAAGTTTACTGCGCAGCATTTCCATGGCAATAATACGGTTACCCAATTGCGAACGCTCACGTTGGCAAACCACCACAATACCCGATGGTTTGTGCGTTAACTGCACCTTGGTTTCTACCTTATTTACGTTCTGTCCGCCAGCACCTCCTGATCGCGAGGTTTGCAGCTCGATATCGGCAGGATTAATATAAAGGTCAATTTCTTCGGCTTCAGGCAATACCGCCACAGATGCCGCAGAAGTATGCACACGGCCCTGGGTTTCAGTGTCAGGTACACGCTGCACCCTATGTACACCGCTTTCGTACTTTAACTGACCATAAACATCCTCACCGCTCACCTTTAAAATTACCTCTTTATAGCCACCCGCTGTACCTTCAGTTACATCAACCACCTCAACGCTCCAGCCTTTGGTTTCGAAATAACGGGAGTACATGCGGTATAAATCGCCGGCAAATAAAGCTGCTTCATCGCCACCTGTACCGCCACGAATCTCAAATACGGCATTTTTGGCATCTTCAGGATCTTTAGGAATCAACATCAGGCGGATATTACTTTCCATTTCTTCCTGCTGTTTGAGCAAAAGTTCCAGTTCCTCTTTTGCCATTTCCCGCAATTCAATATCCTTTTCAGTCGCTAAAATCTCTTTGTTCGCCTCGATATTGCTCATCACATTTTTGTAGATCTTATACTCATCCACAATCTTGCCCAAGTCTTTATATTCTTTATTTAAAGCCGCAAAACGTTTCATATCCTGGATTACATCCGGATTGCTCAACGATTCTTCCACATCTTCCCAACGCAGCTTTATAGCTTCTAATTTATCTAACATATTTATTCTTGTTGAAATTCCCCGACGGTTGGAATAGACCCAAAAATTCAGGAAAATGCAAAAATAAGGAAAAAAGCTGAATTAGTTTGTTTACGATTAAAGGTTAAAGCCCAGGCAGCAATGAAAGGCCTGGAGAACATTAAAAAAGGCTCCGGGTTAGCTTTTTAAAAACACAGGCATTAACCATTAGTTGGAAATAGATTTAAAGGTTTTTGGAAATGAACAGTTCTTCTCCTGTGGCAGCTTGCAGCCCCGCTATCACTTCAAGTCCTCTCCGATGAAAAACGGGATGCAGGCTTTTCGTTTTATCTGGTTTAGTAACAAAGGGCGGTACATCTAAGCGACAAACAACCCTAAATAGCAGCAGAAACCAACGTACCTAAACGGGATTGAAGTGGCAGCTCCCGGTTTTTATTTAAAATCGGGGCTATAACGAAAAGCCCGACGGACATTAAATTAAGTTACTGGCTCTGCTTTCCGAAAAAAAGACCTCAACTATATGTAATATAGCCAAAATAGATTAATGGGAAAAACATGTTTAAAGGTTTTGGAAATGGGCAGTTCCTCTCCTGTGGCGGCCTGCAGCCCCGCTATCACTTCAAGTCCTCTCCCGATGAAAAATCGGGATGCGGGCTTTTCGTTTTATCGGGTTTAGTAATAAATGGCAGTGCATCTAAGCGACAAACAACCCCAAATGGCAGCAGAAACCAGCGTACCTAAACGGGATTGAAGTGGCAGCTCCCGATTTTCCTTTAAAAATCGGGACTATAACGAAAAGCCCGACAGACATTAAATTAAGTTACTGGCTCTGCTTTCCGAAAAAAGAAATTAAGCCTTAGGATTATAATATTCCAATTTTAAGTCCTGCCCATCAAACACCCCATAAGAATTATAGTTAAGCCATTCGCCGATATTTACATACCTGCTGCCGTTGCCCAGATCTATATCAAGTGGCAGGTGCCTGTGCCCAAAAATAAAGTAATCGAAATGTGCTTGCTGCAATTGTTCTTTGGCATAAATGGCCAGCCATTCTTTATCCTCACCCAAAAACACTTCCTTTTCGGTCTGCGCAGCCCTGCTGCCCCTGCTCCAGCTATTGGCTATACCGATGCCCAAATTAGGATGTAAACGGGCAAACAGCCATTGGCAAACCTTACTTCTGAAAATTTTCCTTAAAAATTTATATTTATTATCGCCCGGCCCCAAACCATCGCCGTGGTGCAGGTAAAATTTCTTCCCACTGCGTTCAATAATCAATTCATCGCTGATGATCTCCATCCCGATTTCCCGTGTAAAGTAATCGCGTACCCACATATCGTGGTTGCCTTTAAAAAAGTAGATTTTTATTCCGGCGTCGGTCATCGCGGCCAGCTTTCCCTGCAAACGCACAAAGCCTTTTGGTACGACTGTAGCATATTCGAACCAAAAATCGAAAACATCGCCCATTAAAAAGAGTTCACTACAGTCTGGCTCAATAAAATTTAACCAACTTACAATGCGCGCCTCGCGGGTACGACTTTCAGAATAGCTGGGTGTACCTAAATGGAAATCGGAAGCGAAATAAATCTTTTTTGCCATGGATTTTCAAAGGTAAGGGAAAAAGCTTAAAGACTAAAGGGGAAAGACCAAAGCATAGCTATCTGTGTAATCTCGAAATCTGTGTGCAATCAAATCCGAAAGAAAGACCAAATAAGAACAGATTAGCATCAGCACAAAAAAGGGGCAATCTCAGAAGAGATTGCCCCTTGATATTTAATTTATCTAAATATATTTATGGATTAAAGGCACCGTTATAATCTGTTTCCCTGCTCGGAATTACGATTTTCCAACCGTTACGGTCGGTAGGAAGAGTGGTGGTAGCCAAAATATTTACAAAGTTACCTCCGTTTGCGAAACTCTTTCTCTCAATCTTGTCGCCCCATCTTTTTGCGTCGAAAAAGTCGAAGCCTTCGCCCCAGAGTTCAATAGCCCTGTACAATTTAATCTCATCAAAAAGTGCAGCACCTGTCGCGGTACAATTGTAATCAGGATCTCTTAAACTTGTTTTGGTTAAAGTGTTCATAAGCGCCTGGATATCGGAAGCAGGTTTGTTTTGGAAATATTTTGCCTCAGCTTCGATCAGGATCATTTCTGAACTTCTGAAGTGGTTTAAATTGCCAACACCCGGCATATCTGTTGCAGAGAATTTGAACTGCATGTAAGGATACGATCTGGCTGCCGATTGCATAGCAGGATACTGAGCCTTTGCTGCTGCTGTTAAGGCAGCGCTTCCTTCACCCGTAGTGGTGTTGTATGCTAAATTTTTGGGATCCAAAAACAATGCCTTCCTGATATCAGTTGCAGGAATTTTATTATAAAGTTCCTTACTCATGTATCTTGGGGTTGAAGTAATTGTTGAAGCTGTTGAGTTATAGGCAATGTAAGCAAAGAAAGAATAGAAAAACAAGGTTTCGTCTGTTGCTCCATACGAACCCCATATCCATTCGCTATTCGAAGTATTAAATCCTGTTTTATACTGCGCAACCGTCATTAAAGGAAAGCTCTGCCTTGCTTTATTTGCATAATTTTCTGCGGCTGCATAATCCTGTCTGTTGAGTGCTGCCCTGGCATAAGTTGCATAGGCTACATTGATATCGGTTAAATAAAACTGGGTAGCAGAACGGGTTTTACCAGATGTGGTAAATAAATTAATTGCAGTATTTAAATCGCTGTAGATTAAATCATAAGTCTGTTTCAATGTAGATAACGGAATATCACCTGTTGATTCATCAACCCTTAATACCACTGCTGATGTAGCTCCGTTATTAGAATCAGACCATCTGTTACCATATAGCTGTGCCAACATGGTATAAGCGTAAGCCCTGAATGTTAAAGCCTGTGCTTTAATATATTGTTTTTCGCTTTCAGGACCACTTGCGCCATCTATTCTGTTGATAATGGTATTGGCATTACCGATAATAGAATAGTAGTAATACCATGGATAGTAGCCATAAGTACTGGTTGGGTTGGCATAAAATTCCATATTGATTGGAATTGCAAAACCTGGCAAATTAACCCCAAAGTGATTACCTGCATAATTTCCATAATACATTTTTATGGTTCCTTCGCCATTAAAACCCTGGCTCGAGATTTTTTGCTGGGTCATTAACTTTGCCAATCCGTTAACTGCAAGTGCCGCACTTGCCGTAGTTGCAAAAACAGTGCTCGGAGAAGTTGAATTTGTTGGAGCCGTATTTAAATACTCCTTTTTACATGATGCAAGCATCGATACGATGACAACTGCACTTATATATTTATTTAAAGCTTTCATATAATCTTATTTTTAATACTATAAACCAATATTAACACCCAAAGAGAAAGTACGTGATGGAACGAACTGATTTTCGCTATATCCGCCAAAAGTTTGCTGCGGACTTAAACCTTTCATACGTGTAAATGTTGCCAGGTTATCAACCAAGAAAGTAAACGACAATTTGCTTATATCCAATTTTTTGATAACATTCTGTGGCACAGTATAACCAAGGGCAACATTTTTAATTACAAAGTAAGAGTTGTCGTACAGGAATCTATTGCTGATACTGTTGTTATTGTATTGGCTATTGGTATAGTTAATCTGAGGTGTAGCTGTTGGGTTTATCCTGTCAGGCGAGGTTAAAGTCATTCCTTCAGGTACACCGTTCCACGATTTTAAAATATCCTTATGAACTGCACTAGGCGTTGAGGTTACACTCATTAAACCGATATAAGAATAATCGAACCCTTTTCCGCCGATCGAATAGTTAAATAAGGTAGATAGGGTGAAATCTTTATACTTAAAACTGGTATTAAAACTTCCAAATACATCAGGAATAGCAGAACCACTCCAATCACGTTTAGAATAAACGGCATTTCTGGTATAGTTTACACCATTAATATTTACCAGGAACGGATAGTGTGCACCAGTGGTATTGGTTGGACTAAACGCTGCATCATCGGCATAATAAAGTGCCTGACCGGTCATCATGTCCACACCTGCATATTGATATAAGAAATAGTCGTAAATTGAGTGACCTTCCATATATTTAAACGGAGCAGTTATAATACCATTTGCCCTGTTTTCAGGAGGTAATGAAACAATTTTATTTTTCAGGAATGTTGCATTGGCACCAAAATTCCAGGTAAAGTTTGCGTTTTTAACAATATCTACATCCGCAGCAAGTTCGAAACCGCTGTTTCTAACTTTACCGATATTTCTGGTGATGGTAGAAACACCATCGGTTGTGCTGGTGGCACCGGCAGAAAGCGGAAGGTTAACTTTAAAGATCAAATCGTCCGACCCTTTGTCGAAATACTCAACAGATAAGTTTAACCTATTAAAGAAACGCCCTTCCAAAGCAGCAGAAGTAGCTCTTTGGCCTTCCCATTTTAAGTTAGGGTTCTCATTTTGATTTTTGTACAGAGCAGCAATATTGTTATTCTGTCCAATGGCATATAGTGGCATATAACCATAAAAATCTACACTACCAATGTTACCCACTCTACCGTAAGATCCACGGAGTTTTAGATCATTTACATAATGGGAAATTGAACTAAAGAAATCTTCTTTAGAAATTAACCAGGTTCCGCCAACCGACCAGAAATTACCCCATCTGTTGTCTGGGTGTAACCTCGAAGTTCCATCCCTTCTGAATGAACCTTCTACAAAGTATTTTTCCTTGTAATTATAGCGTAATCTGCTTAATAAACTTTCCGTTCTGTCATTATGTTCATAATCGGTCAAGCTTGTAATCTGCGTAAAGTTTACCAGATCAACCTGGCCGGCAAATGTTTCGGTCGTTTTATAACCGTACAGGTAGTTATATCTATAAAAGTAGCTTTCGTGCCCGGCCAGGAAATCGAAGTTATGGTCGTTAATACTCTTTTTATAAGTTAACTGCTGTTGCAGGGTTAATTCATTTCTTCTGTAAATTGTTCTGGCACCTCTTCCCTTATTGCCCTGGCCATCACCAATAGTAGCATTGTTATAGGTACGTTGTTCAGAGTTTCTTAATGAACTGCTGGCTATTGTAGAAAATTTAAAATCTTTTAAGAAACTGATATCTACATAAGCCTGAGAAACCAACGAATTCTGGTAAGTTCTGTCCATATTCAGTTCGTTTTCCCAGATTACGTGACGATTTAAATACTGGGTTCTTGAGTTTATTCCATTGTCGTAAATTTTATTTCCGGAAGAATCTAAAATGTACTCGCCAGTGGTAAGGTTATGCTCATAAACCGGATATATCGGCGCAACGTTCCTGGCGTAGTTCCAAGGGGTGGTAAAACCACTTCCTTCTCCGTTGGTATTGTTCGTAACCTGGTAGTTCCCGTTTAAGCTCAACCCGGCTTTAATCCACGATCTTGGGCTGATGCTTCCGCTCACACGGCCTGTAAAGCGTTCAAAATCTGATGTTTTGATATAACCCTGCTCATCTAAATAACCCAATGAAAAGAATAAATTAGATTTTTCTGATCCTGACTGGCCGCTCAGGTTATAATCCTGACGGTAACCATCCCTGGTGATCGGCTTAAACCAGTCTAAATCTTCAGCGTAGGTTCCTTTTATCTGCGCATTTGGTAACAGTTTTCCATCTGCATCAAATAATTGATTATCCGGTAGATTAAAAATATTGGTTTTAAGGATGGTTGGCACTAAATTCGCATTTACCGTTGCATTGGCCTGTGCTATGGTTAGAGCAGGGTTGGCAGTCATTAACTGGTTACGGTAACCCAAAAATGCAACCCCCATGTATTCCTCCGGCGTTACTTTATCATATTCAGGAATCCCCCTGGTGTATAAACCCTGATTTACCGAAACGTTTAAGTTCGATGTTCCATTTTTTCCTTTTTTGGTAGTAATTACAATTACACCGTTTGAGCCTTTACTTCCATATAAACTTGCAGAAGTTGCATCTTTTAAAACAGAAATTGATTCAATGTCGTTTGGATTAATATCGTTAACACTACCTGTATAAACTACGTTGTCTAATACAATTAAAGGTGCTGAAGTTCCATTGATCGATCCAAATCCACGAATACGGATACTTGGCGCAGATCCTGGCTCACCATAAGAGTTGTTGATCTGCAAACCCGGTGCCGATCCTTCTAAAGCCACCAATGCATTGGCAACAGGTCTTTTGCCAATATCATCAGCATCGATAGAAGAAACTGAACCGGTAATGGCTTCTTTTTTTAATGATCCATACCCTACAACCACGACCTCATCAAGGTTACGTACCGCGTCCTGTAATTTAATGGTATAATTGGTCTGGTCGCCAACGATGATACTTTGGTCCTGAAACCCAAGCGATTTAAATACGATTGTTACGCCTTTGTTTACAGAAAGGCTAAAGTTTCCGTAAAGATCGGTCTGGCTTGATGCATTTGCGCCTTGAATTACGATACTCACATTCGGAATAGCAATGTTTTTGCTATCCAGAACCTTACCCGTAATTTTTTTGCTTTGTGCATAGCCATCAAAAGCTATAAACGAACAAAAAAGGGCAATAAAAATTAGTAAGTTTTGTTTCATACTTATTTTGTTTAGGGATTAAAAATTAGTTTTTAGGAAAAAAAATAGGAATGCCTAGCTAGTTAGGCATCATAGAAGAAATTAATCATGAATAAGTTAGTTTACCGGGTTATCTGGCTGCAAAAATATGAGAATTGGATTTCGATCAAAGGAAAAAATGATTTTTCTTGAAAATCCGTATAATAAATACTACATTACTACATCTAAAACCATTTAGCCATCAAAACTGATCGTATTTTTCAGACAAATAACATAATGATGAAGCAATAATATCCTGGTAATGATAAAAAACAGACAATAAATTATATGAAAAAACAAATTCTATTAAGCTTATTTGCATTAGTTCTGTTTGCCTGCAACCAAGGCAAAAAACCAGCAGAAAAAATAACATTGATGAAATATCCTGAAACAAAAAAAGACAGTACTATAGATAATTATTTTGGCACTGCGATCGCCGATCCGTACCGCTGGCTCGAGAACGATACCTCTGCCGAAACCAAGGCCTGGGTAAGTGCTGAAAATAAAGTAACCCAAAACTATCTTGAACAGATTCCTTACCGGGCTGATATTAAAAAGCGCTTAACCGAAATTTGGAACTATCCGAAAGAATCGGCCCCGTTTAAGATTGGCGAATATTATTTCTTTACCAAAAACGATGGATTGCAAAACCAAAGCATCTGGTTTATAAAAAAAGGCCTAGATGGCAAAGAGGAGGTTTTTCTCGACCCAAATACACTTACCGCAGACGGGACAGCGGCGGTATCGCTGCTCGGGGTCTCTCATGATAAAAAATACTTAGCCTACTCAGTGGCACAGGCCGGATCAGACTGGAGCAATATTTATGTGATGGAAATCGCTACCAAAATGAAATTGGGCGACGAGTTAAAATGGGTCAAATTTTCGGGTGCAGCGTGGAAAGATGATGGCTTTTATTACAGTAAGTTTGATGAGCCTGCAAAAGGAACCGACCTTTCGGCAGCCAATAAGTACCAAAAAGTATATTATCATAAATTGGGCGATTTACAGAAAAACGACCAGTTAATTTTTGAAGATAAAACAAACCCTAACTTATATTTTGGCGCAAGCATTACGGAAGATGAGCGCTTTTTGGTGCTATATGCCAGCGCAGGTACCTCAGGCAATGCTTTGTATTACCAAGATTTAAAAATACCAGGCAGCAAAATAGCACCACTGGTTAAAGGCTATGAAAATAATCACAGCGTTGTCGACAACATCGGCGACAAATTATTGATAAATACCGATTTAGGGGCCGAGAACAGGCAAGTGGTTTTGGTAGACCCGAAAAATGCAGCTCCGAAAAACTGGCAAAAAGTTATTCCGGAATCTAAGCTGGCGCTGGAAAGTATTGGAACCGGTGGCGGATTTTTATGGGCAACATATCTAAAAGATGCCAGCACAAACATTGTTCAATTTGATTTAAAAGGAAAAAAAATTGGTGATGTAAAACTGCCTGCCATTGGTACTGTTACCGGTTTTGGCGGCTATAAAGAAGACCAGGAGTTTTTCTATACTTTTACCAACTTTACCACTCCTAGCAATATCTACCGTTATAATGTTGAAAAGGCTGAATCGATTTTATACAAAAAATCGGAATTAAAGCTCAATACCGACGATTATGAAACCAGTCAGGTATTTTACCCCTCTAAAGACGGAACCAAGGTACCGATGTTCATTGTCCATAAAAAAGGGATCAAACTTGATGGCAATAACCCGGTGTACCTCTATGCTTACGGGGGGTTCCAGATCAGTTTAACACCTTCATTCAGTTTATCACGCATGCTGTTTTTAGAGCGTGGAGGCATTTACGTTCAACCGAGCCTGCGCGGCGGAAGTGAATATGGAGAAGCCTGGCACAAAGGCGGTATGTTGGCCAAAAAACAAAATGTATTCGACGATTTTATTGCTGCAGCCGAATACCTGGTTAAAGAAAAATATACCAATCCATCTAAAATTGCCATTTCGGGCGGTTCAAATGGCGGACTTTTAGTTGGTGCCTGTATGACACAGAGACCCGATCTTTTCAAGGTAGCTTTACCTGCCGTTGGTGTGCTGGATATGCTTCGCTACCATAAATTTACCGTTGGATGGGGTTGGGCTGTTGAATACGGAACCAGCGATAAAAAAGAAGATTTTGATTACCTGATCAAATATTCACCGCTCCATAATGTAAAAAGTGGTGTTAATTATCCGGCAACATTAATTACAACGGCTGATCACGACGACCGTGTGGTGCCGGCACATTCTTTCAAATTTGCAGCAACCTTACAGGAAAAATACAAGGGCGAAAATCCGGTTTTAATCAGGATAGAAACCAAAGCCGGCCATGGAGCGGGTAAACCAACCACCAAATTAATTGAAGAAGCAGCCGATGTATGGAGTTTTGTCTTTCAGAATTTAGGAATGAGTTGGTAAAGCTGTCGGCGATGATGAAAATCCATAGAGAAATTAAAAATAATGAGCTGTATTTATATCAAAATGGGGTGATTATTTACAAAAAATGGCTAGCGACAGGCGAATCAAAAATTTTTGATGTAATGGCATATGATAAATACACATTAGTAAGCTTTAATGAAATAGAGTATGAAAATTCAAATTCATTAGTTATAGTAAAGGCAGAATTGGAATTGAAGTCAACGAGTGTTGGGGGAAGAAAAACTGGAATTATATCAGGCTTCAGGCCCAATCATGTATTCGAATATAAAGAAAATAAAATATTACAAACTTTCATTGGGGATATTAATTTTAGCGAGTGGCCTTCGATAGAACCTGGAGAGAAAAAGAACGTAAAAGTCAGATTTCTTGATTTTCCTTCTCTCCACCCCTATTTAAATCTTGGTCGAGTTTGGAATATCCATGAAGGAGAACGGGTTATCGGGAAAGCTAAAATATTATCCTTTTATGAATCACATTAAGGTAGAGAATGATTTCCCACTAAACCTATAGACCAATTATAATTTGCTTTAGGCCGCCAAAAACCTTTAACTTTTGTTTTTCATCAACTCAAAGCATATAAAATACTGAATATAATAGGATTGCAAAATTATCTAGAATATTTCTAAATAGAGAAATTGATAAGACTTTATTTTGTAACTTTGCATCAAATTTTTTCTTTAATGATCACTACTGATATAGCCATAATAGGCGCTGGTCCGGTTGGTTTATTTGCCATTTTTGAAGCCGGTTTATTAAAAATGCGTTGTCATTTAATTGATTACCTTCCACAGGTTGGTGGTCAGCTGTCTGAAATTTATCCTAAAAAACCGATATACGATATTCCAGGTTATCCTTCTGTGCTGGCTCAGGAACTTATCGATAATTTAATGGAGCAGGCCAAACCTTTCCATCCAACGTTTACTTTAGGCGAGCGTATTGAAGGTTTAGAAAAGCGCGGCGAAGCCGATTTCGTTTTAACCACCAATATGGGTACCGTTATAGAAGCCAAGGTTGTGGTTATTGCCGGTGGTTTAGGATGTTTCGAGCCACGTAAACCAGCCGTAGAAAATTTAGAAAACTTTGAAAACGGCAAGGGTGTAAACTACATGATACTTGACCCAGAGAAGTACCGCAATCAGAAAATGGTAATTGCAGGTGGTGGCGATTCTGCTTTAGACTGGACCATTTACCTGGCAGAAGTTTGCTCTGAACTGACTTTGGTACACAGAAGTGAAAGTTTCCGTGGTGCACCAGATTCTGTTGCCAAAGTAATGGCATTGGCAGAAAGTGGAAAAATTAACCTGATTTTAAACAGCAACCTTCAGGCCGTATATGGAACGGATAAGCTGGAGCAGGTTGAAATTGTTCAGAACCGTACCATGGAAAAAACTGTTGTAGAAGCCGATCACCTGATTCCTTTGTTTGGTTTAAGTCCAAAATTAGGCCCTATTGAAGATTGGAACCTCAACATCAGCAAAAGTGCCATCGAAGTGAATGTCGATGATTATTCGACTAATATCCCTGGAATTTATGCTATCGGTGATATTAATACTTACACGAATAAATTAAAATTAATTCTTTGCGGTTTCCATGAGGCAGCATTAATGAGCCACAGTGCTTATTCTTACATGAATCCTGGTGTGAAATATACAATGAAATATACAACCGTAAACGGGGTTTCAGAATTTTAAGCTTTCTGTTATATTTGCCACAATAAAGAGAGCAAAATGGAAAACAACATTACTATATATATGCAAGAGCCGGATGGCTCGGTAACTGAACATGTTGCACCAACTGACATGGGCCTGAGCCTGATGGAGTTTTTAAAAGCATCAGAATATGATATTCTTGCTACCTGTGGCGGAATGGCGCTATGTGCCACCTGCTGTGTAGATGTTTTGGAAGGCGAAGAAAAACTTAACGAAATGACAGACGATGAGTATGCCATGTTAGATACTTTGCCTGATCTGTTACCAAACTCGCGTTTAGCCTGCCAGTTGCAGCTAAACAATAGTATGGACGGATTAAAAGTAAAATTACATGGCGTAAGCTAGAGCTTAAATAACATAAACAAAAATGGCGATATCAAAAGTATCGCCATTTTTGTTAGTTGAGACTTGCAATCTTGACTCTCTGTATTGTTGATTTGTAATACACCTTAACGATTAAAATCTAAAGAATTATAAACCGCCAACAGAGAACTGCAAACTGATATGGGCGTTACCCAAGCTACGCAAGGGTCGGGCTTTTCAGGGCTACGCTTCGCTCCGGTACCGATGAAAAATCGGTACTGAACCCTTACAATCCCTAACGCCGATATATCGCGATTTAGACCAATGAGAAGTTACCTAATAATTTTCTATTGAATATTTACTTTCTGTTTCTCAACATTCCAGCCGTAAACCTCTATCGCCAGGTTGCTTTGTTTACCGGTATACTCTACAACCACTGTTTTACTTTCGCCAGGTAAAATGCTTACATAATTATCATCGTAAAACGCAGGTAATATCCGTTCGCCGGTATTGCCATTTATTAAAGCAATACGGTTAAAAAAGGCAACAGCGTTTCCGGCAGCGTTACTTAAGGTTACAGCAACTTTTCCGTTCTTCTGATTGATAGCAGCGATTTTTAACGGGGCCTTCTTGATATTCTTCAACCCCGAATATTCCCCATCTTTTCCGGTCAGCCAATAGGTATTCTCGCTTAAAATATTTTGCTTCTGATCTAAAATCCTTAAAGAAACAAATACACCTTCTTTTTTATCCAGTTTGGTTAAGAATTCGTTCAAAGGAAAAAGTCTTCTCACAGAAGACGGACCAACAGAGTTGAAGGCCTGAGAGTAGAAATAATCTTTCCCTTCCATATCATAAGCTTTTGCCTGTACCATTAAGTTGTTCCTCGTAGTAAAACCATTATTTACAATCGTAACCATACTATCTAAAGGATTCATCATCACATGCAACGGTTCGCTTCCTTTCCTTAAACCATATAAACAGGCATTTGGATCAAGATAATAATCGTACATCTGTCCGCGCATGGCTGTCCAGGGGTTTTGGGTTTTCCAGATGATAGAACCGGTGTACCAATCCCACATTTTGTTGGAAAAGCCTTCCATTAATGCCCTATATTGATCATAATTAACCAATTGTGCTTTCATGGCAAAATCTTCTGCACTTTTTGGCTTACCATACGGATTAAGGTATTGCTCGTATGAAATATATTTATGATAATCCCACACCGAATCGGGCTTGGCTTTGTATTGTGGTGCAATAAGGTTTTCTTTTGGGATAAAACGCAACAGCGAAGCATAGTCGCCAACACCTACCGATCCAACTTCTGAGTTATAAGGGAACGTTCGGCTAGCCCAAAAGGTTTTGGTATCCTGTATTCCATAAGGCCCGTCACCATTGCCGCCAATTGAATTGAACGACATTTCGTCGCTGTTAGAAAAATCGAAAAGCTTTCTTGTACCATCCAGGCGTGGCAGAATATCGTTCTTTAAAGGTTCTAAAATATCTTCCGGCGGGGTAATTTCATTTCCTCCGCACCAAAAAGCTAGTGAAGCATGGTTTCGTACCATTTTGATCTGGTCTTCAATCGCATTTAAAGTTAGATTATGGTCATCAGGATAATTTCTGCGTGTCCATTGGTCTTCCTTCTTCATCGGGTCTACCCAACGGCCGTTGCAATCGCCACTGAACCAGAAATCCTGAAAAACCAATAAACCATATTTATCGCAAGCATTGTAAAACTCCGGTCTTTCTAAAATTGCCCCACCCCATATCCTGATCAGGTTAAGGTTCATATCTTTATGGTAACGTACTTCTGCATCATAACGGGCATCGCTAAAACGGAGCATTGCATCACTGATAATCCAGTTACCTCCTTTGATAAAAATCTTTTGCCCGTTTACAAAAGTTCCCATACTCCTGGTATGCTCATTCCAAATATTATCAATCTGGCGAACCCCCACTTTAAGCTGCTCCTGATCTGACACCTCGTTGGCCGTTACAAATTTGATCTTCACATCGTATAAATTTTGTGGTCCATATCCGCTTGGCCACCATAGTTTAGGGTTTTCGAGTTGTAAATCTGGAAATTTAACTATTGTGGTTTTATTGGCAGCAAGGGTAGCCGGCTGCTTAACCAGTTTACCAGCAATCTGATATTGTAAAATGCCCGAAACAGGTTTATTGGTTGGATTTTCAGCTTCGACCGAAACTTTAATACCAGCAGGATTCTGTTTGCCTTCCGGTAAACGTTTACCCGGCACCAACGTGATTACCTGTGGGTTTTGGATATTGATGCTTTTGGTTTTTTCGATCGTTACCTTATCCCAGATCCCCGTATTACGGTCGCGGATGGGCTGTATCCAGTCCCAGCCAGCAGTATATTGCGTGGTTAACCCTTTGGCAATCGTTCCGTCTCCGCCCTGGCCTCCATTAGGATTACCGGGAAAATCGGGTGGATAAACAATAACTGCAAGCCTGTTTTTACCATTTGCAGCAAGCAGTTTCGTAATATTGTACTGCGCCCTTAAATGCATGCCCACCTGTGTTTTGGCATTTACTTTTTTCCCGTTCAGGTAAATCTCAGCCTTGTAATTTATCCCCCTAAACTGTAGCCAAACCTGTTCATTGCCAATGGCCTGCTCCTGAAAATCTTTTACAAACCAATAGGTATAATAATCGTTGCCTGTTTTATATACATCTGGTATTTTTTCATTGTTCATCCCATAAAATGGATCAGGAACTTTTTTATTGTTTAACAAGGTGGTTAAAACCGTTCCAGGCACTGTTGCGGGCATCCAGCTGTTAAGTGAAAAACCGGGCTTAGAAATTTCTGGCCCGGTAGACTGCGCATCTTTGATATTGGCGCAAAGCCAGCCAGAGTTTAATTCGTAACGCTGTTGTGCATTTCCGTACAGCACCGAAAAAAGCAAAAGGAATAGAAATGTTTTCTTCATTATTTTTTTAACATTATTGATTTGAAACAGGCCTGTCTTCAGGTTTTACACCCCAGGTTTCCGATGGTTTATTTCCCATGTAAATCTGAATATTTCCTCCGGCAACTATGGCTTTATGAAGAATATATGACTTGTTATAAGGTTTCCCGTTCAGTATAATTTTTTGGATGTATTTGTTCTCAGCACTGTTGCCAATTACTTTGATGTTAAACTTTTTATTACCTGCCAATGTAATGGTTGCATGGTTAAGCAAAGGGGTTCCAAAAACATAAGCACCGTTTGCGGGATTAACAGGATAAAAACCCATCGCCGAAAAAACGTACCAGGCACTCATCTGGCCCACATCTTCGTTACCACATAATCCATCAGGTTTTGAAGAATAAAAATCGCGATCGATTTTACGGATCATGTCGGCTGTTTTCCACGGCATACCCGCATAAGTATATAAATAGGTAATGTGGTGACCAGGTTCGTTACCCTGTGCATAATTCCCGATCAGGCCCGAAATGTCGGGAGAACTGTTTTCGCCCAGATCAGCTTTTACCAAAAACAATGAATCCAATTTATTTACAAATGGTTTGTCGCCGCCAAATAATTTAATCAACCCTTCTACATCCTGGGGCACCAGCCAGGTGTATTGCCAGGCATTTCCTTCGGTATAATCATCTTCGCGGTGTTTGGAAGCCACCGGGCTGAAAGGTACTCTCCATGTGCCATCGGCTAATTTTCCTCTCATAAACTGCACATCTTTATCAAAATATGCTTTATACAGCTCTGCTCTTTTGCTGAAATATTGATAATCTTTGGTTTTGTTCAGTGCTTTGGCAAACATTGCGATACAATAATCATCAATGGCGTATTCCAAAGCTTTTGCAACTGATTCATTTACTTTATCGGCAGGAATATATTTTAACTGCTGAATATAATCGATACCATCAGTTTTTTGCATGGCCGATTGCTTTACCGCTTCAAAAGCCAGGTTTACATCAAAGCCCCGGTACCCTTTTAAATAAGCATCTGCAATAACAGGAACAGCATGATAACCGACCATGGTATTGGTCTCGCTTCCCATTAAATGCCAAACCGGTAATTTTCCCTGCTGTTTATAAATGGCCAGCATGGTATTTACCACATCGCTTACCTTTTCAGGGTGAAGGATGGTGTATAATGGATTAGCCGCTCTGTAGGTATCCCAGAGTGAAAAGGTGGTAAGATTATTGAAATTTGCTTTTTTGTATACCTTTTTGTCTGTTCCACGGTAATCTTTATTTACATCGTTAAATAAAGATGGTGCGATCATAGTATGGTATAGTGCGGTATAAAATACTTTTTTAGTCGTATTGGATGCGCCAATATCAACTTTGGAAAGCTCTTTTTCCCATTTTGCATCAGCATTTTTAACCGTTGAGGCAAAATCCCAGCCTGGTAATTCTGTATTTAGGTTTAAAATGGCATTTTCTGAACTTACCGGCGATAAAGCAACTTTTACCTGTAGTTTTTCATGGTTAATGGCATCAAAATTAACAACTGCCTTTAACTTTTTACCCGATAATCCGGCACCGCTTTTAACTACTGTACTATCATAAAGCACAAGGTTTTTAATTGGTTGCGAAAGTTTAATCACAAAATATAACCGTTGATCGCTGGCCCAGCCTTTCGAATTACGATGCCCTACCAGGGTGGTAGCATCGAGCTGCTTCAATGAAGCAGATACAGGCGCATCCCATCCAATGCCTTCAATTAAATCGATGATGATATGGGGGTTTTCGGCCCCTTTTTTAAAGGTATATTGATGAAAACCCACCCGCTCGGTAGCGGTTAGCTCGGCTTTAATATCATATTTATCGAGCAGTACGCTGTAATAACCTGCTTTTGCCACTTCATTCTGATGTGAAAATTTAGACAGGTAACCATGCTGATCATCGGCAGTCTTACCTTTCTCTAACAACAATTTACCTGTTGCCGGCATGATCGAGATATCACCCAGATCACCGATTCCTGTACCACTTAAATGAGTATGTGCAAAACCGGTTATGGTATTACTGATATAATTGTAACCACTGCACCAGTCCCAGCCCTCAAAAATATTGTTTGGCCCGAGCTGCACCGCCCCAAAAGGAATATTGGCACCTACAAAAACATGTCCGTGCTTTGCCGATCCGATCAGTGGATCTACATACTGCGTAAGCTTGGCTTTCTGCTGTGCACAAACACCAAATACAGACAGAGAAGTGGTTAAAAATAGAATAAAAGAGGTTTTATTGAACTGCATGTGTGCTTATAATTACTTACATTGAATTTAAAACCCTAAAAGTAAAACGTTTTACGTTTATTTTATCATAAAAGTGACAAAGAATATGTTGAAATAAAGTAAAAGCATTGGATTTAGAGGCTGTTTCATGGGCTTAGTTGTCATTCTGAGCTTGTCGAAGAATCTCTTTTAAAACACCTTAAGGCGTTTCGACAGGCTCAACGTGACAAATTAGAAGAGAAATTATACCTTATGATACAGCCTCTTTGAACATGAGAAATCGTTCATTGCGGGAAGGCTTTTTTGGCATACAAAGCAATCTTATTTACCATATAAGGAATATAAGAACATTTAAGCTTATGTGCCCTTAAATTTCTTATATGGTTGAAACTAATAGTTAATAGAAAGATCCTTCACTATGTTCAGGATGACAACGAGTATAACTCTTTTAACCGATCTCCAATACTATCACCTGGTCGGGTTCTGATTCATTTGGCACCGTAGTAATTGTTAATGTTGATTTTTTTAGCGTAAAGTTTACCGCACTTTTATCGCTTAATAAATATGCTTTTTTAATTTTCTTCAACGGAATGTTTTCCAAAGTAAGCGTTGTCGTTTTTCCATCTGTTAAATGGATATAAACTTTCTTATCGCTCTGCGTGATGCTTCCCCAGGCCTGCGGTTTTATAAAGCCAGCCTTTGTACCGTAAATGCTTTCGCCATATACCTTAAGCCAAGCACCTAACCCGGCCAAACGATCCTGAAATTCAGGCTGTATTTTACCGCTGGGCATTGGACCGATGTTCAGTAAAAGATTGGAACCCAAACTTGCTGCTTTAACCAGCATGTGCACCAGTTCTTTATTCGATTTGTAGTAAGTATCGCTCAAATTATAGCCCCATGAATTTGAAATGGTTTCGCAGGTTTCGAGTGGTAGTTTATCCGAAGCCTTTTGAAAACTTAAACCCGACTTATTTTCGCCGGGAAGATCGCGTTCGAACATCTGAAAATCTTCTCCTGCAAAGGGACTAAGGTGATGGTTATTCCCAATCATACACTGTGGCTGCAGTTTGTGGATCAGTCCGTAAATTTCATTGTATTTCCAATCAATCCGCGATGTTCTGTCTTTTGATCCTTCCGGCGCGGTCTGGTCCCAATGCCCGTCAAACCAGATTCCGCCTATTTCGCCATAATTGGTCAGCAGCTCGGTTAATTGGTTTTTCATAAACTGCAAATAGCTGGCGTAATCGCCTTTACCCGTCCTGCCAGAGTTCTGACCTGTACGGCCCGTTTCATACGGATAATCTTCCCTGCGCCAGTCCAACAATGAATAATACAGGTATAATTGTATGCCTTGTTTATGGCACTCATCAGCCATCATTTTTACAATATCCTTTTTATAAGGCGTATTCATGATGTTGAAATCAGAATATTTCGTATCCCACATACTAAAGCCATCGTGGTGCCTGGTAATTAGCGTAATGTACTTCATTCCGGCATTCTTTGCCATACTCACCCATTGTTCGGCATTAAACTCAACCGGGTTAAAAAAATCTTTCAGGTTGGTGTAATTATGAACATTCAGCTTCCGTTCGTTCATTACCCATTCGCCGCTTCCTGGTATACTAAAAGGCCCCCAGTGTATAAATAAACCAAAACGGGCATCGTTAAACCATGCTCTTTGTTTTAAATTAGAGGCTGTAGGAGTATAATCCTGCGCTTTTAACTGTAAGGCAATTAATAGCACAAGGCATAGTAAGGTCAATTTCTTCATAAGAACAGCGGCTATGTTTTTTTTATTTAGTCTATCGATGCGGTGGCTTTGGTTGGTTTCCCAATCACCTTATAATTTCCATCTCCTTTTAAAATGGCCAGTATTTGCGATTGGTTGGCAAAAAGGTTTTTTGCTGCTGCCAATTCTTTATCGTATTGAAAGCTCTGTTCGATTCTTCCCTTTTCGTAAAAATAACGGCTTACAATCTGTGTTTCCAAGACTCTTTTAATTTCTGTTTTATGGCTAACCAGGTCGGTTTTCTTAGAAGAAGTAAGTTTATATTTAAGGTTTTCGAGATCGGTTTTTACTTCTGCAGATTTATTTTCTTTTTCAGCCTCTGCACGCAGATCAGAAAGCAACCTTTCCGTGCGGCTTTGATAAGAAAGGTCTTTATCGGCCAGGCTGCTGGAAAATGTAGCATAATCGGCATCTGATAATTGAAACGTTCTGGCTGAGGCTAATGTTGGTTTTTCTTTCCGGTATTGATTGGCATAATTAAAGAAAAGGCTTTTATTGATCATCGAAATGGTAACCGGGCTTAACTTGGCTGCATCAACCACAATATCGGGATAAACGCCATTGCCACTATATACATTTCTACCAGCCTTGGTTTGATACATGACCATGGTAGAATCAGCAAAACGCTCGGCCACGCCCTCTGCATTTTTATGTGCGTAATCCAGTTTTTGGATGCACCTGCCTGATGGCGTGTAATATTTCGCAACCGTTACTTTAACCAAACTATTATAAGGTAAGTTGAAAGTCTGCTGAACCAGTCCTTTTCCATAGCTACGTTGCCCGATAACGATGGCACGGTCTAAATCCTGTAGGGAACCTGCAACAATTTCGGATGCCGAAGCCGAATTTCCGTTCACCAATACCACTAAAGGAAGCGATGTAGAAACCGGTGCATTAAGGGTTTTATAGGCAATGGTTTTCTCTACATTTTTCCCCTTTTGAGTAACAACGAGCTGATCTTTATTGATAAAGAGGTTTACAATTTTAACCGCTTCCTGTAAAATACCACCGCCATTATTCCTTAAATCCAGGACCACACCTTTCGGATTTTCTTTTTGAATGGCCAAAAGTGCATCTTTTACTTCCTGGCCAGAGTTTTCCAAAAACTTATCAAGTTTGATATAACCGATACCATCACCAACCATCCCTGAATAGGATACATTCGGCTGTTTTATTTCTTCGCGGACCAGTTTTTTGGTCATTTCTTTTCCATCCCTGATCAATACAAGGTCAACTGCTGTACCTTTGGGTCCGCGCAATAACTGGCTAATTTCCGGGCGGTCTTTTCCTTTTACGGCAATACCATTGATGCTCAGTACCTGATCGCCAGCTTTAAGATCACTTTTATTTGCAGGATAACCCTCGCTCACTTCGTTAATAAACAGTTTTCCATCAATAAAAACGGTACCTGCACCAATACCACCGTACTGGGTACTTACATATTTCAGTTTATAATCTTCTATTTCCGATTCGGGAACATATTCGGTATAAGGATCCAAACTATCCAACATGGCATCGATCCCTATTTTCATCAATTTAGGGGCATTGGTATCATCAACGTAATTGATGTTGATTTCCTTATAAAGCGAAGCAAAAATATCCAGGTTTTTCGAGACCAGAAACAAATCTTCTCTGAAAGAAAAAGATAAAACAGCAAGGCCAAAACCAAGTGCTAAAAATTGATATTTTAGTTTCTTCATTTCCTTATGTATTTATTCCATCAGTACAGAACCAATTGAAAGCCTGTTTTTGGAAGATTATTTATTGATATAGTACGAAAGTAAATGTACAAAAAGCCGTAAATATTAAAAACAGCTTATTTGGTACAAGCGTAAATTAAGCGTTACGCTAAAAAGGAAAGATAAAGCAATAAAATTATTAAAGTCTGTTGCCTTTTGTATCAGCCAGCGCCTTTTGAATGGTAAATTCGATATAAGTACGGTCGCGTTTAACCAAACGCATTAAATCTTCGATCAATTGATCTTCTTTGCCTGGTGTAAAATCTAGGGGCTCGTTGGCCAGATCGCGGTATTTCCTTAAAAACTTAGTTTTTACTTTAAATGCGGTTTCAGAAGTAAGTTGAAAATTAGCCATGGCACATTTTATTTGATGCAAAAGTAAAAAATATTTGCGGAGGTCAATACCTTTTTATGTGATGTGACAAAAAAAGTGGAGATTCGCAAATTCTTTTTGCACGATAATTGTGTTAAAAGCGCGTTATACAACCTAATGGGCATAAAACCCAATAGTGTCAATTTTAAAACAAAACCATAAGTCGAAAAAAACATGCTTAACATGCAGTATTAGTCGTTTATGAACTTTAATCCCTAAAAAAAATTAAACAAATGAAAAAGATTATCTTCTCTATTGTTTTCCTAACCTTAGGTTGGGCAACATCACAGGCACAAACGTTTAATCTCGGTGTAAAAGCCGGAGTTAACCTGGCTAAAATTAATGCAGATTTTGCAAGTGAGGAAAACCGTTTAGGTTATCAGATCGGTGCATGGGCACGTATTGGAGGTGCCAGTTTTTATGTACAACCTGAAGCTTACATTGGCAGCAAAGGCAATAAATTTATCAGTGTTCAGCAGGATAACGGGAATGAGGTAACAGCAGAAGGAAAGGTGAAATTTACCACTTTGGATATCCCGGTTTTATTGGGTACCAAATTCGGTGCTAAAAATTTAAACTTCCGCTTAATGGCAGGTCCGGTTATTTCATTTGTTTTGGATGAAAATTCGTCGTTTAACTCGGCTTACCAACAGGCAACTGATTTTAGCAATTACAAAAACCAGGCATTGGGTTTACAAGCTGGTGCAGGTGTAGATGTGGGCAGTATTTCAGTTGATTTACGCTACGAAGCCGGTTTATCGAACATCAGTAAAAGCGAAAAATACAGCCAGAAACCTAACCTTTTCCAATTGAGTTTAGGATTTAAGATTTTGTAATTTACAGGAGAACAAGTATAAAAGGCGGCCATTGGTCGCCTTTTTTATTAGGGATGTTAGACCTTTTCAAACTCCAGACACCGTCTTCAGACTTCGGAGCCCATTTTAGCCAAACTTAACACGTAAAATCGATATTACAACCCATTTTAAACCCCAAAAAATGCCGATTTTTATGGTTAACCATTTAACGAGAAAAGACCATGAAACACCGTATTCTTTTACTGTTTGCCATTTTATTATCGCTTGCCGTAAAAGCCCAAAATTTTAAATACGCTTTTGTTACCGATACACATGTAGGTTCGCCCACAGGGGAAGAAGACCTTAACCGAACCGTTGCAGATATCAATAGGCTAAACGATATCGATTTTGTAATTATTACGGGCGACATTACCGAAATGGGCACCAATAATGAGCTCAAACTGGCCAAAGACATCCTCTCTAAATTAAATAAGCCTTACCACATTATCCCCGGGAACCACGATACAGGGTGGTCAGAATCAGGAGGTGTAAATTTCATTAAGGAGTTTGGCGCCGATAAGTTTATTTTCGATCATAATGGTTATCGTTTTATTGCCTGCGCATCAGGACCTTATGTACGGATGAGTGACGGACATATTCCAAGAGACGCCACAGTTTGGTTAGACAGTGTGCTTAAAACCACTCCTAAAAGTATGCCCATTATTTTTGCCAATCATTACCCCCTGGATAACAGTTTAGACAACTGGTATGAAGCAACAGACCGTTTAAAGAAATACAACATTCAATATGCAATATGCGGTCATGGACATAATAACCACCCCTTTAATTTTGAAGGCATTGAAGCCACCATGGGCCGTTCTAATTTAAGGGCTAAAGACAGTATTGGGGGCTATAATATTGTGAGCATGACCAAAGACACCGTGTTTTTTCAGGTCAAAAAGCCAACACAGGAAATTCTTGCGGTTTGGCGTAAGATTGCTTTGAAAACGTTTAAGGCTGATCAGAAAAAATACGACCGTCCTGTTTTCGCACTCAACACTAAATATCCGGCTACGAAAGAAGTCTGGTCTTACCACTCCAATGCCAACGTGGTAAATACGCCCACCTATGCTTCGAACAATGTTATTTTTGGGAACAGTTTAGGTTTAGTGGAAGCCTTAAATAAGGTTACCGGCAAAAAAGTATGGACATTTAAAACCAAAGGCGCTATCTACTCTTCTCCGGTAGCCGTAAACGGAACCGTTATTTTAGGTTCGGGTGATGGAAACATTTATGCACTCAACGCAAAAACCGGGAAAGAAATCTGGCATAAAGCAACAGCCAATTCGGTATTGGGATCGCCGGTGGTTAACGGCCAACAGGTATATATTGGTGGCAGCGATAACACTTTCAGGGCCCTGGATGTTAAAACAGGAAAAGAAATATGGGCATTTACCGCAGTCGAAGGTACCATAGTAGGCAAACCGCTTATTTACCAGGGCAAAATTATTTTTGGATCGTGGGGAAGGCATTTGTACGCGCTCGATATTAATACCGGTAACCTGCTCTGGAAATGGAATAACGGCCAGGCAAACAGGATGTTTTCGCCGGCAATGGTAACGCCGATTGCCTATCAGGGCATTGTATACATTGCTGCCCCCGATCGTTATTTAACAGCTATTGATGCTAAAAATGGCTCTACTTTGTGGCGTAATAAGGAAGCTACGGTCCGTGAATCAATCGGCCAATCGGCAGATAGCACGCTTATTTATGGAAAAACCATGCAGGATGAGATTGTGGCCTATAAGGCACAGGCGCAAGATCCGGGCATTTTATGGCGCTGCAATGTTGGTTTTGGTTATGAGCATGTGCCCTCAATGCTGATTGAAAAAGATGGAAAGGTCTTTTTCGGTACGAAAAACGGTGTGATCTATGCCATTGATCCTCAGCAGCAAAGTACTGTTTGGGCACACAAGATCGACAACTCCATGATCAACACGGTAAATGTGATCGACGGTAAAAATATCCTTACCAGTACCATGGATGGCAAAGTGGTTTGGCTGAAAACAAATTAACAGGCATAAGAGGCCTACCATACGTATAAAATGTCACCCTGAGCCCCTCGAAAGACCTTTTTAAATCTCTTAAAGGCATTTCGACAGGCTCAACGTGACAAATTAGAAGTGAAATTACACCCTATGATATAACCTCTGTCAATTATTTCAGATCATATTACCAGCCTGCAGTTTGTGTAAGTTTAAAGCCTTTCTCCTGGTATTGGATAATCTGTGCCTGTCCGACAGGGGCCAAATAAGCTCTGTCTGTAAATGCATTCCTATTCGTAGCGTTGGTAACCATCCAATAACCAACCATAGCCGCAGCATTCGTACCATCATAAGTAACAACAGTGCCATCGGCTTTTTTAACCTTAACGTTCCGGGCTGTTGCGTTTGCCGCCGTTAAATAGCTTGGTGCCTCAGCCTGTACATTTACCCATGGCCCGAGGAAATAATCGGGATTGGTACTGAAATCCATATTATTAAGTTTTTTCCAGCGTTTTAAATCCAGTAAGCGGGTGTGCTCGAATACAAACTCCATACGACGCTCTCTGCGGATTTCCCAGATCAGATCAGGAACATCAGCATCTTTTGCAGGATCGACCGGAAGAGCACCTATTGTTAGCGGCGCTGTTTTTAACACCCCTTTTGCGGCGGCGGCGGCATCCAGCGGACGATTCCTGATGGCATTTATTGATTTATTCAGATCGGATTGCGTGATGGCCGCACCTGAATAATATTGCGCCAATACGGCTTTTGCTTCTATCCAGTTTAATACAACCTCAGCTAACCTCATTACCGGCGCGTCGCTGGTATTGGTATTGCTGCCCCAGGCAGCCGGATAAGTTTTACCGATATAAGTTAAAGCCTCTCTTGATGCAAATTTAAACCCATAAAGCAAAGTTGCCGAAGGCACCAGGGCTTTATCATAAAATGACGCTTCGAAACGCGGATCCCTTGTTTTTACCAGGTCGGCAATGGTAAATGAATTAGCACCTGCAACTGACGAATTTTGCCACACTTTTCCATCATTGAGAAGAAAAGATTTGATCAAAACCAGGTTGGCATCAACGCCAACTACTTCGGTTCCGTTTTGATAGGAACCTATACTGTGTGTAACAGCTAAGGCAGCATCATAGGTCCGGTAAAGCAATACTTCCGGGTGCCCGGCTAAGTTATCGCTTGAGAACAACGACTTAAAATCGCGGGTAAAATTATATTTATTGCTATTGATTACATAATCGCCTGCTTCAACAGCAAATTCCAAATATTTTTTGGCCCTTGCCGCATCTAAGCCATGATAATGTTCATAAGTCCCTTCGAATAACATAAACCTCGAGATAAATGCTGCGGCAATATATTTGTTTAAAAACTGTGCCCCATCATTATCACGCATGTTGGCCATTACATATTTAAAATCGTCGTACACCTTATCCATCACCACCCCTCTTGGATCCCTGTCTTTATATAAAGTTGACAGATCGCTATCCAGAACCTCTTTATCAAAATAAGGTACATCACCAAAAACACTAACCAAGCGGCTATATTCAAAGCCCCTAAAAAAACGGGCAACAGCTGTCCAGTGGTTATAAGCTTCAGTAGTAATTTTCGGTTTTGCCAAATCGTTTAAACGGGCCAGCATTACATTTGATTTTCTAATCCAGGCGAAATCCCATGTTGGACCAGCATAAGTACCTAACCAGTCGGCAGCTTCAGAAACAGAGCCCCTGGTTGTAGGCACACTGCTTTCAAAACTGGCCTGTGCATTTTTTCCGGTCAAATCATCCGAGAAAGTATAACCCCTTACCGGTGCATAATCTACTCCAAAACCAGAATTATATCCATTAAAATAGTTGGTATAATAAGCGTTGGCATACATGCGGATATCATCCTCACCACGCCAGTATTGTCCATCTATATATGAAGTTAGTGGCGTACGGTCTAAAACGTCCTTATTACAAGATACCAGAAATAGGGCGGCCATAATTGGCAAACCATATATATATTTAAAACATTTCATCTTCTTAATTTTTAAAAATTCAACTGAACACCAAACGAGACACTTTTAAAAGCAGGGATTCCGGTTCCTGTACGGCCGCTATTGTAATTTGATTGATCCCATACAGAATACCCATTAATGCTTTCCGGATCGATCGGTAAATCTCCTAAATGATCCCAGGTAAAGAAATTCTCGAGCGCAGTATACACCCTAAGCGAAGTGATTCCCACTTTTTTGGTCAGCATTTGCGGGAAGGTATAACCAACGGTTAAATTTTTCAATCTTAAATACGCCATATTTAACAAATACCGATCCTGAACCTGCATGTTATTGGTGGTTCCGCTGGCGGCATTGTTGTAAGCTGCAGGATAAAACGCATCAGGCGTTTGCGGTGTCCAGTAGTTACCAGCAATGGCTTCTGGCATGGCACCATCGGCAGAGTTAAAACCCGGGATGGCTAAAAATCCGGCGCCCCAAATTTTGCGGCTTCCCACACCCTGAAAAAACGCACTGATATCAACGCCTTTAAAATCGGCACCCAATCTAAAACCATACTCATACCTTGGATTGGAATTTCCAATCACCTCTAAATCGCCGTGATTAGCCAGCGTGCCATCTCCGTTGCTGATTTCTCCATCGCCGTTTACATCGATGAACTTAACATCTCCTGGGCCAAAGAAAAAAGTTGATGAATTTTGCAAAAAAGGCTGATAAACTGGCTTTTCTCCATTTGGTCCGGCTTTTAATTTATAAGCCTGCTTGCCGGCATTTAACTTACTCTCGGCATTGGTTAAGGTAATTAAAATCGGTTTGCCCGAACTATTCAACTCAAAATCGCTGGTCTGATATAACCTATCTGTACGGTATCCCCAGATTTCGCCAATATCCTTACCGTTATAATTGCCCGTAACCTGTGTTCCGGAGCCATAGGCACTTAATCTGGTTTTCGCATCAGAAACATTTCCTTTGAAATTGATACCCAAACCATTTTTAAACCTGTGGTTGAAATCTAACGTTAATTCCCATCCCCTGGTTTGTAAGGCTCCAAAATTACCTTGTGGCGCCCCTGCTCCAAAAGTAAAGGGAATACCCTCTTGAGGCACAATCATATTATCGGTATTTCTTTGGAAAACATCAAAAGAAACATTTATCTTATTATTTAACAAGGTTGCATCCATCCCTAGATTGGTCGTTACAATATCTTGCCATTGAATAGCTCCCTGAATTGCGTTTGGCGTACCTACAAAATTTACTTTGGCACCATTTGCACCAATCCAGCTCGACTGTCCGCTCGGCATGATTGGGATGTACAAGTTATTCGGTACTGTCTGATCGCCGATTGAGCCCCAGGAACCTCTGAACTTTAACTGATTTAAGATCGGTTTAGTCCAGGCCATAAAACGCTCTTCGCTGGCTACCCAACCCGCAGAAAATGAAGGGAACCATCTCCACTGCAGATTGGTCGGAAATTTTGAAGAGCCATCGTAGCGTAAGTTGGCTTCGATAAGGTATTTGTTTTTAAAGGCATAATTGATACGGCCAAAATAACCCAGTTGCGCCTCCCATTTTTTATCTGATCCTGCAATATCTATTCCCCCTGGTATAATTCCCATTACTGCCGAGGAAGGAATTACAGTTTGCACACCTGTACCAAACCTAAACTGCGGATTATAGATATCTGCCAAATTGGTGATCTGACCAAACTGCGATTCTGCTGTAGAAGCTACACGGTTTAAACCTAAAATAAACTTAAAATCGTGACCTTGTTCCAGGTTTAAGTTATAGGTGGTAAAAGCATTAATGGTATGACTAAAAAAGTTCGTGGCAGACCGTGCATAATGATCAGGACTCGAGCCAGGTGTAGTGTACATATCCAATGACAAATCGTAAGCAGCCATGGCACCGGCAGTTGTGCTAGATACCACCTGCCCCTGATCGTTTACATAAACAGGTGCACCGCTTGCATCTAAACGTGCTTTAGGCGCTACCCATGAATTTCTCGCGGTAAACCGTGTACCCGGTCTTTTCCAGTCTTCATTCTGGTTGGTAAAGGTATAATCAAAATCTACCTTCCAGTTTTTCATGATATTAACCGTAGTACCTAAGTTTACGTTGGCATAATTTAATAAAATGTTGGCGGTATTGGCCGAAGCAACCTCACTTTCGGGACTACGGATCATATCTCCATTTTCATCCCTGCCGAGCGGATATAACGAGCTCCATCGATATAAATACAACCACGGATCGGCAGTAGTAGAGTTGGTGGTATATGCATACTGCTTATTTCTTCTTGAATAAAGTGCGCCGCCACGGATAGTAAGGTATTTATTAATCTCACTTGAGATCTTAAACGAAGCATTATACCGTGTAAAGCGGTCTTCTTTAGCTGGCTTTAACATTCCGCTTTGATCAAGCAAGCCAAGCCCTATATTATATGATGTTTTTCCGCTTGTACCGCCAACCGATAGGTTGTGTTGTTGGGTAGGTGCCCATTCTTTGATCATATAATCGTAAGGATCATAAGTCCTCACACCCATTTTAAGGTTAGCGCCCTGCACATACCAATCTCTTCCAAACACGGTAGGATCGTCCGGGCCGATTGTACCACCATATTTTTCTTTCCAGGCCACAGCTTTTTCATAGCTTGCCCTATCTACATAATAAAATGCACCAACCGGAGTGGTTACGCCTACACGCTCAGCTGCATCAACAGTATATTTCAAACCGTTCACGTCAGCCATTTTTAAATCTTTCCAAACGTTTTGAAATGAAAAGTTGTTCGAATAAGTGATGGATGGCTTATCCGAACCCGAACCTTGTTTAGTGGTTATTAATACCACACCAAAAGCAGCCTTGGCACCATAAATTGATGCGGCAGCAGCATCTTTCAAAATGGTGATCGATGCGATATCGTTGGGATTAACCAATTGGATACTAGGAATTTCGACATTATCCACCAAAATTAATGGAGAACTTCCACCGGCAAAGGAAGCCAGCTGCCCCCTGATTTTGATTATCGGATCAGAACCGATTTCGCCACTTGGAACGGTTACACTTAAACCAGATGCCGCCCCCTGAAGCGCCCTGCCTACATCGGCAATCGGCCTTCCTTCCAGGGTCTTTTTCACATCAATGGTAGAAACTGCTCCTGTAAGATTGCCTTTACGCTGGGTTCCATAGCCCACCACCACAACATCATCCAGTCCTTGCGCATCGGTTTTTAGATTTACATTGATGATTTTGGCAGTCCCAACAGTTTTTTCGGTAGTTACATAACCAATATAAGAAAATACCAGTATACTACCGTTTGCAGCACTGATGGAGTAACTTCCGTCCACATTGGTTTGTGCAACAGTAGTGCTACCCTTAACCCTAACAGAAACCCCTGGTATGGGCCCATCTTCTGATGTAACCTTACCTGTAATGGTGATCTGTTGCGCAATGGCATGGGCCACCAGCAAAAACACACCAAGAAAGATTGAAAGTAATTTTTTTTTCATAAACACTAGTTAACGATGTTTGTTGTTAGTTCGGATTCATAAACACGCACAATAACGCATATTTCTGAATTTTAAGTAAATATCATAATTGTTTTCCACTTATTTGCAAACATTTGAGTAGCAAACAATGTAATTAGTTTGATATTATTGCAAAAAACCGCAAAAAAGCGCAATTAAATAGGCCCTAATCTTATTTTAATGCGATAAACTTTTAATAAAAAAGCCACCACTAAACTAGTGGCGGCTTAACCAAACAACAGAGACAAAAATTATCTGATCAGGAAGAAGGATACATATGGCCTTCGTGGTGCAGTAGTAATGCCATTATAGCCACTGGCAAAAATGGTATATACCCTTTGATTTAAGAATGTGCTTGCGCTGGTGTAATTGGCCAAAACAGTTGCTGTTGTTACAGCCGCCCCAGCGGGCCTGATTTTCCAGGTTTTTGATTGTGCCGATCTTAATTTAATCTCATTGGTAATACTCAAATAATTCACATTACCCGCAATCAGCGAATCTTTTGTATTATCAGTAGCACTGGTTCCATAATACAGATCTACCGATGGGACATTGGGCATCAGGTTAATAAACCTGTATTTACAATATGCCGTATCGGGTCTGGCAAAACTCTCTTCTGTTAACACGTTTTTGGTAAAGGCAGCAGTATCTGTAATGTGGGCAACATAGTTCTTGCCCGCCTGGATTTGAAAAGTGGCGCTGTAAAGAACCAGTGAATCTGTTCCGTCATCTTTCTTTTTGGGAAGGATAATGGAAAGTTTTAAATTTCCGGGGCTTACCGCAAGAAAGTCGGCAGTAGAACTCCCCCCAGTATTATACCCGCCACCAGGAAAAGGAGTGCGGGCTGTAATTACATTACTCACCCTTTTATCATTAATTTTAATGGCTATTGCGCTATTGTTATAATAATAGGAGACATAATTTACTTTCAACAAAGCCTGATCGCTGGTTAGCTTTTCAGTGTCGCCATAATCGAGTACATTTTTGGTGCAAGCTGTTAATGCCACTGCAGTAAACAGACCCACAACTAAATAAGAAAATATTTTCATCTTGATATTTTTTAATTAATAAAATTATGGCTGACTGAACCAGGTTTCTTTAGTCATATAATCGGGCTCTAAACCTCCCCATTTCCTCAGTTCTTCCGAATTCCACACATATTCGGAATTATAGCGGGGCCTGAAACGATAAGCATATTTGCCTCCCAACAAAAGATCTGCTGTAGGAATCTGATAAAACTGCCTGAAAACATTTGCGTCGTAATGGTATTTCCGAAGATCGGTCCACTGTTCTAAGCCTGCCCAGCCCCATTGTGCAATGTATTTTTGTCCCATAATATCAGCTAAGGTTAAGGTTGCCGCACTTTGCGCTACCTCTGTAGAGGCCAGGTAAGCATTGATCTCAGCATCAGTGATCAGCGGATCGGGAGTTTTTGAAGAACGGCCATAAGTATTGCAAAAAACCATATGCCCGGATATACCCGCTTTATACGCAGTATAAGCTTCTCCTGTTTTTCCCTGCAAAAACAAGGCTTCAGCTTTTGCAAACTGCAATTGCGAGTAAGTCATGATCGGATACCTGGCAGCATCGGCAAAAATATATTTTCCGTTATAGATAGTAGCACCTGCAGGAATTGACCCGAAAACGATCGGAAGGCCCGATGTGCTGCTGCCCTGAGTGGGAACCCCGGCAATGTACCTGCCCAATGTAGCCGTAGCGGTACTAGCAGGCAACATCCTGCTTAAACGCGGATCTAGCGAACTTGTTGGATTAACTGCAGGCGTTCCCTTTACTCCACCAGCAAGATAATTCAAGATCGTAGTCGAAATTCTTCCATAATAGGTAGAAGTTGTACCTGAAGTGTTAATATATCCCAAAGTTGGCCCAAAAGGATTGGTATCATCCTGACTTGCCGCCGAAAAATAAACTGTTGCAGATTCAGCCTCGTTAGCAAAAGACAAATTGGTGTATTTCACCACGCTATCTGCATACATGGTTTTAAACTCCGGTTTGTTGATTAAATGGCTATACTGCAAAGCGTAAATGGCATATACAAATTTTCGCCATTTCGCCATGTCCCCTTTATAAATTCCATCGCCGGTAACACTGGCCAATTGCGTGGCATAGTTAAGCGGGCTTTTCATGGTTGAATATTTTAGCGACTGTTCGCAATAGAAACGCACCTTTGCATACACCTCTGGCTGATCGTGGTAAGGAAATTTCAACATCCCTGGCGTAAAGGCCTCGTCCAAAATAATCGGACCATGCAGATCTGTTGTTTGCTGATAAGCCCAGGCTTTTATGGCATAACCAATGGCTGCATACTCGTATTTTTGATTAGTTATGGCGTCATTAATCAAATTCTCCAGGTTTAAGCCAAGATCAACATAAGTCATCCTCCAAATTACCCCTCCATTATCGCTATTAGCTACAAAAGAGTGCTTTTCAGGATAAAGTGAAGCAATATCGGTAGAGGCACCGATCATGTTTTGCGTAAACTTCCAAAGCAGGCGGTAATCCTGCGACGTCCCGTTCGTCATCTGAAATAAAATCGGCGGAAGCAATAATTCTGCCTTACTGGTTTGAGGCACGGCAGGGTTGGTATTGATGTCGAGGTATTTTTTACAGCCTCCTGCCATTAGTAATATTGCTGCAGCAATATATAGTTTATATAATCTTTTCATGTTATTCGCTATAATTTAACCCTAAATCCTAAATTGAAACCGATTGGCTTACCTACGTTACCGTAATCGATACCATAACCACCAATACCACCTACACCCGGCGAGTTGGAGTTACTCTCCGGATCGCCACCAGAATAATTGGTAATCAAAATGGAATCGGTTACCGTAAAAAAGGCGCCAAAGCTTTGGATAAAACCGATACGCTTAACCAATGATGGCGGGAAATCGTAAGCCAAAGTAACATCTCTTAAACGAAGCGTATTAATGTTCTTTTCTACAAACATCTCCGGAGCAACATTTAAAGAATAATAGTTAGAAGCATAATAAGGCGTTACAGCAATGGTATTAACCGTTGGGTTTGCCGTATTCTGCAAACCATCGTTCAGCACACCGGTAATAATCCTCGGCACTTCCCTGTCCAATGTTTTTAAGCTGATTCCTTTTCGGTAAGATTCATATTCGGTACCGTTAACCACATCACCACCATACCTGAAATCCCACAAGAAAGAAAGATTAAAACCCTTATAACTGAACCTGTTTACAAAACCTAAAGTGAATTTCGGATTCCTGTCGCCGATGGGATAAAATTGGGTATCGGTAACCGATGGCAGGCCTGATGATGGATTAATCAGAATATCACCCCTATCGTTACGCGCAAATCTGGTACCACTGATTGCTCCTGTACTGTAACCCGGATGAACCGCACTCCTAACATCGCCAACTATCCAGGTATCAGATTCGTAAAGCTCAGGAAGTTGATTTGCCAATGACAACACCACACCACGGTTACGGGTAAAGTTTAAAGTGGTGTTCCAGCTAAAGTCTTTTCCTTTGATCGGGTTACCGGTTAATTGCACCTCAATACCACGATTACGTACCGTACCACCATTCATCATTTCTAAAACGAAACCTGTACCATAACTTAAACGTGGATTAATGATCTGGTCTTTACTCAACAGGTTGTAATAGTTAAAATCCAGCCCAATGCGATTTTTGAGGAACTGCATCTCGGTACCGATCTCAAAATTTTCTGATACCTCTGGTTTTAAATCCGGGTTACCCCCATAGTACGAATAGGCATAACCACCGCCTGTAAATCTTTTGGCTTCGTAGTTGGTTCCGGTCGAATATTCTCTCCAGGGTTCTTTACCCGTTAAAGCATAAGAAGCCCTTAACTTACCATAATCCAACCAGGGCAAAGCCGTTTTAACACCGGTCAGATCGGTAAAATTAAAAGCCAAACTGGCTGATGGATAGGCAAAATACGGGTTGTTCGGCATCAGGCGGGAAGCACCGTCAACCCTGCCCGATAAGGTTAGGTACAATAAGGTTTTATAACCCAAAATAGCCTGTGCAAAAGCCCCCACGGTACGGTAACGGTTTACATAGGTTAAGGTACGCTGTGTAGAAGGCAAGGTATTGTTGATGCTGTAAAAATTAGGATCGTACATGTTCGTTCCACGCTGAGAATCAGTGGTCGAATTGTAATCGTTAAATGTAGCCCCAATTACATAAGTATTATTAAAATCGCCAAATTTATGCTTCGCTGTAGCGGTTAATGAGCCGTTAAATACTTTGGCCAGCTGGCTGTAAGTCATTACCGTGCCGCCCGTTGGAGCAGCCGCTGACCCTGAACCACGATAAGATTGAGCATGATATACTGACAGTCCCTTGGTACTGGCAACATCAGCCCCCAGAATACCATTAATACGCAGCCATTTTAAAGGGGTTAGTTCCACGTTTGTATTGGCAATTATACGGTTAACTTTATCATTATTTACGTTTTTAACTACATCCCAAAGAGGGTTATCAAACTCCGAATAAATACTAGCCAGGTGCAAAATCCGGTTTCCGTTAGCATCCTCATAATCCTTAACGTTATAGGCAGAACTAAAACGCATTAGCTGGAGCAGCGTACCATTAGTCCCTTTATTGGCTTTATCGTTATTAGAATTGATGTAATTGAAGGTAGTGGTTAGTTTTAAAACCGGCGAAATGGTACCAACCGCGGTTACTCTGGAAGAAATCCGGGTATAACGCGTGGTAGGGATCGTTCCTTTCGTATCGGTATATTCATTAGACCACCGGTAAGAAAATTTATCGGTTCCTCCCTCAAAAGATAAATTGTGTTTCTGCGTAAAACCCGTTTCAAAAAAATTGTGGATGTTATCGTAAAGCGGTGTATTCGGCAGGAATGCAGGGCCAAAAAAGTTAGATGAACCACCATCGTAAACACCATTTGAAGCGCCGGTATTGTACTTGGTCTGTATTTCAGGAAATTTATTCAATTGCTCTACCCTGAACGAGTTACTATAATTGATACTTCCACGCCCCGCTTTGCCTTTTTTTGTCGTGATTAAAATGGCTCCGCTGGCACCTGCACTTCCGTATAAAGCGGTAGCTTCAGGCCCTTTCATGATCACGTAACTTTCGATATCGTTGGGATTAATATCCATAGCCCTGTTCGAATAATCCTGATCCCTGTTTGCCGCACCAGATACAAGCTCTCTGGTTTGGTTTAATGTACTATTATTAATCGGAACACCATCTACTACAATCAGCGCATTGTTGTCGCCACTAATCGATACGAAGCCCCGCAATACAATCTGTGCAGAAGCGCCCGGATTTCCATTGGTACTGTTGATTGATAAACCAGGAACCCGTCCCTGCAGACCGCCAAAAAAATCGTTCCGCTGAGTTTCTGCCACCTCTGCCCCCGAAACTTTTGGAGTAGAATAACCCAGCGATTTAACATCACGGTCAATACCATAAGCAGTTACCACCACCTCGTTAAGTGTACTGGCATCCGCCTGAAGGGTAACATTAATAACCGCATTAGCACCTACAGTTCGCTCAACAGTTTTATAACCCACGTACGAAAACACCAGCACATCGTTCTTTGATGCCTTGATGGAATAACTTCCGCTGTTATTGCTTTGTGAGACTGTGGTGCTTCCCTTTACCCGGATAGAGACACCGGGAACGGGCCCGTCAGCAGCGCTGACTTTACCGGTAACATTTATCTGCTGGGCAAAAATTTGGGCAGACAACATGATACCGATAAAACTAAAAAGTAGTTTTTTCATCATAATTAGTCAGTAAGAATTTAGTTATAGGTTGTTGTTTGTTTTCTGGTCAGCCAAAACACGCAAATTAACGCAATTTTGGTGTTGGTTAAGTAAATATGACGAATATATTTGACAATAAAAACAAATTAAGATGATTTATTCTACTAACAAACAATATTTTATTGCAACAACACGCAAAAACACGCAAAATTTAAAAAATCTAAAAATCTTTTATACTTTCGCTTAAACCAAAACATCTTATGCTGAAAAAAGAACGCCACGACTTCATTATGCGGCAGATCAACTTACACAACCGTGTATTAACGTCTGATCTTGTACAGTTACTCAACGTCTCTGAAGATACCATTAGAAGAGATTTACAGGAGCTCGTTGACGAAAACCTGCTTTATAAGGTACATGGAGGGGCTTTATCTAAATCGTATCACAGTTCTTTTGACGATAGTACAGTGTATGCCCGCGATAGCAAAATTGCTATCGGCAAAAAAGCCGTTCGGCTGATAAAGGATGGCATGGTGGTTTTAACAGGGGGCGGAACAACGATTTTAGAGTTTGTGAAGCGACTCCCACAGGGATTATCAGCTACTTTTTTTACCATTAGCCCCCTGGTGGCTGTAGAACTGGCCAAATACAACAATATTGAAGTGATTTTGATTGGTGGATTGTTCTCCAAAAACTCACAGGTTACCTACGGCGGACAGGTAATTACGCAGCTATCAGAAATAAAGGCCGATTTATGCCTGATGGGCACCAGTGCAATCCACCCGGACGAAGGCCTGACAGATACCTATTGGGAAATTAACCAGCTTAAAAAGGCCATGTTGGCCTGCGCTAAAAAAACAGCGGTACTCTGTATTTCCGAAAAATTGGATATCGCTTTGCGGTTAAGGGTTTGCCCCATAGAAAGCATCAGTTACCTGATTACAGAGCTGGACGTGGAACACGAATCGCTTTCGCGCTACCGCGAAAAGGAGCTGAATATTTTATAATCCGGTAGGATTATATTGGCAAACACCATAAAAAACGGTTCAGAAAATTTCCGGAACCGTTTTTATCAACCTGCTAAAATGTTGGATCGGCAGGGGTATTGGTATTGTTATCACGTTCCTGAAAAGGATAAGGGAAAAAGTTCCGTTTCCTGTCAGTTATTGGCTGGCTAAACCGTCTCATATCTTCAATTTTTAAACCTGATGCATATAGCTCAATCGAACGGTGCTTGTAAATCAGATCGAGCAACTGCTGCTGTGTGTAAGGTCCAACCAATGGCGGTAATGCAGCCGCTACCCCAAAAAGATCGGAGGTTTTGGTTACCACTTTGTTCAATTCAATAAGTGAATTGGTTAGATCTGGTTGGCGGGCCAGCACTTCTGCCTTAATCAAAATGATCTCGCCAGGCAGGTAAATCGGAAACGGACTTGCAGTTGCGGCCGCAAAACCATTCATACGCAGGGTTGCCGGGTTGCCAGCCATTAAGGTATAAAAAGGGATCCTTTTATCGGCCGCATCGGGAACATTTGCCCCCGTAAGCCCCAGATTTGCATTTACAGGCTGAAAAACATTATTGGATGAAATAATGCTGAACAGGATGTTAGGCGAGGTAGTATCGAACTTAAAAAACGATGCTTTTGTTAAGTCAACAGCATTTGCCTCTGTTAAAGCCAGGGTATAATTACCCGAAAACAGTGCATACCTTGCCTTTAGCGCATGTATGGTATTTACGATATTTACATCGGCAGGTACATTGCTTAAAAAGCTGGCCGAAATTGGATTGGCAGCAATAACCGTCAGGGCATTATCCAAAACGGCAATGGCTTTGGCAAATCCGGCAGCGCGCGTAATATATGCCACGTTTTTACCTGTACCATCAGGAATTTTTTCCCAATATTGTGCCATATTACCAATTGCAAGGGCTTTAAAGATGCTAGAATAAGCGATTAATCCTGCTGCATAACCCTTATCACCTAAATTATTGGCATTGCTGATCACCAGGTCTGCATCGTACACTATCTTATTTGAACTTGCCCAAAGGTTAAACAAAATGGTATTTGTACCATCAACAGCACTGCCTCCCGTACTCAACTGTAATTCAGGGATGTTTCCTGAATTGAGCAATCTAAATTCGTTGGTTACAAAGCCATTTGCGGCTATAGAAGTGAACATTACCCCGGTTCTGCTCAGGCTATATACGCGTTGCAAACCAATGGCCACGGCAGTTAAGCCCTGTTGCGAGCCTAAAGCTACATCTGTTTTTGCCCTCGATGGATCCTGGTATTCTTTCGTACACGAAGCTAAGCACAGTGTTAACAAAAATGTGAATGAGACTATTTTTGCCGAAATATGATTTCTTAAAATTTTCATAAAAATTTCTTTAGCGATTATAATTTAACTTGCAAACCCAAACTAAAAGTGCGTGGAATAGGCACCGAACCAAAGTCTATGTTCCTCAGTATGGTCGATTGTCCGCCAGAATTTAATTCTGGGTCGTAACCCTTATAATTATCCCACGAGAAGAGGTTTCTTCCGCTTACCGATACCGTAAGGTCTCTTAAAAATTTGAGTTTACCCACATTGTAACTTAGCGAGATCTCCCTGAGCTTAACAAAAGACCCATCATCTATCCGCCATTCTTCAATGGCATAAACACCGGCAACATAACCTCTTGGCAGCTGCCCCATCTGCTCCTGCTCAGCCACTTTACCGTTTCCAACACCCTGGCGGGTGCGCCAATCGGCATTCCAGACATCACCGCCCTGAACGGCATCAAACTGTACATGTAAACTCAGTTTTTTATAGGTAAAATCGTTCACAAACGACATATTATAATCCGGATTCGGGTTACCGATTACTTTACGCAGCGTGGTTCCGGTTGGCATGCCATTCGCATCGCGCTGCGGCGTAAATGTAGTAGCAGAGTTCTGGATCCCCTTCTCAATCTGAGGGATACCTGCCGCATTGGTTAACAAACTGCCATCGGGGTTCCGGGCAAAAAAAGTTCCGTAGAAAACACCGATCGCTTCGCCGTTAATAATGGCAACAGGGGCACCAGGGTTTGTACTGAACAGCCTTAAACCGCCAACATCTAATGCTTTATTCCTGTTTCTGTTAAACACAACCGCCGTATTCCATTTAAAATCTTTGGCATTAACAGGTGTTCCGTTAATTACCAGCTCAATACCCTTGTTCCGCAACGAACCAATGTTATCGAGCAGGCTCGAAAACCCCGTTGAAGGAGCCTGTACACTGGCAATCAACAGATCACTAACTTTCTTATTGTACCAGTTAAACTGCAGGCCCAGCCTGTTTTTAAAGAATGACAGGTCGGTTCCCAGTTCCAGTTCGCGCTGGCGCTCGGGTTTAACATTTTCGTTTGCCAAGGTAGCACTTGAAAAAAGTGAGGCCCTGCCCAGAAACGATTGTGTAGCATAAGCATTAATCCTGTCGTAAGCCCCGATACCGGTTAAATTGCCAGATTCGCCATAAGCGGCCCTGATTTTAAAAGCGTCCCACCAACCGGAAACGCCTAATTTTTTCCAGTAATCGGCCGAAGAAAGCACATAACTCACACTTCCCTTTAAATATTCCTGCGTACGGTTGGCCGATCCGAAAACAGAAGACTGATCTACCCGCAAGGCTCCGGTAACAAACAAATGATCTTTGTATTTAAAGTTCTGTTGAATATACCCTCCACTTACCGAAAGCTCAGTACGGCCATCGGTACTTGGCAATTGTGTTGCAGCCGCATTTACCGTTTCGATTAATGGTGCCAAACCTCTTCCGTTTACGAGTTGATACCTGGTTTTTTCATACTGGAACGAATAACCCAGCTGTGTTGTTGATGAAATGAGGGGTGATAATTTAGCCTGGTAAGTGGCATTAAACTCGTTGTTAAACTGAAAGGCATTGTTTGTTGCCGCACTGGCATAGCCGTTCAGTGTACCATCCAAAGCAGCTCCACCCCCATAAAAATCGGGATTTACATTATAAGCAAATGGAGGGATATAAGTCGTACCGCTCTGTCCCGAGTTATCAACGCCCAAAGTAAAGTCTAATGTCAGGTTTTTTACAGGATATAACTTTAAATTGGCATTGGCAATAATGCGGTTGGTTTCCTGTCGCTGTTTAATATCTTCGATAACCGAAACCGGGTTTACCCTGCCACGTTCGCCCACAGCAAGTAAATTGCCATTGGCATCCCTTGCAAAAATATCGTGAAAGTTCCCGATGATGGTTACCGAATTCATTGGTGAGAAGAATGAGTTTCCATCTGGTTTTTCGTTGGCAGAACTGCGGATATAATTTAACCCGGCACTCAATTTTGCCCATTCGGTAATTTTCTGATCAATATTGGCCCTGAAATTATACCGTGTAAAATCGGTATTTTTAATAATCCCCTGGTTACTGAAATAGGCCGCCGAAGTATAATATTTTGTGTTTTCATTACCTCCGGAAACTGAAATGGTATTATCAGTACCTGTAGCCGGCCGGAAGATATAATCCTGGTAATTGTAACGGGTTACCGGTGTGGTATTGGTGAGCAGAGCTGGCGGATCGCCTACGGTTTGGATCACGTCCTGCGTGAAGGAGTTAACCGGTCCGCCAAATTTTACCGGCGATTGGTTTACCTCAATCTCCTTTCGTAAATGACTGAAGATTAAGCTGGTGCTAAAATTAACCTGCGCTGCTCCGCTTACACCTTTTTTGGTAAAAATCTGGATTACCCCCGAATTTGCCCTCGAACCATAAATGGCCGCAGCAGCAGCTCCATTTAAAACCTCTATACGCTCGATATCTGCCGGATTAATATCCACCATTCTATTCTGGCCGATACTTCCTACCTGGGTACCGTTATTAACGTTATCATAATTGGATGAGGTATTGGTAACCCTCGTAGTCGAATTGTTTACGATTACCCCATCAATAATATAAAGTGGCTCTGATGAGGAGTTTACCGAACTGATCCCCCTCAAACGAACAGACATGCCGCCAGCAGGGTCGCCCGAATTTTGACTGATCTGAGCACCGGCAGTTTTGCCTTGCAGCGAAGAGAGTACGTTACCGCTTGGCGCTTTGTTCAGGTCGTCGCCTTTAACAGTGCTCACATAACTTCCCAGTTCTTTCCTCGTAGTTCCCTGCGATGTTCCGGTAACAATTACCTCGTCCAGTCCAACAGCATCGGCATTTAGGGCAGCACTTAAAGCCACCTGATCGCTGCTGCCAAGATCAATAGCCTGTACTTTACTTTTGTAACCCACGTAAGAAAACTGGACCTGGTATTTACCCGGGGCCAGATCAACCGCAAAGGTATAGCCACCGTTACTGTTGGTACTGGTTGCTAAACTTGTGTTGAGGATTTTAACCACAACGCCCGGAATAGCTTCGTTATTTGCGGCATCGGTCACTTTTCCGCTAATGTTATAACGCTTGTTCTGTGCCTGTGCCGTTTCCGAAAACAGGAGCAACAGAAATGGGATCAACAAAATTGCAAAAAATCCTGTCGACCATTTGAGGTAACTTTTTTCCATAAAATTTGGTTTTGTGTTAGAAGCTTAGTGTTAAAACAAATTTAACAAAATACCGCACAAAGAATGTTGAATGCTTATAAAGTTGAAATTAATACTTCATTCGGGATTTACTCCGGCAAGCTAATTTTTCCCATGCAGACCGATGGCACACCTTGCCGGTTGCCAAAATCAATCGGCTCCCCGCATAAGGTCTCATTCGCCAAAACAGCAAATAAAACAGCCTCTTTTGCATCGGGATTAATGTTTAAATCGTCAGTGGTAAGGAATCTGCACGAAGGCAGCCTGGCTTGAAGCAACTGAACAAGCAGCGAATTGTGCATCCCGCCGCCACTCATAAAAACCTGTGCTTTAGCCTCATCCCCAAAACAACGTTTTATCGCATGTACAATGGTTTCTGCCGAAAAACGGCACAGGGTAGCCACTACCTCCTCTTTGCTGAGGTTTGTGGTTGAAGATTTTTCCTGAGCCTTACTTAAATATTCCAGGTTAAATAGTTCCGGTCCTGTGGTTTTAGGAAAATCCAGCTCAAAGAAATCACATTCCAGCAATGCCGACAATAGTTTGGAATTTGATTCACCGCTTAGTGCAACTGCAGCATCTTTATCATAAAACCGGTTAAAATATTTTTGCATGTATTGGTCCATCAAGGTATTGCCAGGCCCTACATCTGTTGAAAAAATTTCGCTGGCCTCCATATTTGCCGGTAAGTAAGTGAAATTTGCGATACCACCAATATTTAACATTACCCGGTCTTCGCCAGCCTCCGAAAACATTAAGTAATCGCCATATACAGCCAGTGGAGCACCTTCGCCCCCTGCAGCCAAATGTTTCTGCCTAAAATCAGAAAGCGTAATAATTCCCGTTTTAATTGCAATATGATCGCCATCACCAATCTGTAATGTGCCATTAGGATAATCGCCCAGCTGGTGCAAAGATTTTGGTGCGTGGAAAATGGTTTGTCCGTGGCTGGCTATAAAATCAATATCCTCGTTTTTATATCCCCACTCTTTCAGGGCTTCGTTGATCAGTTGAGCATGAACATTTGCAATGTGCTCATTCATCAGACAAACCAATTGTAAATCAACCTCTTTTTTAGAAAAAATCGCCTTTATTTTTGCCCTGAAATCCGCTGTATAATCGCCGGTTTTAAATTTTAAAAGCCTGACATCAGTTTCAGCGCCACTTTTTTTAACGGAACACAAGGCAATATCCAGGCCATCCATAGAAGTTCCGCTCATTAATCCGATAATTAAACGCTCTGACTTGCCCGCTTTTGAGTATAACTTTTGGATCTGCCTGTTCATATTCATTTTTTAGATTAAAAGGATCAAACGTTTGTCTGCCCCTGTAATTGAATTTTATAGAAATACTTGCAATAAATGTAAATAACCTTTGTTACAAATTGGGCATAACTCTCTATATTTACTGCTCCGTACATTAAAATCCATATAAAAAAAATGGCTAGATTAAATTTACTGGAGGAGACGCGCTTCGAGAAATTACCCGTAAGCGTGTTCGAAAATCCAAAAATTGCTTCAATTAATGTGGCACATCGCATTGCCGAGCTCATTAAATCAAAACAAGCAAACAACACACCTGCAGTACTGGGCTTAGCAACAGGTGTTACCCCAATTGCAGTTTATGCCGAACTGGTTAGACTGCACAAGGAAGAGGGCTTAAGTTTTAAAAACGTAATTACTTTTAACCTGGATGAATATTATCCGATGGCGCCAACCTCGGCACAGAGTTATGTTACGTTTATGAACGAAAACCTTTTCAATCATATCGATATTGATAGAAAAAATGTTCACATCCCTGACGGAACGCTTGCACTAGAAGACATTCCGGCTTTTTGCCTTGAATATGAGAAGAAAATCGGCGATCTTGGTGGTCTTGATATCCAGATTTTAGGAATCGGACGTACCGGTCACATCGGATTTAACGAGCCAGGTTCCGCACCTAATTCCGGTACCCGTTTAGTAACCTTAGATGATTTGACACGCCGTGATGCTGCGCGCGATTTCGGAGGAAAAAGCTTTGTGCCAACCAAAGCCATTACGATGGGCATTGGCACCATTTTCAAAGCAAGAGAAATTATATTGATGGCCTGGAGCCGTAAAAAAGCTTCGATCATTAAAAAAGCGGTTGAAGGCGAAATTTCGGGAGAAGTACCCGCAACTTACCTGCAACTTTCTGACCATGTAGAGTTTATTCTTGATGTACCTGCAGCTTCAGAACTGACCCGTTTTGATACCCCTTGGCTGGTTAAAGATTGTGTCTGGACTGATGCACTGATCCGCAAAGCGGTAATCTGGCTGGCCAATACCCTTAAAAAACCGATCTTAAAATTAACAGAAGACGATTATAATAACAATGGTATGGCGCAACTGGCTACCGAAAAAGGGCCGGTTTACAACATCAACATCCATATCTTTAATAAATTACAGCATACCATTACCGGTTGGCCGGGAGGAAAACCAAATGCTGATGATTCTCAGCGTCCGGAAAGAGCCGAACCGGCAAGAAAACGAGTAATTATCTTCTCCCCACACCCTGATGATGATGTAATTTCGATGGGCGGAACTTTCTTGCGCCTTGTTGACCAGAAACACGACGTACACGTAGCCTATCAAACTTCTGGAAATACAGCAGTTTGGGATGATGATGCACTTCGCTTTGTGGAGTTCAACGTAGATTTTACGGAAAAAATGGGCATTGACAATAGCCATTTAAAGGAGCTTTACAACAAAATGAGGGCCTTTATTGAGCAGAAAAAACCAAACCAGGTTGATACACCGGAAATTCAAACCGTTAAGGGATTGATCAGGAAGGGTGAAGCCATTGCCGGGGCAAGGTATTGCGGTCTTGAAGATGACCATATCCATTTTCAGGCGCTTCCATTTTATGAAAGTGGCAAGGTGCAGAAAAATCCGGTAACCGATGCAGATATCGAACTTACCATAGAGCTTTTGCAAAAAGTAAAACCTCATCAGGTTTATGCTGCCGGCGATTTTGAAGACCCTCACGGCACGCATATCGTTTGCTTCAATATTATTTTAGAAGCATTAAAACGTTTACGCAAAACCGAAGCCTGGGCGCAAGATTGCTGGTTGTGGATGTACCGCGGTGCCTGGCATGAATTTGAAACCTACGAAATCGAAATGGCAGTTCCAATTTCGCCGCAAGAACTGGAACGCAAGAGAAATGCGATCTTTAAACACCAGAGTCAAAAAGACAAGGCTGTTTTCCCTGGCGACGACTCAAGAGAGTTCTGGCAACGGGCTGAAGACCGTAACCGTGATACGGCAAAAGCCTATGATGAGCTTGGACTGGCAGAATACGAAGCGATGGAAGCCTTTGTCCGCTGGAAATTTGAAGACTAGTTTTAAAATAAATCAAACCTGCTTTGTTCGCTCAAAGCAGGTTTTTTCATCATAAGTTGACCTCCGAAGTCTCAAAAGCCCAGGATGCGGCAAGACTTCGGAGGTTTAACATTCAAAAAATATACTTATATTTCAATAAATTAGCCATCCCTATTACACAATTATTCAAACCATTAGAATATGAAAATAGAGGAAGGTTGCTGCTATCACATTTACAACAGAGGAAACAATAAGGGTAAAATCTTTTTTGACGATAGAAATTATCATTTCTTCTTAATGCAGTTCAAAAAATATATTATTCCATATATAGATATTTTTGCTTACTGCTTAATGCCAAATCACTTTCATTTTTTCATCAGGGTAAACGATAAATTCAATTTCGAAAAAGGAATTAAAAACATGCTTATTTCTTACGTTAAAGCAATAAACCTAAGTTACAATAGAGTCGGAGGCTTGTTTCAAGGGAGGTATAAAGTAAAAAAAGTTGATTCTGAAGCTTATTATACGAGAATCATAACTTATATTCATCAAAACCCATGCGTTTCAAAACTAGTTGAGAAAATGGAAGATTATAAATATTCTTCCTTTAATTCTTATCTATCTAACAAGCCAACTTTAATCAATAGGTCAGAAGTTTTAGAATGGTTCGGAGGACTATCAGGATTTATATCCGATCATAAAATCTAAAGGCCCCGACTAACTTCCGAAGTACAGCCTACCCATTGGCCTTTGAGACTTCAGAAGTTTCTCACACCGCCTGCTTCCTCCAACTTCTTATTTATTTCTCTTTATAAAAACAATACTCTAAATTAGTTTACTGAACCCAAAAAAGCTAACCATGACCCAACCAAAACAACGATTGCTATCACTCGATTTTTTTAGAGGATTAACTGTAGCTGCGATGATCTTAGTGAACAATCCGGGCAGTTGGGGCCATATTTATGCTCCTTTAGAGCATGCCGAATGGAATGGATGCACACCTACTGATTTGATCTTCCCATTCTTTTTATGGATAGTAGGCGTATCAATCGCATTTGCCATGAGCAGCAGCAAAGCAGATCCGGCTACTCATCAAAAAACAATTATCAAAGCGGTTAAACGGGGCATCATACTTTACCTCCTCGGTTTTTTTCTTGCTATTTTTGGTAAAATTATCAGTGCCATTATGGATCATAAATCCATTTGGGAAGCTTTCCAAACCGTGAGGTTATTAGGTGTTTTACAAAGAATAGGCATCGTATTTATTATCAGCAGCATTATTTTCATTAAAGCTTCCACCAAAACGATATTCAAAACACTGATTGTAATACTTGCCGTTTATTGGGCATTAATGACATTCATTCCCGTACCGGGAGTGGGTTATCCGAATCTGGAAAAAGAAACCAATTTAGCAGCATGGATTGATCGCGGCATATTAACCGAGGCACATACCTGGGCCTCTTCAAAAACATGGGACCCTGAAGGCATTTTAAGTACATTACCGGCCATAGGCACTTGCCTTTTTGGCATTTTGGTTGGCGTTTGGATGCGCAGAAAAGATATAGACAATCCAACCAAAGTTGCCTGGTTATTTACTGCAGGTACTGCCGCAGTTATTTTGGGTTTACTTTGGGATTTACAGTTCCCCATCAATAAATCACTATGGACGAGTTCTTACGTACTCTACACAGGTGGATTGGCATCAATAGGATTGGCAATTTGTTACTGGATCGTCGATGTTCATGGCTACAAAAAATTTACCACTCCTTTTGTTGTTTATGGTATTAATGCCATAACAGTCTTTTTTTTAGCAGGTTTAATGCCCCGGGTATTAAACCTGATCCGGATTACCAAACCCGATGGTACAAAAACCGGATTGTTGGTACGCTTTTATGAAACCTGTTACAGTCCGTTTTTTAGTCCCATAAATGCGTCCTTGGTGTGGGCCATAACTTACGTGCTCGGTTTTTATGTGTTATTATATTTTATGTATAAAAAGAACATTATTATTAAGGTTTAGTAAATTTACGCTATAATTTTCCCCCCTCTTCAATTGAAAAAAAAAACAACCATATATGATATAGCCAAGGCGCTCAATATTACAGTATCAACTGTTTCAAGGGCCCTTAGCGGATTTCCGGCAATAAGTGATGCCACCAGAAAGGCCGTTGTTGAAATGGCTAAAAATCTGAACTATAGCCCGAATAAACTCGCATCAGCATTAAAATCGGGCAAAACCCATATCATTGGTGTAATTGTGCCAAGTGTTCAGGCACATTTCTTTGCATCTATTATCCATTGTATAGAAGACGGACTGAAGAACAGTGGCTACAGTGTTATTATCTACCAATCCAATGAATCTATTGAGAACGAAATAAACGGTGTAAAAACTTTATTAGAAGCACAGGTAGATGGCATTATGGCTTCTATGTCTTTAGAAACTAAAGATATTTCACACTTTTTCGAGATCATTAAACAAAATAAACCCCTTATATTATTCGACCGTGTAAATACAGAATTAAAAGTTCCTACCATTACGCTTGACGATTTTAAGGCAGGTTATATTGCCACGAAACATTTAATCGATCGGGGTTATAAAAAAATTGCTTTTGTAACCACCGTTCATCAGATTAAAATATTTAACGACCGCTTAGAAGGATATAAAGCAGCTTTGGCAGACCATAATCTTCCACTGGTAGAGGAGCATATTGTTTTTGGAGGTTTATCCATTAAAGACGGCCGATTTGGTGCCGGCAAATTAATGCGCAGCAAAAACAAACCCGATGCGATTATAGCAGGAGATGATTTTACCGCTTTAGGTGTAATTAAAAAGCTTAAAGAGATTAATGAAACGCCACCAGAAATTGGTGTAATTGGTTTTGCCAACGAAGCTTTTTCAGCTTACATTACCCCAACCCTGTCAACAATTGACCAACATGCATCGCAAATGGGCAGGGAATGTGCTAAAATGTTCCTAAAAATGATTAATCAGGAGAGCCCTTATTCCAATATGGAACACATCGTACTCGATCCGGCCGTTGTTGAAAGAGAATCGACCAATAAAAAGAACCTATAACATTGTTACTCTTTCGCCAAAGGAATTTCTACACCCACCGGCCCGCTAGGTTCACTTTCATTTTTTAATCGATCCAGGGCGGTAACCAGGTAGCTATACCTCTTCCCGCTTTCTACATTGGTATCAACAAAGGAGAGGTAATCTTCAAAGCTGATCTTAATAATATTTTTGGCATCAAGTACCGAGATTTTCTCGCCTTCATTAAATCGGTAAATTACAAAACCAGAAGCCGTTTCTCCATCTTTCGCCTTTAACGGAAACTGCCATTTTAAGTGCACACCGTCTTTTAGTGCATCAGCTGTTAGTGCCTGGGGTTCATTAGGTGGCACTTCATCCAGCCATGGCATTTGCGGCGGCAAAGCCGGGTATTTATAAAAATCGTTTTTCAAGGAGTCGCCTACGGCTTTAGCAACTGTACTTAATGATTTAGAGCTGAAAAAAACGCTGCCCTGAATCCGGTTGTTATTTCTGATGTATCTAATCTGATTGGGTATTTCGCTCAGGTTTTTCCACGCTGCTTCTGCTCTCGAATTTACCAGATAAGCTCCCTGACCGATATAAACATGCCGCCCAAAAGTATTATTACTCCACCAATCGACCAAAATGCCATAGGGGGCAACTCTTCTGGTAAACGTAAAATAAATTTGAGGATTGATGTAATCTACCCAGCCTTCCCTAACCCATTTACGGCTATCGGCAAAAAGCTCAGCATAATTGGATAGGCCACTGGTGGCAGAACCTTCAGGATCTTCATTTTTATTTTTCCAAATACCAAACGGACTAATGCCGAATTTAACCCATTTTTTATAATGATGAATACTGTCGTCCAGTTGCTTGATCAGCAAATCAACGTTATTACGCCTCCAGTCTTTTATATCTGAAAAATTATTGGGGTATTTATAAAAGGTATTCCCGTCGTTAATCGTTTGCCCCTCCACTTTATAAGGGTAAAAATAATCGTCGAAGTGAATACCATCAATATCATATCCCTTTACCACATCTAAAATTACCTGAACAATATATTCCCTGACTTCCGGAATGCCCGGATCAAACTGTTTTTTGCCGCCATAGGTAAAAAACCAATCGGGATGTTTACGGTAAGCATGGTTTTCGCTCAATACAGCTGCACTGCTCATGCTGGCCCTGTAAGGATTAAACCAGGCATGAAGTTCCATTCCCCTGAAATGAGCTTCTTTAATGGCAAAGGCCAAAGGGTCGTAACCGGCCGCAGGCGCTAAACCTTGCTTACCCATTAACCACTGGCTCCAGGGTTCTCTGGACTTTGCATAAAAAGCATCAGCTGCTGGCCTAACCTGCAAAATAATGGCATTCATCCCTTGACTTTTGTGTCTTTCTAAAATACCAATAAGCTCCTGCTTTTGTTGATCAATGCTTAAGCCGGGCTTCGATGGCCAGTCTATATTGGTAACAGTAGCCACCCAAACCCCTCTAAATTCCCTTTTTGGTGCAATTTTTGATAAAGGTTGTGCATTTAATATATAAGGTACTACAGTTAAAGATAAAAGTGCGTATAGGAAGTTTTTAAACATTATTCTGTCTTATTTTTTGTTCAGATTGTGTGTTGTGTTGATTTGAATTACAAATGAACATTAGCAAGTAAACGATTTTTTTTAAAAACTCTTATAAGTTTTTAAAAAATTCTAATTTGCGCCCTGCTAAAATTAAATTGTATACCCCCATTTACCTATGGAACACAAAAGTATATTAATTTACAGAAGATACAGCGTTATTAAAAATGGAACCACAAAAGATTAATAAGGGTGATAGAAACAAAATTTACTTCCTGGTCATCGTTATTGCAGCTTTAATTGGCACAAATGCTTACTTATTTTTCAAAGATGGAAAGCAAAATGAGCGGTTTGTTACGGTAAGCACTGAAAAGGACAAACTGCGGCTCGAGGTAGAAAAGATCGAGGTTGAACTGGACAAGGTTAATGCACTAAACCTGGATTTAAACGACAAACTTGCTGAAGAACAGAAAATTGCGCGGGCAAAAATCGAAGAGCTTAAAGTAGCCTTAGAAAAAAACCAAATCACTCAGAACGAACTCGACAAAGCCAATGCACAGATTAACCAACTGAAAGCATTTGTAAAAAACTACAATGATCAGATTATTAAGCTGCAAAAGGATAATATTTTATTAAAGAACAGCCGCGACAGCTTACAAAACACCCTCAGAAACATCAGCAATAAGGCATCGAACTTAGAGAACGAGAACTCTAATTTAAATGCCAAAGTTAAAACTGCGGCAGCATTAAAGCTTCAATCTGCTGAAATTATTGCCTTCAGAACAAAATCCAGTGGCAAGAAAGTAGAAGTAACCCGGTCATCAACTGCCGAAAAATTAAGTGTACGGTTCACCATCATCCCTAACCAACTGGCCGAAAAAAGCCACCATAATATTTATTTAAGGGTATTTGATCCTGCTGGCAACCTACTGGCCGATGAAAGTAACCGCTTTGAGGCTGACGGGCAGGACATGCAATACAGTCACTCTATCTTCATCAATTACAATAACGATAACAGCACTTATGTTATCGATTGGGCAAATCCAAAGCCTTTTATTAAAGGCATCTATACCGTAATTTTATACGCTGACGGCAGCACCATGGGCAAAGCTCAGGTAGAGCTGAGATAAAATTAAACGGATCATCAACAAACGCTAAATCTCATTTATTTCTTTTAGGCCAACGGAAAACTTAAGTAAAAAGTTGTTCCTAAACCTGTTATAGAGGTAAACTTAACCGTTCCGCCTGCATTTTCTACCGCTTGCTTAACAAAAGCAAGGCCTAAACCTGTTCCGGAGGTTTTGGTAGTAAAATTGGGCACAAAAATCTTATCGTGCAGTGCAGGAGGAATGCCTTTTCCATTATCTTTAATTTCAATATACGCGTTCCGGAGATCTACATACACCACAATGGTGATGCAACACAACGATTCCTCGTCAATAGCTTCTATCGCATTTTTAAGCAGGTTGTTAAAAGTCCTCAGCAATTGATCGTGATCGGCCATAATTTCAACTTCACCTGCGCTTTTATCGATGATATCGATGGTCACATTTTCTGTACTTTTAAACACCTCTCTTGCCCGTTCGATAACCGGAAGCAAAGCAAGCCTTTCCAAATTGGTATCGGGCATTTTAGCAAAGTTCGAGAACTCGGAAGCAATTTTCGACAAGCTATCAATCTGTTCGATAAATGATTTACTGAATTTATTAAACTTCAGTTCAAAATTTGGATCTTTCTCTTTCCACGACTTCTCTAATAACTGAACACCCAATTTTAAAGGTGTTAACGGATTCTTGATTTCGTGGGCAACCTGCTTTGCCATTTCACGCCAGGCACTCTCCCGTTCAGATCTGGCCAGTTTAAGGGCACTGGCCTCTAAAGCCGAAATCATATTGTTGTACTCTTTAATCAAAGAACCGATTTCATCATGCCTGCGCCATACTATAGGCTCATTTTTTTGCCCTATTTTGGTTTTACTGATACTTTCCTGGATAAAGGTTAACGGACTGGTGATCTGATTGGCTAAAAAAACGGCCAATACTCCGATTGCCACAAAAACAAGCGCATAGATATTGATCAGGTTACTCACAAAAAGGGCAATCTTATCGGTATATTCTTCTTCATTCGAATAGTTCGGAAGGCCAATATAGGCAATGGTTTTATTCTGCGCATTCCTGATAGGGGCATACGCGGCAGCATAGGTTAAATTACCTATCTTTTCTTTCGGGTTGATGTATTCTGACCGGTGAAGGCTACTTAAAGATAAATAAGCCAAAGGCCCCATTTTTTTCCCTATAATTTTATAATTATAAAGCTTAGGGTAAGTGGTCATGATCAGATTACCGCTCAAATCATATAAATTCAGATCAGCGTTATTAATATCAGCAAAATTGTTAAAATCAGCTATGGCATTTTCATCATTCGAAATAGCCCCGTTACTGAACACCTGCTTTTCAAAATTTTGCTGAACCTTTCTGATCTTATCCTTCAGTATTGCATCCTGCTGCCCGCGATATTCAAGATCCATATAATAATAGGTTACCCAGCCCACAATGATCAGCGTAGCCACTACAGACAGTACAATAGAAACCTGGATCCTGGTTTTATACAGGATTTTATTGGCATTAATCATCAACGAACGGTTAATGCTAAACCAGCCTACCTTATCATCGTCGAGATTTTTGATCAACCAGATTAAACCATAAAGCACTAAAGAAAAAATAATGAATACCAAAAAGAAAAAAGATAGTGCTGCTAAACGTTCTATGTAATCAACCTTTGCCTTACTGATAATTACCATTTTACTATCAGAAGGCTTATAAATCATATGACTGTAATGTAATTTATCATCATTATTGATTACAAAATCGTCTTTTTTACCTTTATATATGCTTCCATCAAGAGGATAGGTATAATTTCCAGATTGATTAAGCAACTTATTATTACTGTAAAAAGCAATCGAATAACCTTTAAAATCTTCCTCTTTTGCCAGTTTCTGATCACCTAAAAGATCAGGCAGGCGGTTATTATAATTGTAGGGCTTAGAGCGCAGTTCGATTACAAGTGTACCAAGCAGATTACCTTGGTCTACCATCGAAATAATTCCAAAATAATCCTGATAACCAAAAGTATTGTTAACCTGATAGAAAAAATTAGACCCGTCTATCTTAACAGAACCCGCTTCCACCAGCTTTTTATATTTATCGATAGGCGGGCTATCGGCATTGCCCATAATTTTTCCCAATCTATCGTATGGATAGATCTGGTAGTCGTAGCGGCTCAGATAACCATCCAGATAGTCTTTCAGGTGGTTTTTAAGAACCATGTAATTCGTCGTTTTATTTTGTTTAAAATACCTTGACAAAAAATCATCATTGACAATTTCATTGCCCAGGGTACCCAGGGCAATAATTGCATTTAAATCTTCCGACGATTGTATTTTACGGGCCAATGGCTCGCGCAGGCTACGCTCCTTAATATCTTTATATCTTGTATATTTAATGGAGGTATTAAAAGCAAGACAGAAAAAAACAATAGCAAACAAGCCGATTGAAAAGTGTTTTTCTTCGAGATATACCGCCCTGGCAACAATAAACAATACCAGTGCAAAAACAATAAAGAATGCATTAAAGTCGACAAAGAGCTTATAGGCAAAAACCCCGGCAAAGCCAATCAGGAAGATAATGATCCTTTCTTTATTGCTTACATTGAGCTGGCGGCTTACCGTGGCCGAAATTACGGTGATCAGGTAAATCTGAAACCAGGCCAGGCACAAAATCACAATCCCCACCCAACTGGTACCACTCAATTTTAGGATGTTTACAATGTCGAAATTAATTTTCGAGTTAAAAATCAACCCGAAAAAAATATCGTCAGTATCCCATACAATCTTGCCGATAAGTACCATTAACGATGCCTGAATAATGAGGCCTACAACCTTATTGCGCTTAATCCATGACGGAAATCTGTATTGCTCTTTATGGTTGTACATAAAAAGCAGCAGCCAGGTAATTACGATAACATTCAGCAGGAAGTCGCCTAATGAGGGCATCAGAAAGCTATCTGCATATATCTTGGGATCGAAAAGATCTAAAATAAACCGGTGATTAAACCAGCCATAATATAAATCGGATAAGCGGAAGGCAAGAAAGAAAAAGAGCAGCAGGAAGGTGCCCCAGGCAATATGTCCGCGGCGGGCAATGAGCGAGCTCAGCGAATTAAAAAACATACAGATACACAACATCCCGGCTACAAACAACCATAACTGCGTACCTGAATAATAGGTTTCGGCATAACCCTGCTTTACCTTAAGCCCGAACAAAAATTTATTATCCAGGCCTTTTATTACATATACATCCTTATCAGTAAAGGAAGCAAATGTTAATAATTTCGTAGAGGATAAAATCGGGTCGATATCATTTTTAAAGTATTGTGTTTCTTTAAAAGGATACTGCGATTGAATGGATATCAGGAAAATAAGACTGAAATTACCCTGTGTACTTTTAATTACTTCATACCAACCGTTAGCAAAAAACAATACCGAACTACCCTCTTTAATGGTATTTGGATCTACATCCGAAATCTTAATGGTGCTCCAGTATTTAAGCTCGCCGTTTTCGAAAGTTAAAAGATTTACGCCATTAGTGTCCCTGTAGCTTTTAATAAAATCGATCCCGCTTTTAGGATTGATGTGAAACTGCTTGGCGCTGGCCACTTGTTTTTTATCGGCCAAAAAGGCCTGCACCAGTCTTTCTTTAGCTAAAAGATTCTGCTGAATCTTTTCAGCATCGTGTTCGAGCAATTCGCTTTTGGTGGTAAACCGGCTCAGCGAAATAGACGTTACCATGAGGCAACAGCCCAAAACGAGCAATAGAAACCTAATTTTTACACCAAAGCTCATTTTCATCCGGGTACTTGTATTTTCATAGATAAGAAAACCCCAATCACTTATACATTACAACATTATGTATTTTAAAGTGATGAAGATCCATTTACCGATAAAGATATTAAATCTTGATAAAAAGCAACGCCATAAACTTAAGGCTTATGGCGTTGTCATTGTTATATTTATTAAATAAATTAAGCTATAGCAGCACTGCTGGTTTGCACCTCGCGGCTTACTTTTTTAACCAGGCCCTGTAATACATTACCCGGTCCTACTTCAACAAATTCAGTTGCACCATCAGCAAGCATATTACCCACTGTCTGTGTCCAACGTACAGCCCCCGTTAATTGTTTGATCAAATTCGATTTAATTTCAGCCGGATCTGTATAAGGTTTTGCATCAACATTCTGATAAACCGGACATATTGGAGCCGAAATAGCGGTGGCTTCAATAGCAGCCTGAAGTTCGATTTTTGCTGGTTCCATTAAAGGCGAGTGGAATGCCCCCCCTACATTTAATTTTAATGCTCTTTTTGCTCCGGCTTCGGTTAATTTGGCACAAGCCAGGTCAATGCCTTCAATGCTTCCAGAAATAACCAATTGCCCCGGACAGTTGTAATTAGCCGGCACCACTACCGCATCAACCTCAGCACAGATTTTTTCTACCACATCGTCAGCCAGTCCTAAAATGGCTGCCATTGTTGAGGGTTGTGCTTCACAGGCTTTCTGCATGGCATTTGCACGGGCAATTACCAATCTTAATCCATCTTCAAAACTTAATGCATTTGCCGCCACTAAAGCCGAAAATTCGCCTAAGGAGTGACCTGCAACCATATCAGGTTTAAAATTATCGCCCAAAACTTTGGCCAAAATAACCGAATGCAAAAAAATTGCAGGTTGGGTTACATTGGTTTGTTTAAGCTCTTCATCTGTTCCACCGAACATAATGTCGCTGATGCGAAAACCAATTATCTCATTGGCTTTTTCAAATAGTGCTGCAGCTTCAGGGTTCTCATAAAGGTCTTTACCCATGCCTACAAACTGTGCTCCCTGTCCGGGAAAAATATATGCTTTCATTATAATTAGTCTGGCGTACCGGGTCTGGTGCTTAGCATGCTATCTGGCTGGCTGCCCGCCCTGGTACTTTTTACTTGATATTACTTTTTCTTAATGATACTTGGTACCAATTAGTCTAAACTCGCGGTAATTAACCTTAAAAATTCTGCTCTTGTTTTATCGTTACTTAAAAAAGTTCCGGTAAAGGCTGATGTGGTGGTAACCGAGTTTTGTTTTTGCACACCACGCATAGCCATGCATAAGTGCCTGCATTCCATTACCACTGCAACGCCCATCGGGCTAAGGGTATTTTGGATACAATCCCTAATTTCGTTTGTTAAACGCTCCTGTACCTGTAAACGGCGGGCAAAAGCATCAACTACGCGTGGAATTTTACTTAAACCCACAATATGTCCGTTCGGGATGTAGGCAATGTGTGCTTTACCGAAAAACGGCAGCATATGGTGTTCGCACATCGAGTATACTTCAATATCCTTAACCACAACCATTTGGCTGTAATCTTCTTCAAACATTGCACCTTTCAGAATCTCATCAGGTTTTAAATCATACCCATGTGTTAAGTATTGCAGAGCCTTAGCCACGCGCTCAGGTGTTTTTAATAAACCTTCGCGTTCCGGATTTTCGCCTAACTGGCCAAGAATATCTTTATAATGTGTAGCTACAGCTTCAATTTTATCTTCGTTGTAACGGTCTATTTTTACGTAACCGTCTCTCGATTCGCCTTTCAATACGTCTTTATCGCTCATTAATTCAGGTTTTAACCAAAGTATTCAACAAAATTATTTTCGGTTTCGTAGATTTTTACGCAATGTAAAACTGCACCGCTCTCTGCAATCGGGGCCCAAAGCTGTTTCCAGATTTCGATAGCCAGGTTTTCAGTCGAAGCCAGTTTGCCTTTCATAAAATCTACATCAAGATTTAGATTTTTATGATCAACCTTATCTACCACATAATCATTCATTATGTCTTTCAGCCATTTCAAATCAACAAGAAAACCTGTTTCCGGATTCACTTCGCCTTTAACGGTAACATATAACCAATAGTTATGGCCATGCCAGTTGGGGTTGGCACATTTACCATAAACCTCATTGTTTTTATCATCATCCCAATCGGTACGGGCCAGTTTATGTGCCGCGTTAAATGATGCTTTTCTCGTTATGTAAATCATTACTATAAAATAAAATGCAAATATACGGATAAAGGTTCAAGCTTAAAGACTAAAGACCAAAGCTTACATAAAACCTAAATTTTAATAAAAACAATCTGCTAACTTTACTTTATGAAAACTTTAGTTGTTGCCGCTACAAAAGCCGAACTTACCTTCTTTTACCAGCACTTTAATTTACCGGACGGAGATTTTGTAGAAAGTAAAAATTTCGACCTGCTCATTTCCGGAGTTGGAATGGTAGCAACAGCCTTTGCCCTGGGCAAATATCTTTCGCCTAAATACAGTCTGGTGCTAAATTTAGGCATCGCAGGTTCTTTCGACAGGAGTATTCCACTAGGTACGGTATTGAACATTACCGATGATACTTTTGCTGAGCTTGGTGCAGAAAATGGAGATGAGTTCCTGACCATAACCGACCTGGGCTTTGGAGAAAACCATTATACCGCTAAAACGCAAAGAAAAATAGAACTACCTCTTGCTAAAGGCATTACAGTGAACCGCGTAACCGGAAGCGAAAAAAGCATTCAAACACTAATGAAAAGGTTAAACCCAACAACCGAAAGTATGGAGGGGGCAGCTGTTTTTTATGCCAGCAAACAGTTAAATATAGATTGCTTACAGGTCAGAAGTATATCCAATTATGTAGAACCAAGAAATAAAGAAAATTGGAAAATTGGTCTGGCTATTAAAAACTTAAATGATTGGGCCATTGCTTTTGTTGGAGAAATGAACTGATTATGACCGATTAGTTTACTGCAGTACTTAATTTTGATTTATGAACCCGACACAATTAAAATAATTATTTTAATTGTCAAAGGCTCCATCTGACAACTGAAAACAAAAAAATAAATAGATGAAACTAACACTTGGATTTTCTCCCTGCCCCAACGATACATTTATTTTCGATGCGCTGATTCACCATAAAATTGATACGGAAGGACTGGAATTTGAGGTTTATTACGATGATGTAGAAACTTTAAATCAAAAGGCCCTTAAGGGCCAGCTGGATATCACAAAGTTAAGTTTTCATGCCTTTGCCTACGTAGCCAACCAATATGCTTTACTGGATGCAGGAAGTGCGCTGGGCTTTGGTGTTGGCCCGTTATTAATCAGCAAAAATCATTTTGAAGGTCCGGCTGACCCTCAGCTTCAAACGGCCAACTCTAACCTCAAAATTGGTATACCAGGAAAGTATACTACCGCAAATTTCTTGCTGGGAGTTGCTTATCCACACTTACAAAACAAACAGGAATTGGTTTTCTCCGAAATTGAATCGGCACTGCTTAATGAAGAGATTGACCTGGGGCTCATCATCCACGAAAACAGGTTTACCTACCAGGATAAAGGCTTACTAAAGATTGTCGATCTTGGCGACTATTGGGAGAAACTAACAGGTTGTGCCATTCCGCTGGGCGGGATCGTAATCAACCGGAATTTGAGTCGTGAGGTACAGTTAAAAGTAAACCGATTGGTCCGTCAATCAGTAGAGTTTGCTTTTGCACATCCAAAATCTGGTATCGATTTTATCCGCCAGCATGCACAGGCTATGGAAGAAAGCGTAATGTACAAGCACATCGAACTATACGTAAATAAATATAGCATAAACCTTGGCCATGAGGGCCGTAAAGCGGTTGATACGCTGTTTAAACTGGCACAGGAAAGGAACATCATTCCAACCATACAGGAAAATCTGTATATTTAAGAGGGTTGAAAAGTTATAAGGTTTAATGTTCGAAAGTTGATTTTGGCACCCCAAATATTTTAACTTTACCACAACATTCCAACCTTTAACACCAGATCTAACTTACCAGCAGCTTATAGCCTTTTCCATGCACATTAATGATTTCTACTGCCGGATCGGCCTTAAGGTATTTACGCAACTTACTTAAAAACACATCCATACTCCGTCCGTTAAAATAATTATCATCATGCCAGATACTTAACAAAGCCTCTTCGCGGGTTAAAACAGTATTCTTTTTCAAACACAACAAACGCAACAGCTCGGCCTCTTTGGTAGAAAGTTTTTGCTGGTGATCGTTATCGGTAATAATCTGGGTAGTATAATCGAAATGATATTGGCCGATGGAAAACTGCGTTTCGGCAGTCTCATCACCTTTATCTGTTTTATTGGCTACCCGCTTAAACATTGCATTGATACGCAGTAAAAGCTCTTCGATGCGGAAAGGCTTGGTAATGTAATCATCTCCCCCCAAATCGTAGGCCGCAGCTTTATCTTCAAGCATGGTTTTGGCTGTTGCAAAAATAATTGGCACGTGTGCATTAACTTTCCTAATGTCTTTACCTAAGGTAAATCCATCTTTTTTGGGCATCATTACATCCAGAATACATAAATCGAAACTTTGCTTTCCAAAAGCCCGTAATCCCTCCTCGCCGTCAGTGCACAGCACAACATCAAATTTACCTTTTAACTGTAAATAGTCCTGTAATAATAAACCTAAGTTTGGATCGTCTTCTACCAAAAGTATTTTCTTCATTTTCTTAATTTTATTCACATGTGTAGTGTTACCTACTTTGAAAGTTTGATTCGAAATCGGCCTAACAGTTTAATCTCTACATCACTTTAAATTAATGCGCCAGCTATAAGTAAATTAAAGCTGTTCCGTTTTAATGTACCCATGGTTAACAGCATTATAAAGGTAAACATATTTCGAACGTGGTTCCCTTATCTTTTTCGCTACTTACCTTAACTGTTCCATTCAATTTTTTAATCACATCCTGAACGTAATTTAAACCTAAACCAAAGCCTTTAACATCGTGCAAATTACCTGTTGGCACCCTATAAAACTGATCGAAAATCCGTTTAGATTGCTCCTTGGTCATACCAATGCCCTTATCGGCTATTTCGATAATTAAATTTTTGGCGGTATTACGGGTGGTAATGGTAATCTCAGGGGTATTGCTGCTGTATTTGTTTGCATTATCGATGAGGTTGTAGATTACATTGGAGAGATGCAGCTCATCGCCATATACAACAGCATGCTCTGCATCGGTATTTACGTTAATAATGGCATTTCTTTTCTGTAACTGCAACTCCATGCTATCCAATACAATGACGATCAAATCGTTTACATCTACTTCGGCATTCTCCATTTTAAGCTCGCCTTTTTCTAAGCGTGCTATACTTAAAACACGCTCGATATGACTCCCCAGGCGAACATTTTCATCATAGATAATCCCTGCCAAACGTTTTAACCGGGCTTTATCTTCTGTTACTTCCGGATCTTTTAAAGCTTCGCTGGCAATCATAATGGTGGCTACAGGTGTTTTAAACTCATGTGTCATGTTATTGATGAAATCTGTTTTCATTTCCGATAGCTTTTTCTGCTTCAAAATAGCATAAAGCGTATAGGAAAAAATAAAAACAAGTACCAGTAACAGACCAATTGATGATGCAAGCGTTGCACTGAGGTTGGATATAATAGCTGAATTTTTATTCGGGAAACTAACAAAAAGCATTCCTGGATCGCGAAAGATATCGTTTCCGAATAAAGGTGTTTTATAGGTGTTTTCAGGCAAAAACTCTCCTTTTATATTAGATGCTGCCATAAAAATGGTCGAATCTTTTCTGGCTAACGAAATGCGGTAAGAGGGCTTCAGTGTAATGTTATTGGCCAGGAGTTCCTGCTTTAGCAATGTGCCCAAAGAACTAAAATTAATCCGTTTATAGATCGGCACATTGGTTTCCTGCAATTCCTTTGATACGTCTTCTACCATGCTTAAACGATTGTAAGAGAAAGTATCTTTTCCTAAGGCAGCGATTTTAAGCTCCAGCTTTTTGCGTGCAATTTCATCATCACGCTTAAATTTCTTATCTAAATCTGTCGGGATTTTCGGCACATTGGCAAAACCCGGACTACCATCTCTCGGATCGAAAACCAAATACCTCAAGGTATCGGGTAAATTTTGTAAACTTTTAAATTCAAATGTCTTTGGCGGGGCAGAAAAAGGCTTGGTACGCATGCTGTAGCCTTTCAAGATCAGGCTTTTGATATCAATAAAAGCATCCATCTGCAGATCCAGCTTATCCCCGTTTTTCGATGTTAAAGAGGTATATTCTCTTTCCGAAATCACATTTGGTGCGCGGTACGATACCCTGATAATACTATCCTGCTGGTTCAGGTAAGCCTCAATTTGGTTTTCCCTTTCGGCCTGCCGCAATTCGGCTTCCTGCATATACTGCTGCCTCAGCTCTTTAATATCGAGCGCACGCTGCCTGGAATCCTGGATTTGTTTCAGTTTATTTTCAGCATCCTTGCGGGTTAGATGATCGGCAACATTTCTGCGCTGGATTTTATTCACCACGGTAGAAAGTGTCTGGTTTACCTGTTCATCAAAGAGCTGGGATTTTAGTTTGTACGATTCCCGGATGTAATACAGCTGCATTACAAAAACACCAAGTAAAGCCACCGTCATTAAAACGGTAATTAACCAAAAACTCTTTTTCTTCATGAACTAGATTGGTTTTAAAGCTAAAAAAACCAGGGCATAATCTTCTTAAATCTAAACAGATATCAAAAATACTGATTAGCTAAGCGAAGTGTTTGTTTTTAACATATTTTAACAGCGCTGAGAAGACTTTCGAAGTTTTCGCGAGCACGGGCCTGGTAAACTTCGGAAGTCTGGTGCAGGCAAAAAAAATGCCGGAGCAAAAGCCCCGGCATGGTTCAAAATTGTTTGCTTAAAAAAGATTCTTTATTTAAAAAGGCAAATCATCATCTTCACCTGGTGCATTGCTTACATCAACAGGGGCTGCATAAGCCGGCGTAGCTGCCGGAGCGCCTGCTGCAACTGCATTGATACGCCAAATTACCAAGCTGTTAAAATATGATGTTTTACCTTGTTTATCTGTCCAAGGGCGACCACGTAAATTAAAGAAAACCTCAACCTCATCGCCAGCTTTAAATGTATCTAATAATGCAGTTTTATCCTGTAAAGCCTCAAAACGGATATATTCTGGGTAAGTTGGATTTTCTGCATATTCTACTATTAAATCACGTTTTTTAAACGTTTCACTTACTTGCTGCGTGGCACCTACTTCGTGTACTTTTCCTTTAATTTCCATATCTAATACTACTTAATGTACTATAAACATCAAATCTCTATAATTTTATTGATAACTTCGCATATATTATGATGCAAGTTTTCCACAATAAAAGCAAGGTAATTATTACCTGCAACAAGCGCCTTTCGCCTTACTTACAAGAAGAGGTTAAGGCTTTAGGTTATGTTATCGAGCGGTCTTTTGCAACGGGTGTTGAACTCAATATCACCCTTAAAGAGTGCATTAAACTAAATTTGAACTTGCGCTGTGCCAGCCAGATCCTGTATGCCGTAAAAAGTTTCAAAGCCGTTACGCCTGACGATTTATACAAAGAAATTAAAGCCATTGAGTGGGAAGAACTGATCGATTTTTCGGGTTATTTCTCCGTAACCTCTAATGTTGATAACCCAAATATTACCACACCGCTTTTTGCAAACTTAAAAGTAAAGGATGCAATTGTTGACCGCATAAAAGAGAAAAAAGGTATCCGCCCTAACTCTGGTTCGGATGCAAATAAAACGGTAGTGCATTTATACTGGAAAGATACCGATGCCGATGTTTTTATGGATACTTCGGGCGAAACCCTTGCCAAGCACGGTTACCGTAAAATACCCGGAAAAGCACCTATGCTGGAGGCTCTGGCTGCCGGGGTTATTTTAGCAAGCAACTGGGATAGGAAATCGCCATTTATTAACCCCATGTGCGGATCGGGCACATTGGCTATCGAAGCGGCTTTGATTGCCACCAACCGTGCGCCCGGATTATATCGCATGAATTATGGTTTTATGCATATCCTAGGCTATAATGAAGAAGATTTTTTCGCCGAACGCAGAATTTTAAAAGACCAGGTAATTAAAAATATCGACCTTAAAATTATAGCTTCCGACCTATCAGAAGATGCGGTTGAAGTAACCCGCAGAAATGCTAAAACTGCTGGTGTTGATACTTTAATCGAATTTGAAGTGTGTGATTTTGAACTGACGCCGGTTCCGGAAAATGGCACGGGTGTTGTAGTATTTAACCCGGAGTATGGCGAACGTTTAGGGGTGCACAGCAAGCTGGAATTAACCTATAAACGCATGGGCGATTTTATGAAAACAAAATGTAAGGGCTATTCGGGGTATATTTTCACCGGAAACCCTGATCTTGCAAAGAAAATTGGATTAAAGGCCACTAAAAAAATTGAATTTTATAATGGTAAATTAGACTGTCGTTTACTGGAGTATGAATTATATGATGGATCTCGCCGGGCGCCATTGATTGATGCTTAGTCTTTTTCATTGAAAATTAATATATTACACTCTCTTACGTACCATAACGTAAAAAATTTTGAAGAATATGGAATTTGATGACATGGATCATATGCCCGAATGGGAGCATTTTAGCCGATTTGGCCGAGATGATGAGGATGAAGAAAACCTATCAAGTGTTGATGCCGAAAAGGTGAGGTTGAAAGTAACCAGGGCCAAAAGCCTGTATAACCAGGCAAGAGCCGTGTACAAATATGCTGCCCTGTTCTGCGAAACACTGGAAGGAGAACTGGCAGAAATGACCGCTAACTTAATTATGCAGAATGCCCTGATGTTATGTCCTAAAATTGTTGGGGCAGAAGGTGCAGACATGTATATTTTAAGAATGGAAAATGCATCTATTATCCGAACCAACTGCCGTGAATTGGAAACCCAGGTAAGAGCAGCAGATATGTTCGAAATCTGCACCCCGGAATATAAAGACATTGTTCTGGAAGAAATTGAAAAATTTCGCCTGCTCTTTATCGAATGGGTTAAGTATTTCGAAAAAGACGATTTTGAAGATGACTGGGGATTATATTAGCCCCTCGTAATTAATTTTTGCTTTTTTGCCTTCCCTTTCTATTATTAATTTAACCTCACGCCTCATGTTTCTAAATATCATCGCTCGTATCTCTTCTATTCAGCACAACACCACCACACCAACCAAACAGAACGCTTAAACATTTGGGTCGTTCCTTTGTTGTATTAAACAGTTCTTTCTGCTGTTTACATGATTCCTATTCGTGCTAAAATGTACCGTTTCAGAAATCTGTTAAAACATGATTTTCGTAAATACTTTAAGAACATTAAAATTTATCCCTTTTTATGGAAGATTTGGCATTAAAGACAAAGAATGTTGCCGGGAATATTAGAAAAATCAGAGAATACAGAGATTATACTCAAGATTACCTGGCAGCGAAACTAAAAATATCACAAAATGCTTATAGCAAAATTGAGCTTGGTTATAGTAAACTAACTGTCGACCGCTTATTTCAGATTGCAGCTATTTTAGAAGTTGAAGTGTCTCATTTACTAACGTTAAATCACAGTGATTTGATTAAAATCATTGTTGACGATGAAAAGAGGACAGCAACGGCCAGTTAAACGCCGCTGTGGATATCATTTTTTTATTCCTGCAGGTAATTCCAATAACTTTGGAAAAAATTCAATTTTATGCAGGCTACCATAGAAAAAACCATCGATTTTGTAAAAGAAACCTTAGCACATGCTGAGGCCGGCCATGATTGGTTTCATATCGAACGTGTTTTTAAAACGGCTCAAACCATTAATCAGCAAGAAAACGGTGATGAGCTTGTAATAGCCCTGGCCGCATTGCTGCATGATATTGCCGATCCTAAATTCAATAACGGTGATGAAGAACTGGGGCCTAACATGGCTGCTTCATTTTTAGCATCGATCGCTGTTGATGCTGAGGTTATAGCACATGTTAAGCTGATTATTCAAAACATGTCCTTCAAAAATAGTTTTGATTGCGCAGGCTTTACTTCAAAAGAAATGCAGATTGTACAGGATGCAGACCGTTTAGATGCTATTGGGGCTATTGGGATTGCTAGGGCATTTACCTATGGGGGATTCAAAAACAGGGTGCTTTACGATCCGGCTATTTTACCTGAAGCACACCTTAGCAAAGAAAGTTATAAAAATACCACAGCGCCTACCATTAACCATTTTTATGAAAAACTGCTCTTGCTGAAAGATATGATGAATACTGAAGCAGGAAAAGCAATAGCAGCAGAAAGACATAACTTTATGCTGCTATACCTGGAACATTTTTATAAAGAGTGGGAAGGCAAATAACCTGCAAAAAGCCTGTTTTAAAATACCTATTAATAAGTATTTCAGAACGGCACATAAGGATTTAACTTTAAAAAAATTATCCTTATGTATCCTTATAAACTAAAATACCATAAAAATAGTGTTTTGTTAATCGCGATGGTTGGCATTCCGGTATTATTCATTTCCTTAATGTTGTATTGTCTTTTTAGTTTACCATCATCGCTTTCCGAAACTTCCACTTTGATATTTGTTTCGCTGTCGATTATCTTAATGGCACTCTTTTTATTATGGATTACCAAAACGCAGATTTTTGTACAAAGCAAGGTCTCTATTAGCGAAAAAGGCATAAGTTTTAAATTAAAAAGTACTTCTCTCCTGTACAGAAGAACTGAATTTTTTTCTGACTGGGAAAATGTAACCAGCGTAATTGAAATGTTTGATAACCATAATGGAGGTTACTTTTATCAAATTACATTTAAAAATCCGGCTTTTGTGGCGAACTTTAGTGCACTTAAGAATCATGAAATAGAGGCCGATCGTTTCTTTTCTGAACTAATACATTATCAGGAAAGTTATAATATTGCACATCAACTGCCTTTGAGCAGAAAGTTGAGCCCCTCAAAAAGTTTTAGTTAAATACGATTATTCCAAAAACGAATAGATTAAGCAGTCTTGTTTTGCTAATATTTTTAGTTATTAAGCTATCTTTGTTAGTAAAACACTTTCTATGTCTGACCGTATTCGCGAAAAATTAAATATTCTTGCTGACGCCGCTAAATATGATGTTTCTTGTTCATCAAGCGGCGGCACAAGAAAAAACGATAATAAAGGTCTTGGAAACAGTCACGTTTCCGGTATCTGCCATACCTATACTGAAGATGGCAGATGTGTATCCTTGTTAAAAATCCTGCTGACCAATCACTGCATCTACGATTGTTTATTCTGTGTTTCGAGAAAAAGCAACGACATTAAACGTGCCGCTTTTACTGTTGATGAAGTGGTAGAACTGACCATGAATTTTTACCGGCGCAATTACATTGAAGGCCTGTTTTTAAGTTCAGGGATTTTTAAAAATGCCGATTTTACCATGGAACGGCTGCTCCTGGTGGTAAAAAAATTACGGTTAGAACAAAATTATAATGGTTATATTCACCTTAAAACCATTCCGGGGGCCAGCGATGAGCTGATTAAAGAGGCCGGGCTTTATGCCGACAGGATGAGTATTAATTTAGAAATGCCCACAGAGGCTGGCTTAAAACTCTTGGCTCCTGAAAAAAACCATGCCGATGTAATTAAACCCCTCGATTTTGTACAAAAACAAATTACCCAGTTTTCGGCCGATAAAAAACTGATCAAACACACCCCTAAATTTGTGCCTGCAGGACAAAGTACCCAAATGGTTATTGGCGCAACGCCTGAAAGCGATAAAGACATTATGTATACTGCCAATGCTTTTTACCAAAATTTTTCACTAAAAAGAGTTTATTATTCGGGCTATGTGCCCATTAGCAACGATAGCCGCATGCCTGTTTTAGGCACCCAGCTACCTTTGCTAAGAGAAAACCGTTTATACCAGACAGACTGGCTGATGCGCTTTTACGGCTTTAAGGTGCAGGAAATTTTGAACGATGCCAATCCCAATCTCGATGTAGATATCGACCCCAAATTAAGCTGGGCCATCCGCAACATGCAGCATTTCCCGGTTGATATTAACCAGGCAGATTATAAAATGATTTTGCGCATTCCAGGAATCGGGGTAATGTCAGCCCAGAAAATCGTACAGGCCCGCAAGTTTGGTAAACTGCGCGTCGATCAATTGAAGAAAATAGGTATCGCCTATAATAAAGCCAAGCACTTTATGGTTTGCGCCGATAGTCCATATCAGCTGAGAGATTACCAGGGCACTCAGATAAAGGCCTTTATCCTGGCCGAAAGCAAGAGCAAATATTTAAAAACGGATAATAACCAGATGCTTTTGTTTTAACGATGTTGTCATCCTGAACGCAGTGAAGGATCTTTTAACCTTGAGCGGTTTTGGGTTCTATCTTCATCGTTTGCGGATTCTTCACTGCGTTCAGAATGATAATTTAAAGTAGCAATATAATGATCTATATCTTCGATGGTTCTCTTCCCGGTCTTTTAACAGCCGTTTTTGAATGGTTTGAGCGTAAACCCGGCAAAGTAGTGCTCAAATCAATCGGGATATTTCAGCCCGAAGCCTTTGCAGAAAGCTTTACGGTTACCACCGATATGGGAAAAGCCGACCGTGTTTGGAAAGGACTTCAGCAGAAATTATCAAAAATATGGTTGCGTAAATTTTACTGCAGTTATTTATCAGAAATTCCGGAAGCCTGTAACCATCTCTTTCATTTTTCAATATACATTTTTAAACACGAAGCCGGAGCGGAAGGCAATTACGGCAACGAAAATGTAATGGCCCTTTCTAAATATGCCAAAAGTGTGGAGCGCGAAAAACACCGGATGGAAGCCTTTATCCGTTTCCAAAAAACAGGAGATGGTTTGTTTTATGCCAGTATTGATCCTGATTTTAATGTGTTGCCTTTGATATCAAACCATTTTAAAAACCGTTACGCCGATCAGCCATGGGTAATTTATGATTTAAAACGCAAATATGGCTTATACTACAATTTAGATACGGTATCAGAAATAACAATAGGTTTTGCCGAAGGCATTAACAAGCAAAAACCTGCTCCCGGACTTATGGATGAAAACGAAGCACTTTATGCAGCACTTTGGAAAGATTATTTTAAAAGTGCGAACATTATCCCCAGAAAAAACACCAAATTACACGTACAGCATGTTCCTAAAAGATATTGGAAGTATTTAACCGAAAAGGCGATATTTTAAGGTTTGGAGCCGTCACCCTGACCTGGAGCGAAGCAGAAAGCTACGAAATAAACCGAGCCTTAAGCGAGTTCACCGAAGGTAATTTATTTCAAGGGGTGTCAGGAAAGATGCTGACCACGAAGTGACTATCAGACCTTTAAAACATTTAAAAAACGGATAATAACATAAATTCAGCATGACGACCGAGGGGAGGTTAAGAATTAAACTATAAATCTGGCTAAAAAAGTAAAACTTTACTGCCATGCTGACACGCTCATAAGCAATTAGCTTGAAAAGATTGACAGTTTGGGGTGAAAATTTGTCCCTACACACCTATTGGCATAAAAAGTGTTGACTGTAAGCTTAGTTAAAAAAACAAAATCAAAATAAAAAATAATAAAAGTTATGGCGTTAAACCTTAAACCAATTGCTGGCAGTTCGAACAGAGTAATCGTTGAACCAGCTGCAGCAGAAGAAAAAACTGCATCAGGTTTGTATATTCCTGATACTGCTAAAGAAAAACCATCTAAAGGAACTGTGGTTTCTGTTTCTGACGAAGATGCTGAAGGTAAAAAAGCCAGCGTAAAAGTTGGCGATGTTGTAATTTATGGTAAATACGGTGGCACAGAGTTTCCTTACGAAGGTAAAGATTACCTGATTATGCGCGAAACTGACATCTACGCTGTTGTTGGGTAAAAATCAATGATTAAATGACTGAATATCTTAAATGAGTAAATTCAGCATAAATCAACAAATAAAACAATAATGTTAGAATGAAAAACGGATAAAGTCAATCATTCTCTCATCCAATCATTCAAAATTTAAAAATAATGTCAAAACAAGTAAAATATAACGTTGAAGCACGCGACGCCCTGAAAAGAGGTGTTGATATTTTAGCTAATGCAGTAAAAGTAACTTTAGGTCCAAAAGGACGTAACGTAATTATCGATAAAAAATTCGGTTCACCGGCAATTACCAAAGATGGTGTTACAGTGGCTAAAGAAATCGAATTGAAAGATGCAGTTGAGAACATGGGTGCTCAAATGGTAAAAGAAGTAGCGTCTAAAACAGCTGATATTGCTGGTGATGGTACTACTACTGCTACCGTTTTAGCACAAGCAATTATCACTACTGGTATTAAAAACGTTGCAGCTGGTGCAAACCCAATGGATTTAAAACGTGGTATTGATAAAGCTGTTTCTGCCGTTGTAGAAAACTTAAAAACGCAATCGCAGACTGTAGGCGAAGACAATAACAAAATTAAACAGGTTGCCTCTATTTCAGCTAACAACGATGAGGTAATCGGTGCTTTAATTGCTGAGGCAATGAGCAAAGTTGGTAAAGATGGTGTAATTACTGTTGAAGAAGCAAAAGGTACTGAAACTGAAGTAAAAACAGTAGAAGGCATGCAGTTTGACAGGGGTTATTTATCTCCATACTTCGTTACCAATGCAGATAAAATGGAAGCTGAATTAGACAGTCCTTACATTTTAATTTACGACAAAAAAATCAGCAACATGAAAGAATTGTTGCCTGTTTTAGAAAAAACTGTTCAAACTGGTAAACCATTGGTAATCATCTCTGAAGATTTAGATGGCGAAGCTTTGGCTACTTTGGTAGTAAACAAAATCCGTGGTTCACTAAAAGTTGTTGCTGTTAAAGCTCCAGGTTTCGGCGACAGAAGAAAAGCAATGTTAGAAGACATCGCAATCTTAACCGGCGGTACCGTTATCTCAGAAGAAAGAGGTTACAAATTAGAAAATGCTGATTTAACTTATTTAGGTTCAGCAGAAAAAGTAGTTGTTGATAAAGACAATACCACTGTAATTAACGGTGCAGGTAACACTGACGATATTAAAGCACGTGTTAACCAGATCAAAGCACAGATCGAAACCACTACTTCTGACTACGATAAAGAAAAATTACAAGAGCGTTTGGCTAAATTAGCTGGCGGTGTTGCAGTGCTTTATGTTGGTGCAGCAAGTGAGGTTGAAATGAAAGAGAAAAAAGACCGTGTTGATGATGCTTTACATGCAACCCGTGCGGCTGTAGAAGAAGGTATTGTAGCTGGTGGTGGTGTAGCTTTCATCCGCGCTGTAGCTTCTATTGCTGATTTAAAAGGTGTTAACGAAGATGAAAACACAGGTATCCAGATTATCCGTCGTGCTATTGAAGAGCCATTACGTCAGATTTGCGAAAATGCAGGTATTGAAGGTTCTATCGTAGTACAAAAAGTTAAAGAAGGTACTGCTGATTTCGGTTATAATGCACGCACTGGTGCTTACGAAAACTTAATTGGTGCCGGTGTTATTGACCCAACCAAAGTAAGCCGTGTAGCTTTAGAAAATGCCGCATCTATTGCAGCCATGTTATTAACCACAGAAGTTGTTTTAGCAGACGAACCTGAAGAAGGTGGTGCTCCTGCTATGCCGCCAATGGGTGGCGGTGGTATGGGTGGTATGATGTAATACCATTCCATTACGAAACGATTTCGTGTAAAAATATACCCTCAGGGCAATTAAGCCCTGGGGGTTTTTTATGCCTTTTTACTACATAAAACCAAGTTTAGCGGAGCCTACAACCTACTCATTTAGTTGATGTTGGTGTAAAAAATTTACGAATGTGATCTAAAAAACATATTCTTTGTATTGAATATTTATTAGCGAACCTTTAAGTCTGAATACTCAACCTTGAGTACAGACCGGCAAGTTACCAACCGTAACTTCCGGAACGCAATAAAATCATTCCTTAGTGTTAGAGGTTTATGAAAATTCGCTGCAAACGGAAATGGCTTTTTTTTGTCCTGTTTTTCGGGGTATTTTTGTTCACGTCAAATGTTTTCGCGCAGGTAACCATTGGCACTGTAGACCCGGGACCATATACCCCGGGCAGTACCATTGCTGTTCCTTTTAAAATACCAACAAGCTGCATTTCACAGGGAAACCAGTTTCAGCTCTACTTATCAGATCAGAACGGAAATTTCGCAACAGAAACACTTATAGGCACTTATGCCGGCTTTTATAGCACTTACATAAACGGATTGCTCCCTGCAGGTCTTACACCAGGCACAGGCTATCGTGTTCGGGTAAAAACGACAGTTCCTGTAACAGCAAGCAGCCCTTCTACTCCTTTTGAGGTCAAGGCAGGAACCGCAGTTGAAGCCAAACTTACCTCAACCTATTTAAACAATACGAACAGAGAAACTTTTGGTACCTGCACCAGTAAACCCAATAATAGCTTTTTAATTAGCAACGAATCTACCGCAAACAGTACAGTTACCGCAACCGTAACCGACGAAGGCAGCGGAGGGGGCACTACTATAATTAATTTTCCAACAGACATACAGAGCTTCACCGCCCAGCAATCGCACTACACCATTTATACCAAAGCAGTAATGCCGGATGGTACCGTTGCCACTAAAGCCTACCTGCTGATTAATAATAAAACAATTACCGCTTTTGCCAACACCGGTAACACAGTAGTGTGTTTACCATTAGGAGCTTTAACTTTTAATGTTGATGTTACCTCGGGGGCCGGCATTCAAAATAACTTTCCTGGCGATATTTATACGATTAACTGGGGCGACCAAACCACCACCACCTATACACTTTGCGAGATTATAAATAATGGCGGTATTGTAGCCCACTCGTACATAAAATCATCATGCGGAAGCGTTTCAACCTCCAGTGCAGGTACCATTTTTAATGCGTTTGATGTATCCATCAATGTATCAAATCCCTTTTGTGGGATAATTGGTACACCGGTTTCCTCTTCGGCCAAAGTAGTGGTTAAACCGATAAATTCTTTTACTTTTAATACCCCTGGCTGTACCAACGCTGATATTACTTTTGTAAATACTTCTACACTGGGCGAAAATCCAAATACCAATACCTTAGGATGTACCCCCAATGAGGTTACTTACAATTGGTACGTAGATGGTGTACCGGTGAAGGCAAATCAGCCAAGGTCTTATAACCTGGTGTATAAATTTACCACACATGGCGAACACACCATCCGGTTAGAATCTAACAGTTCAGGCGCATGTAACGCCGATCCGGTAGAAATGAAAATCTGTATCCAGGACCCGCCAAAGCCAGCCTTTAGCTTGCCATCACATACGATTTGTGCCGGAACAACATTAAAAGCAACTGACCTTTCAGTTTTAGATAATACCTGCGAAGCAGCCAACAACTATTCATGGTCAGTTAGTCCAACTGTCGGTTTTGCAGGAGGCACCAATGCAGCCAGCAAAGAGCCCGAATTTAATTTTACCAATCCCGGCACCTATACTGTTCTTTTAACAATTACGACACCATCCTGTGGTCCAATTGCCAGTCTTCCACAAACTGTTGTGGTAAATGAAAGTCCAAATGCGAGCCTTTCGCCTAATATTACTTTGTGTAACCTCGCTACTTACGATTTTAACAATACCACTACCGGACCAACCAAAACGCTAATCAGCGGAACTACGCAGGAACTGTCTGATACCTATACATGGACCGTTAGCCCTTCTGGAGCTGGCACCTATAGTTTTACCGGAGGTACAACCGCAAACTCCAAATATCCATCGATAAAATTCGATAATTACGATACCTATACGATAAAAGTTGTTCATAAAAATAATTGCGGCACAGCCGAAGCTACCCAAACCTTAACATTCAGTACCGCACCGATAGTTAATGCCGGGACAGATCAGAGCATTTGTTTTAACGACCCTGGTTTTACCCTCAGTGGAACGGTAACAGGTACCACTACCTCGCAAAGCTGGATTGGGGGACAAGGTATATTTACACCTAACCGGAACGATTTAAATGCTGTTTATACACCAACATTGGACGAAAAGAGGGCTGGCATAGTTACTTTAACATTAAGGGTTACTACTGCACTGGCCCCTCCCTGCAATCAGATTGATGATGATATTATCTTAAAAATTAAGCCCGATATCAGTCTAACGAGTGCCGCAACCCAAACCATCTGTACAGGTAACAGCGTAGCGTATACCCCAACCTCTGCCATTGCAGGCGTTACCTACACCTGGACAGCCACCGGAACACCGTCTGCAAGCGGCTATACTACTACCGGAACGGGAAATATTAATGATATACTCAGCAATACCGACTTAAATGCCGATGCAAGCGTAACTTATACCATTACCCCACATTTAGATGGCTGCGACGGAACGCCTTTTAATTTAGTGGTTACCGTTAAGCCCAATCCCATTATCACCGCCACTCCACTTAGTTCAACTATTTGTAACAAAACATCATCAGCCATCACCCTATCGGGCAATTTTGCCGGGATAAATTATACTTATAGCAGTACAGTAACCGGGAGTATTACAGGCAACAGCAATAGAGCGGTGGCATCTGCAGGTAATCAGATCAACGATATTCTAAATAACGCTGGCACCACCGCAGGTACGGTAACCTATACCATTACCCCCATATCTGCAAATGGATGCCCCGGTACGCCCGCCAACATTACTATTACAGTTTTGCCAAGTGCAACACTGGCAAATGCCGGACCTGATGAAGCGATCTGTAACCAAAGCATTTATACCTTAAAAGGCAACACCCCTGTTGTAGGAACCGGCAAGTGGACCATCGTATCGGCCCCAACCGCCATAACTTTTACCGATGATACCCAAAACAACACACAAATTTCAGGTTTAGCTGCAGGTAACAGCTATGTATTACGCTGGACCATCAGCGATGCAGGCTGTTCGAGCTCAAGTGATGATGTTCAGGTTACGGTTAACCCACTTAGTGTTGGTGGCACTACAACAGGAGATGTAAATGTGTGTGCGGGTACAAATGGCGGAAACATCAATTTAACGGGGCATGTTGGAAATATTGTCCGTTGGGAAAGATCTATCGATAACGGCGTAAATTGGTCTACCATTACCTCAACTGCAAATCCTTATGTATTTTCTAACCTCACCATAACCACACAATACCGGGCAGTGGTACAAAGCGGAAGCTGTGCCGAAGCATTATCTACCGTAACCACCATAACAGTAAATCCCGGAACTGTTGTGGCCAATGCGGGTCCAGACCAAAATCTATGCAGCGGGAACAGCATTAGCCTGAATGGAAATAATCCGGCACCAAACAGTGGTACCTGGACTATCGTAACGGCTCAGACCGGCGTTGTCATTACCGATCCGACCCTGTATAACACTTCGGTTACGGGTCTTGTACCTGGGCAAACCTATACCTTCAGGTGGACCATTACTGGCTTTGGTGGTTGTCCGCCTTCTACTGACGATGTAACCATTACCTATTATTCGCCGGTTACCAATACCATTAATGCGGCGGTTGCCTCCATTTGCGCCGGCCAAAACATTACCCTTACAGGGGATGTGCCTACCGGCGGAACAGGTACTTATGCCTACCAATGGCAAAGCAGTGCCGATGGCAGTACCTGGGCCAATATTCCCTCGGCCATAAACCAAAATTTAACCACAACAGCAACCGTTTCCAGCTATTTCAGGCGGTTGGTAAATAGTACTATTTGTACTTCAATAAGTAATTCGGTTCAGGTTACTGTTTTACCTGGTTTGACAAACAATATTATTAGTGCCGATCAGAACATCTGTATCGGCACGGCTGCTGCAGCTTTAACAGGCACTACGCCAGGTGGCGGTAGCGGCACGTACACCTATCAATGGCAATCGAGTTTAAATGGAATCGATTGGAGCGATGTATTGGGTGCAAATAGTGTAAACTTTACCCCACCTATACCAACTGTAAGCATTTATTACCGCCGATCGGTAGCCAGTGGGGCTTGCAGCAACAATTTAAGCAACCAGATTAAGATCACGGTTAATCCACATGCTAAGGCAGAAATAACCTACATTACCAACACCGACTGCGCTCCTTTTAAACTCGAAGCAAGCAATATTGCGGCTAAATTATATCCCGATCGTAATGCAATCTACACTTGGTTTGCCAATAATGTACAGATCGGAGTAGGAGCAACATTTCCGGGTTATACCATCACAAATGGTAACGAAAGTGTAACCATAAAACTTGTTGTTACCAGTAGCCTGGGTTGTAATCCAGACGAAAAAAGCGAAGTATTTAGCACTTTATCTGTTGTTACGCCATCGTTTACACAAAGCGCTACCGAAGATTGCGGACCACTTAGCGTTACCTTTACCAATACCACCAATCCACTTAATGGAGCAACTTATAGATGGGATTTTGACAATGGCCAAACTTCTACCTTAGCACAGCCTGCAGCAGTAACTTTCCAGGCTGATCCAAGCGGGAAAGACAAAACATATCACATTACGCTAACAACAACCTCTCCTTGCGGTCCACCTGTGGTAACAAACGCCACAGTAATTGTACATGCCAAACCGGTTGCTATATTTTCGCCTGATAAAACAACAGGATGTGCTGATCTTCTTGTAAACTTTATAAATACCAGTCCGGAAAGCACAGGAACAACCTATACCTACGATTTTGGCGATGGCAGCGCCACTGAAACTTATACCGACAGGCAAACCGTAAGCCATACGTTTAAGACATTGGCAGTAAAGGATTTTACGGTAAACATGACCGCCAGGAATGCCTGCGGTGTTGCAAACGCCATCCCGGTTGTAATCAGGGTGTCGCCAAATGATATTATACCGGCTTTGGTCGTAAATGGTAATGAGAAAAAAGGCTGTGCTCCCTGGAAGGTAAACTTTTTAAACAATACCAGCGGAGCAAGCCGCTTTGTTTATACCATTATTAACGAAGATTCCGGAGAAGCGCCAATTTTAATCCCAACAACAAGCACAGGCATTTTTCCTTATACTTTTAGTAAACCAGGACGATATACCATCAGGTTAGATGCTGAAAATGATTGTTCCAAAAATTTCGCTACAGAAACCGTAACCGTACTTGCTCAACCTACGGCAAGTTTCAGTGCCGATAAAACTGTTGGTTGTACCAACCTCGTGGTTAAATTTAAAAATACAAGTGTTGGGGCTATTGGTTATGCCTGGGATTTTGGCGACGGCTCACCGGTTTCAAATGAGTTTGAGCCCCAACATACCTACACCGGTTCGGGGGTAAATTATACTGTTACCCTAACCACCACAAACAGTCTTGGCTGTACCAACAATTTAGCCCTGCCTGACTTTATCCAGATTGTTGCTCCACCGATAGCTGCTTTCACCGTAAGCCCGGGTAATGAGCTTTCCATACCGAATTACAGCTTTAGCTTTAAAGATGTAAGCACAGGCCCTGTGAGCTGGGAATGGTCTTTTGGTGATGGTGCCAAATCGACCTTACAAAACCCTAACCATACTTACGCCAACGAAGGCACTTACAACGTAACGCTGAAAGTGTTGAACAAAGAAGGTTGTTCGTCCAGCACTTTTCAATCAGTTCGCATTATCGGTGTACCTGGCTATCTGAACATCCCCAACTCCTTTATGCCTGCAAGTGCGAAAAATGAGATTAAAACCTTTAAAGCAAAGGGCCGGGGTATAAAAGAGTGGAACATGTCTGTTTTTAACAAATGGGGAGAGCTGCTTTGGGAAACAACCAAACTGGATGATGGTGCCCCTTTAGAGGGCTGGGACGGCACTTATAAAGGCCAGGATCAGCCACAGGGTGTTTATTACTGGAAAGTAGACATCAAATTTATTAATGGCAGCGATTGGAAAGGGATGACCTACGATTCCTCTCCTCCGAAAAAAACAGGCGTAATATATTTAATCAGATAGATGATGGAGAGAAGGATAACCATATTGTTGTTTTGCTTGCTGCCAATGGTTTCGTTGGCCCAGGATCACATTTATTCGCAATTTTATAATGCCCCGATTTATTTAAACCCTGCATTAACAGGTCAGTTTGAAGGCGACATCAGGTTTAACGCACTCTATCGTAATCAATGGACGGGTTTGGCCAGCGACTATTCTTATATGACAGCCTCAGGAGACCTCAATCTGCGTAAACTGAACAGCGGCATTGGGGTTATTTTTAACCGCAGCAGCGAGGGTACAGCCTACCTGGTAAAAAACAATATTGCTTTAAGCTATTCCTATATCATCGGCGGAGACGATTTCGCCCTCTCATTTGGTTTGCAGGGAGGCATTACTAACCAGAAGTTAAACTGGGATAAACTGGTGTTTGGCGACCAGATCGATATCAATACCGGTTACATCCCTGGCAGTGTATCGGGAGCAGAAAGGCCAAGTGTAGATAGCCGCTATTATTTCGATTCCAGTGCGGGTGCCAACCTGGTAGTCGGGAAATTTATGATGGGATTGGCAGTACACCACCTCAACCGCCCGGATGAATCTTTATCAGGTTTTCAGGCCAGGTTACCCATGCGTATCTCGGGCAACTTAAGCTACAAATTAACCCTGGTGCCTGATGAGTACGATCGCGACGGGAATTACCTCATCCCATCTATCGTTGCCTACAAACAGGGCAATGTAAAATCGTTCAGCGCGGGCATGCAATACAAATATGCCAGCATAAATGCCGGTATCTGGTACCGAAACGACGGCAATTCGAACGGAAATGATGCAATTGTATTCTCTGTAATCTTTGATATTTTTAACAGAAGAACCAATGGTGAAAAATTCAGGTTAGGGATCAGTCACGATGCTACCACTTCTAAAATCAACTACAGCAACACGGGCGGAACATCCGAAATTGGTGTAGGTTATGAAAAATATTTTCCAAATAGTTCAAATGGTGGCCGTGCAAATGGCTTAAGATGTTATGATTTTTATTAATTTGCTGTTGATAACCCAGGGGCAATGAACGATATCTTAAATCAACACCATTTTATTACGCAAAGCGAAATCAATAAGTTTTTATTGGCCACCCTTCTTTGTGGTATTATCGGCGCTGAACGTGAATACAGAAGTAAATCGGCAGGTTTAAAAACCATGATGATGATTGGTTTAGGCTCTACCTTATTTACCATCCTATCCATTAACATCGGGGCCAGCAGTCAGGACCGCATTGCATCAAACATTGTAACCGGCATTGGTTTTTTAGGTGCAGGAGTAATTTTTAAGGAAGAAAACCGGGTTAAAGGATTAACCACAGCCTGTATCATCTGGATTGTAGCCGCAATAGGTATGGCTGTTGGTTCAGGGCATTATGAACAGGCTATTGGAGTTACCGTTGTAGTCATGCTGGCCCTGATTATTTTTCCTTTTTTGGAAGAAATAGGCGACCGCCGTTTTACCAAGCGGGTTTACCGCATTGTTAAAAGACAACATAGCCACTTTAATTTAGAAAGCTATGAGGAAGTTTTTAGAGAAAGTAAACTGAAACCCCAGCGTGGTAAGCACCAGTTGGCAGGCAATATTATTACCGGAAACTGGGTAGCAACCGGCACCCCACAAAACCACCAAAAGTTTGTAGAGCGCATGCTTAGGGATACCGACATTATTGAATTTGATTTTTAACCGAATCGAACAGGTCTACCCTTTGGGTTTGTAATGCCAGTTTTTTCTCATCAATTACCATCGTATCCGACCAGCGATCGTGCCAGGGATCACAGGGATTACTGAGGGCACTAAGTGCATTAAAAGGAATTACGCGGATCATATTCCTTGTAAATGCTTTTTGTAAATCAATTTCACTGCCATCTAAGTTTACGGCTTTTGTTCCTGTAATGAGTTTACCGATCGATTTCCCATGTGAAACGGCTTCTATTAAACTCATTATAAAGCCGTAACAAAACATCGCAATCAACCGGTCTAAAAGACTATTAATCCCATCTAAAATTCCAGGAAATAAGATTTCTATAAAGATGTAAATACCAAAAAGAATAATGTAAAAGACAATTAAGTCGATAATATAGTTGGCAAGTCTTTTACCGGAACTGGCGCGGCAGTAATCCAGGTCAACTTCCTGGTAGCTAGTGTTAAAATCCATGTTTGAGCATTTAAATTAGATTTTCCTAAGGTAAAATATTTTGATGTTCGCTCAAAATTAATTTAACCAAAATCATAAAACAAATCATAGCTTTGTATAACTAACTTTCGTAATGATCAAGGAACAGATTTCAGTTTTCGATATTTTTAAAATAGGTATCGGTCCATCAAGTTCGCATACCCTGGGCCCTTGGAGGGCGGCACAGCAGTTTACTGCTTCGCTAGGACAAAACCATCCAATTGATACCGTAGAGGGCATAAAAATACTGCTTTACGGTTCGCTTGCCAAAACCGGCAAGGGCCATGGAACTGATGTGGCCATTTTACTGGGATTAACAGGAGCCGATCCGGTAACTTTTGATGTGGATGCCGTAACCCCAACCTTTGAAGCGATCCAGAAAGATAAAAAGCTGAATCTCGCCAATCAAATTATTATCGATTTCGATTACAGTGAAGATCTCCTGTTCCTCTTTTCCGAAAGTCTGCCGTTCCATCCTAACGCCGTTACTTTCCAGGCTTTTTTAAGCAATGGAAAAGCTTTTTCAGAAACCTACTACTCCATTGGTGGGGGTTTCGTCGTAAAAGAAGGTGAAGATAACAGCAAAAAGCCACAGGTAGACCTGCCTTTTCCGGTTGAGAAAGCCAAAGAGCTTTTGCACTGGTGTCTTTCTACAGGTTTAAAAGTGAGCGAAATTGTAATGGAAAATGAGCTGGCCTGGCGACCAGAAGCGGAAACAAAAAAAGGTATTTTACAGCATTTTGCCGTGATGCGCGATTGCATTTACCGCGGCTGCCATACTACAGGCTTCTTACCTGGTGGCTTAGATGTTGCCCGCCGTGCTTTCCCGCTTAACAAAAGGTTGATTGGCCAAAACGAATACACCAATTACGATACCTGGGTAGAGGCCATTAGAAACGGAGGAAATGGGTTTAATTACATTTTAGATTGGGTAAGCTGTTTTGCACTCGCTGTTAACGAAGAAAATGCTTCATTTGGCCGTGTAGTTACCGCACCTACCAATGGTGCTGCAGGCGTAATACCGGCTGTACTTCAATATTTTATTACCTTTTGCAATGGCTATACTGAAGAAAAAATTATCCAGTTTATTGCCTGTGCTTCAGAAATAGGCAGTATTTTCAAAAAAGGAGCAACCATATCAGCAGCTATGGGCGGGTGCCAGGCCGAAATCGGCGTTTCATCGGCTATGGCTGCAGCTGCACTTACCGAGTGCCTGGGCGGCTCGCAAAGACAGGTATTAATGGCTGCCGAAATTGCCATGGAACACCACCTGGGTCTAACCTGCGATCCGATTGGCGGACTGGTGCAGATCCCATGCATAGAACGAAATACCATGGGTGCCATAAAAGCGATTACGGCAAGTCAGCTAGCTTTACAAAGCAATCCCGATAAGGCCAAAGTAAGTTTAGACGCTGTAGTAAACACCATGTGGGAAACTGCCTTGGATATGAACGCAAAGTATAAAGAAACCTCTGATGGAGGCCTTGCAACCAATATCCCGATCAGTTTGCCAGAATGTTAAATCAACATTGTTGCATTTAAATGACGAATATTATGCATTTTATTGCAAACATTTCTGTCGTAAATCAGCAAGTATTTCTACATTCGCTCAATTTTAATATTATTCATAAAAAATGATCAACTACACCAAAATCAGTGTGATTGGTCTGGCTTTGTCGTTATCTACCTTGATAACCTATGGTCAGGACAATCTTGTTAACTCTTTAAAAAACAACCAAAGCGAAAACAGTAAAGCATCTTTTAAATTTACTGATGTTATTAATTTAGCCAATACACCCGTTCAAAACCAGGGTTCGTCAGGTACCTGCTGGAGCTATTCTACCAATTCATTTCTTGAATCGGAAATGATTAAAGCAGGCAAACAGCCTGTTCAGTTATCGCAGATTTTCTCAGCCCGTAATGCTTATGTAGAAAAAGGGATTAACTATGTACGCATGCACGGTGCGGTTTCTTTAGGCGATGGCGGTGCTTTGCACGATGTAATCAACATGTACAGAAAATATGGTGCTGTACCTCAGGAAGTATATACAGGCCTGAATTATGGCACTAAAATTAATAAAACGGCTGAGCTTGGCGACATCGAAAAGGGTGTTTTAGAGGCAGTAGTTAAAAATGCCAATGGCGAGTTAACACCAAACTGGTTAAAAGCCTATACTGGCGTTATTGATGCTTATTTAGGAGCCGTTCCGGAAAACTTTACTTACAAGGGCAAAAAATACACTCCTAAAACTTTCGCTAACGAAGTAGTAGGTATCAACCCTGATAACTATGTAGAATTATCTTCTTTCAACGATCATCCTTTCTACAGCAAGTTTACTTTATTGGTTCCTGATAACTGGTCGTTCGATCAGGTATACAATGTTAAAGTAAACGAGATTACCGATATCATTGACAATGCCTTGAAAAACGGCTACACTGTGGCCTGGGCTACCGACGTAAGTGAAAAATCTTTCAGCTATAAAAACGGGGTGGCTTTCGTTCCGCAAACACCTTATATGGAGATGACAGCGAAAGAAAAAGCCGATATGTTTAATGGTCCGCAGGCAGAGATGGAAATTACACAGGAAAACCGTCAGGCTGCTTTTGATAACTACCAGACTACTGACGACCATGGTATGCACATTGTGGGTTTAGCCAAAGACCAGAACGGTAAAGAATACTACATTGTTAAAAATTCGTGGGGTGTAACCAACGATTATAAAGGTTATTTATACGTAACCAAAAACTACGTAAAATATAAAACCACGGCATTTTTATTGAACAAAGCAGGCATTCCGGCCGCTATTGCCAAGAAATTAGGCCTGTAAAAAAATTAAAATGATGGGAGCCGCAGAAGAAATTTTGCGGCTTTTTTTTGCAATTAACAATAATAAGCATTGGTGGTATTTTTACCACAGCGCGAGCAGAGGTATTCACAGAGCACACTGATGGCTAACTTAAAACCGCAGTAAGATTATTATTAAAATAATCCGTGATTCCGTGCCCAATAATTTGCGGTCGAACCTAAACCAGCCCCGAGTAAGTAAGCACCAGCCACCATAAAGCCGTGGTCATAAAGGCCAGTACAATCCCCACTCCTACTACCAGATTAGCCAGTTTCGGGTTCAGGTTATACTGATCAGCAACCACACCAGCTGTTACCAAAGTGGGCATGGCCATTTCAAAAATGGTGATCTGTGTAATGGTACCATTCAAACCCAAAAACAAGGCAATGGCCAAAACTACCGTGGGTGCCAGTATTAATTTGTAGAGTAAAGCGAAGCTGATGTGTTTCAATTCGCCGAACCAGCCACCAAATTTAAGTTGTAAACCAATTGAAAATAAAGCCAGTGGGCCAACCGTTCCGGCCAGCTTTTCGAAGAGCAATTCGATGGGGTTAATATTAATAAAATGTGGTATAGTTAAGGCTAAAATACAGCCAATAAGCGGTGGAAATGTAAGCACCTTTTTAAAAACCAGCCCTGCGCTCAGTTTTTGGTTTTGCGAAGAACGGATGGCTACTATAATACCAATGGTAGATAAAAGCATAAACGTAGCCTGATCGCAGATAATGGCTATACCTTGATCTTTCTCGCTAAAATAGGCCGCAATTAAGGGAAAGCCCAGAAATGAGGTATTACTTAAAGCGCTCGTGAGCTTTAGCCCGCCTGTTGTTGCCTTGCTCAATTTCTGGCTGCGACTATATACGGTAACAAAGAGCCAGCCAAATAACCAAACACAGGCGGGTGCCAGTGCCGGAAAAAGCAATTCTTTTGTCCACACAATGTGCGGCAAATATTTAAATGAGGCCGCAGGCAAAGCGATATAAATAATCCAGGCGTTAATGCCCTTATGTGCATCTTTGGGCAGAGTTTTGCTTTTTCTAAAGAGGATGCCCGCCAGTATGCACAGACCGATGATGATGAAATTTGCCATGGAATACCGTAAAGATAGCCATAAAACAAAAACGCCAATAAGAATTTATCCCATTGGCGTTTAAAAAATCATTCTGATAATTTATTTGATATGCGCCCTTAAAAACCAGGCCATTTCTTCGTGGGTTTCCATGATTCCGGTAATAAAATCGCTGGTTCCGGCATCACCATAATCGTTTGCAATCGGATTGATGTTACCCCTTATAAATTCAATTACGGTTTCGTGATCGGCCAATAAATCTTTAATGTACCCCAGGCTATCGTTGTGGCGTTCGCTGTATTCAGTTAAATGCGTTAAGGCTAAAAAGTTTTTCAGGGTTGCAGGTGCGTAATGACCTATTTTACGGATACGTTCGGCAACACTGTCAATAAACTCATCAAGCTGGTTATACTGTTCTTCAAAAAACTTATGCTTGGCCAGAAAGTCGATCCCTTCCACATTCCAGTGTGCATTACGGGTTTTAGTGTACAAAACGTATTCGTCGGCCAATAGTTTAGCCAATTGTTCTGAAACGGCCTGTCTATGTTCTGCGGTTATTCCAATTTTTGCGTCCATTTTGATTCTGTTTTTATAAAGCTAATTTACTCTTTATAGTTGTCAAAACCACAATAGAATATCACCATATTGTTAAATAAATAACAAAATAAACTGCTTTTCAGAAGAACAAATCAATGAAAAATTGGCGTTAAATAAGAAGGCACGTGAACCGGAACTAACTCGTTGGCTTTGGTTTCGGTTTCTTCTTGCGCCAAACGCGTTTCTTGCCGTTATTGTTATGCTGAGGCCTTTTCTCCTCCACATGGGTAATTTCCATACCAGCAATGTGCTCAGGCAAAGGCATCCGCGGCACCTGCTTTTCAATCAGTTTCTCTATATTATCGAACTTACGCTTATCCCTGCCGTTAACCAGGGTAATGGCCGTTCCCTTAGTTGCGGCCCTTGCCGTACGGCCTATCCGGTGCACGTAATCTGCAGGATCGCCGGGTACATCATAGTTAATAACCAGGTCAATTCCTTCTACATCAATACCCCTTGATAATACATCGGTTCCGATTATAATCCCTAACCTCTTATTTTTAAATGCCAATAAAATATCTTCACGCTCTTTCTGGCCTAAATCCGAGTGGAAGGCTTCCGCTTTAATACCTAAGCTTTTAAAAGTTTTATACAAGGCCTTTACCTTCTCTTTGGTTGAAGCAAAAATGATACTGCTTTTATATTTGCCTTCTTTAAAAATCTCGGTCAGTAAAGCCTGTTTTTGCTGATCGTGAATATTGTAGGCTTGCTGGTCAATTCCTTCGGCAGGTTTAGCAATCGAGATGGTAATTTGTTTAGGCTCATGTAAAATTTTACCTGCCATATTTCTGATTTTCGGCGCCATGGTGGCCGAAAACAGAAGTGTTTGCCTTTTTTTAGGCAAATAGCTGATGATCCGGATAATATCATCGTAAAAGCCCATGTCCAGCATCCTGTCGGCTTCATCCAAAATTAAATGCTGCAAATGCTCCAGTTTTAACACGCCCGATGATAAGTGTGCCATTAAACGCCCTGGTGTGGCAATAATAATGTCAACACCTTCGCGCATCGAACGTTTTTGCTGCTCGTAAGCAATGCCATCGCCGCCGCCATAAACAGCTAACGAACTGATATTGGTAAAATAAGCCAATGCTTCTACCTGCAAATCGATTTGTTGGGCTAGCTCACGGGTTGGTGCCAAAATCAACGTATTGTTATGCCGATCCGTGGCGCGGCTAATTTTATCCATTACCGGCAAAAGATAGCTGGCCGTTTTCCCTGTTCCCGTTTGGGCGCAGGCAATCAGATCGTGATTATCCAAAATTACCGGAATGGCTTGTTCTTGTATCGGAGTAGCGCTTTTATACCCCATGGCCATTAAGCCTTCAAATAAATCGGGGTTAAAATTAAAGTCGTTAAAATTCAATCTGTTTATTTTTGTCTTTTAGCAAAAGTACCTCAAATTAAGGCCAATAGCAAACGCATTTCAATAACCTTGAAGGATTAACCATTTTAGTGGCAATAGCCCCGGTGTTAAATCCCATTCCAACACTAAAATTCAATAAAAAATGCCCCGGCATAACCGGAGCATCAGCGAAATTATAATAGACAAAACTTAGTCCACCAGAATAGCCTTTTCTGGTGTATTCGTTTCGGGGTTTTTAGGTAAGGTTACCTTTAAGATTCCATCAGTATAAGCTGCTGCAATCTGATCGTTAAGTACCTTTCCGTTTAAAGCAAAGGCTCTTTCAAAAGCACCATTGCTATATTCGCGGCGGCTAAATTTTTCGGTTGGTGCTTCTTCAGCCGGTTGATAAGAAATGGTTAAAACATCATCTTTTGTTAGCACTTTCAGGTGCTCTTTAACCAGGGCCGGTGCATAAAGGTGAATAATGAAACTACTTTCGGTTTCTTCGATATTTACAGGCACGCGCCTGAAACCGCGGTTAAACATTTCGTAACCGTGTTTAAAGCGGCCTCCAAAGTGATGGCCAAATCTGCCGACCCTGTGGCCGCAACCGTGATGCATTTTGCCTGAGTGGCAGCTATGTTCGTTGTACATGTTTTTAAAATTTAATGGTTTGTAATAATTAATTCGCAGGCCTTTATAGCCGGCATTTTAACTGGCAACACCAAACTGTGCTTTAGGTATTCCCAGTAATTGGGTAATGATACTGGCATATGGATACGCGGGAGAAAATACGGCGTAATCGAACTTTAGCCCCCTGATCTGTACCACAATATCATCGATAAATTTCATCGGTTCCAGCAATGCACTAATGAGTCCCGACTTAGTTTCGTCGCTTTTCTTTTGCTGAAAAACATCGAGGTCTGCTTTGTAAGACTTAAAATCAGCCCCTATGCCCTCTACAGGCTCCTGAAACTCATCCGAGCTGAAAAAGGTAACCTTCTGCCCTTTATTAATCAGCTCATTTGCAAGGCCTAAAATCGGGCGGGCAGAACCGTCGTATGGATTAGCTAAAAAAAGTACGCGCGACATATCAGTTTATTTTACAGGGATGATTCTTTCATGCCCTTCTGATTTAAGTTCAAAATTGCCTGTGGCGTTGTTCCTGTGATGATTGAAAGCATGGCTTTTCTGTCCTGGCCCGCAATCATGCTCATGGTAGTGTCTGTTTCTAAAGTCTAACCGATCGCGGTATCCGTTTTGAACGGCCAATACATTTAAACTGTAAAAAGTTGCTCCCGCAGCCGCTAAGGCTAAAAATATTCTAAATGCTCTCATGGCTAAATTTAATTTACGTTTATATTGTTTATTACACCGTTCCCCTGAATGTTCGGACGGTACCATTGACCATCAATTGGGGTAATCTGCTCAAAGGGATTAGGATAGTACCCGCCAAACCTTTGGCCGAAATGCCTGCGCCGTTTATAGGCAAACATCCTGAATACCATACCGATGAGCATAACGATTAAAATAAATTTGAATATGAATGGAACGAAGAATAAGGCTGCACCCAGTACAATTCCGAATCCTATGGCTTTTAATATTTTTTTCATGGCTGTTATTTCCTTGTTTGATTAGGTAGACGGCAGAGAAAAGATTTTACTTTAATTTTTTTGAAAATATTTTTTGAATGGGCTGAAGTGAAATCAGATGTTGCCATCTGACTTTCAGATAAGCAATCAGGTTAGAAGCACTGTTGAAATAAAAAGCCACAGATGCTCAGATTTAATTTATACGTCTGTGGTAATATTTTACTCCCCTTTATTAATCCAGAACAGTCCTTCGACAGGCTCAGGATGACAAACTTTCGTCATTGCAAGGACAATTTTCTGAGGAGACCAAAAACAAAAAAGCCAGCTTAGCTGGCTCCAAATATTCTTTAATGGTGGTCGTGGCGACCCCAGCCACCACAACGCCGTTTATATTCTTCTTTAAACTTTGCCCTTTCTTCCTCGTTCATGCTGTGCCATTTCTCGCGCATATTATGGGCTTTTTCGCGGAAAGCATGGCCACCGCCACCTTTATTAAAATTACCGAACAGTATCCGGCACAGCACGAGCAGGCCAAGTGCCTGCCAGAAATTAAGCCGCCCGGCATGGGCTACTTCAGGTAAAATCCAGTTCCACAAGTACATTACTATAAACCCCAATGCAGTGGCAATTAATGCTACCACAGGTAAAAAGAAAATGAATTTCTTGCCTTTACTAAACTTTCTATTTCTCATCTCCTGCAAATTTAATAATTGATAAATTCCTGATATAAATTTTGTAAGCGGTTGCGCAAATGCTTCACCGCATAACCTTTTCTTGATATTAAAGTTTTGATGTTTTCGCCGGTTTCGTCGGCCAGCTCCTGAAAGGTGCGTTCTTCAAGTTCGTTCTGCACAAACACATATCGCTGGTTTTCCGGCAGCTCTTCCAGTGCTAAAAAAAGCTGGTCCCAAAATAATTTTTTCAACCCCTCTTCTTCAGGTGAGTAAGATTCTGCCAGCAAGATATCCCTAAAATTAATTTCGCCATCCTCTCCTTCAAACGTAAAATCTTCGAGTCGTTCTTCTTTCTGTTTGCGGTATTTATCTGTTATTTTATTTCTCGCTACACGATATAACCACCCACTAATTTGCTCAATGGCGCCGGCTTCGGGCTGGTTGCTCAACTGAAACCAAACATCCTGCAGAATATCTTCGGCATCCTCATCCGTATTCACCCGCCCACGGATGAAACTAAAGAGGCGTTTACCGTAGCTGGCAACTGTAGAAATGATATTTTGAGGGTCGTTTTTTGGCACTATTAATCTTTTGTAAACCAGTAAACGGATGAAACCCAATATTACTTTAAATTTTCTTCACTTTTTTTAGAAAGGCTAATATTTTGAAAATCAATCACCCAGTTACTCTGGAAATGTTTTCCTGATGAGGCGTATCATAATTTAAATTGTCATCCTGAGCCTGTCGAAGGATCTCTTTTAAATGTCGCAAAGGCATTTCGACAGGGCTCAACGTGAAAAATTAGGGGCGAAATTATATCTTATGATAAAGTCTCTTACCTCTCCATCAAGCCCTATATAAAAATGGGCGTAAGCTGGCCAGCTGAATGTTAAACTTTAATATATAATTTTACAAATTGCTTTTAAACAAAAAAATCAGGCCCCTTGCAGAACCTGAATCTCCTCTTTCATGGTGTTATCCCGACTTAACTTTTCTTCTTATCGGCGTAACCAAATACTTTTTGCAATAAGGTAGAACTTCTCGAACTCAGGTTATCCCTTATTTTCAGCTCTTCTTTCGCTACCTCAATAAACAGGCCGTCAATCGCTTTTTGGGTAACATATTCGGTCAGGTTGGTGTTAACCGGTTTTACCAGCGGCAACCTATTATATTGTGTGGTTAGATCGCTGTAATACTTGGTTGCATTTACTTTGTTTAAGCTGGTACTTACAATGGGGCTGAACTTCTGTATCAACTGTGCGGTAGTTACCCGTTTAAAATATTCGGTAGCGGCATCTTTATTTCCTAAAAGAATATTGGTTGCATCAGTTAGGGTCATCTGTTTAATGGCCGAAATAAAAATGGGTTTAGCTTCAGTAGCAGCATCTTCGGCGGCACGGTTTAAGCTTACAATTACATTATCGCAAAGTTTGTTTAAGCCTATTCCACGTAGTGTTTTCTCCACCTTTTGTGCTTCAGGAGGCATCAGGATTTTTACAGCCAAATTGCCTAAAAATCCGTCTTTAACCGAAAGCCTGTCGGCGCCTGCAGAAACACCAATTTGCAGCGCTTCCTTAATCCCCTGTCCTATTTCAAAAGTAGATGGCGTTCCGGTAGCAGCAGTTGCGGTACCTTGCTTTTCGGTTACTTTTTTAAATATATCGCTCAGTTTAATCTGTGCGCTAACATTCAGGCTTGCAAATACCATTATAGTTAGTGATGCCGATAAAATATTAATCTTTCTCATTTTGTGTGTTTAATCATGCATAGCAAAACAACTGCCATATTTTATATCAAAGATAAGTCTTTGTGTAAGGCACAATATATAAACTGCTTAAAAATATCGCCGGGAACATAAAATATTTGACTGTTCTCTTCCTAAAAAATTAGTTTATGTCCCATCACTCAGAAATATTTTTTATACTTGAAATATAATTCGAAATAGCTGCCATTTTTTGAGATTTATAAAAAATACAGCTGGGAATTCCCAGCAAGATGATGCAAAATTGATTGCCGAGTATAAAAACACTGGCGATTTAGATGCATTGGGCACGCTTTACAACAAATACATGCACCTGGTTTTTGGGGTTTGCCTAAATTATTTCAAAGATGAAGAGCAGAGCAAAGATGCGGTGATGCAGATTTTTGAAGAATTGGTAACAAAGTTGAAAATACATGAGGTACAGAACTTTAAAAGCTGGCTTCATGTTTTAACGCGGAACCATTGTTTAATGGCATTGCGGAAATCGGCGAAGCAAAATAATGTCTCCATAGACGATACTTTTGTGGAAAACAGCGAGTTTGTGCATCTGGATATAGACAACACAAAAGAAACGCAGCTTACCATAATGGAAAAGTGTATGGAAACTTTGCCTGAAGAACAGCGAAAAAGCGTAGATTTATTTTATTTACAGGAGAAGTGCTATAAAGAAGTGGCCGACATTACAGGCTACGACATGCTAAAAGTTAAAAGTTACATCCAGAACGGCAAGCGGAATTTAAAGATTTGTATAGAGAAAAACAGTGGTGAATAACGATTGGTTAGATATTGATGTGCTGGAAGATTACCTCGATGGTAAGCTTGATGCTAAAGCTATGCACTTTGTAGAAAGGCAGGCTTTGGAAGATCCTTTCGTTGCCGAAGCTCTAGAAGGCTTAAAAAAATCGCCAAAGCGCAAACAGACCCTTTCTATTTTACAAAAACAGCTCCACGACCGCATTTCGGAAAAACCTGTCAGACGTAAGCTTTGGGGCATAACCACCCACAGGTTGAGCATTGCTGCTACCGCCACAGTTGCTTTTATTGCGGTAAGTATCTTGTTTTTTATGCGCGAAACCAACCGTAGAAATGCAGAAACCGCGGCACGCAAACAGAATGGTGTGGTGGTTCATTTAGACAGCTCAACCGCTGTTGCATCAACCCAGGTTAAAGAAGATACAACAGCACAGGTAAATACCAAATCTGCCCTGGTTGATAAAGCCATCGCAGATGCCAAAAACAGCGATTTGGCTAAGAATACCCAAGCCAAAACAACTGTACATCCTGCTGAAAGGGAAATGCTGATTCCAAAACCTGTTGAAGCTGCTAGTGCGGGTGCCGTTAGATTTAGGAGTATAGAAGCTTATGCAAGCAAGGCTAAAGCCGCACATAGCACCCTAAAAGACAGCACTTTAACCGCAGCACCAACATTAGGATCGAGCAAAATTGCATTTAGTGGTAATGTGGTTGATCAAAGCAATGGTAAACCTATACCAGGGGCCGTTGTAAAATTAGCAGGCTCAAGAAATGTTACTGCAACCGATGCCAAAGGATATTTTTATCTCCCTGCTGATAGTAATGCAAAGGATAAAGATTTACTGATTAACGCTATTGGCTTTAAGGAGTTGCCGGTAGCAGGCCTGCAAGACCCCAATGCAATTAAAAATGCATTAAGCGGTAGTAAATCATTAAACGAAATTGCGCTGATTACCGGATCGAACGGCCGCAAAAAAGAAAATATACCCGCACCTAAGATTACGCTTCGTGCTGAGCAGAACCTGGATGGAAAATCGGCCGATGAGATCACAAAACCTGTTCCGGTTTCTACCATTAACTATAGCCAGTACCTGGAGAATAATAATAAGCTTTATAACCCCAAAGGCCCTGAACAGTTTGTGATTTTAAGTTTTAAAATTAAAAGCAATGGACGGCCTACCGATATTACCGTTATAAAATCGCTGAACAAAAAAGCCGATGCGGAAGCAAAACGGTTGATCCAGGAAGGTCCGGATTGGGTATTACCTAAAAACGGCAACAATATTGTTGAGCTGAGCGTTAAGTTTTAAATTTTCTTTTTTGCAGTTTAAACCACGAAACACGTAATACTACTGTCATGCTGAGCGCAGTGAAGCATCTTCAGTCGAGAATAATGCACAATTTATTAATTGTTCTGTTTGAGGGATAATTTCATTTATAGAAACACATTCGCTGTGCTATGGAGATAACTAAACCTCGGTGCGGCGCTATTGGACTACCGACCTTAATCTTTGCGGAAACTCCGAGTTCTTTGCGATAAAAAAATACCAAACAAAAAGACCAAAGCTAATGCCCTGGTCTTCTGCGTATATTAAAGGATTTTGTTTTTACTTTAAGTAATAAATAGCGGCGTAAATAATGGCAGCTAATGTAGCCGATACCGGAATGGTTAAAATCCATGCCCAGATTAAGTTGATGGTTACGCCCCAACGTACAGCCGATACACTTTTAACTACACCTACCCCAACAATAGAACCTGTAATGGTGTGTGTAGTAGAAACCGGAATACCAAAATGCTCGGTAATACCTAGTGTTACCGCACCAGCACCTTCGGCAGCAACACCCTCGAGTGCAGTTACCTTGGTAATTTTCGATCCCATGGTTTTAACGATTTTCCAGCCACCGCTCATGGTACCTAATGATATGGCCGAATAACAGGCAATTGGCACCCAGGCAGGCATAGCTTCAAAATCGGGAATTACCTTAGAGGCAATTAAAGCCGTTGCAATAATACCCATTACCTTTTGTGCATCGTTACCACCGTGGAAGAAACTTAGGGCTGCAGATGAAATAAGCTGCAGACGTTTAAACCATTTTTCGGCAGTTGCCGGCTTGGCATAACGGCAGATATTGATAATAATGAGTGTTAATACCACCGAAATTACCATACCAATGATTGGTGCTAACACAATAAACGACACAATTTTAATTACATATTGCATATTTACGGCATCAAGCGGGCTTGCACCGGTAAGTAAGGCATGTGTCATTCCGGCTCCGGCAAAACCACCAATTAAGGTGTGCGATGAGCTGGAAGGGATACCGTACCACCAGGTTAACAGGTTCCAGATGATGGCCGCCAGTAAACCGGCAAAAATTACATGCAATGTAATGTAGTTTTCTATAACAGTTTTGGCAACTGTATTGGCCACTTTGTGGTCGGTAAAATAAAAGTAAGCCGCGAAATTGAACAACGCAGCCCACAGAACAGCCTGAAAAGGCGTAAGTACTTTTGTAGAAACAATGGTTGCAATCGAGTTGGCGGCATCGTGGAAACCGTTAATATAATCGAAAGCAATAGCCAGAATTACAACAACAACCAATAAGGTAGTTACCATGTTTGTTTTTTATTAAGCGTTTTTAACCAGGATAGTTTCAAGCACGTTCGCCACATCCTCGCACTTATCCGTTGCTTTCTCTATCGTTTGTAAAACCTCTTTTTGTTTAATTAATTCAATCGCATTGGTTTCGTATTCGAATAAACGGGCCACGGCTAATGTAAACACATAATCGGCCTGGTTTTCGCCACTGTTAATGCGGATACAGGCATCGGCAATTACACGGATATTTTTGAAACTGCGTAATTCTTTAATGGCTTTATCAATATCGGTACACATTTCTACCAAAAGCTCAGCAATTTTAACAATTGGCTCGTTAATGGTATTCATGTTATACATCTGCATGCGGTTCGCCGTTCCGTAAATATAATCGGCAACATCATCAACGGCAGTAGCCAATGCATGGATGTCTTCCCTATCAAACGGCGTAATGAAGTTCCTGCTCAGTTCAAGAAAGATCGAATGGGTAATGTCATCCCCAACATGCTCCAGGCGTTCAATTTCTTTAAAAATAGCTTTTCTGCTTTCAGCATCACCAGTGCTAACCATTTCTAAAAGGGTTTCTGCAATTTTTAATGCATTACTGCCAGCTTGTTCGAAAAGAGGGTGGAACTTTCTGTCTTGAGGTGTAAAGAACTTAAAAATATTGTTCATGTTAATTTCTAATATGTTGCAAAGCTACAAGCCCAATGTTAAGTTAATGTTAATTTATTAATTATATTAACTAATGGTGATCTTATTTTATTCAGGCCTAGCTCATTTCTAAAGTTTAGCCTGCTGATAACGAATGGTTAAACAGGCATAAAAAAGGACATTGAGATAAAAGAAACTGATTAACCGCCTTTTTGCAGTGTAAAAGCAAAGGTAGTACCTATGCCTGGTGTGCTCCTTACCGAAATGGTTTGCTGGTGGGCTTCTAAAATGTGTTTTACAATAGCCAACCCTAAGCCAGTCCCCCCTACTTCCCTGGCACGATGGGTATCGATGCGATAAAAGCGTTCAAATAAGCGCAACAGGTGTTTTTCTTCAATCCCGATACCATTATCCGTAACTTCTATCAAAACCTGGTCATGCAGTTCAAAAATTTTAATGGCCGTTTCTCCGCCATCAACGCCGTACTTAATGCTGTTTACCATTAAGTTGATTAGCACCTGCCTGATCTTTTCGCGATCGGCAGAAACCAATGTAACGGCGGTATATTTATCTTTAAAAAAAAGTTTTATCTTTTTTACGGCTGCGCGGTCTTCAAGGTTTTCCATTACCTCTTTCGCCAGCTGCACAAAATCGAATTTTTGATAGTTAATAGGCAGCTCGCCTGTTTCCAGCTTGGAAATAACGTCTAAATCATTAATTAAATAACTTAGCCGCTCCACATTATTTTCAGCCTTTTTCAGGAATAAAACAGCCTGATCAGGGTCATCTACCAGGCAATCCTGTAACGTTTCAATATAACCCTGAATAGCAAAAAGCGGGGTCTTAAATTCATGCGAAACATTCGAAAGAAACTCTCTTCTAAACTGTTCTTGTTTTTTCAACAGATCTATTTCTTTTTTCTTGGCGCCTGCCCATTCCTTTACCTCTTGTTCTACATCATTAATCGGATCGGAGCTCACATATTCGCCGAGTGCATCTTTTAAATCTTTACCCAGCTTAAGGTTATGAATAAGCTTGTAAATCAGTTTAATTTTAGTGTAAATGTATTTTTCGAGCAGGTAATAAAAAACAAGAAAACTGCACAGAAACGATACACCGAAAGAAATGGCCAGGTAATACCAGCTATGCTGAAAATAAAAATTAACCATCCCGATGGATAAGCCCACGGCAAGAGCAGTAAATAAAACCAGCGCACTTAATTTCATATCGCAATTTAAAGCTTTTTATGTTAAATGTGTGTTAACAAGCAGTCTGACACAATAAATATTGAAAACAAAAAAAGCTTTCCCTTTGGAGGAAAGCTTTATAAAATACTCGTAAATATTATTTATTTTTTTGTCGAATCGGTTTTAGCCGGAGCCGGAGCCGCAGGTTTGGTACTGTTTAAATTTCCACCGAGTGGAGATGGTGATGGTGTTTTATTTAAGCGCTCCTGAATGGCCGAGTTTCCAACTGCTGCAGTACCTCCGCTGGTTTTAGCAATGGTAGTAACAGCAAGGGTTAACACTACGATAAGGGTTAACAATATCCACGATCCTTTTTCTAAAACATCGCCGGTACGTTGTACACCAAACATGTTACTGCTGCCACCTCCTGTAGCTAAACCTCCGCCTTTAGGGTTTTGCACTAAAACAAATAAGCCTAAGGCCACACACGCAATAATTAATAAAATGATTAAAAAGGTTACCATGGTAATATTATATTTTAAAATTTCTTTTCTATAGATTGGATAAGGTCGGCAAAGTAACGGCTTTTTTCCGGATATTTCAAACTTAATTTTTTATAAGTATCTATGGCTTTGTGATAAAGCATTTGCTCGATGTAAATTTTAGCTAAAGTCTCCGAAACAAGGTCGTAATTATCTTCTGCGCTCTTCTTAGCCTTATTTTCATTGTCTATCTGCTCTGGTTTAGGCGGCTTGATGGTAGGATCTTCTTTCAAAAAGCGCTCAATAATTTCTGCACCCTTCGTATCCTTAATTTCGGCAGCAGGATATTCGGCTAAATGGTCGGCTACTTCGAAAGGTGTTTGGATATGGAAAATGTGCTCAACATACTGTTGTTGAAACTCGGCACCATCCTGCTGATTATTTTGCGGCCGCGGTTTTAATGGTACCTGCTTAGCTGGTGCATAAGGTTGAAAAATCTGCTCATGCTCTTTACGCGTTTTGGCCAACCACCATAAAAAGGTATAAGGAAGTTTATCGTCGTGGTATTGTGAAACAAAATTATGTTCAGGATCGTCGGGTATTACCGTTTCTATTTTAGGTGCCTCCGTTACCCCGTCGGTACCCATTTTCTGCTCAAAGGCAAAAAAATCTATCGCTGCTGCACTTTCTATAAATGAATCATCTGCCGCAGGTAAATCTGTTAACTGATCATTACCCGGAAGATTTTCCGGTGTTTCTACCCCAACTGCTTGCCCTGAAGTTATAGCCCCATTGGGCGTAATTTCGCCAATCTCTTCAAAAATTTCTTGTTGATCGTGATTAGCCTCGGCAACTACTGCATGATCAGTTTCTGGCACTTCTGCTGTTAATGGCGCCTGCTCTTCGCTTGCTAATGCCCCGATTTCCTCAAAACCCCCTTGCTCATCATTACCATGAGCTGTAGTTTGATCGTTAATTTTAACAGGCATTTCCTCCTCTACTTCATCAACAGGAAGCATATTCAGCACATGAAACAATACGTGCCCCTGACTATACAATGCGGCCTTTGGAATAAATGAAGCTTTAGCTTTGGCCAAAAGTAAATGGATAGGCTGTGAGTACGGAAATTGCTCAACCATTTCCTGCAACATGGGTACATGCTCTGGCCTAACCTTTCCAGGTTGCACGAGTAAATCTGCCAGTAGCTTTTTGTTATCCATTATCGAGGTTTGCCGCTAAGTTAAAAAAATGTAGATGGGTTTTGAAAATTTTGTCTTTTAGAGCTGTGCTTTATTACCACTGCGCAAATGCACGGTTAAAAATATCTTCCGACAATTGTTTGTTGATATTTTCGATAGCGCCAGGCAGTAATGTTTGAATTGGTGCCCCACCGACCGGAAAATCAAAAAATTTTGTGAAGCTTTCTTCAAAACTTTCTTTTTCGTGTTCCTTTATATTGTTCTTATACTTTACCGAAACGGTTATGGTTAATCTATTTGCACCTGAAGTAGGTGTAGCGCTATTTTGAAGTGCCACGGGTTTAATATCATAACCTGTTATTTTCCCCTCAAACGATGCATCGCCCTCGCCTGTTGGCGAAATAATCAGTTTTGTTTGATTACGGATACGGGTTTTTAACGATTCTGTAATCTGGTTGCTCAAGGTAGGTACCACAAGCGGCGCATTGTTTTCGAACACGCGCACCACCACTGTTTTTAGTCCTGTTGTAGAGGCCCCGCTAAATTTATAAGAGCAGGCACTAAAAACAGAAGTAAGCAGGATGAAGACAAATATTTTAATTTTCATCATTATCGAAAATGTTATCTAAATTATGGAAAACGTACTGTTGCCGGGAATTGATATAAGCAATTTTAAAAATTACAGGTTTAGTTCTTTAATCTTCCTGTACAAGGTACGTTCTGATATGCCCAGCTCCTGCGCAGCAAATTTACGCTTACCCTTATGTTTTTTGAGTGCTTTTTTGATCAGATCGGATTCTTTATCAACCAGCGACAGTGATTCTTCAACCTCCTCTGCCTCATGCGCAAAATAATCAGCATTGTTGTTGCTGTTGATGTTATTATTGCTTGGTGCAGCCTGCTGAATGGTAAAGGCATGCTCTTGTCCAACCGGCAATTCCACATCTCTATACAATTGATTGATATACTGAGGATTGTCAGCCAAAACAGTGGCCGTATTCCCGCCGTGCTGGATAATTTCGGCAACCAGTTTTTTAAGTTCAACCATATCCTTTTTCATATCGAAAAGAACTTTATACAAAATATCACGCTCAGTAAAATCTTCTTTCGATTGAGAATTGATGGCCATTGGTAAATTACTGCCGGCCTCGTTCGGGATATAATTTAAAATGGCCTGCCCGCTTACATTACGGTCTTTTTCCAGCACACAGATCTGCTCAGCAATATTTTTTAGCTGGCGAACATTTCCAGGCCAGCTGTAATTGGTTAAAATCTGGATGGCATCTGGCTCCAGGTGTAAAGCCGGACTACGGTATTTATCGCTAAAATCGGCTGCAAATTTTCTAAACAACAGGTAAATATCTTCTTTACGCTCTTGCAAAGGCGGGATACGCAATGGAACGGTATTTAACCTATAATATAAATCCTCTCTGAATTTTCCGTTTTTTACCCGGTTGTATACATCAACATTGGTAGCGGCAATAATGCGTACATCTGTTTTTTGAACTTTAGACGAACCTACGCGTAAATATTCGCCGCTTTCTAAAATACGCAATAAACGGGCTTGCGTGCCTAAAGGCAGTTCGGCAACCTCATCTAAAAAGATGGTACCGCCGTTAGCCACCTCAAAATAGCCTTTACGGGCCTCATGAGCTCCAGTAAAAGATCCTTTTTCGTGACCAAAAAGCTCCGAATCTATTGTTCCTTCGGGGATAGCACCACAGTTCACCGCAATAAAAGCACCGTGTTTCCTGGCGCTCATTTGATGGATAATCTGAGAAAAAACCTCTTTACCGCTACCACTTTCGCCGGTAATTAATACCGACATATCGGTGGGTGCTACCTGACTTGCAATATCTATGGCGCGGTTAAGTAAAGGCGAATTGCCTATAATACCGAACCGCTGTTTAATGTTTTGTGTATCCATTTCTTAGATTTGAGTATTGAGATCTGAGATTTGAGACCTTATGCCTCCTTCCTTCTACCCTCAACCTTTTTTAAACTATTTTACCAATCAACGTAGCAGATGTACATTTCTCGATATACACATTTGCATACTCGCCTGGTTTAACCCCCTCAATTATAGGAAAAATGGCCATTGCACCGCTATCACCTCTTCCGCAATAATCAAGGTCTGATTTTTTAGAAGTACCTTCAATCAATACGCGGATGGTTTTACCCACCCACTCCTGCAAGCGCATTAAAGAGTGTGCCTGTTGTTTAGCCAAAATTTCGGCTAAACGGCGTTTTTTAACCTCTTCCGGAATATCATCTTCCAATTTGCGGGCCGCTAAAGTTCCGGGCCTTTCTGAATAAATGAAATTATAGGCAAAATCATATTGCACATAATCCATCATGCTCAGGGTTTCCTGGTGCTCTTCTTCCGTTTCGGTACAGAAACCTGCAATAATATCCGTAGAGATTGCACAACCCGGAATAATTCTGCGTATGGCATCAATACGGTTAATATACCACTCGCGGGTATAAGTCCTGTTCATCAATTCCAACACACGGGTATTACCAGATTGAACAGGCAAGTGGATATAATTACAAATATTATCGTATTTGGCAATGGTATATAAAACCTCGTCGGTAATATCCTTTGGATGTGAAGTAGAGAAACGCACCCTTAAATCAGGGCTAACCAAAGCCGTTTGTTCTAACAGCTGTGCAAAGTTTACCGTTTCTTTCCCATCTTCTGATGTCCAGGTATAAGAATCTACATTCTGGCCTAAAAGCGTTACCTCACGATAGCCTGCTTCAAACAATGCTTTTGCCTCTTCTACAATCGAATGGGCATCGCGGCTACGTTCGCGGCCCCGGGTAAAAGGCACCACACAGAAAGAGCACATGTTATTGCAACCTCGGGTGATAGAAATAAATGCGGTGATCCCATTACTGTTTAAACGGACAGGACTGATATCGGCATAGGTTTCTTCGCGCGATAACAGTACGTTAACGGCTTTATGCCCGCTTTCTACCTGTTCAATTAAATTAGGCAGGTCACGATAAGCATCAGGTCCAACCACTACATCAACCAAACGCTCTTCTTCCAAAAATTTAGATTTTAAACGCTCGGCCATGCAACCTAAAACCCCAACAATTAATTTCGGGTTTCGTCGTTTTTCTACCCCAAACTGCGATAAACGGTTCCGTACCCTGGTTTCGGCATTTTCGCGAATAGAGCAGGTATTAATGAAGATCACATCTGCCTGGTGGTAATCACCGGTGGTTTCAAATCCGGTTTCAGAAAGAATAGAAGCAACAATCTCACTATCAGCAAAATTCATAGCACAGCCGTAACTCTCGATATATAATTTACGAGCATCAGCTTTTTCCGGCGTATCTAAAATTAGCGCCTCACCTTGCCTTGCTTCATCGTGCGTCTTATCTGGTAGTTGTAAATCAATCATTATTTAAAAACATTTTGGGGATTGCAAAAATACATAAATAAAATTAAAAGTGACAAATTGACATATTTAGTTTAAATGTTTACAGTATGATTATGATTTTCGTCAATTTCGAAGAAGGTAGCCAAAGTGTTCTAAAAAAATATAAATGCCTTTTTTGGAAATGTAAGGTTCTGTGCAAATGGCAGCCTGCACTCCCGCCCCCGCTTCTGCCCCAATTGAAAAAATTAAGGGTATCCCGCTTAAGGTCGGGTTTAGGAACAAAGGGCTGTACATGAATGAAGCAAACCACCATCAATTTTAGCGCTAAACTGCCGCCTAGCCCTTGGCGAAGCGGTATCCTGCAGGCCGGGAGGCATCCCGATTTCTTCGGGAAAGCGTACAAGCGAAGCAAAGGGATAAACATTGTTACCCGCCCTGCCCCTGCGCTCCAAAAAATTAACAATAAAACCACCCTCAATATCTCCTCTCTCTTTAGCCTTTCTCCTTTAGACTTTTCGCTTGCTGCCCAAAAACCTTTCGCGTTCCCATCTGTTACCTATCGATAGCCATAATAAATAAATGACAGCGCAGCATAGAACTAAAATTTGGGCCTGGATAGGAAGCATATCCGGCATATTGATTTTAATTGTTGCATTTGGTGCCATGTTTTTGAGCGCCCGATGGAAGCCTATATTAACTGAAAAAATTAAGGCTGGCGTTTATAATGGTTCACGCCACCTGTACCGTATAGATTTTAAAAGCATTAACCTCAATGTAATTACCGGTAGTTTGGCTTTGCGCGATGTTACCTTAATTCCAGACACCTCGGTTTTTGATAGCCTGAGGAAAAAACAACTGGCTCCTGTACATACTTTTGAGCTTAAATTAAAGAAACTGCAGATTACAAGGGCTGGAATACTAACGGCCTATTTTAAAAAACAGATAAATGTAAATGAGATCCTTTTACAGCAGCCTTCCATCAACATGTTTTTTAATAAGGTGGCCAGGAAAACCGATACCATAAAAGACGAAAAATCGCTTTATGACCTGGTTTCCAAAACCTTTAAATCTGTACACGTTAAAAGCATCAAAATTGTAGATGCCGATTTCGACTATATCAATAAAACCACGCCTAAAAAAAACAAAAAATCCATTAAACACCTGGATATTAACGTAAACGATTTCCTGCTCGATTCACTCTCCTCTAATGATATTACGAGGTTCTGCTACACCAAAGAAATCTCTTTTCAGCTGGCTGGTTATAAATCGGTTACTAAAGATAAAATGTACTCAATGAGGGTCGATACCATTAAAGGTTCCACTTCTTCGAAAAAGATAACAGTTAAAGGCTTTAAACTTACACCCTTATACGATAAACTGACTTTTGCCCGTAAATATAATTTACAGAAAGACCGTTACAACTTTGCTTTCGAAAAGATAGAATTCAATGGGGTCGATTTTCTGTCATTAAATACCGATCAGAAACTACATGCAAAATCGCTGAATATCGGGCCGGCAAATGTTGAGGTATTTATGAGCCGCGAATCGCCATCGCCACCGGGCTTTGATAAAGGCCAGAACTACCCGCATATGGCACTGAAAAGATTAGGTATGCCCGCATTAATTGATACAGTGAAGCTTATGAACGTAAATGTAAACTATTCAGAATTTAATCCGGCGAGCAAAAAAATCGGTTCAGTTGATTTTAAAGCCCTCAGCGGAACGATCTTAAATGTAACCAACGATAGTCTGCAGCTTGCCAAAAAGAACCATGCAGTGGCCGATCTGCATTCGCTTTTAATGGGCACCGGAAAACTGAACGTAAAAATTGATTTTAACCTTACCGATAAGAATGGTGCATTTACCTATAGTGGGCGTTTAGACCGGTTTGATATGAAAAGCCTAAATCCACTATCTAAAGCACTGGGCTTGATAGAAATAGAAAGCGGGGATATACAACATATTGATTTCAGGGCAAACGGAAATTTAAGATCGGCAACAGGCTCTGTGAAAATGCTTTATACCAACCTGAAAGTAAAGCTCTTATCAGACAATATTGATGGGGAGGGGACCAAGAAAAAAGGGTTTTTGTCTTTTTTGGCCAATACCATTCTGATTAAGGATGAAAACCCGCAAAAAGGCGAAAAACCGAGAACAGCAAGTATAACGAACACCAGGATTAATTCGGCTTCGTTTTTTAACCTGATGTGGAAAACCGTTTTTGTAGGCATAAAAGATATTGTAGGTGTTAGCATTGTACCCGAAAAAAATCCGGTAAAACAGCAAAAAGTAATTGCCAAAAAAATAAGAGAACAAAAACGGGCAGACAGGAAGGCGGCAAGAAAAGCGCGCAAGGAAAAAAACTAACGGCACATTTCTGTAATTTATGTTTATAACCGTATATTGCTGGTAAAACCACAGCCTCTCATTTTTTGATGCCTGATACAAATAGAAACCGTTATAAAGCTTTTAAATGGATTTCGGGTATATTACTCGGTATTTTTATTGTACTGGCTGGTTTAACCTGGTTTTTAAACGTAAAATCGCGGCCAATATTAACCGACAGGATAAAAACACTCCTTTATAAATCAACAGACAGTTTATATACAATAAGTTTTACCAAGATTTCTACAAATGTAGTAACAGGTAATGCTACTTTGCAAAATGTAAAAATAAGGCCTGATACCAACCGGTTTAAACAGCTTATTTCCCTAAAAAGAGCACCGAACAATCTTTATAGCATTTCATTAAAGAAACTGGTGGTGAAACGTTTCCACCCTTTAACCTTGTACCGGGAAAAAAAGCTGCAGGTGGAGGAAGTTGTTTTTGATAAGCCAGAGGTAACCATGGTTAACCGGCAGTTTCCTTTTAATGAAGGCCGCGCACCCCGACCGATTAAATCGCCCTACGATATTATCTCCAAAAACCTGAAGGAATTTAGCATAAAAACCATCCGTTTTAAAGATGTAAGCTTTAAATACATAAATAAAAACGTTCCCAATTCGTTACCTTTCGATATTGACGACCTTAACATAACCCTAACCGATCTTTTGGTAGATTCTACCTCTGCTGATGATCCCAGCCGGTTTTACCTGCTTAAAGATATTACAATCAATCTTAACAACTATGTGTACCGTACACCCGATAAAATGTACGATATTAAGCTGGATCAACTCGATTTTAGGGCTACTACGGGCAAACTAAGGGTAAATAGCTTTGCATTGGTTCCCTTATACGATGAAATGAAATTCGGCAAAGTTGCAGGTTACCCCAGAGAACGTTTTGATATTGGCATGCGCAATATCATACTCAACCGTATCGACTTACCGCTCTACATCAGCAAACAAGAACTCTGGGCAAAAGAAATGGCCGTTTCTAATGGTTTTATATCTGTTTTTAACCAAAATGGGGCCCTGAAGAAGCCACAGGAGAGTAAGATTGGAAAATTTCCGCATCAGCTTTTACAGCGGCTTAAAGCGCCCATACTGGTACAGAAAATTCAGCTGAAGGATATAAATGTTACCTATTCGGTTTTTAACCACGAAAGCAACCAACGAGGACGGATTAGTTTTGAAAACACCTCCGGAATTATAAAAAATGCCACCAACCTTGATAATATTAAAGCCATAAACCCGATAATGGAGGTTAAGCTTAACACTTACCTTTTCGGACAGGGAAAACTTGATGTAAATTTTAATTTTAATCTTACGGCCAAAGATGGAGAATTTTCTTACAATGGGGTTTTGCATAATTTTAACGCCAGGGTTTTAAATCAGATTACCAAACCGCTTGGCCTGGTACGCATTAACCGTGGTAATGTAGATAAGCTGAAATTCAGTTTTAAAGCCAACGATTTTGGTGCCAAAGGAAGGGTGGCCTTCTCTTATTATGATCTTTCTGTGGCCCTGATGAAGAATGATCCTGAAAAAGATCATTTAGTTACCCGCGGATTTCTTTCATTTTTGGCCAATGCACTCATTATCAAATCCGAAAACCCGGGCGCCGACGGTAAGTTGAATGCAGTAGATGTTGATTACAGCCGGCCATCAAACACCTCATTTTTTAACCTGATCTGGAAGAGCCTTTTTACAGGGATAAAATATAGCATTGGCATTACCGAAGAAAAACAAAAGGAAGTGCGGCAGCATATTGCACGTTTTAAAGCTATGCGTGCCAGTCATAACCTACGGGTTAAAAAAAGATTGGAACGTCGCTTGCAAAGACAACGGGAGCAAAATGAAAAACGGTAACATTCTGTAACCTTTTCTTATCTTTATTCTCTAAACCTTAAACTAAAATTATGATTATTGCCCTCGTTATTATAGGATTCATCTTTCTTGTTGGGATTTTCTTTTACAACTCGCTTATCGGAAAGAAAAATCAGGTAACAAATGCCTTCTCGGCCATTGATGTAATGCTTAAAAAACGGTTCGACCTGATTCCAAACCTTGTTGAAGTGGTAAAACAATATACGTCTTACGAGCAGGGAACTTTAACTAAAATCGTCGAACTGAGGTCGAAAGCAAGCTCACCAAACATCAGCAATACAGAAAAAGCAGAATTAGATGCACAATTGAGCAGCAATGTAAAAGGTTTAATGGTTAACATCGAAAATTACCCTGATTTAAAGGCCAATACCAATTTTATTAACCTGCAAACTACCTGGACCGAAAGTGAAGAACAGATTGCAGCTGCCAGAAGAGCTTACAATGCTTCAGTAACCGATTACAACAATTCGATTATGATGTTTCCGGGCAGTTTATTTGCAGGGATGTTAAACTTCCAGGCGATTGCCGTTTTAGAAACCGCAGCAGAAGAACGCAAAAACATTAACGCAAGAGAACTCTTTAATCATTAATGCTATTGGATATTGCAAACAATGCGGCCTTACAACAAGTTCTGGCTGCAATGGAGATCACGCGCAAAAGAATTGCAGCTACCCAAACCAAAGGTTATATTTTTATTGTAGCCGGTATCATACTTTGTATTTTGGGCTTCATTTTGGGGTTCCCTGTTACCGCTATAATTAGTGGCTTAATCCCTTTAATTTACGGGGGTATTTTATTATTTAACATCAACGATTCGTTAACCGCTTATCAAATTGCCTACAAAACCAATGTAATTGGTGCTGCCCTTAAATTTTTAGACGAAAGCTTATCGATTAACCCCGATCAGGGTATTGAAGCTTCGGAATTCATGTACACACAGTTATTCAGTACTGAGCCCGACCGTTATAAAACAGAGGACCTGGTAAGTGGAAGTGCCGATAAAACCCGGTTTTATTTTGCTGAAGTACATGCCGAATATAAAACAGTAACCCAAACAAAAAACGGAACCCGAACAGAGTGGCACGACATTTTTAGAGGAATAATATTTGCAGCCGATTTTAATAAGAAATTTAATGGCGTAACCCTCGTGAGGCCAAAAGATTTCGGAGCAGCTTTTGGTGCATGGTTTTCAAAAAACCTATTTTCTTTTGGCAGTAACCAGGTTATTCAATTGGAAAATGTAACATTCGATAAGACCTTTGTCACATATGGTTCAGACCAGGTCGAATCCAGGTATATCCTTACCCCTGCGCTGATGGAACGTATACTAAACCTCAATCATCAAACAAAGCATACCATCAGTTTATCCTTTATCGAATCGAGGATGTATATCGCATTCCCATTAAACCGGAATTATTTTGAAGCACCTGTTTTTAAGTCGCTACTAAATCCTGAAACTGTAGATCAAGATATCTCCACCATAAAGTTTATGTATGATATTGTTAAAGAGCTGGATCTGAATACAAGGATTTGGGGGAAAGAATAAGCCGGTTTTTTGTGAAATTGGGCAAAGGGTTTTATAATTTTAACAGTAGAGGCTATTGCTTTACCAGGCGGTTAAATAATAAAAACATTAACTCAAATGTTTCTTTACAATTTCTTCGAGTGCAGCAATATCAAACGGTTTGGATAAGTAACTATCAGCACCAGCTTCGTTAGCTAATGCAGATATATCATTATTGGCCGAAAAATAAATAACCGGAATATGCTTTAAATATGGGTGGTTTTTTAATGCCTTAGTGGCTTGTATCCCTCCCAGATCGGGTAACCAATTATCCATAAAAATTAAATCCGGCATGTATGCAGCAACCTGTTCTTCTATATTATTGGCATTTTCAGATGTTTTTATCTCATACCCGGCATCTTCCAAAATAAATGTACAGAGATCAAGGATATCCCTGTTATCATCAAAAACAAATACCTTCTTTGCAACTATCATATTAACCTCCCGAAAAGCAATTAATCATTTAACTTATTTATATAATCTGCCATATCATGGCTATCCAATACCACATGTGGCTCAACATTCAGAACAGCCTGTTGCGGCATATAGGGCATTATTGCTGTATATGGGTTCTGTATAACCACCCTTCCCTTAAAATTGTTTACACTTTTTAATCCTTCTACCCCATCTGCATTGGATCCTGAAAGTAAAATGCAGACTAATTTTTCTTTAAAAACCTCGGCTGCTGATTGAAAGGTAACATCAATTGATGGCCGGGAATAATTTATTTTTTCTGAATAATCTAAAGATATACTTTGGTCTTGCTCTATCAGCATATGATAATCTGCAGGCGCAATAAAAACTTTACCCGGGCTTAAAAACTCCTTTTCATTTGCCTCGCTAACAGCCAAATTAGTACGTGATTTTAATAAATCGGTTAAAAGAGATTCGTTACTTGCCTTACGGTGTACCACTAACACTATAGGAAAAGGGATATCATTCCGAAGGGCAGGAAAAATTTCGAGCAATACATCTAAACTACCGGCCGAACCGCCAATAAATAAAGCGGCACAGGGCATAGCATCTATAGTTTCCGCCATATTTTCTCCATTTTAACCCTTTTGTACTCTTTGGCTTTTGGCCAAAACTCTAAACTTTCTTTGCTTCCGAGCGCAAGGTAGCCTAATTTCTCGATGCTGCCATCAAACAGGTTAAACACCTTATGCTGCAGTTCTTTATCGAAATAAATTAATACATTTCTACATAAAATTAGCTGAAATTCATTAAAAGAATGATCGGAAACGAGATTATGCGTAGAAAAAATCATTTTACTGTTTAAACTTTCATCAAATTTGGCCAAAGAATAGTTCGCGGTATAATAAGTAGAAAAATCTTTTAAGCCACCCGATTGCAGGTAATTTTCGGAATATTGTTTTAGGTAATTTAGCGGAAACATCCCTCTTTTTGCTTTTTCTAAAACCGATGGATTAATATCAGTAGCATAAATAAGTGATTTATTAAGTAAATTAAGCTCTTTTAAAACAATGGCAAGCGAATAAGCCTCTTCTCCTGTAGAACAGCCTGCCACCCAAATCCGGATAAATGGATAAGTGCCCAGCACGGGAAGCACATCATTACGCAAAGATTTATAAAATGAAGGATCGCGGAACATTTCGGTAACATTAACCGTAATCTCCTCTAAAAACCGCTTAAAATATTGCTTATCAGTCTTAACTGTATAGCGAAATTCGGCAAAACTGACAAAATTATCCAGTCCGTAAAGCCGTATAATCCTTCTTTTTATTGATGCATGAGAATATGCCAGAAAATCATAGCCGTGAGTTTCTAACACATCATTCAACAGAATTTCGACCTGTTCGTTATTTATTGCATCACTTATCACCTGTTATTTTGTAAAATTTTCTATTTGCATTAATAACTCATCAACATTTATCGGTTTTGAAACATAGCCTGATGCCCCTGCGCTTAAGCAGCGTTCCTTATCGCCCACCATGGCCTGGGCGGTTACAGCCAATACAGGAATATCGCGCATTTTAGGCGATTTTTTCATTGCTGCAATGGCCTGATAACCGTCCATATCCGGCATCATCATATCCATAAGAACAATGGCAACATTGCTGTTCTCTTCTAAAATAGAAAAACCTTCCTGGGCACTTATTGCAGATAAACAATCGAAGCCTTTGGCCTTTAAAACAGCTTTTAAAGCAAAAATGTTTCGGCTATCATCATCAATTATTAGAATCAATTTTTGAGGCATAAAAATAAAAATAGGTTATGATTTATGATGATTTTCGTAAAGCCAGACACGCAAAAGCGAAATCAACTGGTCCATATCAACCGGTTTGCTAATATAATCAGACGCACCCGCAGCAATACACTTTTCACGATCGCCCATCATGGCTTTAGCTGTTACGGCCAAAATAGGCAGGTTACGGTATTTTATATCCTGCCTGATGGCTGTTGTTGTTTCATAACCATCAAGCTCAGGCATCATCATATCCATTAAAACTACATCAACTTCCGGATTTTCGTTCAATAACTTAAGTGCTTCTTTACCATCGGTAGCTGCCACCACTTTCATTTGGTGCTGCTCCAGCATTTTAGTGAGCGAGAAGATATTCCGCACATCATCATCGGCAACCAGCACCGTTTTTCCTACCAGTACATCCTGTAGTTCGGAGAATTTTTTAGGCGTTTTGCTTTTTTCTTTGCTCTTTTCTTCAACCAGATGAAGGAATAAGCCTGCCTCATCTAAAATGCGTTGGTAAGAGTGTGCCGTTTTTACCACAATCGAATCAGCATATTGTTTAATGCGGTTCTCTTCGCCTTTTGAAAGGTTTTTACCCGTAAAAATAATAATCGGGAGGTTTTCCAATCCGGGAGTTTTCTTTACCATTTCAAGCGTTTCGTAAGCATGTTTATCAGGGATACCCATATCCAGAATTACACAGTTCACTTCTGGCTTATGTAAAGCCGAAACACTTTCCTTTACCTGGTTAACAATTTCTGTCTGGATATTAAAATTGCTTAAAAAGTAGCTTAATGCTTTGGCATGTTGCTCATTTTCTTCAACAATGAGTACTTTTTTAGGATGACGGCTTAAGGCATGCTCCAGTTTTGAAAAAATCTCTTGCATGTGCTCAAAGGCAAAAGGCTTATTTATAAAATCTACCGCACCTTTTAACAAACTTTCTTTCTTAACCTGTAGGGAAGACATAATGTGTACCGGAATGGGGCGTGTTGATGGATCCGATTTCAGTTCTTCCATTACCTGCCAGCCATCTTTAACCGGCAATTGGATATCAAGTAAAATGGCAAGCGGCTTAAATATTTTCGCCATTTCAATCCCCGCATCGCCACGAACGGCAACCAAACCTTTATAATTTCTCTTCCGTGTAAAATCTAAAAGTGTTTTAGCAAAAGGTGTATCATCTTCAACGATTAAAATTACCTTATCATCAGGCTGAATATTATCGCGGTCGTCTTCAATCTCCTGCGGGATATTTTCAACCGTTAGAGGGTTCGTTTTCTTCACCACAGGCTCTGCCGGAGCCACTATTTCAGGCTTTTCTAAGCTGGCAACCACCCCATCAAAACCTTTATTTTTATCGATCGGAAGGGTTAAAGTAAATGTACTTCCTTCGCCCTCCGTACTTTTTAAATCGATATAACCACCCAGTAATTTGGCCAGCTCCCTACTGATGGATAGCCCCAGTCCTGTACCTCCAAATTTTCGACGGGTAGAGCCATCTGCCTGTTGAAAAGCTTCAAATACCATTGCCTGTTTCTCAGGTGCAATACCTACTCCGGTATCGGTAACTTTAAATACCAATGCCCCTAACTTTTCGTTTTTACGAATGTTTAGGCTTACCGTACCTACAGTAGTAAATTTAATGGCATTTGACAGCAGGTTTTTTATAATCTGCTCTAAACGCATTTTGTCGGTATGAAAAAATTCAGGAACCCCGTCTGATTTTTCGACAACAAAGTTCAGGTTCTTATCTTTAGCCAAAGGATTAAACAGCGAACGCATGTTAAGGATAACCTCATCAACTTTAACATTGGTCCTGTCAAGTTCCATTTTTCCTGCCTCTATTTTAGAAAGGTCTAAAATTTCGTCGATTAAACTTAAAAGACCCTGACCTGAGCTTTGAATAACCTCTGCATATTCCTGGTGCTCGCGGTCCATAGACTCATTTTCGGCCATCAGCCTTGATAACAATAATATCGAATTAAGTGGTGTTCTTAACTCATGCGACATATTGGCTAAAAACTCAGATTTGTACCTTGTGCTCAGTTCCAAAGCTTCTGCCTTTTGCTGAATTTCAATATTCCGTTCTTCAATCAGCTCATTTTTTTCTTCCAATAAGCTGCTTCTTTCTTCCAGCTCCTGGTTGCTTTGCAATAGCTCCTCCTGCTGTACACGTAATTCTTCTTCGCTGGCCTGAAGTTTCTGCGCCTGCGCTTCCAGCTCGGCATTTAACCCTTCCAATTCATTGTGCTGAACCTGTAACTCTTCCGATTGTGCCTGAGTTTCTTCCAATAAGTGCTGAAGCTTTTGCCTGTTCTGTGCGCCCAATAATGCGGTTCCCACATCAGATAAAACCAATTTTAAAAAGTGTAGTTGCAGATCGCTGTACTTACCAATGGTACCTAACTCCAACCCGCCTATTGAAATTTCATTTCTGATAATTGGAAGCACAATTATTTGTGCCGGTTTAATATTCCCCGTAGCGTGTGTAATGGTTAACTCGTTCTGTGGAACATCATCTAACAATATTGGTTTACCTGTTTTAACCACCTGGCCAATTAAGCCCTGGCCAAGTTCTATGGTTTGGGTTAGGTTTTGTTTTTGCAAAGCATATTGCCCTTTTAAATGCAGGTATCCATCATCTTTAAATAAATATAGCGCACCAACCTGGCTTTTGGTATAATTGGCCAAAAACTCTACAATATCTTCTGCCAGGTGGAAAACATCTTTTTCGCCAACCATTTTTACGTTTAAGTTAGCTACACCGGTTTGCAACCATTCATTTTCTTCTAAAATATTGAAAGATTTTTTCAGCGATGATGACATTGCATTGAGTGACTCAGAAAGCTCGCCAAGATCATCCTGGATCTGGCTATCGAGCTTTACTCCATAATTACCATTGGAAATTTGATAGGCAATTTCTTTAATGGCAGCAATGCGTTTTTCAATCTCATACTTCTTATCTTCCATTTCTTTTTGAAGCCTAACACGTTCATCGAAATCGATTGATACCCTTCGGTAAAAAAACAAAGTGATCAAGATGGCAAGCAATGCTGCAATTAAAATTAGTATTGGGGTATAAGACGTAAGTTTATTTAATTCTTTGGTTCTCTCTTCAAGCAATCTTTTCTCTTCGGTAATGATGTTGCTTACAATAGACCTGGCCTCATCCATATAAACCTTTCCCTGAAACAGCACTGTGGGATCAACAACACCGCCTAAAGATTTGATCTCTATGGTCGATTTAATGATATTCATCCTTTTCACAAGAATATTTTTAAGCGCGGCTATATTTTTTCCCTGAACACTGTTATCCTTCGTATCGAGCTCAACTTTTTTTAGTATTACAGCAGCCGAATCACTTGCACCATAATAAGGTGCTAAAAACGTCTTGTTTCCGGTTAATAAAAACCCGCGCTGACCAGTTTCGGCATCTTTTAAATAGGATAGGATATTCTCTGAGTTTAAAATAACCTCATCACTGTGTTTAACCAGATCGGTGCACTTAATAAGGTTGCCAATACTTATATAGGAGGCAAGCGAACTGATAAACAGAATAATTAGCGATAAGCCAAGGCCTAAACGTAAATTATTTTTAAGAGTTGTTTTCATTATATGGATTAAGGATAATTAGATTTGATTTTTAAGAATTTCTTCTTCTACAGTGGGGATGATAAAATAAAACTCGGAGCCTTCGCCGGGCACACTGTTTACCCCAATTATGCCTCCGTGGCGGGTAATAATTTCCGAACAGATGTATAAACCTATCCCCAGGCCATTAAACCTGTTGTTGTTGTCTTCTACGCGATAAAATTTATCAAAAATCTTGTCTTGCTGCTCTTTTGAAATACCTATTCCAAAATCCTTTACTGCCAGGTAAAGTTTTTGATCTTTAACATTCATAGTTACATTAATCTGGTTGGTACCCGGGGCATATTTAATGGCATTGGTAATAAAATTGATCACTACCTGCTCCAGGCGCATTTCATCACCAAATATCATTTCGTCTGATTTACCCAGCTTTCTGATGTTAAAATCGGGGTTAGATTGCTGCAACATTTCGATTGCATTGTTTACCATGTTATCAGCACAAAAACTTTTCATATTAAACTTCATCTTTCCGCTTTCAATTTTAGAAATATCAAGCAGGTCGACAATTAATTCGTTTAATTTTTCAAGCTGGGTGCTGGCTTTTTCGAGATGGTTCTGGGCCATGGTCTTATCATCTCTGTTAAGGCTGCGCTGTAGCAATTGGATATATCCTTTTACACTTGTTAAAGGTGTTTTTAGCTCATGGCTGGCAATGCTGATAAATTCGTCTTTTTTGTGTTCAGCCTGTTTTCTGAATTCAATTTCTTCAAGCAATTTCTCCTGCACCTCGTTAAGTTTTCTATTCTGCTCGTAAATGCGATAAAATGTTTTTATTTTAAGGAGCAGTACATTGATATCAACAGGTTTGGTAATATAATCCAATCCTCCGCTGAGGTATCCTTTTGTAATAAATTTTAACGTTGTATTTACAGCAGAAAGAAATATAATAGCAGTATCTTTTGCCTTACTGAAACCTGAAATGGCTTCTGCCACCTCAAAGCCGTCCATATCTGGCATCTGTACGTCCAGAATAATCAGGACGTAATTGTTTTTAAGAACTTTTTTCAGCGCTTCTTCGCCAGATGATGCGGTATCAACCTCAAAATTGTGTGTTTGGAGTACTTTCTGTAACGAGATCAGGTTTTCTGGCCTGTCATCAACTATAAGGATCATCTTTATTAAAAAAAATAAGAAGCCGGGATAATTATGTTTGGTTTCGAGATAAAAATCTCGTTAACTGTAAACAAACAATGTGGGTTTAAAAAAGTTTTAACTTTTTATAAATTATTTGAATTAAAGGTATCGCCCTGCCTGATATCACCGGTTTCAAAGCCTTTTTTAAACCAATACATGCGCTGTTCGGAGGTACCATGGGTAAAAGAATCGGGCTGTACACTGCCTGTAGCCTGTTTTTGCAATTTATCATCGCCAATGGCATTTGCAGCGGTCAGTGCTTCTTCAATATCACCCTCATCTAATTTAAAATCTTTAAGGTTTTGAGCATTGTGTGCCCAAAGTCCGGCAAAAAAATCGGCCTGTAATTCTAATTTCACCGAGAGGCGGTTATATTCTTTTTCACTAACCTGGCCACGTGCCCGGTCTAGTTTTTCTGAAATTCCCAATAAATTTTGGACATGATGGCCAACCTCATGCGCAATTACATAAGCCTGGGCAAAATCTCCGGCCGCTCCAAAACGGTTCTTCAGATCATCATAAAATGATAAATCGATATAAACTTTATGGTCGCCAGGACAATAAAACGGACCAACATTGGCGCTGGCATTTCCACATGCGGTTTGTACAGCATCACGGAACAGCCTTAATTTTGGATATTCATATTGCCTGCCCATGGCCTGGAATTCTTTATCCCAAACCTGCTCTGTAGATTCTAAAACACCCGATACGAACTGTGCCTGCTGATCGTTAGCGGGTACGCCCTGCCTAACCTCTTCTGTGCCTGTGGTAGCCGGAATCTGACTAACAAGACCGGTTAAATCCTTACCAAATATTAGTCCGAGCACTACGATTATGATACCCACACCGCCACCAAGGATGGTTTTTCCACCACCGCCGCTTCTGCCGTCTTCTACATTATTACTGCCTTTACCAAACCACTGCATAATTTACTTTTTAGTTTAATGAATAACCTTAATTATGGGAAAATTGTTATACTAAAGTATAAATTATTTTTATTGATTTATTCTTTTGAGTTGTGGCAAAAAAAGAAGCTAAGCTTAAAGCTTAGCTTCAGGTATTTATCTTCTGTATTCTCAGGAGAGTATACTAACTATTAAAAAGAGCAATTGCTTTTGTTATCCTTGCTTTAGTTTCTGCAGTGCCCAATAATACGGCTATGTCAAAAACGCCCGGACCAAATTTACCACCCACCAGCATAATGCGGAAAGGCAACATCAATTCACCTGGTTTAAATCCTTTTTCTTCAGCGAGTGCTTTAAATGCTGCTTCAGCAGAGACGGCGTCTTTTAATGTTAAACCACCAGCAAAGTCATCAAAGAAACTGGCCTTTTCTGCTGTCCATTTTGGTTTTACCGAATTCAAGTCATATTCTGCAGGTGAGGCAAAAAAGTAATTGCTTTGTGCCACAAAATCGGGCAGTAAAGTGCAGCGGTCTTTAATCAGGTCGATAACCGCATGTAAAAAAGCATCATCATTAACTCCGATACCTGACTTTTCCAGTTCTGCTTTAACGCTCGGCGCCAAGCGCCCTGCGCTTTCTGATTTAATCCACTCATGGTTATACCATTTGGCTTTTTCGAAATCGAACTTAGCACCTGCTTTACTAATTCTTTCTACAGAGAATTTTTCTTCCAGCTCTTTTAGTGTGAATAACTCCTGGTCGGTACCGTCGTTCCAGCCTAAAAGTGCCAGCATATTGATAAAAGCTTCAGCCATGAAACCCATTTCTTTAAATCCCTTCGTTACATCGCCTGTTTTAGGGTCGGTCCAGTTCATGGCATAAACCGGAAAACCTAATCGGTCGCCATCCCGTTTACTTAATTTTCCATGTCCATCCGGCTTTAAAATTAAAGGTAAATGTGCCCATGCTGGCATATCGGCTTCCCAACCTAAATATTTCCAGAGTAAAATATGAACCGGAGCCGATGGCAACCATTCTTCTCCCCTAAAAGCATGACTAATTTCCATTGCCTTATCATCTACAACAACTGCTAAATGGTATGTGGGCATTCCATCGGCTTTTAACAACACCTTATCATCAACCAACGAAGTTTCGAAACTTACATCCCCGCGGATTAAATCGTTAAAATGTACAATTTCATCTGCAGGTACTTTAATCCGCACTACGTGGGGGGTTTTAGCGGCTAATAATTCTTCTACCTCACTCACGGTAAGTGTTAAAGAATTCCGCATCTGCATGCGTGTAGCCTGCCCATACTGGAAATTTGGGATTTCTTTCCGTTTAGCTTCTAACTCTTCAGGGGTATCGAAAGCGTAATAGGCATAACCATCGCTAATTAACTGTTCGGCAAATTTACCATAGCTTGGTTTACGTTCGCTTTGGCGGTATGGTCCGTAAGCGCCCGGGTTATTTGGGCTTTCATCTGGTGTAATGCCGCACCAATCTAAACAGTTTACAATATATTGTTCTGCGCCCTCTACAAAGCGGTTCTGATCGGTATCTTCTACACGAAGTACAAAAGTTCCATTATTTTTTTTGGCAAATAAATAATTGAACAAGGCAGTACGCACGCCGCCTAAATGTAAACCTCCAGTTGGGCTCGGGGCAAATCTTACTCTAACTTTTTTATCCATGATTGAATTGTTGAGCGGTTAGCGTGAGGCGTGAGACGTATTAAAACACCTATCGCCATACGCAAAGCGCAAGACGGCACAAAGATATGTTTTTCATCCATTTTATTGTGTTTTCATCTGCAATGAAGCGATTATGCATTCGGGATGATTGTTCGAGGTTTTTAAAAAGCATAATGGTTTTATGTTTTTTTCGTTTTGTTATTGTAATTTGGCTAGCTAAAGCATGAACCCTTATCAAAAGAAACGCCGCTGGAAGTTTTTCCTTCTCATTTTCGCCATTTTAATTGGCATTGCCTCGGTATTCTACACCGATTCTTTTGTAAAAAAAATGGAACGAGAAGAGGCAGACCAGTTTCACCTTTGGGTGAAAATACAGGAACGGGCCATGTTTCTGTATGACAATGATGATTATCGTACTATCGTAGAAACGGTGAGAAAAAACACCAAAACCCCTGTAATCATGACAGATTCGGCCGGAATCATCACTTCTTTTAACGGCCTCGACAGTACAAAAACCAATTACCCCATTTCAGATGCCAAATTAACTTACGATAGTCTTTATTTTGTGCGTCAGTTAAGACAGATGAAAGCACAGCATCCACCTGATCAGATGAATATTTTTGGCCGGAAATTTAAGGCTTACTACCGCGATTCTTTCATTTTAACACAGTTGAGATATTTCCCATACATCCAAATGGGTGTTATTTTCCTTTTCCTGTTAACTGCTTATGCAGCATTTAGCTCGGCCAGAAGGGATGAGCAAGACCATGTTTGGGTGGGTTTAGCTAAAGAAACTGCACACCAGCTAGGTACGCCGATATCATCACTCATGGCCTGGACGGAACTGATGAAATCTAAGTTCGATGCAGAAGATGATCCGCTCATTGCCGAAATGGAGAACGATATTAAACGCCTGGAAATTATTACCGACCGTTTCTCTAAAATTGGTTCAAAACCGATACTCGAAGACCATACAGTTTATATCGTTATCAGCGATTTTATCCGCTATTTTAAAGTGCGAACGTCAGACAAGGTTAAATTTAACATTACCGGCGATGAACAGGTAAGGGCCATGTTAAATGTTCCGTTATTTGATTGGGTGATTGAAAATCTTCTGAAAAATGCGGCAAACGCCATCGAAAACGAAGGTTCGATTTCGGTTAATATCATAGAAAATCTAGCCAAAGAGCAGGTATTTATTGATGTAAGCGACACCGGAAAAGGTATTCCAAGATCTAAGTTTGATGCGGTTTTTCAGCCCGGCTATACCACGCGCAAACGTGGTTGGGGCTTGGGTTTATCGCTCACTAAACGGATTGTAGAAAATTACCACAGCGGAGAAATTTTTGTAAAAGACTCTGAGCTGGGTAAAGGCACAACTTTTAGAATAATATTAAAAAGCAGTTTAAGATATGAACCGACCACAGCCTAACGAATATCCAACCTGGGGCGAAACCTATATCAGTAAGGTTGACCGAGATATTTTCGAAATTCTAAATGATCAGATCCAAACTCTTCCGGCTCTGTTCAGGGCGAACGCCGATAAGGCCAATTATGCTTATGCCGAAGGGAAATGGACGCTTAAAGAAATGCTGGGCCATATTATCGATACAGAGCGTGTATTTGCATACCGCATTACCTGTTTTGCCCGCAAAGAGCAACAGCCCCTACCTGGTTTCGATGAAGACGATTATGTACTCAATGCCCGCTTTGCGCAACGTGATCTGGAAGACCTGATCGAAGAGTTTATTGCACTTCGCAAAGCCAATATTTATCTTTTTAAGTCTTTAAATGAAGAAGAACTGGAAAGAAAAGGAATTGCTTCGGGCAGGGAAATTAATGTAAAATCGATCTTATTTATTGTTGGTGGCCACATTATCCACCATGTTGGGGTTTTAAAAGAACGTTATCATGTGGTTTAAAGATTTTACTGTTGAAGAGCTGAACAACCGCCCCAAAAACCATATCGGCGCACTGTTGGATATTCAATTCACCGAAATCGGGGAAGATTTTATTACGGGCACCATGCCTGTTGATGAGCGGACGCATCAACCTGCAGGAATTTTGCATGGCGGCGCCTCGGTAGTTTTGGCCGAAACCCTAGGCAGTATTGCCTCTTATATGTGCGTCGATCCTGAAAAGTATATGGCTGTTGGTTTAGAAGTAAATGCCAACCACCTCAGGCCCGTAAAAAGCGGCCTGGTAAAGGGCATTTGCAAACCACTGCACATAGGTGCCAAAACGCAGGTTTGGGAAATTAAAATTTACGATGAGCGGGGCAAAATGAATTGCATAAGCCGGTTAACGGTGGCCATAATTGTTAAGCCGCAGTAAACCTGGACTGCCCCCAAAAAGTTGGACACTTTAATAGGAGCATTTTATGAGCAGAAAAATTAAGTATAGTCTGGAATTTAAACTGGCTATCATCGGTCAGGTCTTAAGTAGAGAGAAATCTTTGGTTTC